>NZ_VSTH01000109.1 GCF_008123965.1 Bradyrhizobium hipponense | reverse complement strand
CCCCCTCCCTGCCCCTCCCCCACAAGGGGGGAGGGAATGAGAGGATGGCACCCTCCTCACATGTGAGCTTCGTGCTTTTCTGCCCGCACTTGAAACCAACCATCACGTCCTCCGCTGCGGGTCGACGATGTCGCGCAGGCCGTCGCCGAGGAGGTTGAAGCAGAACACGGCGATCATCAGCGCGAGGCCGGGGAACAATGCGATCCACCATTCGCCTGACACCATGAAGCCGGCGCCCTCGGCGACCATGATTCCCCATTCCGCGGTCGGTGGGCGGACACCGAGGCCGATGAAAGAGAGGCCGGCGGCATTGAGGATGGCGTAGCCCATGGTCAGCGACATCTGCACGATCATGATCGGCATGATGTTCGGCAAAATATGCACCAGCAGGATGCGAAACTCGCCGTTGCCGGACAGCCGCGCCGCCTGAACGAAGCCGGCATTGCGGCGAACATTGGCTTCGGCGCGCGCGACGCGGGCATAGAGCGGAAAGTTGACGATGGCTGTCGCCAGGATGATGTTCTGCACGGTGTTGCCGAGCGCGGCCACGATGCCCATCGCCAAGACGAACAGCGGGAATGCCATGATGGTGTCGGCGATGCGGCCGACGATGCGATCGGTCCAGCCGCCGAAATAGCCCGCGGCGATGCCGGCGAGCCCGCCCATCAGGAACACCAGCACGACGGAGGCGACCGCGATGAACGTATCGAGCCGCGTTGCCACGACGACGCGGCTGAAGATGTCGCGGCCCAACTGATCAGTGCCGAACCAGTGCGCGGCCGAGGGCGGCTTCAGCGACGCCGCGGTGTCGGACGCCAGCGGATCATACGGAACCACGTAGGGACCGAAGATTGCGGCAATGAGGATCACGATCAGGAGCGCGAACGCAAAGCCCGTGACCTTGTTCTCGCCGAGAACGTAACGGGTCTGTTCGAGGAGCGCGACCAGTCCCGAGGTACGCGCGGGACCGACGGGTGCAACAACAGGCGCAACGGTGCTCATGGTTTAACCCTCAAGCCTGACGCGTGGATCGATCACGCCGTAGAGAATGTCGATCACGAGATTCAAGAGCACGTACATCACCGCCATGGTCAGCACGAAACCCTGTACCGGCGCGAAGTCCGACGAGATCAGCGCTTCCACCGCATAGGAGCCGATGCCGGGCCAGGCGAACACTTTTTCGACCAGCACGTTGGCCCCCAGCAGGAACGAAAACACCATGCTGAGCGTGGTGATGACAGGGAGCATCGCGTTGCGGAAGGCGTAGGTGACGATGACGGTCGCGGGCGACAGGCCGCTGGCACGCGCGGTGCGCACGAACTCCGACGACAGCACCGCCAGCATCGAGGCGCGGGTCATGCGCGCGATCGGCGCCAGCGAGAAGATTGCAAGCGTCGTTGCCGGCAGGATGAGCTGGCTGGCCGCCGAACGGAACGCCTCGAAGTCGCGCGCGATCAGGGTGTCGATCAAATAGAAGCCGGTCACGGTCGGCGGCGCGCTGTAGAACACATCGAGCCGGCCGAGCGGCGCGGGCGACCAGCCGAGCTGGAAATAGAAGACGTAGACCAGCACCAGGCCGGTGAAGAACACCGGCAGCGATACGCCGGCCGTCGTCGTCACCCGGCAGAGATGGTCGACCCACGACCCCGGCCGCGTCGCCGCCAGTACGCCGAGGGGAATGGCGATCACGACCGAGACGATGAGGCCGAGCAGCGTCAGCTCGGCCGAGGCCGGCAGGCGATTGCGGATCTCGGCCGCGACCGGCTGACCGGTGGTGAGCGAGTTGCCGAAATCGCCATGGGCGAGATCGTTGGTGTAGCGGAAGAACTGCTCGATCAGCGGCCGATCGAGACCGAGCTTCTTGCGAATCTGCTCGACGGCTTCCTTCGTTGCGGCGGGACCTGCAAAATACGCCGCGGGATCACCGGGCAGAGCGCGCGTGAGCAGGAAGGTGACGATGACGACTCCGATCAGCGAGGGAATCGCGAACATCAGGCGCTTGCCGATCATGGTCAGCATGGCGACCTCCTGGTGTGGAAATGAGATCGAGCCGCGCGTACCGCTGCGCCCCCTCTCCCCTTGTGGGAGAGGGTTGGGGTGAGGGGTAGCCCCAAGCTAGGTCGGAGTTCGTGGCTACCCCTTACCCTGCCCCTCTCCCACAAGGGGAGAGGGAATGAGAGAGTGCTGCCCACCTCACTTGTCGGAGACATACAGAGAGACGCGGCCGTGTCGCGCGCCATGACCCCCCTCACCCCTTCGCCATCGCGCGATAATCGAGGCGGCGGTGGAACCAGTATTGGTAGCCGCTGATGTTCTTCTGCATCGCGACGTTGACGAAGGGCTGGTACAGCGGGATGCGCGGGATGTCGGCGTAGGCGAGATCGACAAAACCCTTCACGTCGGTGTCGTAGGTCGCGGCGTCCCCGGCCGCGGCAGCAACGCGGGCGCCGTCGATCAGTCTGTCCATCTCCGCCGACTTGTAGCTCATGGTGTTGAAGACGGAATTGTTGCCGTGGTAGCACCAGTAGAAGAAGTACTCGGGATAATCGAGCCAGCCCGAGAACACGTTGGTGAAGAGCGGCATCTCCTTCTTGTTCAACTCGGTGCGCCAGTTGGCGCCAGGCACTTTGTTGATGGTGGTCTTGATGCCGAGCTGGGCGAGTGATTCCTGCACCAGGACGCACAGCGGCTCGTTGACGCCGGCGAAGTTGAGGTCGAACGAGATCGTGGTCTCGAAACCGTTGGCGTAGCCGGCTTCAGTCAGCAGCGCCTTCGCCTTGTCCATGTCGGTGTTGTATCTGTGCTGCTGCGGCCAGGCGACTTCCGTCGCCTTGTCCTTTGCCGCGCCGAACATGGGATTGCCGAGACCGAACAGCACGGCATCCATGATCTTCTGGTACGGTAGCGCATAGGCGATGGCCTGCCGCACCTTCACATTGTCGAACGGCGGCTTGGTGACGTTCATGCCGATATACTGGATGCCGTTGGAGAACGGCAGCGACACCACGTTGAGCTTGCCGCTCGCCTTCATCTCCTGGAAATCCTTGAACGGCAGCTCGTAGGAGATATCGGCGTCGCCGCGCTCCAAGAGTGCGCGGCGGTTACCCGCTTGCGGCACCATGCGCCAGATCACGCGCTTGATCTTCGGCAAGGGTCCGCCGACCCAGTCCTCGTTGCGCTCCATGATCACTTCGGTGCCGGCAGTCCACTTCGTCACCTTGTAGGCGCCGGAGCCCGCGGTCTGCTGCTTGGTGAATTCGAGACCCCAGGGATCTTTTTCGCTGGCGTTCTTCTTCACCAGCTCGGAGTTGACGATGCACGGCACGATCACCGCAAGATCGGGAATCGTCAGCTTGTCCTTTTTCAGGAAGTCGACCCGCACGGTGTAGTCGTCGATGACGACGAACTGCTCCGGCTTGGTCAGCGAGCCCGCGCTCATCTGGAAGGTCGGAAAGCCGCCGACGCTGACGGCGCGATCGAGCGACCATTTGACGTCCTTGGCCGTGACCGGCGTGCCGTCGTGGAATTTGGCGTTCTTCTTCAGCTTGAAGGTGACCGACATGTCGTCGATCTTGATGTCCTCGGCGAGCTCGCCCTTGAACTTGTCGCGGTCGTAATAGGGCACGCCGCCGGGCCCGCTCTTCATCTCGTGGCTGAGCAGCCGATCGTAGCAATTCCAGGACACTTCATAGCCGGGCACGTTGGTGCCGACGCCGTGGATGTCGAGATTGTTAGGCCCGCCTTCCGAGACGATCAGCAGCGTCTCCGAGCGCGCATCGGCCTGGGCCGACGAGATCACCGAAGGCATGGCCGGAAGCGCCGCGCCAGCGGCCAATCCGGTGGCGGACTTGAGGAAATCGCGGCGTTTCATGAAAATGCTCCAACACAAAAGTTTCTGGTTGGAACTGGATTCGCAAGGTTCGTGCCAAGGATGGAAAGAGACGTATTCTGACTTAACGCGCTGAAGACACGAATGAAATTTTCAAATGCGGCCTGCCAAGAGCAAACGGCCCCTCGCCAAAGTTGCATACAAAGACGCATGATTGCCTATTTGTTGAGCCCTCCGAAGTAGGAGCCCGCTTAATAAGCGCTGCCTGTCATTCCGGGGCGATGCGCAGCATCGAGCTATGATGCGCAATTGCGCATCTGAGAATCCATCGGGCCGCAGAACGCGAGGGGTAAATGGATTCCGAGCTCGCCGCTCCGCGGCGCCCCCGGAATGACAGAGAGGGAGGCGCTCACCCCGCCCAAATCAAATCCTGAAGCTCGACGAGATCGTTCGCCTTGTCCTGCCATCCCTCGATGCAGATGTGGCTGTTGAGATCGCTGGCGCGATGCAGCAGCATCAGGGCCATCAGGCGTCGCTTGAGCGCATAGTCCGGCTTCGCATAACCAAAACCTTCGAGCAGGCTGCGCACGCGGCCGGGCCGGCCCGCCGCCATGAAGGCGCTGGGGCCTAGCAAATCGTAGTCGCGCCATCCCGTCAGCACGTCGCCGAAATCGAATAGGCCGGCGAGCGACCATTCACTGTTGTGGCAAGCGAGCAGAAAATTCTCTGGAATGTACTCGCCGATCAGGATCACCGGCGGCGCATCCATCGGGATGAGGTCGGTTGCGTCGCTCAGGAGATCGTCGAGGCCGGCGAGGAATTTTGGCGCAAGGCCGAGACGCTCGTGCCTGCTGCGACAACCCTGCATCTGCCTGCGCATGAACGCATCCCAGCGCGGCTCGATTTGCGAGAGCGGTCCGAGCGGCGCGCGCTGCACGGCTGCGATGGTCTCGCCGAGCTGGCGCATCACGCGTTCCTTCTGCGCTTCCGGCAGCGAGGGCCAGACCTCCGAGCCGAGCGTGCCGGCAAGACGCGTGATGATCAGATAGGGCCAGCCGTCGCGCATCCCTTCCGCGACGATTCCCGGAATCGGCAGATGAAGGCGGCCTGCAAGCTGCGTCAGCGAGCCGCGTTCGGAGACGAACTGCGCAAGGAGCAGCGGTGGGAAGATTTTCAGGATCAGCTTCTCGCCAAATCCGACGACGAGATTGGTGCCGGTCGCGAACACCTGCGGCGAGCTGACGTCGAGCCCGTGGCTGCGAGCGATGTCCAGCGCGATCGGAAGCCAGCGTGTTGAATCGGAGCGAAAGGCGCGAAAGCGTTCTGCGTCGGTGAAGTGAGATAGTGTCATCGACATCGCGACCTTGATGCATTTCATAAGCAGTTTCCGTGCGGCCCATCCTTCGAGACGCCCGCTTTGGGCGGGCTCCTCAGGATGAGGGCGGAGTGCGCGGCAGCCATTTCGACGGGCCCCGATGCCCGCTTAGCCTCGTCCTGGCCCCGATGCCGGTTAGCCTCATCCTGAGGAGCCGCGCAGCGGCGTCTCGAAGGATGGCCGCGAGCTCCTGTACCTCAGGACGGGAGGCCGCAACCCTCACCGTCCCGCCAGCCGATCTTGTCCTTCAAAAACTGATAGCCCAGCACCTCGAAGCCTGCGCGTTCCTTGTTGTCCTTGCCGTAGCCGTGGCCGCCCGCCGCCGGCTCGTAGAACCAGGCCTCGTAGCCCATTGCCTGGAGCTTTGCGGCCATCTTGCGCGCGTGACCGGGATGGACGCGGTCATCGCGCCGCGTGGTGGCGATCAGGATCGGCGGATAGGACTGGCCGGGTTTTGCGTTGTGATAGGCGGAGTAGGTCTTCAGCCACTCCCATTCCTCGGCCTTGTCGGGATCGCCATATTCGGCGATCCAGCTCGCGCCCGCGAGCAGCTTGGTGTAGCGGCGCATGTCGATCAGCGGGATGGTGCAGAACAGCGCGCCGAAACGCTCCGGGTAGCGCACCAGCATGTTGGTGATCAGAATGCCGCCGTTCGATCCGCCCTGCGCGGCGATCCGCTTCGCTGTCGTGACGCCGCGGCGGACGAGATCGGCGGCCACGGCCGCGAAATCGTCATGCGACAGCTTTTTGCCGGCGAGCCGGCCGGCATCATGCCAGCGCGTGCCGAACTCGCCGCCGCCGCGCAAATTCGCCTGCACGACGGTGCCGCCGCGCTCCAGCCACAGCTTGCCGAGCGAGGCGTTGTAGTACGGCTTCACCGCGAGCCCGAAGCCGCCATAGGCGGTCATATAGACCGGCGCATCGCCGGTCTCGGTCGCGGGGCCGGTCTGAACATAAGGTATGCGCTCGCCGTCGATCGAGATCGCCTCGTGCTGCGTCACCACGAGACCGTCGGCGGTGAACGTCTTCGGCGCCTGCTTCAGCACGGTCGGGCTTGTCACGCCGCGCTCGATCAACAGCAGCGACGGCGGCGTGAGCGGGTCCTGGACATTGGCGAGCACATCGCCATTGCTTTCGGACGGATGACGATCGAGCGGCCAGAGGTCGACGACGCCGATGCCAGGAAGGCCGCCGAGCGTCTCGCGGCTCCAGCCGGTGACTGACGGCGTGCAGATCTCGAATCGCGGCCTGAGCTCGTCGAGGATCGAGAGCACCAGTTTGCCCGCGGTCCAGAAGAAGCCTTGTAAGGCGCGCCGCGGGCCGGGCTCGAACAGCAACGTGAAGCCGCGGCTGCCGGCCATGAACGCCGGGAGCGAAATGCCGAGCACGGCGTCAGCGGCATAGGTTCGTCCTTCGCTCGACCAGGCCTCGCGCAGCTTGATCGCGAACCACTCGCTATGCGCTTGCAGCCAGATGCCGGTCGGCAGGTCGAGCTTTTTCGTGGTGCCGGCTTCGTCGCGCAGCCAGATGGCGTAGTTGAAGAAGTCGATCTGGTCGGTGATCCACGTGCGCGGCCGAGCTCCGGTGTCGTCGACGCTGCCATAGATCATCATATGATCGGCCGTGGTCTCGAAGATCAGCTGCGCCTGATCGACAGGCTGGCCGCGCCGCCACAACCGAACGGTCCTTGAATATCCAGAGCTCGTTGTCATGCCCTCGCCATAGGCGCTGGACAGCAGCAGCGTGTCCGGATCGAGCCGGTCGACGCCGCCCTTGGCTTCCGGCAGCGTAAAGCCGTCAGCGACAAAGCTCTTCGTATCGACGTCGAATTCCCGCAAAGTGACGGCGTCGCTGCCACCGCGCGACAGGCTTAAGATCACTCGCGATTGTCCCGGCTGCGAGCTGATCGAGCTCAGCAGCCAGTCTTCGCCTTCGCGCGCCGCAAGCTGGTCGATATCCAGCATGATCTCCCACGCCGGGCTGGCTTTGCGAAACTCCGCCAGCGTGGTCCGCCGCCACAGGCCGCGCGGATTGGCGGCGTCCTTCCAGAGATTGTGAAGATGCGTGCCGCGACGTCCCACATAGGGAATGTTGTCGGGCCGGTCGTAGATCGCCGCGAGCGTGTCGCGGTCGCGTTCGAAAGCCTTTCCGCCGAATTTATCCAGCGTCACTCTGTTCTGCCGTTCGACGAAATCGATCGCGCGCGGGCCTTCGATCTCCTCCAACCAGAGCCAGGGATCGTCATCGGGCTTGCCAAGCGTGGGCCTGTCGTCGATGGACATGATGCAAACTCCGCAAACAAAGCGCGGCGGGATAGGATTTGATCGAGCGCAAGCCGTCAAGAGCGCGGCTCGGTATCATCCCTCCGATTGCGTCAGAGGCATGGCCTGCGCCCGTTTGCGCCGGTTGCTCACCCTCCTGCGCCCCTCCATAGTGCCGGGAATCAACAATGCCCTTGTGATCTCGCTTGTGATCTTCCTTGGGGCGGAAATGCCAATGCTTGACGTGACTGCAACCGACGAAATCGCCGCCGCCGACCGCGTGCGGACCAATGTGGTGCGTCTTGCCGCGGCACAGGCGCTGACCGGCGCGAATTCGGCGGTGATCTTCGCCACCGGCGCGATCGTCGGCGCCACGCTTGCGCCCGACATGTCGTTCGCGACCGTGCCGATATCGATATATGTGGTGGGGCTTGCCGCCGGCACGCTGCCGACCGGCGCGATCTCGCGCCGCTTCGGCCGCCGCGCCGCCTTCGTCATCGGCACCGGCTGCGGCACGCTCACCGGCCTGCTCGGCTCGTTCGCGATCCTGCATGCCTCGTTCGCGCTGTTCTGCGTCGCGACGTTTCTCGGCGGCCTCTATGGCGCCGTGGCGCAATCCTATCGCTTCGCCGCCGCCGACGGCGCCAGCGCGGCGTACCGGCCCAAGGCAGTATCCTGGGTGATGGCCGGCGGCGTGTTCGCCGGCGTGCTCGGTCCGCAGCTCGTGCAATGGACCATGGACGTCTGGTCGCCTTATCTGTTCGCGTTCAGCTTCCTGGTGCAGGCCGCGGTCGCGCTGGTCGCGATGGGCATCGTCGCCGGCGTCGACATGCCGAGGCCGGCTCCGGCTGATCTGCATGGCGGGCGGCCGCTGCTCTCGATCGTGACCCAGCCGCGCTTCGTCGCAGCAGCGCTGTGCGGCGTGATCTCGTACCCCATGATGAACCTGGTGATGACCTCGGCGCCGCTCGCCATGAAGCTCTGCGGCCTCAGTCTGAGCGATTCCAATTTCGGCATTCAATGGCACATCGTCGCCATGTATGGGCCGAGCTTCTTCACCGGCGCGCTGATCGCCCGCTTCGGCGCACCCAGAATCGTCGCCGCCGGCCTGTTGCTGGAAGCAGGCGCCGCCACGATCGGTCTCTCCGGCATCACCGCGATGCACTTCTGGGCCACGCTGATCGTGCTCGGTGTCGGCTGGAATTTCTCCTTCATCGGCGCCTCCGCGCTGGTGTTGGAGACGCACCGCCCGCAGGAGCGCAACAAGGTGCAGGCCTTCAACGATTTCCTGGTGTTCGGCATGATGGCGATCGGCTCGTTCTCGTCGGGCCAGCTGCTCGCCAATTTCGGCTGGTCCGCGGTGAACATGGTGGTGTTCCCGCCGGTGCTGCTCGGCCTCGTCGTGCTCTCACTCGTCTCCTGGGCCCGTCGGCGCAATGCGCGGCTGGAAGCGGCGATGGGCGAGTTCCCGGACGCGATCTGACTGGCAGGAGGCTGGCAGCAACGTTGATGCTTCGATCGCTGTCGAAGTGCTTTTCCGGTGAGGGCTATTTAGATGTCGTCATGGCCGGGCTAAAGCGCGAAGCGCGTCTTCACGCAAAATGTCCCGGCCATCCACGTCTTAGGCACGCGGATCGAAGGACGTGGATGCCCGGGCATAGGCGAGCGGAAGCGACGCCGTCCTTCAGACGGCTATGCCCGGGCATGACGGAGTAGGCAGCATGCTCGACAACCCACAGACTCCAGCGATCGACGAATCCTCCCTCCGCTACGAAGGCTGGCGCATCGTTGCGGTCTGCTTCCTGCTCGCGACTTTTGGCTGGGGCCTCGGCTTCTACGGCCAAAGCGTCTATGTCGCCGAGCTCCAGCGCGCGCACGGCTGGTCGGCCTCGCTGATCTCCTCGGGCACCACGTTCTTCTATCTGTTCGGCGCGCTGCTCGTCGTCTTCGTCGGCGAAGCCGTCAACAAATACGGTCCGCGGCTCGGCCTGATCGCCGGCACGCTGGCGATGTCGGCCGCCGCGGTTGCGATCGGCGCGGTGCGCGAGCCCTGGCAGCTATATCTCGCGAACGCCGTGCTCGCCTTCGGCTGGGCCGGCACCAGCCTTGCCATGATCACCAACACGATCAGCCTGTGGTTCGACCGGAAGCGCGGCATGGCGATCAGCCTGGCGCTCAATGGCGCGAGTTTCGGCGGCATCGTCGGCGTGCCGCTGCTGGTGAGCTTGATCGGCCATATCGGCTTTGCCAGCGCGATGTTTACCGTCGCCGGCGTCATGCTGGTGCTGCTCGTGCCGGTGATCCTGATCGTCGTCGGGCGGCCGCCCGATCTCCACGGCTGGCGTGGGACCGAGCAAGCCAAGCCGCAATCGTCGGCGCAGATCCGCACGCGCGCGATGCGCGACATCGGCTTCCTGACCGTGACGATCGCGTTCGCGCTGGTGCTGTTCGCGCAGGTCGGCTTCATCGTGCACCTGATCTCGTTCCTCGATCCCGTGATTGGGCGCGAGCGCGCGGCCGTCGCCGTGGCGGTGCTGACGGCAATGGCGGTGATCGGCCGCGTGCTGTTCTCGATGGTGATCGACCGCCTCAACCAGCGCCTTGCCTCGGCGCTGTCGTTCCTGAGCCAGGCAGCGGCGCTCCTCGTCGTCATCAACCTGCACAATGACTACGTGCTGATTGCGGCTTGCGCGGTGTTCGGCTTCTCGGTCGGCAACCTCATCACGCTGCCGTCGCTGATCGTGCAGCGGGAGTTCGATTCCGCCTCGTTCGGCGTGCTGATCAGCCTCAACACCGCGATCAACCAGGTGACCTATGCCTTCGGCCCCGGCGTGGTCGGCTTGCTGCGCGATCTCTCCGGCAGCTATTCGCTGCCGTTCTACCTCTGCATCGCGCTGGAGGTGATGGCCGCGGCGATGATCATGGTGCGCGGGCGACCACATTTGACGGCGTCATAGAACTTCGTAGGGTGGGTAAAGGCGCGTAGCGCCGTGCCCACCATCTGCTCTCCGCTCGTGCTGCAAGAACTGGTGGGCACGCTTCGCTTTTGCCCCACCCTACGAAGCCTGCGGCATCACGCTTCCCGCTGCCGCAACAACTCCTCGACATCCAGCCGCTTGGTGACCATCGCAAGCTTGCCGTCCGGCCCGAAGGGCCATCGCTCCCTAGGCCGGTCCCAGTACAGTTCGACGCCGTTGTCGTCGGGATCGCGCAAATAAAGCGCCTCGGATACGCCATGGTCGCTGGCGCCGTCGAGCGCGATGCCGGCCGAGAGCACGCGATGCAGCGCATCGGCCAGTGCCGGCCGGGTCGGATAAAGGATCGCGGTGTGATAGAGCCCGGTCGTGCCCGGCGGCGGCGGCGAGCCGCCCTTGCTCTCCCAGGTGTTGAGCCCGATGTGGTGATGATAGCCGCCGGCCGAGATGAAGGCCGCACCGGAGCTCATGCGCTGCATCAGCTCGAAGCCGAGCACGCCGCAATAGAAGCCAAGCGCGCGATCAAGATCGGCGACCTTGAGGTGGACGTGGCCGATCCTGGTGCCGGCGTGGACGGCGGGGTTCTGCGGCATGCGGTTGCTCCGTTGACCAACTCCACTTAAGTCGAGCCCCGGGACAGTGCTACTGGCCGATCCCGAAACCCAGCGTTTCCGGATGCGAAACTGTGCATCCGATCGGCGATCAAGCCAGCTCCGACACCTCGCCCTCCGGCAGGCCGAATTCGAACGTATTCAGCGTCATCGACACCAGCGTGTAGTAGCCGCACAGGCCGATCACTTCGACGACGCCGCGTTCGCCGAGCATCCTGACCGCATCATCATAGAGGCCCTTCTCGACGCCATGGCCCTCATGCAGCGACCTCGCCACATCGTAGATCATCTTAGTCTTGGGATCATCGAACTCCGGTGTGCGGCGGTCGCGGATCGCGTCGATGATTTTTGGATCCATGCCGCCGGCAAGCGCCAGACGCTTATGCGCGTACCATTCGTAATGCGCGGTCCAGTGCCGCGCCGTCACCAGGATCGCGATCTCCGAGAGCTTTGCCGGAAAGATCGTGCCGAAGCGCAGGACCTCGCCGAGCCGCGTCGCATGGCGGGCCATCTCCGGGCTGCTCAGCCAGGCCATCATCGGCGCCGGCGGCTTGCCGCGCTTGCCAGCAATCGACTCGTCGTAAGTCTGTCGCTGGGCCTCGTTCATTTCGCCAGGCGAAAGTAGTTTCAGGCGCATCGTTGTTTCCTCTTTATTTTCAAGCATCGCCGTGTCGGCCATGATAGCCGAATGCGGCCCGGCATGCGCGGCGGCGCGTCATGGAAATGGTTGAATTCCGCGAGGCGATAGCTCAGAGTCGCCCGCAACAAGCCGATTTCGAATGATGGAAACGACCCATGACAGACTCCACAGCGGGCGACTCCGAGGCCGCCGATCTCGAAACCTTCCGGGTTGAGACCCGCGCCTGGCTCGAGGCCAACTGCCCGCCGGAAATGCGCAAGCCCGCGACCTCGGATGCCGACGTGTTCTGGGGCGGGCGTAGCGCAAAATTCTCCTCCGAGCCGCAGCGCATCTGGTTCGAGCGCATGCGCGACAAGGGCTGGACCGTGCCGGACTGGCCGAAGGAATATGGCGGCGGCGGCTTGAGCGCCGCCGAGCACAAGGTGCTGCGCGCCGAGATGGGAAGAATCGGCGCACGGCCGCCGCTGTCGAGCTTCGGCATCTGGATGCTCGGGCCGGCGCTGCTCAAATACGGCAACGAAGCGCAGAAGAAGGAGCATCTGCCGAAGATCGCGGCGGGCCTGATCCGCTGGTGCCAGGGCTATTCCGAACCGAATGCCGGCTCCGATCTCGCCTCGCTCCAGACCCGCGCCGAGAGCGACGGCGACGATTTCGTCATCACCGGCCAGAAGATCTGGACCAGTTACGCCAACTACGCCGACTGGATCTTCTGCCTGGTGCGCACCGATCCAACCGCGAAGAAGCATGACGGCATCAGCTTCATCCTGTTCGACATGGCCTCGAAGGGCGTGACGACCAAGCCGATCCTCCTGATCTCCGGCTATTCCCCGTTCTGCGAGACCTTCTTCGACAATGTCCGCGTGCCGAAGTCGCATGTCGTCGGCACCGTCAACCGCGGCTGGGATGTCGCGAAATACCTGCTGCAGCACGAGCGCGCGATGATATCGGGCATGGGCGAACGCGGCGTCGGCCGTCCGCTCGGCCAGATCGCTGCCGACTCGGTCGGCACCGACGCAGCTGGCCGCCTGGACGATGCGATGCTGCGCGGCCGGATCGCCAGCTTCGATGTCGACGAAGCCGCGCTCGCCGCCTGCG
This sequence comes from Bradyrhizobium hipponense, assembly GCF_008123965.1. Lineage (GTDB taxonomy): Bacteria > Pseudomonadota > Alphaproteobacteria > Rhizobiales > Xanthobacteraceae > Bradyrhizobium > Bradyrhizobium hipponense. Next base: position 1,731 of record NZ_VSTH01000109.1, on the reverse strand, counting down.
CCGAACGTGCCGTCGATCTCGCCAAGGCCGGACAGGCGCATCCGGCGTTCTCCTCGGCGATGAAATATTACGGCACCGAGCTCAACAAGCGCCGCTATGAGATCTTGATGTCGGCCGGCGGCGTTGACGCGCTGGAGTGGGAAAGCGAGCGCTCGAGGCAGGGCGCCCGTCCGCGCGCCTGGCTGCGCACCAAGGCCAACTCGATCGAGGGCGGCACATCCGAGGTGATGCTCGGCATCGTCGCCAAGCGCATCCTCGATCTGCCGGGGGCGTGAGGCGTACGCTACCACCCGTCATTCCGGGGCGCGACGAGGTCGCGAGCCCGGAATCCATTCCTCCGCCAACACTGACGCACGATGGATTCCGGGCCTGCGCCTTCGGCACATCCCGGAATGACGAACAGAGATAGATTTCAAATCGGAACACCACCATGGCCCTCGTCCTCACTGAAGAACAATCGATGCTCCGCGACTCCGCCCGCGGGCTGATCAGTGACAAGGCGCCGGTGTCGCATCTGCGGCACTTGCGCGACAGCAAGGACCCGGTCGGCTTCTCCAGGGAGTTTTGGCATGCCTTCGCCGAGATGGGCTTCGCCGGCCTCTTGGTCCCGGAAGAGTTCGGCGGCAGCAGTCTCGGCTTCGTCGAGGCCGGCGTGGTCATGGAGGAGATCGGCCGCACCCTGATGCCGTCGCCGTTCCTCGCCACCAGCGTGGTCGCGGCCTCGGCGCTGAATCGCGGCGGCAATGCCGCGCAGAAGTCGGAATTCTTGCCGAAGATCTCCAACGGATCCCTGCTCGCGACGCTCGCAATCGACGAGGGCGCCAAGCATCGCCCGCTCCAGACCAGTCTTCAGGCCGTGCGCGCCGGCAACGGTTTCAAGCTGAGCGGCGCCAAGGCGCTGGTCGTCGATGGCCATGTCGCCGACATCCTGATCGTCGCGGCGCGCACCGCGGGCTCTCCTGGAGAGCGCGAGGGCCTGACGCTGTTCCTGGTCAATCCGAAAGCCAAGGGCGTCGCGGTCGAGCGCACCATCATGGTCGACGCGCACAACGCCGCGCGGATCGAGCTTGCGAATGTCGAGGTCAACGCCGACAGCGTGCTCGGCGAGGTCGATCAGGGCGCCGGCCTGCTCGAGGGCGTACTCGACATCGGCCGCGGCGCGGTGGCTTCCGAGATGGTGGGCTTGAGCGAAGAGGTGTTCGGCCGCACCGTCGAGTACCTGAAGAGCCGCAAGCAGTTCGGCAAGCTGATCGGCGAATTCCAGGCGCTCCAGCACCGTGCCGCCGAACTCTATGTCGACATCGAGATCACCCGCGCCGCCGTGATGAAAGCGCTCCAGGCGCTGGACGCCGATGTCGCCAAAGCAGCGTCAGCCGTTGCGGTGGCAAAAGCTCGTGCCGGCACCACCGCCACGCGCGCGGTGCAGGAAGGCGTGCAGATGCACGGTGGCATGGGCATGACCGACCAGTTCGACATCGGCTTCTTCATGAAGCGCGCGCGGGTGTGCGAGGAATTGTTCGGTGATGCGAACTACCACACCGAGCAGCTGGCAAGGGCGCGGGGGTATTGAGCTCTCACCCCTCATGGTGAGGAACCGCGCCTTCGCGGCGTCTCGAACCATGAAGGCCCCCGCTACTCCGTCTCGGCCTTTCATCCTTCGAGACGCCGCGAAGGCGCGCTCCTCAGGATGAGGGGAAAGAGCGTGTAGCCAGTAGATCCTATGGGTGGCAG
>NZ_VSTH01000108.1 GCF_008123965.1 Bradyrhizobium hipponense | reverse complement strand
GGGGCCCTCATGCCGGTTACTTTCGAACGATTGCTTCAAGCTTGAAGGGCGGCCAGATGCGCGTACACGCTTCAAAGCTCAGGATGCTCAGTGTCGTCTTTTGGATCCTGCTGCTTCCTTGCATGTTCTACAATTTGTATCGCAAATACCAATCGCTCGACGCGTGCCGATTCCAGCAGGTCGAATTGGAGGCCCTCGACGCCACGATTCGGGGAACAGGGAAATAGGGATGAGCAATATCGCGGACGCGGCTCCAAACAACATGAGGTACGGCCTCTTTATGGGTGCGGTTGGTATCCTGATGATCGGCTGGACGATCGCTTACGGGTACGCGAACTATCAAAGCGATGAGTGCTTGAAGAGTGCCAAGACCCGTATCGATAGCATTAGGACGCACATGGTGCCCGGCAACGCAGCCAAACAAGGAAAATAAGCCGAAAAGATTGCCACCTGAATGGCTGCGCCACGGTTCGTGACGCGCACAGGCCACAAATCGAGGCCGGCCAACCCTGGCCATTGTTCAGGAGTGGCGCGCCACGGCCGATGAAGAGGGGCACTATTGCTTCGCCGTGGCGCTATGAAGAACCATCCGAATTTGCGAAGAAGCCATCCCGAATACGCCGTGCAAACGCTACGCTTGGGGCACATGGCCGCGAAGTCATGCTCACGCAAATCGCCTTAGAGGAACTGATGTTTGCGAACCGTACCCGCTTCGGCGCCGGCGCTCTTGTGATCGCCGGGATCCTGTTCGTGCTCTACCCGGCACTTCGCCCGTTCTCCGACGAGCGGTCGCTGCTGGGCGCCGCGGCCTTTGGGTCTGGGGCATGGTTAGCTGCGCACATGCTTGCCATGGTGGCGTTTACGTTGTTGCCGCTGGGTCTGCTTGGGCTACAACGCTCTCTACTCGGGACGTCGGCCGAACGTCTGCTCTTTGTCGCCGTCGTCCTGAGCATGATTGGCACAGGCTTCACGCTGCCATTCTACGGCGGCGAAGCCTATGGCCTTCACGCGCTGGGGCAGGAAGCGCTGCGGCAGCACTCTGACTCTGCGCTCGGTCCGGTCGAGGTCATCCGTTCCGGCCCCGGGCTCGTCATGTTCCTTGCCGGCTTGCTGCTGCTTGCCGCCTCGGCAATTGCGACCGCAACAGCGCTTTGGCGCTCCTGTCGCTATCCGAAGACAAGCGGCGTACCCTTCGCCGTCGGGATGTCCTTGTACATTCCGCAATTCTTCGGCCCGCAGCCCCTCCGCGTTGCACATGGACTCCTGGTCGCAGTCGGCTGCGTGTGGATGGCCGCGTGTCTTTGGCGGCGAGAGCAGGTCGACCGGAATCGACAGGGTCTCTGCGAGGCGGGGCGGTCATGATTTTTCATGCGTACCCGGGGAATGACGCCTGCGCCGGAAAGTGCGCCTGCGGTCGCTGTATCGTGACCGGCGGAGAATGGCGCGCCACGGCCGATGAAGATGGGCACTATTGCTTCGCCGGGGCGCTATGACACCGCGGCCGCTCAAGCGATCCGGCCAGATAACCTCCGACCGACTGCGATCTTGCGCTACGCCTCATGGGCGGCTGTCCGCCCGATCTCGCCGGTGGTCCGGTTACCCTTCGGCTGCGGCCATTTCGATCAATCCCAGGAACGGCGCGATGGGCCACAAACTCCATCCCACGGGGCAGTCGACAAGCTTAGTTTATCCGCGGGCAGTATTGATCTCGCCCGTTTTGGTGCCACACCAGGCGATCGACCAATTCGTCTTTGTTGTGTAGGAATGTGACCTGTGCATCGACAATCCGAAGAAAGAATCGATTTTCGCTTTCAGCGAACAGTTCAAATTCGCTCTGGCCCGTTCCACGGCCAAACAGATGCCCATCCGCCGCGCGTATCGTAATGCTGAACGTTGGTGTGAGCTCATAGACGCCCCCGTAGCTTGCCAGCACTCCCTGATCTACGGTCACTTTCGGAAGATAATCTGCAACATTGAACGCCGGGTTGGCGAGGTGAAATCCGAGATCATCGATCATGTATATGGCGGTGTTCGACAACACGATGGCACCGGACTTCAGTTTCGTCGAAAAGCCAACGTGGCCGCAATAGCCGCCCGTGGCGCCGCCATGCCGGATAATTTCATCACCATTCGCCTTGCGTACTTGCCAGCCGAGATAATAGCTGTTGCCGAAGATATGGGGCCGTCGCGTCTCCAGCAGGAGCGCGGCGGCTTTGCTCAATTGGCCCTGCGGATCAGGAAGGCACGTCGCTCGCATGAACCGGACAAGGTCATTGGCCGTGGACCGCAGCGCACCGGCGCCGGCGATCGCCGGAGGCAAGTCCCAATTCATCGCCGGCTTGAGATCGGCACGATGGCCTTGAGCCAATCGTTCCTGCATTGACGGCGTCAAGCTGGCCCGCGTGTCGGCGAGGTTTAGAGGATCGCAGATGCGGGAAATGATCAGCTCTTCGTAGCTCGCGTTGGCGCGCAACGCCAGGACGTGGCCAAGCAGGCCAAATCCAAGGTTTGAATACGTTGAAATCGAACCAGGTTCATATTGCGGGTACGAGTTCGCAACGGCGCTGTAGAGTTGATCGGTCGTGAATGCTGCATAGGGATCGATATCATCCCTGAAAACGAAACCCGCCGGTTCGCGCGGAAGCCCGGACGTGTGAGAGGCCAGATGCCAGAGCGCGATCTGTTTGCCCCGACTCTCCGGGACGCGAACGCGATCTGGAAGATATTTCGAAACAGGGTCGTCAAGCGCAACCTCACCCCGCGTTACCATCTCCGCCAGCAAGAGCGCGGTGAAGACCTTGGTGATCGACCCGATTTCGAAAACGGTATCGCCATCGAGTGCGCGGTTATTCTTGCTGTCCGATTCGCCGTAAGGCACGATCCGCTGCGTATTCGCATCAAAGGTCGCCGCAACAATGCCAACACTTTGCCGGGTCGTATCGACGCGTTCGCGCAAGGCCGTGAGAATGTCGTCAGTAGAGAGCGGCGCGCCACCTGCGGTCTCGATGAATAGACCACTCGCCGCAGCGGTCAGCGCTGCAGCGGCTCCACCCAATGCGGCGCCGACGAGAAAATCACGACGTCCAATCATGAGCCCGCCCGCTCAAAAGTAATGGCCAACTACCAATGATTGTAGATAAGCTGTTCGGCACAGCAACATTACTAGCGCTGGCCGGCAATGACCAGGCGGTCAATTTTGACCTGGTTTTGACCCATACGATCACCGCTCCGGTCATAAGCTGCCATTGAAGACGAAGGCACATTTTTTACGCGATCCTGACCGGCTTTCTTGCCGATGTCCTGCAGTCTGTCCTGGGTGAAAAGACACGAGAGGCGGCGAAATGCTACCGGCACCAATCACTGATTGTTTCTACCGTTGTCGCGGGCTCTGCCTTCACGCTTGGGTCGTCGCGACTTTCGCAATCATGTTGGCCGCCGCTCCACTGCAGGCTTCAACAGCACCAAAAACGTCAGCGTGCGGATACCTCGCTGGTCTGATCGATAAGGCACCGCCATCAGAGCCGTTGTTCCTGCCCAGCTATCCGACCGTCGAATCGGGGCCTCTGCATGGCGCCGCCTACCTCTATGACAATGCGGTAGCCGCCATCGCGTTGGTCGGTTGCTCGACAGGGTGGTAGCCGAACATATCGAGCAGCGGCTATTGCAACCCATGCGTCTCGAGCAAATCCTGTCGCGTGTGCTCGACCGCCGCGAGGAGCGCGCGAAGCGCCGAACGACGCACATCGCCGAATTGCGCAAGCGTGCGGCCGAAGCGGAAGCCAAGCTCAAGCGGTTGTACGACGCCATCGAAAACGGAATCGCTGACGTGTCCGATCCGATGCTCAAGGAGCGTGTGACCGAGTTGAAGGCCATCCGCGACCAGGCCCGCGCCGACGCAGAGCGGGCCGAGGGCGCGCTCGATCGGCTCGGGTCGAGCATCACGCCGCAGGCGCTGAAAACCTTCGCAAGCCTGGCCCGCAAAGCGCATGCGAACCGAGTCGGGCGGCTACCGCCGTGACCACCTCCGTGCGCTGGCCCAGCGCATCGAGGTGGACCTGAAAGAAGTTCGCATTATGGGGTCAAAAAGCGCACTGCTTCGCACGCTTGTCGCCGCTTCGAGCGCAAAAACGGCAGGTTTTGGAGTGCCCAGTTTTGTACCGAAGTGGCGCGCCCGACACGATTCGAACGTGTGACCTTTGCCTTCGGAGGGCAACGCTCTATCCAGCTGAGCTACGGGCGCAACGAGGCCTCATGTAGCCGATTGGCGAGGGGCGGGCAACTGCTTCTCGCCGCGGCGGGCTAGGCCGATTTGTGCCGCCCGGGCGCCGGAACCGGGTCACGGCCGAGGCCGGCGAACTCGGCGAGGAGGCGTTCGGCGCAGATGACGCGATTGCAGCCGAGCCGTTTTGCCGCGTAGAGCGCGTGGGTAGCGCGCTTGGTCGGCCGCAGCTAACAGCCGGTCGGGACCGCCGTCGCTCTCGCCCGGGATGTGGCTGGCGACCCCGACGCTGAGGGTGACGTGGTCGCCAGCCCCCCGTGGCGCCATGGGCGATCCGCAAGGCCATGACGGCACTTCGGATCTCGTCGGCGACGGCACAGGCGGCATCGCAGCCGGCCGGTCGAGCGCGACCAGGCGAGGCAATGTCGCTTGGTCTCGTAAAAGGCCTATCAGTGCTTCGTTGTGCCGATCACTTCCGAGGCCGCGACGCCGGTCAGCCGCTCACAGGCCCTGTTCCAGATCACGACACGGCGCTTCGGGTCGATCACGAAGGTCGGCACCACCAGATGCTGCATCAGCCGCACGGAGTGGGAATCTGCGACGTCGATGGTTTTGTCCGGCTTCGCTATGTCAGGCCACCGCCGCGACGGGGGCGGCGCCGGCGCCGAACAGTCTGCGCACTTCGGCGGGCGGCTTCGCCGCGCTGAACAGATAGCCCTGCATCTCGGTGCAGCCGAGCGCGCGCAGCATCTCGCGCTGGGCCTCGGTCTCGACGCCTTCGGCGACCGTGGTCATGTTACTGGCCGCGGCGATGTTCACCACCGCCTGCACGATGACCGGCGCGCCGCTTGCCTCCGCCATATCGGCGACGAAGCAGCGGTCGATCTTGATCTTGTCGAACGGGAAGCGCTTCAGATAGCTCAGCGAGGAGTAGCCGGTGCCGAAATCGTCAAGCGCGATGCGCACGCCGATCGAGCGGAGTTGATGCAGGATGGAGAGCGCCGCCTCGTCGTCGCGGATCAGCACGGCCTCGGTGATTTCGAGCTCGAGCCGGCGCGGGTCGAGCCCGGAGGCGGCGAGTGCGCCGGCGATCTTGAGGGCGAGCGTGTCGCATTTGAGCTGCACGGGTGAGACGTTGACCGCGAGCCGCACATGCGCGGGCCAGGTCGCGGCCTCGTTGCAGGCCGTGCGCAGCACCCAATCGCCGAGCTCGTTGATCAACCCGGTATCCTCGGCGACCGGAATGAATTCGGCCGGCGACACCATGCCGCGTTCGGGATGCCGCCAGCGCAGCAGCGCCTCGCAGCCGGAGACCTCGTTCGTGCGCAGATCGACCAGCGGCTGGTAGTGGATCTCGAAACCGCCATCCACCAGAGCCTGGCGCAGATCCTGCTCCATGGTGAGGCGGGCCTTGGCGCTTGCATCCATCGCCGGCACGAAGAAGCGGTAGGTGCGCCGGCCGCCCGACTTGGCGCCGTACATCGCAAGGTCTGCGTTCTTGATGAGCTGATCGAGATCGGTGCCGTCCTGCGGCGCCAATGCGATCCCGATGCTGGCATCGGTCGAGAGCTGATGGCCGAGGCAGTGATAGGGGCGGCGGATCGCCTCGTGGATGCGGGTCACGAATGCCAGCACGTCGGTGGAGGATTCGATCCCCGTCTGGATGACGGCAAATTCGTCGCCGCCGAGCCGCGCGATCAGGTCGCCGCGCTTGAGGCAGGCGCGTATGCGTCCCGCGACCGCCTTCAACAGCTCGTCGCCGACATGATGGCCGAGCGAATCGTTGATGCCCTTGAACTCGTCGATATCGATATAGAGCAGCGCGAATTGCTGGCCGCCGCCGACCTTCTCCAGTTCGCGTTCGATCTGCTCGCGGAACAGTGCGCGGTTCGGCAGGTCGGTCAGCGCATCGTAATGCGCCATATGGGCGATCTTCTCATCGGCGCGCCGCTGTTCGGTGACGTCCTCGACGACATTGATGATGTAGCGCGGCTCGCCGGCCTTGTCGCGAATGCCGATGCGCCGCGAGGTGATGTGACGGGGTCCGGTCGCCGGGGTATTCCAGATGTGCTCATCCAGGAACAGCCCGTCCGGCGATTGCAGTAGCTTGTCGTCGTCCCGGGTGACGATCTCGGCAGCCGGCGCCGGGTAAATGTCGAACGCGGTCTTGCCGACGATCGTCTCAGCCGATTCGCCGAGTTGCTCCTCGGCTACGCGGTTGGCCAGCAGGTAGCGCCGCGTCCGGATGTCCTTCACGGTGATGCGCGAGGGAATGTGGTCGATGATCTCGCGCAGGAACGCGTGGTTGCGGTCCCGCTCCTGTTCCAGGTTGCGGCGCTCGGTGATGTCTTCGATCGTGGCGACCCATCCGCCCTGCGCGAGCGGGGTGTTGATGACCTGGAAGGCGCGGCCGCTGGGCAGCTCATGGACCCGCGTGGAGACGGTGCCTTCGGCGACAATTCTCATGACGTCGGCACAGAACGCCTCGACGTCGCCGCTGAATGCTCCGCGCTCCTTGCGATGGTGCATGGCCTCGTGAATGTGACAGCCGGGCTTGATGACGTCCGACGACAGGCCGAACATGTCGGCGTAGCGGCGGTTGCAGGTGACGATGTATCCGGCGGCGTCGTACAGGATCAACCCTTGCGACATGTTGTTCAGGGCGGTGTCGAGCCGACGCCGCTCCGATTCGATCCGCTCCTGGGTCTCGCGGTTCTGCCGGCTGATCTGGCGAATGATCAGGAACAGGATCAGCGCGATCACCGTCGCCGAAAGTGTCGCCGTGGTGACCATGAAGCCGGTCTGGTGACGCCAGTCCGCAAGCGCGGCGCTCATGGTGTTGGTCGCAACGATGACCAGCGGGAAGTGCGAAAGCGAAGCCGCCGAGCCGAGGCGGTCCTCGCCGTCGATCGGACCCTTGACGCGCAGCGTGTGCCGACCGCCGTCGGTCAGCATCTTGCGCATCAGCGGCGCGTCCCTGAAATTCCTGCCGATCAGCTCCTCGACATGCGGGTAGCGCGCCAGCATCTTTCCTTCACGATCGAACAGCGAAATGGCAGCGCCCTCGGCGAGCGCCACGGAGGCGAAATAGCGTTGATAGCTGTCGGGATCGATCCGGCGCACCATGACGCCGAGAAAGGTGCCGTCCGGCATGTTCAGCCGGCGCGCGACAATGGTCGTCCATTTTCCGATGACGTAGCTGCGAACGGATTCCAGCAGCACCAGCTCGGAGCGCGGATTCGATTTGAACGTCCGAAAATAGTCCCGGGACGAAATGTTGATGTTGGGCAGCGGCTGGGCGCGCGACCAGTTGATGATGTCGCCGTCCGCGTCGTAGATCACGATGTCGCCGAGATAGGACACCGCGCTGATCTTGCCCCTCAGCATCCGGTTCGCGTCGGGCCCCGACATGCGCTCGCGGAACATCGCCGGCGAGGTGATCTCCGGCAGGTTCATCTGCCCGATCAGCTCGGCGGCGACGACGTCGGAATCCTCGAACTGCTGGTCGAAATGGCTTGCGATCAACTGGACGGTATTTTCCAGCTCGCGCTCGCGGTTGGCCAGCGTGCGCTCGCGAAAGTCGCCGATGGCCATGGCGGTCACGGCGAAGATTCCGGCGACCAGCAGCGCGCCGCACAGGGTCAGCCACAGCACGGGTCCGCGCCGCACTGCAGCCTCCCAGCCGTCCTTCACGGCCAGAGCCATTCCCGTTGCCATTCTGGACAAGACTTGGCGCATTCCCCCTCCCTGGGGGAACAGGAATACTATGCACTGATGGCGAAAACCTTAGGAAAGCCAGTTACCTAAGGATTAAATCCGGTTGCGCCGTCGTGCCGGTATGCCGCAGCGCGGGAATCGCTCTGCGGTTGCGTGGCGCCCGTGCTAAGCGCTGCGCTGCATCATTAACGCCAGCTTAATGCGAGGTGTCCGCGCTCTTCTTGGCACCCGCATTACGCAGCCGTCCGACCACCCCGGTCGGGAAAAAATAGACGCTGGCGATGAAGAGCAGCCCGAGCCACAGCAGCCAGCGGTCGGGATGCAGCAGTCCCGGGAGCAGCGGCAATCCGGCTTCCGATGCCGCCTTGGAGGCGACGCCCATCAGCGACTGGAGATAGTTCTGGGCGAGGATGAAGATCGCGGCGCCGATGATCGCGCCATAGATCGTGCCCATGCCGCCGATCACCACCATCAGCAGAATGTCCAGCATGATCGAGAAGCTGAGCGAAGTGTCGGGGCCGGCATAGCGCAGCCATAGCGCGTTCAAGATGCCGGCGCCGGCGGCGACCAGCGCAGCGAGGCAATTGGCATAGGTCAGGTGGAAGACGGTGCGGAAGCCGAGCGCTTCGGCACGGAAGCGGTTTTCGCGGATTGCCTGCAGGACCCGCCCGAACGGCGAGTTCACCACCCGCAACAAAGCGAGGATCATCACGGCAGATGTGGCGAATACCAGATAATAGGTGAGGATCCGGCCGTTGATCTCGAAGCCAAGGAGATTCTTGGAGATCAGCACCGTGCCGGGCCTGAGCAATTCCGGCAGTTGAAAGCTGCGTCCGTCCTCGCCGCCGGTCAGCCAGGAGAGCTGGGAAGCCAGCACCTGGAAGGCGGAGGCGACCGCGAGCGTGATCATGGCGAAGAAGATCGCGGCGACCCGCAGCGAGAACAGGCCGATGGCGAGCGCGAGCAGGGCGGCGAGCGGCAGGCCGACCACGATGCCGGTTGCGACCGCGGCCCAATTCGGGCCCATCCCATACAGTGCGATCGCGATCGCGTAGCTGCCGATGCCGTAGAACATGGTGTGGGCGAACGACACCGAGCCGGTATAGCCGAGCAGCAGGTCGTAGGACGCAACGAGGGCCGCAAAAACGCAGATCTTGGCCGCGACGTTCAGCGCCTTGGCGCCCGGGAACAGGAACGGCGTCGCCGCCAGCGCCAGGATGATGACGACGAGAACGAGGGTGAGGACGCGGCTCTTCGGCGGATCGCCTGACAGGATCATCATCGGCTGGTCACCGCATAGAGGCCGCGCGGCCGCCACATCAGAATGGCGACCATCAGCAGGATGTTGGAGACGAGCGCGAGCTTGGGCACCAGGAAGCCGCCGTAGTTGGCGACCATCGCGACCAGGATCGCGCCGATGAAGCAGCCGCCGATCGAGCCGAGGCCGCCGATGATGACGACGATGAAGATCAGCACGGTGAGCTCGTCACTCATGGAGGCGTGGACCTGCTCGCGATAGAGCGCCCACATCACGCCGCCGAGGCCGGCGAGCGCCGATCCCGTCATGAACACGCCGAGGAACAGGCGGCGGATGCGATAGCCGAGCGCCTCGACCATCTCGCGGTTCTCGACGCCGGCGCGGATCAGGAGCCCGAGCTTGGTGCGGTTGAGCACGAGCTGGATCGCAATGAAGACGACGAGGCCGATCAGCGTCGCCAGCACGCGGTATTTGGCGATCGCGACGTCGCCGATGATGAAGGAGCCGCGCAGCGAGGTCGGCAGCGGCGTCGGGATGATCTGCGGTCCCCACAGCGCATAGAGTGTCTGCTCTGCGACGATCAGGCCGCCGGTCGTCATCAGGATCTGTTTCAGGTGCTGGCCGTAGACAGGGAGGATCAGCACGCGCTCGACGATCAGGCCGAGCGCGCCGGACACCGCCATCGACAGCAGCGCAGCCGGCGCCAGCACGGCCAGGTTCACCCACAGCGAATCCGCCTGCACGGAGGCTGCGAACGGCGCCAGCACCAGCGTTGCCACATACGCGCCGACCGCGATGAACGCGCCATGGCCGAAATTGAGCACGTCCATCAGGCCGAACACCAGCGTCAGTCCCGAGGCCATGATGAAGATCATCATGCCCATGGCGAGGCTTGCGGCGGTCAAGGTCAGCCAGGTGCTGGGCGAGCCGATCAGCGGGATCGTCACCAGCGCCAGCGTGATCGGCAGCAGGATCGGCGCGATGTCGCGCTTCGGCTTCGGCAGCGGATCGGTTGCAACAAGTTCGGTCACTGATGCGTCTCCAGGCTCAGACCGAGCAGCCGCTCCTGCAGCGGCACGTCGGACGCCAGGGCTGCCATGTCGCCGCGATGGACAATGGTGCCGTTGTCCATGACCAGCACGTTGTCGCCAAGCTCGCGGGCGGCGAAGAAATTCTGCTCGACCAGCAGAATGGTGGCGCCCTTGCGCTTGATCTCCTTGAGGCACTCGATCAGCGCCATCACGATCGCGGGTGCCAGTCCCTTGGTCGGCTCGTCGATCAGCAAGAGCTTGCGCGGCTCGATGATGGCACGCGCGATCGACAACATTTGCTTTTGTCCGCCCGAGAGACTTCCCGCGCGCGACAACCAGAACCGGCGCAGCGCCGGGAAGAAGCCAAAAATCCATTCGAGCTGGCTGTCGTCGAGCGGTCCGTCGCGCGCCGCCAGCACCAGGTTCTCTTTCACCGTGAGGTCGGAGAACACCGCCATGCTCTCCGGCACGTAGCCGACGCCGAGCCGCGCGATATCGGGCGTGGCGCGGCTCTCGATGCGCTCGCCTGCGAGGCTGATCTCGCCCCTCGAAGCCTGCCAGAGACCCATGATCGTGCGCAGCGTCGTGGTCTTGCCGGCGCCGTTGCGGCCGAGCAGCATGGTGGTCTGCCCTTGCGTAACAGCAAGATCGATGCCCTGGAGAATGTGATAGCGGCCGATATGGGTGTGCACGCCGGAGAGCTTGAGCAGGTCTGTCATGCTGCGCTCCCTGATGTCGCGCTCTTGGGAGCAATGCCGAGATAGGCCTCCTGCACGATCGGCGAGGCGATCACTTCGGCGGGCGGGCCATCGGCAACGAGTTGCCCGTTATGCAGCACGATGATGCGGTCGGCGAGCGATCGCACCACGTCCATCTTGTGCTCGACCAGCAGGATGATCTTGCTCCTGTCTTGCTTGAGCTGTGCGATCAGGTTCAGCACCACGGGCACCTCGTCGATGCTCATGCCGGCGGTGGGCTCGTCGAACATGAACACCTTCGGCTCCAGCGCGATCATCAGCGCGACTTCGAGCTTGCGCTGGTCGCCATGCGACAGCGCGGTCGCGGTGACGCCGCGGCGGGTGCCGAGCGCGACCTGGTCCAGGATGGCATCGGCGCGCGCGATCAGGTCGCGGCGGACCATCCAGGGCCGCAGCATGTCGTAATGGGTGCCGTTCGCGGCCTGCACGGCGAGGCGGACGTTCTCTTCCACCGTCAGGTTCGGGAACAGATTGGTGAGTTGGAAGGCGCGCCCCAAACCTGCGCGGGTACGCAGCGGCGCGGAATGCTGGGTGATGTCGGTGCCGTCGAACAGGACGCTGCCGTCGGACGCGCGCAACTGGCCCGAGATCAGGTTGAAATAGGTGGTCTTGCCGGCGCCGTTCGGCCCGACGATGGCGGTGAGCTCGCCCGGACGGAACGTGCAGGTGACGTTGTTGACCGCGACATGGCCACCGAAGCGGATCGTCAGGTCGCGCGTTTCTAACGTCAGGGCCATTTTAGGTCTCGATCGAGTCCGGCGAATGGGAACGAAGATATATCCGCGGTCACGCTGCGCTCCCTCCCCCGCTTGCGGGGGAGGGTTGGGGAGAGGGTGCTTCCGCCGGCGAGAACCCCCAAGAGGAGAGAACCCTCACCCGGCGCTTCGCGCCGACCTCTCCCGCAAGCGGGAGAGGTGTAGCACCAACGGCCTACCGTTTATTGCGGACCGGAACGTCCATGTCCTCGATCTTCAGCTCGCGCACCGGCTCGAGCACGGCCCAGGCGACGTTCGGATCGACCTTGACCTTGAAGTGATACATGCTCTGCAGCGCCTGATGGTCCTCTTTGCGGAACATCATCTTGCCCTTCGGCGTGTCGAACTCCAGGCCTTCCATGGCTGATATCAGCTTCTCGGTGTCGGTCGACTTCGCCTTGGTGACGGCGGCGACGACGGACATCGCGGCCGCAAAGCCGCCCGCGGTGAAGAAGTCCGGCGGTGCGTTGAAGCGCTTCTGGTGCTCGGCAACCAGCCAGTCGTTCACCGGGTTCTTCGGGATCGAATAGAAATAATAGGTCGCGCCTTCCATCCCGGGCAGACCCTTGTAGGCGGCCAGCGCCGGCAGGATGTTGCCGCCGGTCGACAGCTCGATCCCGTAGCGCTTCGGGTCCATGTCCTGGAGCTTGGCCAGCGGATTGCCGGCGCCGGCCCAGATCACCCAGATCACCTTGCGGCCGGGCTTGTCCTTCAGCGCGTCGAACAGGCGCTGGCCGACCGCGGTGAAGTCGGTGGTCGAGGTCGGCGCATATTCTTCCGCAGCGAGCGTCGCGCCGGTCTTGGCGAGCGCCTCCTTGAAGGCGGCGACGCCGTCGCGGCCAAAGGCGTAGTCCTGCGCCAGCGTCGCCACGGTGACGCCCTGCTTGCCGATCGCGACCGCGTTGGAGATCGCGTCCTGCGAGGAGTTGCGCGCGGTGCGGAAGATGTAGCGATTCCACTTCTCGCCGGTAATCTGGTCCGCGACCGCGGGCTCGACAATCAGGATCTTCTTGTTCTCTTCGGCGACAGGGAGAATGGCCAGCGCCGCGGCCGAGGAGGTCGTGCCGATCGCGATGTCGGCCTTGTCGTCCTGATAGGCTTCGGCGAGCGCCGCCTTGGAGAGGTCCGGCTTGCCCTGGTCGTCCTTGGTGATGATGACGATCTTGCGACCGTCGAGGGTCATGGTGCCCTTGGTGGCGTATTCGAATCCCATCTGCAGGCCAGTCTCGGTCTGCTTGGCATAGGCCTCCAGCGGGCCGGTCTTGCCGTAGATCAGCGCGACCTTGAGGTCGTCGGCCTTCACGGAGGTGCTCGCGGCCAGGGCGAGAATGGTTGTTGTTATGATGAGTGATCGACGCACGATGGTCCCTCCTGATTCAAAGTTTCTCGGCAATAGCGATTTGCATAACGTTCTGAACATTGCAATTGAACCTTCCGGCTGAGCCGCTGGCGTAAGACATGCATCATTTCCAGGCGTGACGCGGCGCGGGCTGCCCGCCGTGATCGGGCGCAACTCCCTCGAGCCGGCGCCAATCCGATTGGGCCTCTTCCGCGCTCTCGAAGATATGCGGCGCGACGCCGCGCCTCTCCAGGGCTTCGCCGAGCTTGATGCGCAGGAAGCCGGAGGTCGTGTAGCGCGACACGCCGGCATAGAAGCGGTCGACAAGGCTGCGGACCATGGCCGAGTAATCGTCCAGCAGCTCGGGCAGGACCGAGAAGTGGTCGTAATTGACGATGGCGTAGACCTTGTGGCCGAGCGGGGTGAGCCTGGCTTCGACCATCCGCGCGATGGCGTCGATGTCGGCCTTACTGCGCAGGGGATAGCGCTCCAGATTGACGAAGAACAGGTTCTGCTGCTCGTCGAGCGTAAAGCGCTGGTCGAGCGGGATGGCGAGCAGCCGCTCGCGCAGCTCCATCGGGTCGTCGCGGAAGATGCGTCCATCCATCGGAGCGGGATCGCGCGGAATCAGCGGCTTGAAGTCCATCAGGCGTAGAATGTCGCGTTCGATGTCGATGCCGGGCGCGGCTTCCGTGAGCTCGAGCCCGTCGGGCCGCAGTTCGAAAACGCAACGCTCGGTGACATACAGCACGCGCTGCCTGCGCGCGGCGGCGAAGGCGCCGCTGAAGGTGACGTGCTCGACCTTGTCGACGAATTTGCGTGCCGTCGCCTCGTCCAGGATCGAAAGTCTGCCGTCGTTCACCGCAAAGCGCTGCCTGCCGGCACCGAACGTGCCGACGAACACAACCTCCTTGGCATTCTGGCTGATGTTGATAAAGCCGCCGGCGCCGGCGAGTTTCGGCCCGAACTTGCTGACATTGAGATTGCCGGCGCGGTCGACCTGGGCGAGCCCGAGGAAGGCGGCATCGAGGCCGCCACCGTCATAGAAATCGAACTGATAGGGCTGGTCGATCACGGCCTGGGTGTTGATCGCCGCGCCGAAATCGATGCCGCTCGCCGGGATGCCGCCGATCACGCCGGGCTCGGCGGTCAGCGTGATGAGGTCGATGATCCGCTCCTCGTTGGCGACGGAGGCGATCCCCTCCGGCATGCCGATGCCGAGATTGACGACGCTGTTGGCCTTGAGCTCGAAGGCGGCCCGCCGCGCGATGATCTTGCGTTCGCTCATGGGCATCACCGGCAGCGAGGTCGTGCGGACCCGGATCTCGCTGCTGAACGCCGGATTGTATTGGGTGCCGAACGTCTGCCAGTGGTGTTCGGGCTTTGCCACCACGACGCAATCGACGAGGATGCCGGGGACCTTGACCTGGCGCGGATTGAGGCTTCCGCTCTCCGCGACCCGTTCGACCTGGGCGATGACGATGCCGCCGGAATTATGCGCGGCCATGGCGATGGCGAGCGCTTCCAGCGTCAGCGCCTCCTTCTCCATGGTGAGGTTGCCGTCGGGATCGCCGGTGGTGGCGCGGATGATGCCGACATGGATCGGGAAGGTCCTGTAGAGCAGGCATTCTTCACCGTGAATCGTGATCAGCTCCACCATGTCCTCGGTGGTGCGGGCATTGAGCTTGCCGCCGCCATGGCGCGGATCGACGAAGGTGCCCATGCCGACGCGGGTGATGTGGCCCGGACGGTGTGCGGCAATATCGCGGAACAGATGCGTGACCACGCCCTGTGGCAGGTTGTATGCCTCGATCTGGTTGGCGATCGCGAGCTGCTGCAGTTTTGGCGCGAGGCCCCAATGGCCACCGATCACGCGGCGCACCAGGCCCTCATGGGCGAAATGGTTGAGGCCGCGATGCTTGCCGTCGCCCTGACCCGCGGCATAGACCAGTGTCAAATTGCGCGGCTTGCCCTGGGTGTAGGGCGCGTCGTCCTCATGCGAGAGGTAGAGCTCCTCCAGCGCCAGCGCGATCTCCTCGGCAAAGCCGATGCCGACGAAGCCGCCGGTTGCCACGGTGTCGCCGTCGCGGATCAGCATGACGGCTTCCGCCGCCGTGACGACCTTGCCCTTCTCCGAATTGCGCAGGTAAGGCAACACTGGGTGCTGGCTCACGGCGTTCCTCCCGCTATCTGGACCGCATGCGTTTTGTTCTTGCTTTGCAGCCATCCTATCGCGCGGAGCGGTCATGGAACAGGCCGCTCCGCACCGATTGAATGGATCGGGCCGTTCAGCGCTGCACTATCTTGCGTGTTTCGGTCGCGAAGTAGACCGAGACGATGGTGACGAGCGCAAGAGCGATCATGTAGGCCGAGATCGGCCAGGTCGCCGGCGCGTAGGCCGTCATCAGGCCGGTGGCGATCAGCGGCGACAGCGCGCCGGCGAAGATCGAGGCGAGATTGTAGCCGAGCGAGACGCCGCTATAGCGCACCTTGGTGCCGAACAACTCCGACAGGAAGCTCGCCTGTGGGCCGTACATCGCGGCATGACCGATGGCCAGACCCAGCACGATCGCGATCCAGGCGAGTTGCGGGTTCTTGGTCGACAGCAGCATGAACAGCGGGAACGACATCAGCGCCGAGAACACCGCGCCGAAGATGTAGATCGGCCGCCGCCCGACGCGATCGGACAGCGCGCCGAAGGCGGGAATGGTGAAGGTCTCGATCGCGGCTCCGATCAGCACGCCGTTGAGCATGTCCTGCTTGTTCATGCCGAGCGATTGCGTCGCGTAGGCGAGCACAAAGGTGGCATAGATGTAGAAGAAGCCGTTCTCGGCGAACCGCGCGCCCATCGCCAGCAGGATGTTCTTGGGATACATGCGGATCGCCTCGACGATCGGCATCTTCACCTCCTGCTTGCTGTCCTTGACCTTCTGGAATTCCGGCGATTCCGCGATGGTGAAGCGGATCCACAGCCCGACCAGCACGAGTGCGATCGAGAACAGGAACGGGATGCGCCAGCCCCAGGCATAGAGCTGGGCGTCGGTCAGCATCGAGGACACCACCGAGAACACCAGCGTGCCGAGCACCAGACCGAGCGGGGCGCCGAGCTGCGGCCAGCTGCCGTAAAAGCCGCGTCTGTCCGCCGGTGCGTGCTCGACTGCCATCAACACGGCGCCGCCCCATTCGCCGCCGAGGCCAAAGCCTTGGATCAGGCGGCAGGTGACGAGCAGGATCGCAGCCCAGATGCCGGCGGTCTCGTAGGTCGGCAGGAAGCCGATCGCCGCGGTCGCGGCGCCCATGATCAGGAGCGTGAGATAGAGCATGGTCTTGCGGCCGATCTTGTCGCCGTAATGGCCGAACACGACGCCGCCGAGCGGACGCGCGATGAAGCCGAGCGCGTAGGTCGCGAATGCCAGCAGCGTGCCGACCGCCGGATCGAAGGTCGGAAAGAACAGCTTGTTGAAGATCAGCGCCGCCGCGGTGCCATAGAGGAAGAAATCGTACCACTCGATGGCGGTGCCGATCAGGCTCGCGGTGGCGACCGTCACGTGCGACGGCTGTTTCGCCTGAAGCTGATGGACTGAGATCGCTTCACTCATCTGGCGTCCTCCCTGTTTGCGAATGCGCATGTGCAGCATGCGTCATTGTGCAAAGCGAAGAGCAAGCTCCGCGCCAGATGCTGTGCGTTTGCGCAAAATGGCTGAAAATCCAGCAGTTTCAGCGCTGGCTCCGGGACAGAGCGGCAAGGCGCGCTGTCAGGAATCCGAGACTCCGGACGCTTCGTGTCTCGAAACTCAGACGGGGGCCGGTCCCGCGGCGAGGCCGAACTTGGCAAGCTTCTTGTAGAACGTGGCGCGCGAGATGCGCAGCATCTTTGCGGCTTCGGAGATCTGGCCGTTGCTGGCGGCGAGCGCCTGTTCGAGCGTGTGCTTCTCGAATTCCGCCTCGGCCTCGGCATAGGGCACCACGAAGCCGGCCGCGCGCACCGGCGCGGCGAGCCTGGTCTGCGTGCCGACAGGAAGGATACGCACGAAATCGTCGCCGGTCAGTCGCCCGGAATCGCTGAGGATCAGCGCGCGCTCCAGGATATTGCGAAGTTCCCGGACATTGCCCGGCCAGTCGTAGCAGGCAAGCGCGGCGAGCGCGCTCGGCGTGATCTTGGCGCTGACGTAATCGCCGGACGCGCTGATGTCCTCGAGCAGCCGGGCGCTGATCTCGGGAAGATCACCAAGGCAGTCGCGCAGCGGCGGCAGATCGATCGAGAGCACGTTCAGCCGGTAATACAGGTCGGCCCGGAACGCGCCGTCGCTGACCCGCTTGCGCAAATCGACATTGGTGGCGGCGACCACGCGCACGTCGACCTTCGAGACCTTGTCCGACCCGAGCGGCTCGATCTCGCGCTCCTGCAACACGCGCAACAGCTTGGCCTGCAATTGCAGCGGCATCTCGCCGATCTCGTCGAGAAACAGCGTGCCGCCGTCGGCGATCCGGAATTTTCCCTCGCGGCCCTTGCGGTCCGCGCCGGTATAGGCGCCGGGCACGGTACCGAAAAACTCGGATTCGATCAGCGTGTCGGGAATCGCCGCGACATTGACGCTGACGAACGGCTTGTCCGCGCGCGACGAAGCGTTGTGGATCGCCTGCGCCAGCATTTCCTTGCCGGTCCCGGTCTCGCCGGTGAGCAGCACCGTGACGCTCTGCCGCGCGGCGCGGGCCGCAAGCTCCTTGGCCTGCGCGATTCCCGGCGTCACGCCGACGAAGTCGGCGAACGTGAAGCGCGCCGCGCGGGCGTTGGACAATTGCCGCCGCGCCAGACGCAGGTCGCTCTCGAGCTGGCTGACACGGGCCAATAGCGGCTTGAGGCTCTCCAAATGGTCATAGAGCACGAAGCCAATCGCGCCGATGACCTTCCGGTGCTCGTCCTCGATCGGCATCCGCGTGACCACGAGCTGCTCGCCGCCGAGCTCCATGATGTCGAGCAGGATCGGTTCGCCGGTTTCGGCCACCTTCCGCATCAGGCTGTTCGGGATGATCTCCTCGATCGGCCGTCCGATCGCTTCCGCAATATGCTTGAGGCCAAGCGCGGCGAGGTATTTCTCGTTGACGTAGACGACCCGCCCGCCGCGGTCGATCGCAATCGCGCCCTCGCAGAGGTTTTCGAGCCGCTCGAACAGCGTCTCCATCGCGCGCGCACGAAGATAGGCGGGATCGCTGATCGAGGAAGCGGCGGCCATGACATACCTCGGGGAGGTCCACCTGCTTATTACCAAAAGGCCAGTAATTTCAAAGGGGGAATTGGCGGTTGGGTCGTTCTCGGTCGTCGTCCCGGACAAGCGCAGCGAAGCGTAGTGCAGATCCGGGACCCATACCCACAGGGAGCAGTTTGGTTAAGGCTCGGAGTGGGAGCTTCGCGTCACACTTCTGCCTGCGGGTATGGATCCCGGGTTCGCGCTTCGCGCGCCCCGGGACGACAGCGGTATTTGTTGCCCCGCCTACCGCCGGTACCCGCTCGCCCGCGAATAGCCTTGGCGATTCGCCTGGGTCGGGCGGCTTGCCACGCTGGCGCGCGCCTCGCTGGAGATGGGCGTTGCCAGCGTCAGCTCCTCGAGGAAGATCGGGCGGGCGAAATAATAGCCCTGAGCATAGCGGATCCTTGTTGCGGCCTGCAGATACGCCAATTCCTCGTAGGATTCGACGCCTTCGGCGATGACGGTCATGCCGAGCGCCTCGCTCAGGGATTCGATCGCGCGCAAGATGCCCTGGTTACGCGGACGCTTATGGATGTCGGTGATGAAGGAGCGGTCGATCTTGATCTCGTCGGCGGTGATGTCGGCGAGCGCGGAGAGCGAGGAATAGCCGCTACCGAAATCGTCGATCGAGATGCCGACACCGAGCTTGCGGAACATCGGCAGGATCTCGGCCTGGAAATGATTCTTGGCGACGAAGGCGTCTTCCGTCACCT
Source organism: Bradyrhizobium hipponense (assembly GCF_008123965.1). Classification (GTDB taxonomy): domain Bacteria; phylum Pseudomonadota; class Alphaproteobacteria; order Rhizobiales; family Xanthobacteraceae; genus Bradyrhizobium; species Bradyrhizobium hipponense. The sequence goes on along the minus strand of NZ_VSTH01000108.1, from coordinate 13,852 downwards.
CGATCATAAAGCGTTGGGGAAAGCCGGTTTCGTCCAGTGCCTGCGCAAAGCTGCGCATGAATTCCGGGTTGCCGGCCTGCGTAGCGGCGACATTGATGCTGATGCTCGCGTCCGCGCCAAACGTGGCGTTGATCAGGTCGATCGATTTGACGATCTCGGCGAGCACGAGATGGGTCAGCTCGTCGATCAGCCCGAGTTCGGTGGCAAGGTCGATGAACGAGCCGGGCGCCTGGATGATACCTTCGTCGTCGCGCAGGCGTACCAGGGCCTCGATGCCCTCCACCGCCTGCGTCCTGATGTCGACCTTGGACTGGAAGGCGCAGCAGAAGCGTTTTTCGAGAATGGCGAGCCGCAGCGATTGCTCGATCTTCATCCGCGCCAGCGCCTCGCGCTCCATGCCGGCATCGAAAAAGGCCGCCGAGCCCTTGCCGTTGTTCTTGATGCGGTACATCGCGATGTCGGCGTTCTGGCGCAGCGTCGCGAAGCTGCGGCCATGATCGGGATAGAGGCTGACGCCGACGGAGGTGGAGGCGAAGACCTCCGAATTGTCGATGAAGAACGGTGCGGTCAGGCGTTCCAGCGTCGACTGCATGAATTCGGCGACTTCCTCCTGGCTCTGGATCGGCGACAGCAGCAGCAGGAATTCGTCGCCGGAGATGCGCGACAGCATGTCGGAGTCGCGCAGGTCCCGCCCGAGCCGCTTCGAGAGCTCGACCAGCAGCGCATCGCCGACCGTATGGCCGTAATAGTCGTTGATGTGCTTGAAATTGTCGACGTCGAGAAAGGCAAGCGCAAAGCGCTCGCCGTCCCGCGCCAGCAGGCCGGTGGCGCGGTGCTCGATCACACGCCGCGAAGGCAGCCCGGTCAGCTCGTCGAAATAGGCCGAGCGGAATAGCTGGTCCTCGAAATTCTTCTGCTCGGTGATGTCGGCGGAAGTTGAGATCAGGAGCTCGCGTCCGGCGAGGTGGACCGGACGATGGGTCGTGAGCAGGACCTGGCGTGCAGCCCCATCCTGGAGCGCTTCCTCGGTGACGACGGCCTGGCCGGCGCTCAGCGCCCGGCGGCAGGCCTCCCGGCGCTGCGCGAGATCCGGCGCAGGGCGGCTGCCGTCCATGCCGAGTTGGGTGGCCGCCGCATCGTTGACCAGAAGAAGTTCGCCGCCGGCGTCCTGCACGGTCACGCCGGCCGGAAGCATTCTAACGATTTCCTTGAGAAAACCGAGCTCGGCTTCGGTCGCGCCGGAGTATCTGTTGTCGTTCATAGAATTCATGAATCTTGTTGTTTCAGCGCGCCTTTTGCAATGAGCGCGATCTTGCGCGGTTCCCTCTTAGGTTTGGTTAAGGGGTCGGGAGAAATACGGGGGTGTTTTGCGAGAAACTTGCGGCGTTCTGGCGCGAGCAGCCGATCGTCATTAACAGGGGGTCAACGCCGCTTGCGAAAGTGCCAGCGAAGCCCGCGATCCGCTTTCGTTTGCAGCGGCTATTCGCTGCGGGGAATGCGGCATTGCATGGTGCAATGCAGCCCGGTCTTCAAGTAAGAGATCTCGCTCTTGCCGTCGAAGGCTGACAGCGCCGACTTCAGCAGCTGGGTGCCGAAGCCGGCTTCGGACACATTGTCGATGCTCGGTCCCTCGGTTTCGTCCCAGGTGATGGACAGGCGGTCATCGCTGACGGTCCATGACACCTGCAGCAATCCGCGCGGTGCGGAGAACGCACCATATTTGCCAGCATTGGTGGCGAGCTCGTGAAACATCAGCGACAGCGTCACCGCGAGTTTCGGCGGCAGGAATAGCCGGTCGCCGTTGAGCGTGAAGCGGACATGGCCGTATGGGCCAAGCTCCGAGATCAGGAGGTCGCGAATGTCGCAGCCGGCCCTGTCGATCCGCGAAATCAGGTCGTCGGTCGCGGCCAGCGACCGCAGCCGCGGGTCGATCCGGGCCCAGATCTGCGGCTGGTCGTGCAGTACCTGATGCAGCACCGCATGCACCGTCGACAGCTTGTTCTTCAGCCGGTGCTGGAGCTCGTCGACCAGCAGCTTGCGGTAATCCTCCTCCTCGATCAGGCGCTTGGAAATCCGTCTCTGCTCGATCAACAGCGAGCGATAATGCTCGACGCCCCAGATGGTCAGCGCACTGACCCCCCAATACAGCGCCAGCAGGGCGAACCGGGCGCGATCGGCAAAGGCATCGCCGAAATTCAGCACGACGCCGAGCACGCCGCCGACCAGTGCCGTAGCGACGCCGATCCGCAAGCCTCCGAACGCGGTGGCAAAGAACACGGCCGGGAAATACGGCGTGAAGTAGACGTCGGGCCGCACATGCGCGAGGCCCCAGCGCGCCAGCGTCGCGACCAGCAGGCAGGCCACCGCGAAGGCAATGCTCAGGCCGAGCGTTGGCGGCGCCACGCCCTGCCAGCTCTTGCGGAATTCGTCGATCAGCTTCCCCATGCGCTGCCCGGCTGCGATCTGCGTCTGAAATTCGACCTTAGGGCGGGAATGTTACGCATGTCGCCCGCACAAGCATAGCTTGCCTTGTCCGGAGCGGGCAGGAATAGTGATTGTCGCGGCGCCGTCATCGATCGGCGCCCGCAATTTGGTATCAAACGGTTCGGAAACAGGAACACTCCATGGGCAGGCTGGACGGCAAGGTTGCGGTGATTACGGGCGCGACGAGCGGGATCGGATTGCGGACCGCGGAAGTCTTCGTTGCCGAAGGTGCCAAAATTGTGATCGCAGGCCGGCGCGCACCGGAAGGCGAGGCGCTGGCGAAGCAGCTCGGCGCCAATTGCATCTTCCGCCAGACGGACGTGACGGTCGAAGAGCAGATGCGCGCGCTGATCGCGGTGGCGGTCGACAAGTTCGGCAGGATCGATTGCCTGTTCAACAATGCCGGCGGTCCGGCGCAAACCGGTGGCATCGAGCGCCTCGAAGTCGAGCGGTTCGACGCAGCGATGGCGACGCTGGTGCGCAGCGTCATGCTCGGCATGAAGCACGCCGCGCCCCTCATGAAGCAGCAGGGGTCTGGCAGCATCATCAACAACGGCAGCATCGCCGGCCGCCTCGCCGGCTTCTCGTCCTCAATGGTCTATGGCGCGGCCAAGGCCGCCGTGATCCATCTCACCAAATGCGTGGCCATGGAGCTCGGCGAAGCCAACGTGCGCGTCAACTCGATCTCGCCCGGCGCCATCGCCACCGGCATTTTCGGCAAGGCGCTGGGGCTCTCGACCGATGCGGCCGAAAAGACGCCGGCCGTGATGCGCGAGGTCTACAAGACCGCGCAGCCGATCCCGCGCGCGGGCCTTCCCGACGACATCGCGCATGCCGCAGTGTTTCTGGCCAGCGACGAATCCAGCTTCATCAACGGCCACGATCTCGTAGTCGACGGCGCCATCACCGGCGGCCGCAACTGGAGCCAGCAGCAGCAGGGCTACGTCGCGTTGCGCAAGGCGTTCGACCAGGGGGCGTAGGCGCCACACGGGAGGATTGGTAGCTGTAGGGTGGGCAAAAGGCGCGCTCTTCGCGCGCCGTGCCCACCATCATGTTCAGATGTGAAGAGGCGTGGTGGGCACGCTTCGCTTTGCCCACCCTACGCGTGCCATGCTCACACCGCCTTCACCACCACCCGCAGCCCGTCCCGCGGCTTCGGGATCGGCCACATCTGCCAGTCGGGCGTGTAGCCCGGCTCCAGCGACACCTCGACGTTCTGTAGGAAGTGCCGCGCAAAGCATTTGGCCTGCATGTAGGCGAAGTGCAGGCCGAGGCACATATGCGCGCCGCCGCCGAACGGCACCCAGGCGAAGCGGTGGCGGTTGCGCTGGGCTTCCTCGGTGAAACGAGAGGGATCGAAGCGATCCGGCTCCGGCCAGATGTCTTTCATGTGATGGGTATAGAGCGGGTTGATGCCGATTGCCGTCCCGGCGGGAACCCTAAAGCCCTTGAAGGTGAAATCGCGCATGGCGCGGCGCGGCATCGAGGGCACCGGCGGCTTGATCCGCAGCGCTTCCTTGAAGGCCATCTCCGACAGCGGCATCTTTTCGAGATCGTCGAAGCTGGTCCGCGCATCGGCGGAAAGCCCGAGCGCCAAAACCTCGTCGCGCAGCTTCTTCTGCCACTCTGGATGCGCCGCGAGCTCGCCGACGAAGGAGGTCAGCGACGAGGTCAGCGTGTCGTGCGCCGCCATCATCAGGAAGCTCATGTGGTCGATGATGTCCTGCTCGGAGAGCAGCGCGCCGTCCTCATGGGTGGCACGGCAGAGCTGCGAGAACAGATCGTCGCCGCCGTGATTGCCGCGGCGTAGCGGAATCTGCTCGCGAAAATAGGCGACGATGCGCTTGCGGCCCTTCACACCGCGCGCCATCTGCGTGCCGGGCAGGGGGCGGCGGATCGGGGTGACCGCGGCCGCAACCATGTCGACGAAGGCGCGGTTGATCTCGTCGACCTCCGGTCCGATCTCGGCGCCGAGGAAGGATGTTGCGGCCAGATCGAGCGTAAGCTGCTTCATCGCCGGATAGAGCTGCATCGTGCCCGGCTTCGCCTTCCACTGCGCGACGCGAGCGGCGATGCCGCGGTCGAGATCGCTGAGATAGGATTTCATCGGCCCGGATTTGAATGCGACCGAGAGCGCCTTGCGGTGCAGCCGGTGCTCGTCGAAATCGAGCAGCATCAATCCCCGCGGAAACAGCAGGCCGAGCACCTTGTTCCAGCCGTGGGTCGACGAGAACAGCTTGTGCTGGTCGAACAGCACGAGTTCGTTGGCCTCGGGGCCAAGCAGCACGACGTTGGTCTCGCCGAAGAAATGGGTGCGGTAGACCGGGCCGTATTTGGCGCCGTTCGCCTCGATATGACCCTTGGGATCCGCCAGCACCTGAAAGGTCTTGCCGATGATCGGCCAGCCCTCGTCGCCGGGGATGTGCGTCAGTTCGTTGCGCCTGGGCGGGGTGAAACTGAGCGCAGGCGAGGCCACATTCTGCATCGACATGACGAGTGCTCCGGTTTGGCTGACCGAACAGAAATCGCTTGGCCGGGGCATTATTGCGGCCCGCGCCAGGCTGACACGATCAGCATAGCACAGGCGCAAACGTCTGACATGTCACCGCCCAACGGAGGCGACGAGGCCTACCGCTTCGCCGCTTCCTTCTGCAGATCCGGCGCGTTCACGGCGGGAATCGCCACACGCCCGGGGCCGGTCACCCTTAGCGCCTCTGCAGCCTTTTCGTTTTCCATGATCTTGGCCATCACGGCCTGGCCCGCGCGCTCGAAGATCGCGCGGTTCTCGATCACGAATTTTTGCGACTTGCGCAAGCCGTCGATGTAGCCGTTGATCTCCGGCACGACGTAGCGCGCGACCATGTCCCAGCTCCGGCGCGTGGCTTCCGGATTGGCCCAGTCGTGCACGAAGCCGATGATGGCGCCGACGCCGCCCGACACCCGCATCACGTTCTTGATCATCTTGACGAGATCGTCTGGCGTGCCGATGACGGAGGCCGCGCCGTCGACAAAAGCGGTCTTGTCCACGGCCTCGTCGGGCGAGGCGAACGCGGTGAGGCCGGGCCGTCGCAGCGTGCCGACATTATATTCGTTGTGCCAGCGCATCAGCCCGGCGCCGGCCTCGCGCCTGGCCTGCTCGCGGGTCTCGGCGAGATGCCAGGTCAGCAGCACGCGCCAGTTCGCCCGATCGACTTTGGTGCCGTGCTTCCTGGCGGCGTCCTCGGCGAACTGCCATTGCTGCTGCAGCGACATCAGCCCCTGCGTCGTCATCGAGCCCAGCGAGATGATGCCGATGCCGTATTTGCCGGCGAGCGTCATGCCGGAGGGCGAGATCTGCGACGCCACCACGAACGGCATCTCCTCCTGCAACGGCAGGATCTGGAGCGCGGCGTCATTCATGGTGAACCAGTCGCTCTTGGCGGTGACGCGCTCGCCGTTGAACAGGCGGCGGATCACGCCGATCGCCTCGTCCTGACGGTCGCGCTGGGTCATCGGGTCGATGCCGAGCGTGTGCGCGTCGGAGGCGAGCGCGCCGGGGCCGGAGCCGAAGATGGCGCGGCCGCCGGTCATGTGATCGAGCTGCACCATGCGCTGGGCGACGTTGAAGGGATGATGATAGGGCAGCGAAACCACGCCGGTGCCGAGCTTGATCCGCTTGGTGCGCTCGCCGGCCGCGGCCAGGAACATCTCCGGCGAGGCAATCATCTCCCATCCGGAGGAGTGATGCTCGCCACACCAGAATTCGTCATAGCCGAGGCTATCCAGCTGCTCGACCAGATCGAGATCGCGCCGGAACTGAAGCATCGGATGCTCCCCGATCGGGTGATGCGGGGCAAGAAAGGCTCCGAATTTCAGGCGCGCCATGGCGTTCTCTCCGGCTTGATTTTTTGTTTGTTGAGGCCGCGAGGCTACGTGCTGGGACGAGCGAACGCAATCGCACGATGTCCCGCGCCGCGGAATGCAGGCATGCGCGCCTCTTCTCCCTTCCCCGTTCTTACGGGGAGAGGGCAGGGTGAGGGGCTCTCTCCGCAATCACAGTGACTGTCGGACTCGCAGAGGCTCCCCCTCACCCGACCGCTTCGCGATCGACCTCCCTCCGCAAGAGGCAGGGCAATCGCATATGAACATTCACGAGAGGTCGTCATGCCCGGGCTTGTCCCGGGCATCCACGTTCTTCGTGCTGCGAAGCGAGGCGTGGATGGCCGGGACAAGCCCGGCCATGACGCTGGGGAAGCTCATCGCATCGAACTCTCACGCCATATGCGATGGCCCGCAAGCGGGCCGAGGTGAAGAGCGCGTGGTGCTTACCTCCGAGGTAATCGCGACGCCGCAATCAATCTGAAACAATTGGGCAGCGATGAAAGAAGTCCCCGTCCCGATGCATCAAACCGTCACACGACAAATCGATTCGTCCCGGCGCTGGTGGGTGCTGACAATCGTCGTGGCCGCCCAGTTCATGTTCGGCGTCGATGCTTTCGTCGTCAATGTCGCCATTCCCACCATCGCGGTCGATCTGCATGCGACGCCGGCGCAGATCGAGTCCGTCATCGCGATCTACCTGATCGCCTATGCCACGCTGGTCGTCACGGGCGGCCGGCTCGGCGACATTCACGGCACCAAGAACGTCTTCCTGGCCGGCGTGCTCGGCTTCACCCTGACCTCGCTGTGGTGCGGGCTGGCGCAATCGGGCGTGGAGCTGATCGTCGCGCGGCTGGCGCAGGGCGCGACCGCGGCGCTGATGGTGCCGCAGGTGCTGGCGACGCTGCATCTCCTGTTCACCGATGAATCGCGTAGCCGCGCCTTCGCCATCTACGGCATCGTGCTGGGGCTTGCGGGCGCGGCGGGCTTCCTGCTCGGCGGCCTGCTGGTCACGATCGATCTCGCCGGCACCGGCTGGCGCGCGGTGTTCTTCGTCAACGTGCCCTGCGGCATCGTCATCGCGGCCGCCGCCTGGCGCATCATGCCGCCGGTGCCGCGCCGGGCCGGCACAAGGCTCGATATCAAGGGAAGCATCGTGCTGTTCGCCGGATTGCTGTGCCTGATCGGACCACTGCTGTTCGGCCATGATATGGGCTGGGCGCCGTGGCTGTGGGCGGTGATGGCGATCGGCGGCGCAATCCTCGCGGGCTTTTTGCGACTCGAACATTCCGTCGCGCGCGCCGGCGGCATGCCGCTGATCGATCTCACCTTGCTGGCGGACGCGGCTTTTCTGCGCGGGCTCGGGGCAGCCTTGTTTTTCTTCGCCGCCAATCTGTCGTTCTATCTGGTGATGACGTTGTTCATGCAAAGAGGTCTGAAGATCGCGCCACTCGCAGCCGGCATCGCCTTCATTCCGCTTGCGCTCGCCTTCGTGGTGGCGTCACGCCACAGCGGCGCGCGGACGCGGCATCGCGGCACTCCGGTGTTGATCGAAGGCTGCGCATTGCAGATCGCGGGCCTCGCTGCGCTGGCGCTTGTTGCAGGCTTTGTCGATGCGCCGACGCCGATTGAGCTCGCGCTGACCATGCTCATCTTCGGCTACGGTCAAGGGCTGGTGATGGCGCCACTGTCCGGCGCGGTGCTCTCGACCGTGAAGCCGGCCGCTGCAGGCTCTGCCTCCGGCATCTACGGCACCACCGCGCAGATTGGAAATGCGGCCGGAGTGGCCGCAATCGGCGCGGTGTTCTTCGTCATCGAAGCGTTGCAATCGGCGCGCGCAGGATTCGTCGTCTCGCTCGCGCTGTTTGCGGCGTTAATCACGATCTGCGCCGCATTTCTGGCGTGGATGCGCCTTGCCTCTGCACGAAGTTGAGGCATTGCGGTTAATACGTACGGATCCCTGGGGTTTTCCCGCGAATTCGTAGCGATCGACAGCACACGGTCTTTTTATTTTGCATCGCAGCAACTATTTGGTTTGGGTGACGTTGAACGTCGCCTGCCAGGAGTTGCCGTGTCGCTCGCCAGAAATGTTGATCTCTTGAGACGCCTGTCAAAGGCGGATGGTTTGCGCTTTGCCGAGCTCGGCCGGAGCGCTGGCTCATCCAGCCCCTTGGAAGAAGTGACGAGCTTCGGCAGCAATCCCGGCAATCTGCGCATGTTCAAATTCGTGCCGGCGCAATTGCAGAAGCCGCGCGCGCTCGTCGTCGTGCTGCACGGCTGCGGCCAGACGGCGGCGACCTACGATCTCGGTGCGGGATGGTCGACGCTGGCCAGGCACTATGGCTTTGCGCTGCTGATGCCCGAGCAGCAGCGCGCCAACAACAGCAACACCTGCTTCAACTGGTTCAATCCGGAAGACACCGCGCGGGACAGCGGCGAGGCGTGTTCGATCCGCGAGATGATCGCGCACATGGCCGAGGCGCATCGCGTCGATCCGCGGCGCATCTTCGTCACCGGCCTCTCCGCCGGCGGCGGCATGACGTCGGTGATGCTTGCGACCTATCCGGACGTCTTCGCAGCCGGCGCCATCATCGCCGGGCTTCCCTACGGCATCGCGTCGAACCTGCGCGAGGCGCTGGACGGCATGTTCCATTCGCCGGCGCGGCCGGCACGCGAGCTCGGCGATCTCGTGCGCAACGCCTCGGACCATCGCGGCCCGTGGCCGAAGGTGTCGGTGTGGCACGGCAGTGCCGACCGCACCGTCAATCCCGGCAATGCCGACGAGATCGTCAAGCAATGGCTCGACCTGCACGATCTGCCGGAGATGCCGATGGCCGAGACCGATGTCGACGGCTATCCGCGCCAGGCCTGGTGGAACAAGGACGGCGAAACGCTGGTCGAGTCCTACAGCATTGCCGACATGGCGCATGGCACGCCGCTTGGCGTTGCCGACAACGACCAGCGCTATGGCATGGAAGGCGCGTTCCTGATCGAGGCGGGCATCTCCTCCTCCTACCACATCGCAAAATTCTTCGGCCTGACCGGCTGGATTCCGGACGCGAAGACATCGGCGCCAAGGCCTGCCGTAGCAGCGAAGCCCGTACTTTCGCCCGCACCGCATCTCGCCCGCTCGATCCGCGCCGCGGTCGCCGAAGAGGCGATCGCGCCGAAGCGCGACAAGGCGCGCGGCCTCGACCTCGGCCAGATCATCACGCGAGCGCTCACGGCCGCGGGATTGATGAAGTAGCTCCAACCCAGCTCGTCGTCCCGGATCTGCGCGCCGCTCCGCGCGTTTGTCCGGGACGATGGTGGTGTTTGTGGCGCAATCGCGTCACACGTGAAAGCTACGCCGTCTGATCGATCCATTCGATCGGCGTCGCCGTCACCTCGCCGCCGGCAGCGACCTTCCGCGTCATCTCCTGATAATGCCGGAAGAAGTCGCGCGATTGCAGCGTTTTTTGCGCGGCCTCGTCGCTGACGCTGGCGAGGTGGAAATAGTGGCTGTCGTCCCGGTTCTTCATGACACGATAGCCGATCCGTCCTTTCAGCTCCGGATCGGCGTCGATCGCCTTGATGAAGCGGCTGATCTCCTGGTGCCAGGCCTCCGTTGTGCCGTTCTTGAATTCGTACTTGATCATGAAGTGCTTCATGTGACGCTCCCTGTTGGTCCGTGCGGGATCATCTGCGCGCTTGGAGCGATCCTGCAAGTATGGACAAAATTGATAGTATAGACTTTTTCGGCGTTGCTCCTATCCTCGGCTGGAGCCCGGCTGGCGCATGGAGGAGACGACATGGCGAAGGCATTTGCGGCGCGCACCTGTCCGGTCGCGGCGTTTCAGAAAATGATCAGCGGCAAGTACAAGCTGCGCATCGTCTGGGATCTCAAGGACGGTCCGCGCCGCTATGGCGAGATCAGGAGCGGCCTGTTGCGCGGCACGGCTGGCAGCGCCGAGATCACCCCGCGCGTGCTCAGCCGGGAATTGAAGGCGCTGACGCAAAGCGGCCTGATCGATCGCAAGGACTTCGGCGAGGTGCCGCCCAAGGTCGAGTATCGCCTGACACGCAAGGGCAGGAGCTTCGTGCCGGTCGTCGCCGCCATCCGCGACTGGGGCGAGCGCAACCTGAGCGGACCCGTGCCGCTCGCGGACGCTGCGGAATAAGCGCCTACATCTCGCTGGTGATGAACGGGTTGGTCATCCGCTCCTGGCCGATGCTCGAGCCGGCGCCATGACCGCAGATGAAGCCGACATCGTCGCCGAGCGGCAGCAGCTTGGTCTTGATCGAATCGATCAGCGTCGCGTGACTGCCGCCGGGCAGGTCGGTGCGCCCGACCGAGCCTGCGAACAGGACGTCGCCGACATGGGCGAAGCGCAACTGCTTGTTGAAGAACGCCACGCTGCCCGGTGAGTGGCCGGGACAGTGCAGGATGTCGAACTGCAAGCCGCCAATCGACACGGTGTCGCCCTCCTCCAGCCAGCGGTCGGGCGCAAAATTGCGCACCCCGGTCATGCCGAAGCGCGCGCCGCTCTCGACGACATTGTCGAGCAGGAACTTGTCGGCGGCATGCGGGCCTTCGATCGGCACCTTCAGCGCATCGCGCAATTCGGCTGCGCCGCCGACATGGTCGATATGGCCGTGGGTCAGCCAGATCTTCTCCACGGTGACGCCGGTCTGCTTGATCGCCTCCAGAATCTTCGGCACGTCCCCGCCGGGATCGATCACCACGGCCTTCTTGCCGGGCTCGTCCCAGATGATGGTGCAGTTCTGGTCGAACAGCGTCACGGGAACAATGATCGCGCCGGCCTTGGCCGCTTGGGATTCTTGCGTGTCGTTTTGCTCGGTCATGGCCTCACAATGCCGATTTTTGCCATGCCGCCAAGCAAAAGATTCGCATCGGGAGCGGGAACAGCGGCAGCAATCGTCACACGGCCGTCCCAATTGGCTTGCTGATTTGAACCGGCGCGTTGCTTTGGCGTTCTCTCGCGCGAGAGCAGAACTTCGGGTGGTATTTCCGGCATGGCTCACAGCGGCGACGATTGGTGGCGCGACGGCATCTTCTATCAGATCTATCCGCGCTCCTTTCAGGACTCGAATGGTGATGGGGTCGGCGATCTCGCCGGCATCCTGCGGCGGCTGCCTTATGTGAAATCCCTCGGCGTCGATGCAATCTGGCTGTCGCCGATCTTTCCCTCACCGATGGCCGATTTCGGCTACGACATCTCCGACTATGTCGGCATCGAGCCCCTGTTCGGCACGATGGAGGATTTCGATGCGCTTCTTGGCGCCGCGCATGACAACGGCTTGAAGCTGATCCTCGATCTCGTGCCCAACCACACCTCCGACCAGCATCCATGGTTCGTCGAGAGCAGGTCATCGCGCGACAATCCGAAACGCGACTGGTACGTCTGGGGCGATCCGAAGCCGGACGGCAGCGCGCCGAACAACTGGTTGTCGGAGTTCGGCGGCAGCGCGTGGCAATTCGACGAGACGACCGGCCAATATTACTACCACGCCTTCCTCGCCCAGCAGCCCGATCTCAACTGGCGCAATCCGGACGTCCGCGCGGCGATCTACGACGCGATGCGGTTCTGGCTGGAGAAAGGCGTCGATGGCTTTCGCGTCGACGTGATCTGGCACCTGATCAAGGATGCCGAATTCCGCGACAATCCGCCAAACCCGCATTACGTCGAGGGGCGGCCGCCGAACGAAAAGATCCTGACGCAATATTCCACCGACCAGCCGGAGGTGCATGACGTGATCGCGCAGATGCGCCGCGTCACCGATGCTTTTGGTGCGCGCGTGCTGATCGGCGAAATCTATCTGCCGCTGCACCGTCTCATCGCCTATTACGGCAACGATCTCACCGGCGCGCAGATGCCGTTCAATTTCGCGCTGCTCTCGACCTTCTGGAGCGCGCGGTCGATCGAGAAGATCATCGAGGATTACGAGAAGGCGCTGCCGAAAGGCGCCTGGCCGAACTGGGTGCTGGGTAATCACGATCGTCCGCGGGTCGCAAGCCGGATCGGGCCGGGGCAGGCCCGCGTCGCGGCCATGCTGCTGCTGACACTGCGCGGCACGCCGACACTCTATTACGGCGACGAGATCGGCATGCATCAGCTCGCGATCGCGCCCGAGGACGTGCGCGATCCCTTCGAGAAGAACGTGCCCGGCATCGGGGTCGGCCGCGACGGCTGCCGCACGCCGATGCAGTGGGATTCGTCGAACTTCGGCGGCTTCTCGGAGGTCAGGCCGTGGCTGCCGCTGCCGGAGGATCACATCCACGAAAACGTCGTCAATCTCGAAGCCGACCCGCGCTCGATCCTCGCGCTGTACAGGCGGCTGATCGCGGTACGCAAGACATGTCCGCCGCTGGTGTCGGGCGACTATCACCCGATCGCGGCGCAAGGCGATCTGTTGGTCTATCGCCGCGAGTCCGCGGGCAGGGCGGTGGTCGTGGTGCTCAATCTCGGCCCCGATCCGATCGCCGTCACCACCAGCGCCGTTCGCTTCGGCAGCGAGATATTGCTCTCGACGTTTTTGGATCGGGAGGGGGAGAAGCTCGAAGGCGTGCTGGACCTGCGCGGCAATGAGGGCGTGGTGGTGTCGCCGCCGCCACACCCCTAGCCGTCGTCCCGGCGAAGGCCGGGACCCATAACCGCAGGGAGGAATTTGGCGAAGGCTGGCAGTTAGCAAGCCCTTCCGCGGTACCCACACCGCGCTCCATCGTGAAATCACGCGGTATGGGTCCCGGCCTTCGCCGGGACGACGGCGGAGAATGGGGACGCAGCTCGTCTGTATCGAAGGTGTCCGCACCCAACGGAATCGGCTACACTGCCTCTATGGATAGCACCGTCCGCAACATCGCCCTCGTGCCGCCGCCCGACCGCCGTCAATCCGAGACGGCGTTGGCGATTGCGCGCGGCACGGCGCGGTTGCTGCGCTCGCTCGGTTTCACCTGCATCAGCGAATTGCCGCTGCCGTCGGGACGGCGCGCGGATCTGGTGGCGCTGAACGAGCGCGGCGAGATCTGGATCGTCGAGATCAAATCCTCGGTGGAGGATCTGCGCGCCGATCAGAAATGGCCCGAATACCGCGCCCATTGCGACCGGCTGTTCTTCGCCTTTACGCAGGATCTGCCCTGCGAGATCTTTCCGGAAGGCACCGGCCTGATCATCGCGGATGCCTATGGCGCGCACCTGCATTGCGAGGCGCCCGAACACAAGATCGCTGCGGCCACGCGCAAGCAGATGACGGTGCGGTTCGCGATGGCGGCAGGCTTGCGCATCAACCGGTTGGTCGATCCGCAGGGGCACGCGGAGTTCTGGGAGTAGCGGCACCGCGAGCGCGTACGGCGTAGGGTGGGCAAAGCGAAGCGTGCCCACCATTCAAAGCCGAGCGAGTTTGAAGCAGACTGGTGGGCACGGCGCTACGCGCCTTTGCCCACCCTACGGCGTACGCGCAAACGGCATATCCGTCATCCTTGTATGGGGAGTGAGTTGTCAAGAGGGCG
>NZ_VSTH01000107.1 GCF_008123965.1 Bradyrhizobium hipponense | reverse complement strand
GTCCCAACTCGCAATGACGGATGGCTGCCATCACGCGCTAATCGGACGAGCCTCCCATTGCCTGCAGCACCGCGGCGCAATGCCGCGCAATCATGAGTTCCTCATCGGTCGCGATGACGAACACATCGACGGCACTGTCGCGGCCATTGATACGATCGTGCGCCGCATCGTTGGCAGCGGCATCGATGCGCACACCGAGCCAGGCGAGACGCTCGCCGATCTCGCTGCGAATCTCCTTGCTGTGCTCGCCGATGCCGCCAGTGAAGACCAGACAATCTATCCCCTGGAGCGTCGTCGCCATCATCGCGACGTCCTGCGCCGCACGGAAGGTGAAGAGATCGATAGCCTCCCGCGCCGCAGCCTCGCCGCTTGCAAGCAGCGTGCGCATGTCGGCGGAGAGGCCGGACACGCCGAGCAGGCCACACTCGCGATAGAGCAGGTGCTGCACCGCCTCGGCCGACATCTTCTCGTGCTGTTGCAGATAGAGCAGAACGCCGGGATCGATCGTGCCGCAGCGCGTGCCCATCACCAGGCCATCGAGCGGGGTGAAACCCATCGTGGTGTCAACGCTGCGGCTGTTGCTCAGCGCGCAGAGGCTCGCGCCATTTCCGAGATGCGCGATAATGGTGCGTCCCGCGGCCAGCTCCGGCGCGATCTCGGCCAGACGTCCTGCGACATATTCGAACGAGAGGCCGTGAAACCCATAGCGCCGGAGGCCGCGCTCCTCATAGCGCCTCGGAATGGCGAAGCGGCTCGCCGGCGGCGCCAGGCCATGATGAAAGGCAGTGTCGAAGCAGGCGATCTGCCTCAACTCCGGCCGGATCGCCCGGATGGTGTGGACCGGCGCCAGGCACCGCGGCTGGTGCAGCGGCGCAAGCGGCGTCAGCGCCTCCAGCTTCGCGCAGACATCCTCCGTCAATTCGGCCGGCCCTGAATAGTCTGGCCCACCGTGAACGATGCGATGGCCTGCGGCACGCAAGTGGCGCTCGCCAAAATGCTCTTCGATAAAGGCGAGCACGTAGGCGAACAGATGATCGCTATCGGTATCTGATCCTGTCCGTTGCTTTTCGAAGAGGTCCTCGCCCGCCGGGTTCTTCACGATGAGCCGGGGCGTCGTCTCGTGCTCGTCGAGCAGCCCCTTGCAGAGCAGGACGGGATCCCGCCCTGACAGCTCGAACAGGCCGAACTTGATGCTCGACGATCCGGAGTTGAGAACGAGAACGGTGTCCGACATGGCTTGATGTCAATCGCCGGCTTCTGCCGGAGTCTTGCCGTCCGCGCTGTTGTGCCAGACCCAGTCGCGAATCTCCGGCATGTCCTCGCCATGCTCGCGCACATAGTGTGAATGCGCGATCAGCGCGTCGCGGAATTGCTGTTTGACCTGCGCGGCCCTGGTCGCGAGCCCAGGGACACGCTCGATCGCCTCGATCGCCAGATGAAAGCGGTCGAGCTCGTTGAGCACGACCATATCGAACGGCGTCGTCGTGGTGCCTTCCTCGGCAAAGCCGCGCACATGCATGCCGGCATGATTGGTGCGGTTATAGGTCAGCCGGTGGATCAGATAGGGATAGCCGTGATAGGCGAAGATCACCGGCTTGTCGCGCGTGAACAGGCTGTCGAAGTCGCGATCGGACAGGCCATGCGGATGCTGCTCCTTCGGTTGCAGCGTCATCAGGTCGACGACGTTGACGACGCGGATCTTCAGCTCGGGCAGCGCCTTGCGCAGCAGGTCGACGGCGGCGAGCGTCTCCAATGTCGGCACGTCGCCGGCGCAGGCCATGACCACGTCGGGCTCGCGAGTTGCGTCTTCCGTGCCCGCCCATGTCCAGATGCCAATGCCGGCATCGCAATGTGTGGCGGCGTCCTGCATGGAGAGCCATTGCGGCGCCGGCTGCTTGCCGGCGACGATGACGTTGATGCGGTTATAGGTGCGAAGGCAGTGATCGGCGATCCAGAGCAGCGTGTTGGCGTCCGGCGGAAAGTAGATGCGGACGATATCGGCCTTCTTGTTGGCGACGAGATCGACGAAGCCGGGGTCCTGATGGCTGAAGCCGTTGTGGTCCTGGCGCCAGACATGCGAGGTCAGGAGATAGTTGAGCGAGGCGATCGGGCGCCGCCACGGCAGATCGCGCGTGACCTTGAGCCATTTGGCGTGCTGGTTGAACATGGAATCCACGATGTGGATGAAGGCCTCGTAGCAGGAGAAGAAGCCGTGCCGGCCGGTGAGCAGATAGCCTTCGAGCCAGCCCTGGCACAGATGCTCGCTCAACACCTCCATCACGCGGCCGTCCTGGGCGAGGTGCACGTCGTAAGGCTCGGTCGGCTCCATCCAGACGCGTTCGGTGGCCTCGAACACCGCCTCGAGCCGGTTTGACGCGGTCTCGTCCGGTCCCATGATGCGGAAGTTGCGCTCCTGCGCGTTGAGGCGGATGACGTCGCGCAGGAACCTGCCGAGCTCGCGCGTCGCTTCGCCGGTGACGCCGCCAGGCCGGGGCACCTCGACCGCGAAGCTGCGGAAGTCCGGCAGCTTCAGCTCTTTCTTCAGCAGCCCGCCATTAGCGTGCGGATTGGCGCCCATGCGGCGGTTGCCTTCGGGAGCCAGCGCCTGCAGCTCGAAGGCGAGCGCGCCGTTCGCGTCGAACAGCTTTTCCGGCTCGTAGCTGCGCATCCAGTCTTCGAGCACTTTGAGATGCGCTGGATTCTCGCGGCAGGAGGAGACGGGCACCTGATGGGCGCGCCAAAAGCCCTCGACCTTGAGCCCATCGACTTCCTTGGGGCCGGTCCAGCCCTTCGGGCTGCGCAGCACGATCATCGGCCAGCGCGGTCGCTCGACCGCCTTGCGGCCGTCGCGGGCGTGCTGCTGGATCGAGCGAATGCTGGCGAGCGCGACGTCCAGCGCATCGGCCATGGTCCGGTGCATCAGCTTGGGATCGTCGCCCTCGACGAACAGCGGCTCGTGGCCGAGCCCGCGAAAGAGCTCGCGGATCTCCGCGTCGCGCATCCGCCCCAGCACGGTGGGATTGGCGATCTTGTAGCCGTTGAGATGCAGGATCGGCAGCACCGCGCCGTCATGCGCCGGGTTCAAGAACTTGTTCGAGTGCCAGCTCGCCGCGAGCGGCCCGGTCTCGGCCTCGCCGTCGCCGACCACGCAGGCCACGATCAGGTCCGGATTGTCGAACGCCGCGCCATAGGCATGGACCAGCGCGTAGCCGAGCTCGCCGCCTTCGTGGATCGAGCCCGGCGTTTCCGGCGCGGCGTGGCTCGGGATGCCGCCGGGGAAGGAGAACTGCCGGAACAGCTTGCGCAATCCGTCCGCGTCGCGCCCGATGTCGGGATAGATCTCGCTGTAGCTGCCTTCGAGATAGGTGTTGGCAACCATGCCCGGGCCGCCATGGCCGGGACCGCAGACATAGATCATGTCGAGGTCCAGCGTGCGGATGACGCGGTTGAGATGGGCGTAGATGAAGTTCAGCCCGGGCGTCGTACCCCAATGGCCGAGCAGACGCGGCTTGATCTGCTCGGGCCGCAACGGCTCGCGCAGCAACGGGTTGTCGAGGAGATAGATCTGGCCGACGGAGAGGTAGTTTGCGGCACGCCAGTAGCGATCGAGGAGATCGAGGTCGCTGCTCGCCGCGGCCGATTGTCGTTGATTTGTCATGTTCCTGCCGACTTTCACCCAGCGATCGTCACCAACCATGTTCCGGCGCGATCGATCCCTGCCGGATCGCCGGACCTGGATGTTGCGTGAGGTCAAAGGCGCGCGCCCGAACATTGGGCAGCGCTACTGTGCATGGGGTTGTTTTCGCGTTTTTTGTTCTCGTTCTTGATTTGTTCCTGCCGCATGCTATCTTGGCTTCATGAGTCGAGCATCCTCTCGTGCCCTCAAGCACCCGCCGGTCACGGCGCCCTCCGAGCCGGCGGGTGCGCCTTCAGATATTCCTGCCGCTTTCCCCGAGCTTGCCGTCGCGATCGACCGCGAGCGCAGGCGAGGGCGGGGCGCGCAATCCAACGCCAGCGGCCGCTTCGAAGCCGAGGCGCGCGTCGCCTTCGACGACGGCTGGCAGAGCCTGGATGAGCTGCCGCCGTTCACGACTACGGTCGGGCTCGACACCTCGCGCAAGGTGATCACCCGCAACGAGTCGCCCGACATCGGCTTCGACCGCTCGATCAATCCTTATCGCGGCTGCGAGCATGGCTGCGTCTATTGCTTCGCACGGCCGACGCACGCCTATCTCGGCCTGTCGCCGGGGCTCGACTTCGAGTCAAAACTGTTTGCCAAGCCGGAGGCGCCGGCGCTGCTCGAGAAGGAGCTCGCCGCGCCCGGCTACGAGCCGCGGATGATCGCGATCGGCACCAACACCGATCCCTATCAGCCGATCGAGCGCGAGCGCAAAATCATGCGCGGCATTCTGGAGGTGCTGGAGCGTGCCGGCCACCCCGTCGGCATCGTCACCAAGTCGGCGCTGGTGACACGCGACATCGACATTCTCGCGCGGATGGCCAAGCGCAGTCTCGCCAAGGTCGCGATCTCAGTGACCTCGCTCGATCCGAAACTGGCGCGCACAATGGAGCCGCGGGCTTCGACGCCGCCGAAGCGTCTGGAAGCACTGAAGCAGCTGTCGGATGCCGGCATTCCGACGACGGTCATGGTCGCGCCCGTGATCCCTGCGCTGAACGATTCCGAGATCGAGCGCATCCTGGATGCAGCGGCCCATGCCGGCGTCAAGGAGGCCTCCTACGTGCTGTTGCGGCTGCCGCTCGAAGTCCGCGATCTCTTCCGCGAATGGCTGATGGCGAACTATCCGGACCGCTACCGCCACGTCTTCACCCTGATCCGCGACATGCGCGGCGGGCGCGACTACGATTCGAAATGGGGCGAGCGGATGAAGGGCACCGGTCCGATGGCCTGGACCATCGGCCGCCGCTTCGAGATCGCCTGCGACAGGCTCGGCCTCAACAAACGGCGCGCGAAGTTGACGACGGATCATTTTGCCAGGCCGAAGCGGAACGGCGACCAGCTCAGCCTGTTCTGATGAGCCGTTGAATAACGGGAATTGTCCGGGGTTCCCTGTTGCGCAGGCCGCACCGCTTGCGCAGGATCCCGGCCATGATTCGGGACAAGTCCGTCAACAAGCCGGCCAAGAAGGCCACGCCCCAGAAGCCTGCGAAGACCACGGTTGGCAAGGCCGAGGCCAGCAAGACCGACGCCAGCAAGGCGACCGAGGTCAGCAAGGCGACCGAGGCCAGCGAGGCCGAGGCCGGCAAGAGCGCAGCCAAGACGGGCATTATCGCCATCGCGCCGCCGAGCTTCCGCCGCGAGCGCGCGCTGATCAAGCGCGGGGTCTGGCCGGTGGCTGGCTGCGACGAGGCCGGCCGCGGGCCGCTCGCCGGGCCGGTGGTCGCGGCCGCCGTGATCCTCGATCCCGCCCGTATCCCGCGCGGCATCGACGATTCCAAGCGGCTGACGGCGGAAGAGCGCGAAAGACTGTTCGACAAGATCTGCGCGACCGCGCAGGTCTCCGTCGTCGTCGCCTCGCGCTCGCGCATCGACCGCGACAATATCTTGCGGGCGTCGCTGTGGGCCTTGAAGCGCGCGGTGGGCGCGCTGCCCGAGGCGCCCCGCCACGTCTTCGTCGACGGCCGCGACCGGCTCGATACGGCGTGCGATTGCGAGGCTGTGATCGGCGGCGACGGCATCGTCCTGTCGATTGCGGCGGCCTCGATCATTGCCAAGGTGACGCGCGACCGGCTGATGTGCGCGCTGGCGCAGGACTGTCCGGGCTACGGTTTTGAGCAGCACAAGGGCTATGCCGTCCCGGAGCATCTCGACGCGCTCGACCGCCTCGGCCCCTCCGTCCACCACCGCAGCTTCTTCGCCCCCGTCGTCGCCGCCCGCGCCAAGCACATGCCCTGGACCGTCGAGCCGATCCCGGACTTGTTCGCGGTGACCGAGGTCGACGCGGAGCTGGAAGCGGACGTCGAAATCGACGCTTCAGCGAGGCTCTAGGGTCTCGTCCCGCAGCTTCCGCATCGTCATGGCCGGGCTTGACCCGGCCATCCACGTCTTTGCCGCCTGCTCCGAAGAACGTGGATGCCCGGGACAAGCCCGGGCATGACGGGCAGACGGTCGTTGCCACGACGCGCAGCGCCCTTTATCAAAACAGTCGTGAGCGATTAGGGCCGGCTGCACGGGTTGGCTGCATCTTTCGGACGTTGCATGCGGTTTACCTCCCTGGTCATCGAGCTCATTCGCGCCCGGCCGCGGCTGATCGTGTGGATCGCCGTGCTGTTGCAGGCTGCGATGTGGCTGTTCGTGGCGCTGGTGTTCTACCGCAGCCCACCCGGCAACCTCGCGACCCTGCTCGCGTTCGGCCGCGAATATCAGGTCGGAACCGATCTCGGCCCGCCTCTGGCAGTCTGGCTCGCCGACATCGCCTATCGCGCTGCCGGCGGCCACATGTTCGGCGTCTATGTGCTGGCCGAGCTCTGCGAGATCGCGACCTTCGTCGCGCTCTATCATCTGGCGCGCGCGGTGGTCGGCGCCCAGCAGGCGGTGCTCGCCGTGCTCTTGACCATGACGCTGCTGGCCTTCTCTTCGTCCGCGCTCGACTTCGGTCCGCTGGTGCTGGCGCGCCCGCTCTGGGCGCTGCTCCTGCTGCATTCCTGGCAACTGATCGGCCAGCGCCGCGGCAATGGCTGGTTCGCCTGGTCGATTGAAGCCGGGCTGTTGCTGCTCACGACGCCCGCGGCGGTCTTTCTCTTGCTGCTGCTCGTCATCTTCGCGCTCGCGACTGCCGGCGGCCGCAGGACGCTGCGGGCGCTCGATCCGTTGTATGCGCTGGTCGTGGTCGCGGTGCTGGTGCTGCCTTATGCCGTCTGGCTGATGCGTGCCGAGACGTTTACCCTGCCGGCCTTGCCGCAGCTCTCGGAATTGAATGGCCGCGCGCTTCACGCGTCGTGGTTGCTCGGCGGCCTCGTGCTGGGCGCGGTGACGATCCCGGTCCTGGCCTTCCTCAACAGCGGCTGGTTCGCCGGCAAGGGCGACGAGGCACCGATCATCTACCGGCCGCGGGTCGAGCCGCTCGCGCGCAACTTCGTCTACTTCTTCGCGCTTGCGCCGGCGCTCGGCGGGATCGTCATCTCCGGTCTGTTCGGGTTCGACGGCGTCGTCGGCGGTGCCGGCGCCGTGCTGCTGATGTCGGGGCTTGCCGTGGTCGTGGCGGCCGGCGATCTCATCCCCATGCGCCGCGCGCGG
Organism: Bradyrhizobium hipponense; assembly: GCF_008123965.1. GTDB lineage: Bacteria > Pseudomonadota > Alphaproteobacteria > Rhizobiales > Xanthobacteraceae > Bradyrhizobium > Bradyrhizobium hipponense. Next base: position 38,489 of record NZ_VSTH01000107.1, on the reverse strand, counting down.
TTGTTGCGCACGGTGTGGGCTGCCGCCGTGGCGGCGCCGGCTGCCGGCGTCGTGCTGGCATCCCTGCTGCTGCCCTGGACCGGCACCGGCGAGATCGCGACCTCGATGCCGGCCCGCGAAATCTCGGACTTCTTCGACGAGAGCTTTTCCCGCCGTACCAACCATCGCCTGCGCGCGGTCGCAGGCGAGACCCAGCTTGCGAGCCTGATCACGCTGCATTCCGGCCGGCCGCATCTGTTTATCGATGCCGAGCCTGCGCGCACGCCGTGGATGACACCGGCAAGGTTCAGCGAGACCGGCGGCGTCGTGGTCTGGCGCGCCTCCGACACCGCCGGCACCCCGCCACCCGACATCCTCAAGCGCTTTCCCGGCATCGTGCCGGAAGTGCCGCGCGCCTTCGAATGGCTGGTGACCGGACGCCAGCAATTGCTGCGCATCGGCTGGGCCATCGTGCGGCCGAAGGGGACGTAAGTCGGACACCGTAGGGTGGGCAAAGCTAGCGAGGCGCGAGCGCGCTTCGCTGGCGTGCCCACCAGCCACGATCGCGGAGAGATGGTGGGCACGGCGCAAGAGCGCCTTTGCCCACCCTACGAGATTACGATTAATTCGCGCCCGCCATCACCCTCGCGATTGCCCGCAGATCCTGCCAGGCCAGGCGCTTGTAGGACGGCGAGCGCAATAGATAGGCCGGGTGGAACGTCGGCAGCGCGCGGATGGTGCGTGCGCCGGTGTTGTAGTCGAACCAGCGGCCGCGGGTGCGCATGATGCCCTCGCGCGTCGACAGCAGCGTCTGCGTCGAGGGATTGCCGAGCGTCACCAGCACGTCGGGATTCACCAGCTCAATCTGGCGCTGGATGAAGGGCAGACAGATCTGCGTCTCCTGCGGCGTCGGCGTGCGGTTGCCGGGCGGCCGCCACGGGATCACGTTGGCGATGTAGGCCGTGCTGCGGTTGAGCCCGATCGCGCCGATCATGAGGTCGAGCAGCTTTCCGCTGCGTCCGACGAAGGGCAGCCCTTCAATGTCTTCATCGCGGCCCGGCGCCTCGCCCACGAACATGATGCGGGCCTGCGGATTACCGTCGGCGAACACCAGCCGCGTCGCCGTATGTTTCAGCGCGCAGCCCTCGAAGCTCTGCATCAGCTCGCGCAGCGCCTCCAGCGTCGGGGCGGTGCGCGCGGCCTCGCGGGCAGAAGCGATCGCGACCTCTGGTGCGGGCGCAACCTCACCGCGGATCACGGCCGGCGCGGCGACTGGCCGCGGTGCCTCGACCGGGGGCGCTGCGCGCGGGGCCGGCGGCGGGGCGTCCGCCTCGGCCAGCCGGTCGATCGATTCCTCTGCGAGCGCGCAGTCGACACCGGCCTCCAGATAGAAGGCGAGAAGCTCTCGGACGGTGGGTGCGGGTTCGGGGATCATTTGGAAAGTCGGACTTTTATATCAGTTTGGGGCGCCTTGCATCCCAGTGAAACGCATTTCCGAGGTTGTCCTACCCGGAAAAATCGGAAACAAGAGGACGCAAACGACCAAGGAACCGTCTCAAGGGCTGAGATCAGATGAGCACCGAAGAACTTCCCCCGCGCGAATCCATGGAATTCGACGTCGTCATCGTCGGCGCCGGCCCTTCGGGCCTTGCGGCCGCGATCCGGCTGAAGCAGCTCAACGCCGATCTCAACGTCGTCGTGGTGGAGAAGGGCTCCGAGGTCGGTGCGCATATTCTTTCGGGCGCGGTGATCGATCCGGCCGGGCTCGACAAGCTCGTCCCGGACTGGCGCGAGGATTCTGATTGCCCGCTGAAGACGCAGGTGAAGGACGACCGCTTCTACTGGATGACGGGCGGCGGCGCGATCAGGTTGCCGAACTTCATCATGCCGCCGCTGATGGACAATCATCACTGCTATATCGGCTCGCTCGGCAATGTCTGCCGCTGGCTGGCGCGCAAGGCGGAGGCGCTCGGCGTCGAGATCTATCCGGGCTTTGCCGCGACCGAGGTGCTGTATGACGAGCGGGGCGCGGTGAAGGGTATCGCCACTGGCGACATGGGCATCGGCAAGGACGGCAAACCGAAGGACTCCTTTACCCGCGGCATGGAATTGCTCGGCAAGTACACGCTGTTCGCGGAGGGCGCCCGCGGCAGCCTGACCAAGCAGCTGATCAACAAGTTCGCGCTCGACGCAAACAGCGAGCCGTCGAAATTCGGCATCGGCCTCAAGGAGGTCTGGCAGATCGACCCCGCCAAGCATCAGAAGGGTCTGATCCAGCACTCCTTCGGCTGGCCGCTCGACCTGAAGACCGGGGGCGGTTCGTTCCTCTATCATTACGACGACAATCTTGTCGCCGTCGGCTTCGTCGTCCATCTCAACTACAACGATCCGTATCTGTCGCCGTTCGACGAGTTTCAGCGCTTCAAGACCCATCCCTCGATCCGCGGCACCTTCGAAGGCGCCAAGCGGCTTGGTTATGGCGCACGCGCCATCACCGAAGGCGGCTACCAGTCGGTGCCGAAGCTCAGCTTCCCGGGCGGTGCGCTGATTGGCTGCGCGGCCGGCTTCGTCAACGTCCCGCGCATCAAGGGCGTGCACAATGCGATGGGGACCGGCATGCTCGCTGCCGAGCACGTCGCTGCCGCCATCGGCGCCGATCGGGCCAATGACGAGATCGTCGAGTACGAGAATGCCTGGCGCTCGTCGTCCGTGGGCAAGGACCTGTTCCTGGTTCGCAACGTCAAGCCGCTGTGGTCGAAGTTCGGCACCGTGATCGGCGTCGCGCTCGGCGGCTTCGACATGTGGTGCAACACGCTGTTCGGCGGCTCGCTGTTCGGCACCCAGTCGCACGCCAAGCCCGACCGCGCGACACTTGATCCGGCAAAGAACCACGCACCGAGGAGCTATCCGAAGCCGGACGGCAAGATCACGTTCGACAAGCTGTCCTCGGTGTTCCTGTCCAACACCAATCATGAGGAGGACCAGCCGGTCCATCTCAAGGTGACCGACATGAACCTGCAGAAGACGTCCGAGCACGACATCTTCGCCGGTCCCTCGAACCGCTATTGCCCCGCCGGCGTCTATGAGTGGGTCGAGGAGAGCGCAGGCCCGCGCTTTCAAATCAACGCCCAGAACTGCGTGCACTGCAAAACCTGCGACGTGAAGGACCCCAACGGCAACATCACCTGGGTTCCTCCGGAGGGCGGCGGCGGGCCGAATTACGAGGCCATGTAATCGCGAGGCCATGTGAGGTCGAATCTCAGGTCTGCTGACGCGGGCAATCTGACGCACGTTCGCGTGAGGAACGGGGTAGCCGACGGCCGCCGCAGCCACGATACGGCCATAGTAAGAGCGTTTTGGGCGGCTAGGGCCGGTTGTGGCGCGCGGAGGGGATCGCCCGGTCCGAATCCTTGCGGCGAAGCGCCAAAAGCGGCATTGTTCGCCCTGACGGTTCCGGGTCCCGATGCCACCGGCCGCGTTCGCATGCGAGACGGCCTTTTTGCTCCAAACCCTGGCACTACCAACTCAAGGCGAGCCCTGATGTTCTCAAATCGTTTCAACCGCTTGACCGTTGCTGCCATCGCCCTCCTGGGCACAGCGATCGCGACGGTCCCCGGCGGGGTCATGGCGCAGACGCCGGATCATCCGGCCGACACGGCGGCGCAGTTTCCGACCCGAAATGACCTGAAGGCGCTCACGACCTCCGGCAGCTATCTCGCCGCCCGCCACGCCAGCGTCGAGCGCGATGCGGCGTCCGCCGCCGCCTTCTACCGCTCCGCGCTGCGCAGCGATCCCAAGAACAACGAGCTGCTCGACCGTGCCTTCATTTCCTCGGTTGCGGACGGCGACATTGATGAAGCGGTCAAGCTCGCCGAGCGCATCCTCACCATAGACAAGACCAATCGCGTCGCACGTCTCGTCGTCGGCGTGCACGATCTCAAGTTCAAGAAGTACGCGACCGCGCAGAGCAACATCAACCAGTCGATCCGCGGTCCCATCACCGATCTCGTCGCCACTCTGCTGTCGGGCTGGGCCGCCTATGGCGCCGGCGACGCCAAAGGCGGTGTCGCCGCCATCGACAAGCTGACCGGTCCCGAATGGTATCCGCTGTTCAAGGATCTCCACGCCGGCATGATCCTCGAGCTCGCCGGCAAGGAGAAGGACGCGGGCGTCCGCTTCGAGCGCGCCTACAAGCTCGACGATTCCATGCTGCGCATCACCGAAGCCTATGGACGCTGGCTGTCGCGCAACAAGGATTCCGCCGCTGCGACCGCCGTCTATCAGGCCTTCGACAAGAAGCTCGCCCGTCATCCGTTGATTCAGGAAGGCCTGCGCGAGACCAAGGCCGGCAAGAAGATGCCGCCGCTGGCCGATTCCGCGCAAGCCGGTGCGGCCGAAGCTCTCTACGGCATCGGCGCTACCCTGACCCGCCGCGGCGGCGAGGACCTCGCGCTGGTCTATCTCCAGCTCGCGCTCTATCTCCAGCCCAGCCATCCGCTGGCACTGCTGTCGCTCGCCGATCTCTACGAGTCCGTGAAGCGGCCGCAGATGGCCATCAAGGTGTATGAGCGCGTGCCGTCGTCCTCGCCGCTCAAGCGCAACGCGCAGATCCAGCTCGCCGTCGATCTCGATTCCGCCGACCGCACCGACGAGGCGATCAAGATCCTCAAGGGCGTCGTCAGCGAGGATTCAAAGGACCTCGAAGCCATCATGGCGCTCGGCAATCTCGAGCGCGGCCGCAAGAAGTTCGGCGACTGTGGTGCGACCTATTCGCAAGGCATCGACGTGCTGCCGGCCGGCAACGACAAGGCCAACAGCGTCTGGTACTATTACCGCGGCATCTGCGAGGAGCGCTCCAAGCAGTGGGGCAAGGCCGAAGCCGACATGAAGAAGGCGCTCGAGCTCCAGGCCGACCAGCCGCACGTCCTCAATTATCTCGGCTATTCCTGGATCGACCAGGGCGTGAACCTCGACGAAGGTATGAAGATGATCAAGCGCGCCGTCGAGCAGCGCCCCGACGACGGCTACATCGTCGACTCCCTCGGCTGGGCCTATTACCGCATCGGCAATTACGAGGAGGCGGTGAAGAATCTCGAGCGTGCGATCGACCTCAAGCCCGAGGATCCCACCATCAACGATCACCTTGGCGACGCCTATTGGCGCGTCGGCCGAACGCTGGAAGCCAAATTCCAGTGGGCCCACGCCCGCGATCTCAAGCCCGAGCCGGAGGAGCTGCCGAAGATCGAGGCCAAGATCGCCAACGGCATGTCGGACGATAATTCGAACTCTTCGGCGGCGCAGGCCGAGAAGAAAAAGGATGACGGCAAGGGCGGCTGATCTGCGCGCATGATCCGGAATGGCGGGTAATAGCTTTCCGGCAAAATCATGCGAAAGAAGGAAGTAAGGTCTGGGGGCGTGTCGCCGATGCCGGCGTTGGTTGAAGAAGGACGGGCGAAGGTCAATTTGAGCCTTCGCGTCGTCGGCCGTCGCACTGACGGCTATCATGATCTCGAAAGCGTGGTTGCGTTCGCGGACTGTGCCGATCGCCTCACGCTGGAGCCGGGCGGCGAGCTGAAGCTCACCGCTACGGGGCCGCTCGCGGCGGCTTGCGGCGACACTGCTGACAATCTCGTGTTCAAGGCAGCTAAGCTGTTGGCCGAGGCCGTGCCGAACCTGAAGCTGGGTGCCTTCGCGCTCGACAAGGTGCTGCCGGTCGCGGCCGGCATCGGCGGCGGCTCGGCCGATGCGGCTGCGGCGCTGCGGCTGCTCGCGCGCCTCAACAATTTGTCGCTCGATGATCCCCGCTTGCAGAAGGTTGCGCTCGCGACCGGCGCCGACGTGCCGGTGTGCCTGCTTTCGCGCGCCTGCGATATGACCGGTGTCGGCGAGCAATTGCTGCCGCTCGCATTGCCGAGCATGCCCTGCGTCATGGTCAATCCGCGCGTACCGGTCGCGACCAAGGACGTGTTCCAGGCGCTCGGCCTGCGCAACGGCGAGCTGCTGGTCGGCGCCACCTCGGTCTTCGGGGCCGCGGCCTGGCCGGAGGAGGGCGCGTCGATTGCCGATTGGGTCGACGTTCTCGAAACCGTCGCCAACGACCTCGAAGCTCCCGCGATGCGCATCGAGCCCGTGATCGGCGACGTGCTGGAGGCACTGCGCGATTCCGCAGGCGTCAAGCTCGCCCGCATGTCCGGCTCCGGCGCGACATGCTTTGCGATCTTCGGCGAGATCGCTGACGCCCGCACCGCCGCCGAAAAAATCCGGCGCGATCACCCCGGCTGGTGGGTGCATTCGGGGACACTGAGCTAGGATGTTTTCGTAAAGCCCGGGGAGAGTTCCCGCCTTGTCGCGGAACTGGGTGAGACCAGTGCCTTTATCGAGGCCCGGCTGGATCTTCGCCAACGAAAGCACTAGCCTTCATCCGCGCAACCAAATGCCAACGGAGGTTCTCCGTGGAACATCGCGGCATCAGTTTCTCGATTGTCGAAATGAGCTTTCCACACGGCTGGAGATGGACCGTCGGAAAGGGCAAGACAGTTACGGTCGGCGTCTGCGCCACCAAGCAGGATGCGATCCGTCAGGCCCAGACCTTTATCGACGCAGTTGTGGATTGGGCCGTCTAGATTCCCGACTCTAGCCGGGCACGGGCCGCCGCGCCATTGCGAGGGACAAGCCGAGGCCGGCGATGAAGACGCCGGAGCCTTGCGTCAGGCTCCGCATCAGGTGCGGCCTTGCGATCAATTGCCTGCGTGTTGCAGAAGCCATCAGCACCACGACGCCGTCGGCGAGTGTGTTCAGCGCCACCGAGATCGCGCCGAGCGCGATGAATTGCAACGTGGGACTCGATGCTGCCGGATCGAGGAACTGCGGAATGAAGGCGAGGAAGAACGCCGCGGTCTTCGGGTTCAGCGCCTCGACCAGCACGCCGTCTCGGAACGCTCGCTTGTCGCCGACAGCTTCGCTCTCAAGCGACAGAACGCGGCCGGCGCTGCGAAACGTGCGAACGCCGAGCCAGACCAGGTAGAGCGCGCCGACGAACTTCACGACGGCGAACAGTTCGGCACTGGCGAGGATGATCGCGGAGATACCGAGGCTGCCCGCCAGCACATGGACCAGACCGCCCAGAGCTGTGCCCGCGGTCGACGCGAATCCGCTCGTCCGCCCTTCCGACAGCGTTCGGGCCGCCACGTAGAAGATGCCGGGGCCAGGAATTGCGGCAATGACGAGTGCGGCCGCCAAGAATAGCCAGAAATTCGTTGCGCTCATCCTGTTGTCGTAGCGCTGTCTGGTGTGATTGCAAGTGCTCTCGTCTTACCGGCCGGCTACACCCAGGGCCGTTCATGCCGCTTGCGCCGTAGCACCTAATGCGACCGCGCCAGGCAGAACGCCACGACCTGCTCCAGTGCGCTCTTCATCGGCGAGGACGGGAATAGCGCCAGTGCGTCGACCGCCATGGCACCGTAGTGCTGGGCGCGGCTCAGCGTGTCCTCGAGCGTGCGGTGCTTGTTCATCAGGCCTAGGGCGTGGTCAAGATCGCCGTCGCCGATCTCGCCGCGCTCGAGCGCCCGGATCCAGAACGCGCGTTCTGTGTCATTGCCGCGGCGGAAAGCGAGCACGACGGGGAGCGTGATCTTGCCTTCGCGAAAATCGTCGCCGGTGTTCTTGCCGAGCTTGGCGCTCTTGCCGCCATAATCGAGCACGTCGTCGACGAGCTGGAAGGCGATGCCGAGATTCATGCCGACCGAGCGGCAGGCGGTCTGCTCGGCCTTCGGGCGGTTGGCGATCACCGGCCCGACCTCGCAGGCGGCCGCGAACAGCTCGGCGGTCTTGCCGCGGATCACGGCGAGATATTCGTCCTCGGTGGTTGCGGTGTTCTTGGCGGCGGCAAGCTGCATCACCTCGCCCTCGGCGATGGTCGCGGCGGCGGCGGACAGGATGTCGAGCGCGCGGAGCGAGCCGACCTCGACCATCATGCGAAAGGCCTGGCCGAGCAGGAAGTCGCCGACCAGCACGCTCGCCTCGTTGCCCCACAGCATGCGCGCCGAGAGCTTGCCGCGGCGCAATTCGCTCTCGTCGACAACGTCGTCGTGCAGAAGGGTCGCGGTATGCATGAATTCGACGGAGGCGGCGAGCTTGACGTGGCCATCGCCGGTGTAGCCGGCGAGGTTGGCCATGGCGAGCGTCAGCATCGGGCGTAATCGCTTGCCGCCGGAGGAGATCAAATGGTTGGCGACCTCGGGGATCATGGTTACTTCAGAGCCGGTCCGCGACAAAATCGTCGCGTTGACGCGCTCCATGTCAGGAGCAACAAGGGCAACCAGCTCTTCGATCGACGCGCCGGGGGTTTCGAAAGGTACGATGACGGCCACGCCGGTCTCCAATATTTGCCCCGGAGGGGCTATTCTGATGGAAAGACAATAGAAACTGGACGCGGATGCGGCAAGGGCCGCGGAACCATTGACATTGCAGCTTCAACCCCGTCAGGCAGGAGTCCTGTGTTTTGCGAGAACTGGTTCGGACCAACGATATGGTGCTGGTGTCGGCAATCGGCGCGCTGCTCGACGGCGCCAACATCCATCACCTGGTGCTGGACCAGAACATGAGCATCATCGAGGGCTCGCTCGGCATTTTGCCGCGGCGGATCCTGGTCCATGAGGACGATGCGAAGGAGGCCCGGCAGCTTCTGACCGATGCCGGGCTCAGCCACGAATTGCGCGGCGATGAGTGAGACCTTGCCCGACCTCACCGAGGATGCGTTTCTCGGCGGGCAGCTGCGTCTGAAGCAGAAGCGGTCGGGCCACCGCGCGGGACACGACGCTATCCTGCTCGCGGCGGCGACGGAGGCCCGGGCAGGCGACCGCGTGGTCGATCTCGGCGCCGGCGTCGGCACGGCCGGGCTGGCGCTGGCCCGGCGCGTGGCCGGCATCAACCTCCGCCTGGTCGAGATCGATCCAGAGCTGGCAGAGCTCGCGCGTGCCAACGCAGCGGCAAATGCAATTGCCGCCGAGGCGATCGTGCTCGACGTCACGGCCGACGCGCAGGCCTTCGCGGCAAATCGGCTTGTGCCCGACAGTGCCGACATTGTGATGATGAACCCTCCCTTCAACGATTCCACGCGGCATCGCGGTTCGCCGGACGAGGCGCGGCACATCGCGCATGTGGCGACCAAGGAAACGCTGGATGCCTGGGTGCATGCGGCGCGGCGCATCCTCCGGTCGAACGGCGTGCTGACTTTGATCTGGCGCGCGGATGGGATAGCAGAGGTTTTGGCAGCGCTGTCGCGCGGCTTCGGCAGCCTGTCGATCCTGCCGGTTCATGGTGAAGCGGAGCGGCCCGCCAACCGCCTGTTGGTGCGCGCGATCAAAGGCGGCAGGGCGCCGACGCGATTGCTGCCGGGCCTCATGCTGAACGAAGAATCAGGCGTGCCCAAAAAAGAGGTGACGGATATTCTGGAAGGGAGAGCGGCTTTGCCGTTGTCGGAGTCGTGACGGCTTACTGCGGAAGCGATTCCGACTGCTGTTCTTGCGGCGAAGTGAAGCGAATCGCTGTGAAAAGCGCCCCGATCAGCAGTATCAGCAGATAGATTTTCATGTCGCTCTCCGCTGGCGCATTGCAGCCTCCCAACGGGAAATCTGCAAAACACGTTCCAGGCACTTCCAATGACAGTCGCGTGATAAGAAATGGTTAATCAGAGGTAATGGCATGGCCGAACAATTGAACGATCGCGAAGGTTCCGGCCTGCCCGATAAACTGATGCAATATCTGCCTGCGCGCTTCCGTCCCGGCACGGCGGTGGTGCCGGTGGTGCGGCTATCCGGCGTGATCGGCGCGGTGACGCCGCTGCGTCCAGGCATGACGCTCGCAGGCCTCGCGCGGGTGCTGGAGCGCGCCTTCGCGGTCCGCAACGCCAAGGCGGTGGCGCTGGTGATCAACTCGCCCGGCGGCTCGCCGGTGCAGTCGCGCCAGATCTATCTGCGCATCAAGCAGCTCGCGGCCGAGAAGAAGTTGAAGGTTCTGGTTTTCGTCGAGGACGTCGCGGCGTCCGGCGGCTACATGATCGCCTGCGCGGGCGACGAGATCATTTGCGATCCATCCTCGATCCTCGGCTCGATCGGCGTGGTCGGCGGCAGCTTCGGTTTCCAGGAGGCGATCAAGCGGCTCGGCATCGAGCGGCGCCTGTACACCGCCGGCTCGCACAAGGCGATGCTCGATCCGTTCCTGCCCGAAAACCCTGATGACGTGGCGAAGCTGAAGGCGATCCAGCGCGAGATCCACCAGATCTTCATTGCGCTGGTGAAGGAGAGCCGCGGCGCGCGGCTGAAGAGTGCCGACGACACCCTGTTCACCGGAGAATACTGGGCCGGCGAGAGCGCGATTGCTCTAGGGCTCGCCGATGGCATCGGCGATCTCCGCTCAACTCTTCGTGCCCGCTATGGCGAGAAGGTTCTCACCCCCGTGATCGCACAGCCGAGCGGGCTGCTGTCCGGCCTTCTGGGGCGGAAATCGCCCGGCGCAGGCCAGCTTTCGGCCCTGGAATCGATGGCCGGTCTGCCGGACGAGCTGATTTCGGCGGTCGAAACCCGCGCGATTTGGGCAAAATTCGGGTTCTAGCCGGCACCCTGCCGCGCCATTTGGCCTCTCGGTGAGCCAATTGCGGCGCTGCCCGGTCTGCGCAAGAATGCAGATGGGGGCTGAGCATTGAACAAGGATCGACCGATGCCGCCGTTCGTCGCTTTCGCGGGCGTTCTAGGCGGGCTTGCCGTGGTCCGCTGGGCCTACAAGACCGCTATCCGGATCAACCAGGAGCTGGAGGAGATACGCCTGTCGCGCGTCGCCGAGGCCGCCCACATGGGGGAAATCCGGACCCTGAAACAGGACCCGGTGACCGGAGCTTACCGGCCGGGTTAGGTCCCGCACTCGTCATGGCCGGGCTTGTCCCGGCCATGACGGAGAGTTCGCCCGTCCCACGCCCCCTTCGCCTTGATTCCCATCTCCGCCGTCGATACGGTCCCGCGCGATTCACCCCCCCGCGAGAGCCTGATCTGACGATGGACGCCTCATTGCCCGCCCATATGCGCCCGGAACGCTCGTTCCAGGGCTTTATCCTCGCGCTCCAGCGGTTCTGGGCCGAGCAGGGCTGCGTCATCCTGCAGCCTTACGACATGGAGATGGGCGCGGGCACCTTCCATCCGGCCACCACCCTGCGCGCGCTCGGGCCAAAGCCCTGGAACGCCGCCTATGTGCAGCCCTCACGCCGCCCCAAGGATGGCCGCTACGGCGAGAACCCGAACCGGATGCAGCACTACTACCAGTTCCAGGTGATCATGAAGCCGTCGCCGCCGAACCTACAGGAGCTGTACCTGAAATCGCTCGTCGCGATCGGCATCGATTCCGCCGTGCACGACATCCGCTTCGTCGAGGACGACTGGGAGAGCCCGACGCTGGGCGCCTGGGGCCTCGGCTGGGAATGCTGGTGCGACGGCATGGAAGTGAGCCAGTTCACCTATTTCCAGCAGGTCGCGGGCTTCGAATGCGCGCCGGTCGCGGGCGAACTCACCTATGGGCTCGAACGCCTGGCGATGTATGTGCAGGGCGTCGACCGCGTCTATGATCTCAATTTCAACGGCCGCGACGGTGACGCCAAGGTGACCTACGGCGACGTCTTCCTCCAGGCCGAGCGAGAATATTCGCGGCACAATTTCGAAGTCGCCGACATCACAATGCTGTTCGAGCAGTTCAAGATGGCGGAAGCCGCCTGCAAGAAATATCTCGATGCAGGTTGGCAAAAAAATTCTGAGTCGGGCAAGCTCGAGGCGCATTTGATGGCGCTGCCCGCCTATGACCAGTGCATCAAGGCAAGCCACGTGTTCAATCTGCTCGATGCGCGCGGCGTGATCTCGGTGACGGAGCGGCAGAGCTACATCTTCCGCGTGCGCGAACTGGCAAAGGCCTGCGGCGAAGCCTGGATGCACACCGAAGCCGGTGGAGCAGCCTGATGCCCGATCTGTTGCTTGAACTGTTCTCGGAAGAAATCCCCGCCCGCATGCAGGCCAAGGCGGCCGACGATCTGCGCCGCATGGTCACCGACAAGCTCGTCGCCGAAGGTCTCGTTTACGAGGGCGCGAAAGCCTTCGCGACGCCGCGCCGCCTGGCGCTGACCGTGCACGGCATCCCTTCGCGCCAGCCCGATCTGAAGACCGAACGCCGCGGGCCGAAAATGGGCGCGCCCGATGCGGCCGTGCAGGGCTTCCTGAAAGCGACGGGTTTGACATCGCTCGACGAAGCCAAGATCCAACGCGACCCCAAGGGCGATTTCTACATCGCGCTGATCGAGAAGCCGGGCCGCCCGGCGATCGACGTGCTCGCCGAAATCCTCCCCGTCATCATCCGCACCTTCCCCTGGCCAAAATCGATGCGCTGGGGCGCGCGCTCCGGCAAACCAGGCTCGCTGAACTGGGTGCGCCCGCTGCACGCGATCACCGCGACCTTCGGCCTCGAGACCGAAGAGCCTGATGTCGTAAAGTTTTCGGTAGACGGCATCGAGGCCGGCCAGACCACCTATGGCCATCGCTTCATGGCACCGGCTCCAATTCAGGTGCGCCGCTTTGAGGACTACGAAGCCAAGCTGAAGGCCGCGAAGGTCATCCTCGATCCGCAGGCACGCAAGAACATCATCCTCGCTGACGCCAAGGAGCTGGCGTTCGCACAGGGACTTGAGCTGGTCGAGGACCAGGTGCTGCTGGACGAGGTTTCGGGTCTCGTCGAATGGCCGGTCGTCATGATGGGATCGTTCGAGAAGGAGTACCTCGCGATTCCGGACGAGGTGATCCGCGCCACCATCCGCAACAACCAGAAGTGCTTCGTCGTTAGGGATCCCAAGACGGGCAAGCTGACCAACAAATTCGTCCTCACCGCCAATATCGAGGCCGCCGACGGCGGCAAGACCATCGTGGCCGGCAACGAGCGCGTCATCCGCCCGCGGCTGTCCGATGCGAAGTTTTTCTACGAGACGGACCTGAAGACGAAGCTGGAAGAACGGCTGCCGAAGTTCGAGCAGATCGTGTTCCACGAGAAGCTCGGCACGCAGGCGGAGCGGATTGAGCGCATCGAGCGCCTCGCGGCCGAGATCGCGCCGCTGGTGGGCGCCGATGTCAGCAAGGCCAAGCGCGCCGCGCATCTGGCGAAGGCCGATTTGCTGACCGAAGTCGTCGGCGAATTTCCTGAAGTGCAGGGCCTGATGGGCAGGTACTACGCGCTGGCCCAGGGCGAAGACGCCTCAGTCGCCGCGGCCTGCGAGGAGCACTACAAGCCGCAGGGGCCCACTGATCGCGTGCCGACCGATCCGGTGAGCGTCGCAGTGGCGCTCGCCGACAAGATCGATACGCTGGTTGGGTTCTGGGCGATCGACGAGAAGCCGACGGGATCGAAAGATCCCTACGCGTTGCGGAGAGCAGCGCTCGGCGTGATTAGGATCATCGTCGACAACAATCTGCGTCTTCCGCTTTGGAAGCTGCTCAGCCAGCACGCCGTCCAGATAACGTCTATCCTCTACGAGGAAGGAATCGATTTGATCGCTGAGCTGTCCGATTGGATTGGCGACGCGCAATACGCCGAGATTCCGAGCATTTCATTTTCGAACAAGGTTACGGAGTCGGCATACAAGGTGCTGAAGCCCCGCGTTCACGATCTGCTCTCCTTCTTCGCCGATCGCCTCAAGGTCCAGCTCCGCGAGCAGGGCGCGCGGCACGATCTCGTCGACGCCGTGTTCGCGCTCGGCGGTCAGGATGATCTGCTGATGATCGTCCGCCGCGTCGAGGCGCTCGGCAAATTCCTCGATAGCGACGACGGCAAGAATTTGCTCGCCGGCATCAAGCGCGCCAGCAATATTCTTGGCATCGAGGAGAAGAAGGACAAACGCAGCTTCGATGGCGCGCCGGAGCCTGCGCTCTACAGCCTCAGCGAGGAGAAAGCGCTGGCCAAGGCAATCGGTGAGGTGAAGGCGGACGCCAGTGCCGCCGTCGCCAAGGAGGATTTTGCCGCGGCGATGAGCGCGATGGCAAAGCTGCGTCCCCCGGTCGATGCATTCTTCGAGAAAGTTCGTGTCAACGACGACGACCCGAAGGTGCGCGAGAACCGGCTGAAGCTGTTAAATGAAATCCGCAGCGCCACGCGTGCGGTCGCGGATTTCTCGAAGATCCAGGATTAACTGCGCAACAATTTAGCCTGTCATTCCCGGGCGCGCGAAGCGCGAGCCCGGAGTCCATTCATCGTCATGCGCTGTGGCCCGATGGATTCCGGGCCCACGCCTTCGGCATGTCCCGGAATGACGGTGGTGAGCGTAAGGCAAAAAAGCCCCGCCCGGTCATGCGCTGTGGCCCGATGGATTCCGGGCCCACGCCTTCGGCATGTCCCGGAATGACGGTGGTGAGCGTAAGGCAAAAAAGCCCCGCCCGGCGGGGGGAGGACCGGGCAGGGCCTGATGTCCGATTTATACTGCATGCGCCAGTCTCGATCGGCGCGCCGGACATCGAGTTGAACTGAATTAGTCCAGCACCTCGACGATGCGCCGCGAGCGCGGCTCGACCAACACGGTTTCGCCGTTCACGACGGTGTAGCGGTAGGTGGTGGCGCCGAAACGCTGCGGGACGTCATAATAAGTGACGCCGACATCAGGCAAGGTGGCACCGACCACCACGCGACCCGGAATGCTGAAAGCCGGCACACGTTGTTCGACGACATAGTCGCGGAAAGCCGGCCGTTGTTCGACCGCGATGGTCGGGCCGCTGTCGACCACGGCGGGCGCGCGGCCCACCGTGACATCGCTTTGCGCCTGCGCTACGACCGGCGAGCCAATCGCGGCCGCGAGCGCTGCAAGAGCAAGAATCCTGTTCCGCATAGGCAACTCCTTCGACGTGATTTTCGGGAAGCGCCAGTGGCGCGACTAGTTGCCAATGCATGCGTCCAGGCAATGTTCCGGCAAACGCGCGGCCACATTCGAGGCAATTTCAGGCAGTTTTCGCGAAGCGTGGAACCCGCGCCACCCCTAACGCGTCTCTCCCCGCGGAACCCGGTCCGCTATGATCTGCCCCGCGATTCGCCTCACGCTACCCAAGCCACAGAAAGATAATTCATGCACATCACCGTCGCCCACATTTCGCCAATCCTATCGCTGATTGCGGGCGTGCTCATCCTGATCATGCCGCGGCTCCTCAATCTGATCGTCGCGATCTTTCTCATCATAAATGGTGCGATCGGGCTCGGATTATTGAAGTGGCTCCATCTCTAGGCCTTCATTTTCCGGAACTCTTCGACTTGCGCGCGCCCGCCCAAAGTGGTGTAAGCGCGCGATTTCCCATTCCTCTCGCAGGTTGTGTGCAAGCTATGGCCAAAGCCGCCTCGAAGCCCAATAAAACTCCAGCGAAAATGCCAGCGAAATCAAAGTCCTCCGCCAAGGCGAAAGCTGCGCCGCCGGCTCGCAAGGCGCTTCCGAAGAGCGCCTCGAAACCGGTCGCCAAACCAGCTGCGAAGCCCGTTGCCAAGCCGGCTATCAAGCCCGCCGCGAAGTCTGCGACCAAGCCGGCTGTGCCGAAGGTTGCCGCCAAAACCGCGCCCATCAAGCCAGCACCAGGCAAGGCGGCGCCCGTCGCGGTCAAGGCGGGCAAGTGGGTCTATACGTTCGGTGACGGCAAGGCCGAGGGCAGTGCCGAGATGCGCGACCTGCTCGGCGGCAAGGGCGCCAACCTCGCCGAGATGGCCAATCTCGGCCTGCCGGTGCCGCCGGGCTTCACCATCCCGACCTCGGTCTGCACCTACTTCTACGCACACGACAAGAGTTATCCGAAAGAGCTGCAGTCGCAGGTTGAGAAGGCGCTCGACTATGTCGGCAAGTTGACCGGCAAGGTGTTCGGTGACGGCAAGAACCCGCTGCTGGTCTCGGTGCGCTCCGGCGGCCGCGCCTCGATGCCGGGCATGATGGACACCGTGCTCAATCTCGGCCTCAACGACGAGACGGTGGAAGCGCTGTCGGAGCTCTCGGGCGATCGCCGCTTCGCCTATGACAGCTATCGTCGCTTCATCACCATGTATTCCGACGTGGTGCTCGGGTTCGAGCATCATCACTTCGAGGAGATCCTCGATACCTTCAAGGACAGCCAGGGCTACACGCTCGACACCGATCTGTCCGCCGAGGACTGGGTCGAACTGGTCGGCAAGTACAAGGACGCTGTCGCGCGCGAGATCGGCAAGGATTTTCCGCAGGATCCGCACGACCAGCTCTGGGGCGCGATTGGTGCCGTATTCTCCTCCTGGATGAACACGCGCGCGGTGACTTACCGCAAGCTGCACGACATTCCGGAATCCTGGGGCACCGCGGTCAACGTGCAGGCGATGGTGTTCGGCAACATGGGCGAGACGTCGGCCACCGGCGTTGCCTTCACCCGCAATCCCTCGACCGGCGAGAGCAAGCTCTACGGCGAGTTCCTGATCAACGCGCAGGGTGAAGATGTGGTGGCGGGCATCCGCACGCCGCAGGACATCACCGAGGACGCGCGGAAGGAGTCGGGCTCCGACAAGGCGTCGATGGAATCGGCGATGCCGGAGGCCTTCAAGGAGCTGACGCGGATCTACACGCTGCTCGAAAAGCACTACCGCGACATGCAGGACATGGAGTTCACGGTCGAGCAGGGCAAGCTCTGGATGCTGCAGACCCGCGGCGGCAAGCGTACCGCCAAGGCGGCGCTGCGCATCGCCATCGAGCTCGCCAATGAAGGCCTGATCACCAAGAAGGAAGCGGTGACGCGGATCGATCCGGCCTCGCTCGATCAGCTGCTGCATCCGACCATCGATCCCGACGCCAAGCGCGACGTGATCGCGACCGGCCTGCCGGCCTCGCCCGGTGCTGCCTCCGGCGAGATCGTGTTCTCTTCGGATGAAGCGGCAAAGCTTCAGGGCGACGGGCGCAAGGTCATTCTGGTTCGGATCGAGACCAGCCCCGAAGACATCCACGGCATGCACGCCGCTGAAGGCATCTTGACCACCCGCGGCGGGATGACCTCGCACGCGGCGGTGGTCGCGCGCGGCATGGGCAAGCCCTGCGTCTCCGGCTGCGGCACCATCCGCGTCGATTACGGCCGCGGCACCATGAGCATCGGCTCGCGCACCTTCAAGACCGGCGACGTCATCACCATCGACGGCTCGCTCGGCCAGGTGCTTGCCGGCCGCATGCCGATGATCGAGCCGGAGCTCTCCGGCGAGTTCGGCACGCTAATGAACTGGGCCGACCAGGTCCGCAAGATCGGCGTCCGTGTCAATGCCGACACGCCCGAGGACGCCCGCACCGCGATCAAGTTCGGCGCGGAAGGCATCGGTCTGTGCCGCACCGAGCACATGTTCTTCGAGGAGACGCGCATCCGCACGGTGCGCGAGATGATCCTCTCCGAGGACGAGCAGTCGCGCCGTGCCGCACTTGCCAAGCTGCTGCCGATGCAGCGTGCCGACTTCGTCGAGCTGTTCGAGATCATGAAGGGCCTGCCCGTCACGATCCGCTTGCTGGATCCGCCGTTGCACGAGTTCCTGCCGCACACCCATGCCGAGGTCGAGGAAGTGGCGCGCGCCATGAACACCGATCCCAGGCGTTTGGCCGACCGCGCGCGCGAGTTGTCGGAGTTCAATCCGATGCTCGGATTCCGCGGCTGCCGTATCGCGATCGCCTATCCGGAGATCGCCGAGATGCAGGCGCGTGCGATCTTCGAAGCCGCTGTCGAGGCCGAGAAGCGAACCGGCAAGGCCGTGGGCCTCGAGGTGATGGTGCCGCTGATCGCGACCAAGATGGAGCTCGACCTCGTCAAGGCGCGCATCGACGCCACCGCGAAGGCGGTGATGCGCGACACCAACACCAAGCTCGCCTATCAGGTCGGCACCATGATCGAGCTGCCGCGCGCCTGCCTGCTCGCGGCCGAGATCGCGCAGTCGGCGGAGTTCTTCTCCTTCGGCACCAACGATCTGACGCAGACCACCTACGGCATCAGTCGCGACGATGCGGCGAGCTTCCTCGGGACCTATGTGACCAAGGGGATTCTCCCGATCGATCCTTTCGTCGCGCTCGACCAGGAAGGCGTCGGCGAGCTTGTCAAGATCGGCGTTGCACGCGGCCGCAAGACGCGTCCCTCGCTCAAGGTCGGCATTTGCGGCGAGCACGGCGGCGATCCGGCGTCGGTCGCGTTCTGCCACACGATCGGCCTCGACTACGTCTCCTGCTCGCCCTACCGCGTGCCGATCGCACGTCTGGCCGCCGCGCAAGCCGCGCTCGGCAAGGCGGTTGCGAGCCAGGCGTAAGACGAAGAGTTGAAACGTTGAATGCAAAGAGGCGGGTCCAAGCCCGCCTCTTTTCATTTGAGGCGACACTCTCGCCACACCGTCGTTGCGAGCGTAGCGAAGCAATCCAGAATCTCTCCGCGGCAGCAGTCTGGATTGCTTCGTCGCAAGAGCTCCTCGCAATGACGATGTGGACTTCGTGCAACATCGGGAACCGCGCGCGTCCCGTAATGATACGTGCACGCAAGAGTTCCTTCACCATTGGCGTTGACCGCTTGTTTACCGTTTCGCGTCGGCGGAAATTTACCAACGCACGCAATCGCCCCGTGAAAACATCAGCGATCGCTTGAGTGTGCTTCGTGCGCAACGTCGATTAACGCCCCGGCAACCTAAATTAGATACTTACGATAAAGATCGAATTGCACGGATGTACTGCGGCTCGATCCTCTAGCGTAAGCGTAGCGTGAGCGTATCGATGTTTTTGTTGCGTAACCATCCGAAGGGCGCGCGGTTCGCGTCCTTCGGCATCGGTCTCTGCATCTTCGCATTGATGCCGAGGGAGACCGGCTATCAGGACATTGCTTCGCTGCTGGCGCGTCAGCCCGGCGTCGCCGAGCGCTGGCAGAAGCAGGTGTTTTCTGCGGCGTCCTCGATTCAGCTTGCCACCTACAGTTTTTCCCGCCCGATCGGGACCTCGGTTCCGCAGAGCCCGATGGTTCGCCTCGCAAGCCTCGATAGCCGCGATGTCACCGGCTCCATCACGCGCAATCCGGCGCTGCAGGCGCCGCCGCGCTACCAGGCCTCTGACTTTCCCAAGGTCGATCGCTCGATGAAGGGTGACCGCCTTGCCGCGGCGACACCGGCGCCCGGGCCTGCCGAGACGGCCGCGCCGCCCACGCCCGCGCAGCAAGATCCCGCGACCTCCAACAGCTCGGTGTTCGGCGCCAAGACTGCAGCATTGCCGCAGGCGATGTCGCCGGAATCCGCAGCCGCGCTCGATCCCGAGCTCCAGGAAGCGCTGCGCGCGCCGCCACTGCCGCAATATTCCGTTGCGCCAGAGGCCAGTGACACCGCGCGCGCATTCGCGGTTCAGCCACTGGAGGCGCTGAAGCGGACCGCCGCACCGGCCGCGCCGCCGCGCGATCCCTTCAGCGTGAAGACGTCGAACCTGTTCTTCGGCAGCTCCTCGCTCGGCGGCTCGCTCGAGAGCATCGAGAGCTGGCAACCCGGTGCCGAGCCGCTGATCGTGATGCCCGACCCCGACATGAAGGTGACCGCCTCGCTGTCGCCACCGTCGGAGGACATTGCCAAGGAGGCCGAAAGCGGCGAAAGCGTCGCGCCGAAGGGCGAGGTCAACGTCGACAACCAGCGCGCCAGGTCACCGGCGGAACGGCTCGCGCTCGACGAAAAGTCTCGCGCGAAGTCCGAGAAGTGCCTCGCCGAGGCGGTCTATTTCGAATCCCGCGGCGAAGCGGTGCGCGGACAGATGGCGGTCGCCCAAGTGGTGATGAACCGTGTGTTCTCCGGCAAATATCCGGACACCGTGTGCGGCGTGGTCTATCAGAACAAGTATCGCCATTTTGCCTGCCAGTTCACCTTCGCCTGCGACAACAATCCCGACGTGATCCGCGAGCCCGAGATGTGGGGGCGCGCCAAGAAGATTTCGAAGGCGATGTTGGACGGCCAGATCTGGCTGCCCGAAGTCGGCAAATCCACGCACTATCACGCCTATTGGGTGCGTCCGTCCTGGGTCGCCGAGATGAAGAAGATGTACAAGTTCGGCGTCCACACCTTCTATCGGCCGCGCAACTGGGGCGACGGCAGCGAGGAGCCGAGCTGGGGCACCCCGGCGCAGACCGCAGCGCTCTCGGCGGAGCTCGCGCAGGAAGCCAGGAGCTCCGCCGAGATGGGCGCGATAGAGCGGCGGTAGGTTTGCTTCACCTCGCTTGCGGGCGCATTCGGAAGAGGTCGTCATGCCCGGGCTTGTCCCGGGCATCCACGTTCTTCGTGCCGCGCGGCGAGGCGTGGATAGCCGGGACAAGCCCGGCCATGACGGAAAGGGCGGCACCCATCACGCCTCGATATCCAGCGCGCAGTCGAAATTTGGCGCGGAATGCGTCAGCGCGCCGGATGAGGCATAGTCGACGCCGGTCGCCGCGATGGCCGCGATCGACTCCAGCGTGACGCCCCCGGACGCCTCCAGCGCGACGCGGCCCTCGCCAAGCCGCACCGCCTCCCGCAGCGTCGCAAGGTCCATGTTGTCGAGCAGCACGGCGTCGGCCAGCCCGGTGTCGAGCACCTCGCGCAGCTGCGTCAGCGTATCGACCTCGATCTCGATCTTGACGAGATGGCCGGCATGGGCGCGGGCGCGCTCCAGCACGGGGCGGATACCGCCGGCGACGGCGATGTGATTGTCCTTGATCAGGATCGCATCGTCGAGGCCGAAGCGGTGATTGAAGCCGCCGCCGCAGCGCACCGCGTATTTTTCCAGCGCGCGCAATCCCGGGGTCGTCTTGCGCGTGCAGCAGATGCGCATTTTGGTGCCTTCGGTCCGGCGGACATAGTCCGCCGTGAGCGTGGCGACACCCGACAGCCTGCCGACGAAATTCAGCGCAGTGCGCTCCGCGGTGAGAATGGCGCGCGCGGGCCCAGAGATCGTCAGCACCTGCTGCCCGCGGCCAACGCGCGCGGCATCGCGCACATGCGCACGTACCTCGATATCGGGCGACAGCTTTTGCAGCGTAGCTAGTGCCAGCGGCAGTCCGGCGATCACGCCGGACTGGCGCGCAACCAGGATCGCCTGCGCTTTCGTCGCTTCGGGGATCGTCGCCAGCGAGGTGATGTCGCCGGCACGGCCAAGATCCTCATCGAGCGCGCGATGCACGGCATCGTCGATCGCGAGTGGGGACAGGAAGGCGTCGGGATTGAGCAGTGAGACTGGGCTGATCATCGGAGGCTCCGTCAGGCGATCATGGGTTGGGCGATGCGCGGCCGTGCACGATCGGCGAGACTTTCCGCCACTTCGCGTGCCGCCGTAAGCGTGGTCATGGTTCGCTGCGCCAGCGCCGGCGCGTCCGCCGGATGGTCGGAGCGGAAATGCGCGCCGCGGCTCTCGCGCCGCGTCCAGGCCGCGGCGGCAACGAGCAGGGCTGACGTCGCCATGTTGCGGAGTGCAGTGCTTGTTGCCTCCTGTTCGAGCGCAGCAAAGGTGCGCACAGCATCCGCAAGGCCGTCACCGTCGCGAACCACTCCGACGTGAGAACTCATCATGGTTCGCAGCCGCCTCACGCTGGCCGCGTCCGGTGCTCCGCTAGGCGGCGTCACCAGCACGTCGGGAAGACGGGTAGGCGAGGGGATCGCGCGGCCGGCGATGTCATCGGCGATGCGCGCAGCATAGACCACCGCCTCCAGCAGCGAATTGGAAGCGAGCCGGTTGGCGCCGTGCGCGCCGGTGGACGACACCTCGCCGCCGGCCCAGAGCCCGCCGATCGAGCTGCGGCCGTGGTCGTCAACCGCGATGCCGCCCATGTGGTAGTGCGCGGCGGGCGCAATCGGGATGGCTTGCGTGGCGGGATCGATGCCGGCGGCGATGCAGCTTGCATATACGGTCGGAAACTTTTCGGCGAAGCGTGTCCCCAGCGCTTCTCGCGCATCGAGGAACACGCCGCGCCCGGCCGCGATCTCGGCGAACACGCCGCGCGCCACGATGTCGCGCGGGGCAAGCTCGGCGAGCGGGTGGCGGGCCGTCATGAAGCGCTCGCCATTGCCGTTGATCAGCGCCGCGCCTTCGCCGCGCAGCGCTTCGGTCGCAAGCGGCGCCGGGTCACGGCCGACCATGATCGCGGTCGGGTGGAATTGCACGAATTCGGGATCTGCGATGTCAGCGCCGGCGCGTGCCGCAATCGCAAGTCCGGATCCGCTGGCTTCGACCGGATTGGTGGTGACGCCATAGAGATGGCCGATGCCGCCGGTTGCGAGCACCACCGCGCGGGAGGCGATCATCGTCGGTCTTGCTGAGAAATTGCCGGCTTCGCGCAGCTGAAGACCGGTGACGGCGCCGTCCCCGGTCAGGAGCGCTTCGGCGACGAAGCCTTCGATGACGCGGATCGACGGCGTGCGGCGTACCGCTTCGCTCAGCGCGGCGATGATCGCCGCACCTGCGCCGTCGCCGCGCACATGCACGATGCGCCGCGCCGAATGCGCGGCTTCGCGCCCGACGGCAAGCCGGCCTTCGAGATCGCGGTCGAACGGCACGCCATAAGCGAGCAGGTCGTGAATCCGCGAGCCGGCCTCACGCGCAATTCCGAGCGCGACCCTGTCGTCGACGATGCCGCCGCCGACCGCGACGGTGTCGGCGGCATGTCGCTCCGGGCTGTCGCCTTCGGCCACTGCCGCGGCGATGCCGCCTTGCGCCCATGCGGACGAGGCGCCCTGTCCGAGCGGCGCCGCCGCAATCAGCGTCACCGGGCGCGGCGCGAGTTTCAGCGCGCAGAACAATCCGGCAAGCCCGCCGCCGACGATGACCACGTCGTCGGTGGAGCGGGTGAGGTTGTGGATGTTGTCCGTCATGGCTTTCTCCTCATCGTCGTCCTGGCGAAAGCCAGGACCCATAACCCTGACTGCGAGTAGTTGCGGCAGGCTGGGAGCCGCCAGCGTGCCAATACCTGCGTCCCGTGGTTATGGGTCCCGGATCAGCGCTCACTTCGTTCGCTTGTCCGGGACGACAGCTGTATGTTGCGACAAGTGTTGCTAGTTCTTCAGATTGATCATCCGCTCGACCGATCGCCTCGCGCGTTCGGAGATGGCGGGATCGATCGTCACCTCCTCGCCAAGCGTCAGCAGGCTGTCCAGGATGTTGGCGAGCGTGATGCGCTTCATGTGCGGGCAGAGATTGCATGGGCGCAGCATCTCCACTTCGGGCAGCTCGGCGCGAACATTGTCGGCCATCGAGCATTCCGTGATCATGACGAGCCGCCGCGGTCGCCGCGCGCGCACCCAGTTGATCATGTGCGCCGTCGAGCCGGTGAAGTCGGCTTCGGCCAGCACGTCCGGCGGGCATTCGGGATGAGCGATGATCTGCACGGACGGATCGGCCTCGCGAAGCCCGCGCAGTTCGTCGCCTGTGAAGCGCTCATGCACCTCGCAGGCGCCTTTCCAGGCGATGATCTTCACGTCGGTCTTCGAGGCCACGTAGGTCGCAAGATAGCGGTCGGGCAGGAAGATCACGCTCGGCGCGTTCAGGCTCTCGACCACCTGCACCGCATTCGAGGAGGTGCAGCAGATGTCGACTTCGGCCTTCACTTCGGCCGAGGTGTTGACATAGGCGACCACCGGCACACCGGGAAATTTTTCGCGAAGCAGGCGCACGTCGGCGCCGGTGATGCTGGCGGCAAGCGAGCAGCCGGCGCGTGAGTCCGGGATCAGCACGGTCTTGTCCGGGTTGAGCAGCTTCGAGGTCTCCGCCATGAAGTGCACGCCGCACTGCACGATGACATCAGCCTTCACCTTGGTGGCCTCGACCGCGAGCTGCAGCGAGTCGCCGCCGATGTCGGCGACGCCGTGGAAGATCTCCGGCGCCTGGTAGTTGTGGGCGAGGATCACCGCATTGCGCGCCGTCTTCAGCTCGTTGATCGCCTTGATGGTCGGCGCCATCGTTGGCCACTCGATCGGCGGGATCACATGCTTCACGCGCTCGTAAAGCGAGGCGGTGGCCTGTTCGACCTCCGGCGTCCATTCCAGCGACGGCTTCGGCAAGGCGGGTCCGGTTCGTGCCGGCGCGGGGCGAGGAAAGGTGGTCTGACACTTCGGCCGATTGGCAAAGTCATCAGGCCCGTAGATTCCAGTAATCGGCATCGAAGCCTCCCGTGAATGTCATATATACTCAGTCTGAGTATATATGAGGCTTGAGAAATCCGGCCGTGAGGCCGGTTCGGATTTCAGAAGCGCACCAGATATACTCAATCTGAGTAAATCCAAGATAACACGCCCGGGCGAGAGCCGCTAGGTCCTGTGGCACACATTCTCGTCAAAGCAGCTCCGACGTCGTCGGGTGAGGCCCCGTTGAAACGCAATGCTCCCCGGCGAGCCCTTCGTAGAACGCAACCATTTTTGACTTGGGACTTTCATGCATTTGCATTAAACGCCTGGGTTCGCGGTTGCCTGGTCGCAACCCGCCAACGACAGACGAGGTGCTCCATGTCGATCCAAGTGGGCGAACACCGTTCGCGTTCTTCCTGGCGCACGCCGGCCGTCATCATCCTGTGCGGCTGCGCCGTCGGCATGCTCGGCTTCGGCCCGCGCTCGGCGCTCGGCTTCTTCGTGCAGCCGATGAGCCATGAGTTTGCCTGGGGCCGCGATGTGTTTGGCCTGGCGATCGCGTTCCAGAATCTGCTGTGGGGACTGGGTCAGCCGATCGCCGGCGCGGTCGCCGATCGTTTCGGCCTGTTCCGGGTGATGTGCGTCGGCGCTCTGCTCTATGCCGGCGGGCTGCTCTTGATGCGCTATTCGTCGACGCCGCTGTCGCTCAATATCGGCGCTGGCGTGATGATCGGCTTTGGCCTGGCCGGTTGCTCCTTCAATCTGGTGCTGTCGGCGTTCAGCAAGCTGTTGCCGGCCGAGAAGCGCGGCCTTGCACTTGGCGCCGGCACCGCAGCAGGCTCGTTCGGCCAGTTCCTGTTCGCGCCCATTGGCGTCGCGTTGATCGACGATTTCGGCTGGCAACAGGCGCTGACCGTCTTCGGCTTCCTGATGCTGTTGATCATACCGCTGTCGCTGGCGCTCTCGACGCCGCCGGTGGACAGCTCTGCGAGCAAGGCGCCCGCGGACCAGCAATCGTTCACCAAGGCGCTTGCAGAGGCCTTCGGCCATCGCTCCTACGTGTTGCTCGTGCTCGGCTTCTTCACCTGCGGCTTCCAGCTCGCATTCATAACGGTTCACCTGCCGGCCTTCCTGGTCGACAGCGGCATCTCGGCGCAAACCGGCGGCTGGGTCATCGCGGCGATCGGCCTGTTCAACATCGTGGGGTCGCTGAGCGTCGGCTATCTCCAGAACTATTTGCCCAAGCGGTTCATCCTCTCCACGATCTATTTTGCCCGCGCGCTCGCGACGCTCGCCTTCATCTCGTTCCCGATTACGCCGTTCTCGGCGATCGCGTTCGGTGCGATCTCCGGCCTGACCTGGCTGTCGACGGTGCCGCCGACCTCGGCGCTGGTGGCGCTGATGTTCGGCACGCGCTGGCTCTCCACGCTCTACGGCTTCGCCTTCGTCAGCCACCAAGTCGGCGGTTTCCTCGGCGTCTGGCTCGGCGGCATCGTCTTCGAGCGCTTCGGTTCCTACACGCCGATCTGGTGGCTCTCGATCCTGTTCGGCGTGCTGTCGGCCCTGATCAATCTTCCGATCGTGGAGAAACCGGTCGAGCGAGCGGTTGCGCAGCCTGCCTGATCGGCTAAACATCCCCTGAAACAAGTCAGGGAGTTCAGCCGTGGCCACATTCAAGGCGATTCGGATCGACAAGGCCGACAAGGGCACCACTGCGCAGCTCACGCAGTTCGACGAAGCCGAGCTGATGGACGGTGATGTCACCGTCCGCGTGGAATGGTCCACACTGAACTACAAGGACGGCCTCGCGCTGACCGGCAAGGCGCCGGTGGTGCGCCGCTTCCCGATGATTGCCGGCATCGATTTCGCCGGGACTGTCGAGCAGTCCTCGCACCCGCAATGGAAGGCGGGCGACAAGGTCGTCTGCACCGGCTGGGGCATGGGCGAGACCCATCTCGGCGCCTATGCCGAGAAGGCGCGGGTGAAGGGCGACTGGCTGGTCGCATTGCCGCAGGGCCTGTCCGCACGCGATGCCATGGCGATCGGCACCGCGGGCTTCACCGCGATGCTTTCGGTGCTGGCCTTGGAGAAGCACGGCCTGTCGCCGAAGAGCGGCCCCGTGGTGGTCACGGGGGCAGCCGGAGGCGTCGGCTCGGTCGCGACCGCCGTGCTGTCGAAGCTCGGCTACCACGTCATCGCCTCGACCGGCCGCGCGTCGGAATCGGACTACCTGAAGGGGATCGGTGCCGCCGAGGTGATCGATCGCAACGAATTGTCGGGGGCGGCCAAGCCGATCGCAAAGGAGCGCTGGGCCGGCGGCGTCGACAGCGTCGGGTCGACCACGCTCGCCAACCTCTTGTCGATGACGAAGTATGGCGGCGCGATCGCCGCCTGCGGTCTCGCCGGCGGCATGGACCTGCCGTCCTCGGTCGCGCCATTTATTTTGCGCGGGGTGTGCCTTCTCGGCATCGATTCGGTCATGTGCCCGATCGATCCCAGGAAGGCCGCCTGGCAGCACTTGGCGTCCGATTTGGATCGAACGAAACTATCTGAAATCACTCATGAAATTTCGCTCGATCAGGTTTCGGAGTGGGGCGCGAAAATTCTGGCCGGACAGGTTCGCGGCCGTATCGTGGTAAAAATTGTCTAACGGCGTTCAGACTTTACCAACCAAGCTGCTTCAATGTCGCCATGGTTAGTATGGTAAGCAGCGGGTAAAGAGATCAGGCATCGCCCGCTGCATGGGTTCGTCGGAGTAAGAGCATGCTTGCGCGTTTTGTGTTGGGGGCTGTCACCGCGGCAGTGACGTTTGCGCCGGCCATTGCCGGAGGCATGAACGCCGATGAGGCGCGCCGCTTCGTTGCCGGCAAGGTGTTTGCTTTCACCTGTTTCGATGGCACCCGCGGCGCAGGCCGCATCCTCGATGATCTCGGCGCTGCCGGCGCTGTGCAGTTCTCGGGCTCAGGTCCCACGCGCCACCTCCGCCTTCCCGGCAATACGCTCCAGATTCGCGGCCAGAACGTCTGTGCCTCGATCAAGGGCATTCCGTTCGAGCCGTGCTTCAACCTGGAAAAGACCGACGATCGCAGCTTCCGCGGCTCGGTCTCGGGCATGGGCTTCGCTTATTGCGACTTCCACCATCAGGGCGGCAACCAGATGTTAATGGCCCGCGCCGTTGCGCGGCCGCGGTCGCTGCGTACCTCGGAGCACACCGGTTCGGTCGGCGGCTCGAACACCGAGGTCGCTGCACGAGTCGAAACGCCGCGCGTCGAGAGCACCCGGCTCGATCCGGTCAAATCCGAAACCAAGCCGGAGCCCGCCAAGAACGAAGGCCCGCTCGAGCTGCGCCGTTCGACCGATTGAATCCTGGGCCGCGCGTCGCCGACTGCGCGAACCCCCTGTTGACGATTTCCAGCAGCCATCAAGCCGCCGCGCCGTAGTCATACGGACGGCGGCTTTCACGCGCTGGTAGCGAGTAGCGCCTCAGTTTGGGTACGGCCGGGGGGTGCGGCCCGATAAAAGGGTTCGACGATGTCGCTGTACTTCTTCCGCATCAGCACCGGCCACTATTCCGGTGCTGCCGATCAGCCCTACGAGTTCGAGGATCGCGCAGCCGCGTGGACCGAGATGACCGAGATCTGCGCCAACCTGCTCGGCACCATCGCGCGCAACCTGAAACCGAATGCCAAATGGAGCATGGAGCTGCTCGACGAGAACAAGACGCCGGTGTTTCGCATCAGCCTCGTCGGCGAGGCTGGGAGCTGAAGCCAGCGCGACGGTGGGCGGACATTAACGTCACGACGGAAAAGCCGCGAGGTCCTCCTTCGCCGCAGGTGAAAAGTGTGCAAATCCGCTGAACTAAGCAGCGTCGCAGGTGCTGGCAGCCGCACGGTCGCTCTCCAGCGACAGCAATCGGCTGAAGCTCGAAGTCGGCAAGTTCCTGAGCACTGTGCGCGCGGCCTAAGAGGTCGCGCAAGATTCACGAGGCAGTTCGTGAAACGCTGCCTCGTCACGTGAGTCGCCTTCTGTCCTGTTCTCTGCGCGAACGCGATGCGCGAGCCGGCGGCTGCAAAGGCGAACTGTGGCGACCTCAAGCTGAAATTTGCAACTTTTTCGCGAAATCAGCATTCGCGTTTCAATTATTTGGTTCAAAATCTCAGTAGTAGTGCCAAGGCGCCCGTTAATCAGAAAAGGGACTCTGGCCGATAGCTTCTCCGGCAAGGGCGATCAACGTCCATGCAGCCGACAACGACTTGGCTGCGTGTTTCCTATGGGGGAAAACGGACCATGTTGAGCCTCGCCGGGAATCAGCAACTCCGTACCAAAGCCGCCGGCGCTTCGAGCCGGTTTGGACACGTTCGGATCGGTACGATCTTGCCCACCATCATCGCAACGCTGGTGCTGTTGGGGTTGGTATCGGCTGGATTCATAGCCTATGAGGCTATTATCAAGAGGCAAGAATCCGAAGCATTCCTGCGGGTCAATCGAGCTGCCCAACTGCTGTTGCGCAGCGCAGGACATTGGGCGATCGAACGCGGCATGACCAACGCGGCGTTGAAGTCTCCTGATGCCGTGAGCTCCGAGCGCCGCGCCGACATCGAGAAGGCGCGCGCTACGGCGGACGACGCCTTTCGCGAAGCCGTGCTCGACATTCGCTCGATACCCGAAATGACGAGAGAACAAAGGCAGGTTGCGGACGCCGTAGGTAAACTCGAGGCACTGCGCCTGTTGCGCGAGAAGGTCGATGGAAGCCTCTTGCATCCACGCGCCGAACGCGCCCTCGATGTGATCGACGGCTTCGTTCCGACGATTACCGACGTGATCGACGTTGCGAGCAACCGCTTGCGGCTGACGCTCGAAACCCTCACCAGTCCACCTGTGGCAAGGCTGGCGCAACTGATCGGCTTGCGACATCTTGCAGCACAGATGGCCGAGAACGCCGGAAGAGAGCGCGCCTTGCTGGCTGGAGCCGTTGGGGCGCACGCCAAGCTCGGCACGGACGGCTTTGAACGCCTTTCAACGCTGCGGGGAAAAGTGGAGCTCGCGTGGGATACGATATTGCCGGTGCGGCTGCGCTTGGATCTGCCGGCGCAGGTCGGGGATGCGATGACCGAGGTCGAGAAGATCTATTTTGGTACCTATGGTGAGGCGCGCGCCATGACGCTCGCCTCCGGCGAAAGCGGAGACTACAAGATCACCGGCTCCGAATACTTCGCGCGGGCCACTGCCGGCATCAACGCAGTGCTGAAGCTCGGCGAGGCCATTGGCTCCGTCGCCGACCGTGAAGCCGTCGTGCAGGCCGAAGCCAGCGCACGCAATTTCATTCTTACGGTTCTGTTGCTTTGTGCCTCTCTGGTGCTCGCCGGCCTCAGCTTCTGGATCACCTTCGCGCGGATTCTCAAGCCGCTTTCTGCCATTTCGGGTGCGATGGGCCGACTCGCCAACGGCGACTTCGACACCACGGTACCCGGCACCAGCCGAGCTGACGAGGTCGGTGAGATGGCGCGGACGGTCGAAGTCTTCAAGCAGAACGGTCTCCAGGTCGAACACATGCGCAGCGAGCAGGCTGCGGCCGAGATGCGTGCGGCCGCGCAACGCCGGGACGAGATGCACAAGCTCGCGAACGGCTTCGAAGCCGCGGTCGGCGAGATCGTCGACACCGTCTCCTCGGCTGCGACAGAG
This sequence comes from Bradyrhizobium hipponense, assembly GCF_008123965.1. Lineage (GTDB taxonomy): Bacteria > Pseudomonadota > Alphaproteobacteria > Rhizobiales > Xanthobacteraceae > Bradyrhizobium > Bradyrhizobium hipponense. The sequence continues at coordinate 8,699 of NZ_VSTH01000107.1, read as the reverse complement.
CTGGAGGCTTCGGCATCGACGCTGACCTCGACGGCGGAGCGTGCGCAGCGGCTTGCGACCGTCGTGGCCTCGGCCTCGGAAGAGGCGTCCACCAACGTGCAGTCGGTGGCGTCCGCGACCGAGGAGCTGTCGTCATCGATCACCGAGATCAGCCGCCAAGTGCAGGAATCCGCGCGAGTGGCGAGCGAGGCGGTCAGCCAGGCACGCACCACGACGAACCGTGTCGGCGAACTGTCCAAGGCGGCGGCGCGGATCGGCGATGTGGTCGAGCTGATCAACACCATCGCCGGACAGACCAATCTGCTGGCGCTCAACGCCACGATCGAGGCGGCACGCGCCGGCGAAGCCGGCCGCGGCTTTGCGGTTGTCGCCTCCGAGGTTAAGGCGCTCGCCGAGCAGACCGCGAAGGCGACCGGCGAGATCGGCCAGCAGATCTCCGGCATCCAGGCAGCGACGCAGGATTCGGTCAGCGCCATCAGCGCCATCAGCGGCACCATCGAAAAGCTGTCCGAGATCTCCTCGACCATTGCGGCCGCGGTCGAGGAGCAGGGCGCGGCGACGCAGGAAATTTCCCGTAACGTCCAGCAGGCCGCGCAGGGTACCCACGACGTCTCGTCCAACATCACCGACGTGCAGCGCGGGGCAGGCGAGACCGGATCGGCATCGTCGCAGGTGCTGGCAGCCGCGCAGTCGCTCTCCAGCGACAGCAATCGGCTGAAGCTCGAAGTCGGCAAGTTCCTGAGCACGGTGCGCGCGGCGTGAGGCGGCAGGTCCCGATAAGTCGATCTGCAACCGCTGCGCGTGGAAGCGCAGCGTTTGCACGCGCGTGTATTGCTACGCGACGACGAAGATCTCGCCTGCTTAACCTTCCGGAAAACCGGCGCAGTCATGATCCCCGCAATATTCCGGGCGCAGAGTCGCCCTCCCTGTATTTGCGTATCGAACATATTGGAGCACATTCATGAGCGGCCCTTCCATCCGTCTGACTCACAAGGTCATGGCGATCGGATTCTTCGGCCTCGTCGGTCTCGTCGCCTTTGGCGCGATCTATGAGATCGGCATGCTCTCTCAGGACGCCTCGCGCATGGTTGCCAACCGTGCCCGTGCCATCGCCGACCTCGACAAGCAGCTCTCGATCGAGATGCTGGAGGCCCGCCGCAACGAGAAGAACTTCCAGCAGCGCCGGACCGAGAGCTACGCCAAGGCGCACGCCGAGCTGGCCGGGCCGATCAATCGCGACTTCGATCAGGTGGAGCGGCTGATGTCGGCCGGAGGCATGAGCGCGCTTTCCGACCGGATGAAGCAGGCCCAGGACGGCTTCAAGCGTTACGCGTCGGATTTCAATGCGCTGGTCGCCGCCGAGATCAAGCTCGGCCTGAACGAAACGCTCGGCCTGTCCGGTTCGCTCCGCAGCGCGGTGCATGACATCGAGACGAAGCTGAAGGAGTTCGACAATCCGCGGCTGACGAGCTGGATGCTGACCATGCGCCGGCACGAGAAAGACTTCATGCTTCGGCGTGATCCCAAATACGTCGCCGAGCTGAAGAAGGCTGCCACCGAATTTTCCAAGGCGGTGGAGGCTGCTGCCGTTCCTGCACCGGTCATGACCGATATCACGGCAAAGCTCCAGAAATACCAGTCCGAATTCGTGGCGTGGGCCGAGGTCGCACAGCAGATCGCCGGTTTTGACGCCAGCATGATGAAGACCTTTCGCGAGGTCGAGCCGGTGATGCTCGACGTGAGCACTGTCGTCGAAGGTTTGTACAAGCAGGCCGACGCTGCGGAAGCCGTCACCCGCGACGCCGTGCGCCTGTGGATGATGATTGCCTTCGCCGTCGCCGTCGTCGTGCTCACTATGGTCGCCTTTCTCCTCGGGCGCTCGATCTCGACGGCGCTGTCCGCGATGATCGATGCGATGACGCGGCTTGCGCGCGGCGAGCTCTCGATCTCCGTTCCCGGCCTCGGGCGAACGGACGAGATCGGCGAGATGGCCGGCGCAGTCGAGGTGTTCAGGAACAACATGGCGGAGGCGGAGCGGCTCCGCGCCGAACAGTCGGAAGCGGACGCGCGCCGCCGCATGCAGCGCAAGGCGGACATGCAGCGGCTCGCCGACAGTTTCGAAGGCGCCATCGGCGAGATCATCGAGACCGTCTCGTCGGCGGCAACCGAGCTCGAAGCCTCCTCCAATACGCTGACCCAGGCGGCCGAGCGCGGAAGCGGGCTCGCCAGCGCCGTCGCGGCGGCCTCGGAAGAAGCGTCCGCGAACGTGCAGTCGGTGTCCTCGGCGAGCGAGGAGATGACCTCGTCGATTTCCGAGATCAGCCGCCAGGTGCAGGAATCGGCGCGGGTGGCCGATGTGGCGGTGGAGCAGGCGCAGCGCACCAATGCGCGCGTCGCCGAGCTGACGAAGGCGGCGGGCCGCATCGGCGATGTCGTCGACCTGATCAACACCATCGCGGGCCAGACCAATCTCCTGGCGCTGAATGCTACGATCGAGGCGGCGCGCGCAGGCGAAGCCGGCAAGGGCTTTGCTGTGGTCGCGACCGAAGTGAAGGCGCTGGCCGAACAGACTGCGAAAGCGACGGGCGAGATCGGCCTGCACATTGGCGCGATCCAGAGAGCGACGATTGATTCCGTCGGCGCCATCAGGGAGATCGGCGATACCATCGCGCGGATGTCGGAGATTTCGTCGACCATCGCCGCCGCCGTCGAAGAGCAGGGCGCCGCGACGCAGGAGATCTCGCGCAACATCCAGCATGCCGCCCAGGGCACCTCGGACGTATCGGCGAATATCGGCGAGGTTCAACGCGGTGCTGGCGAAACCGGGGCCGCGTCGGCGCAGGTGCACTCGGCCGCGCAATCGCTGTCGCAGGAGAGCAACCGGCTGAAGAGCGAGGTCGCGCGGTTTCTGGAGTCGGTGCGGGCGGCGTAGGACATCAGCCGGTACGCTGGTGCGATGCTGCGGGATATCCGCACAGCTGCAAGATATGGTTGCAGTGAAATAACGTCGACCGGGGCCGCGTCCGTAATTTTGCGTAGGCTCCTGTTAACGCCTGTTTGCAACTATGTGCGCAATCTTACCGGATAAGAACCAGCCAGCACCGTTGAGTTGACCTCCGTCTCATCGCCGTCGTGGCGGTCGCGGCGCAGGCGGCTCGTGCGTTGCCAGGTATCATCGGGATTGGGTGTGATGTCGAAGTTGTCGATCGTTTTCAAGCTTCTGACCGTGCTGACGGTCCTCGTGCTCTCGCTTGCCGGCGTCGGCGTGACGGCGATCGGCACCATGCAAAACATCAACGCGCACACCGTCGAGATCGCGGAGAGCTGGCTGCCGAGCGTGCGGGCCCTCGGCTCGCTTCGCGCCGACATCAATGAGCTGCGCGTGGCGCTGCGCTTGCACCTGATGCAGGACACCACTGAGGGCAAGGACGCGGCCGAGAAGCGCCTGGCGTCGCTCCGCGAGCGCATCGAGAAGACCCGCAAGGTCTACGAACCGCTGATCACTGCTGCCGAAGAGCGCTCGCTCTACGAGCAGTGGACCAAAGCCTGGTCCGAATACCTGAACGGCGTGCAGGACGTGATGGCACTGTCGCGCAAGGGCGTTGGCCGTTTCCCGGCCGACGCCAACGAGCTGTTGCAGACCAAGGTCGCGAAGATGGCCCAGGCGGCCGATCCATTGCTCCAGAAGGGCATCGAACTCAACAACCGCGGTGCTGAGCTGGAGACGAAGCAGGCGGCCGACAGCTACGCCACGATCTTCCGCGTGCTGGTTGGCATCATCGTGGTCTCGGTCGTGATCGCGATCGGCGCCGCCTATTATCTCGTGCGCGACGTTTCTCGCGGCATTGCTTCAATCATCCGTCCGATGCAGTCGCTTGGCGAGGGCGACCTTTCGGCCGAGGTGCCGCATCGCGGCGAGAAGACTGAGATCGGCTCGATGGCGAATGCGCTCCAGATCTTCAAGGAGGCGCTGATCGCCAAGAAGGCGGCCGACGAGGCCGCCGCGCGCGATGCCGAAGCCAAGATCGAACGCGCCCGGCGCGTCGACGCCATCACCCGCAATTTCGAGATCATGATCGCCGAGGTGGTCGAGACGGTCTCCGCGGCCTCGACCGAGCTCGAGGCATCCGCGGCCACCTTGACCGGCACCGCGCGACGCGGGCAGGAGCTCGCGACCGTCGTTGCCGCCGCCTCCGAGGAGGCATCCACCAACGTCCAGTCGGTGGCGTCGGCATCAGAAGAGCTGTCGTCGTCCATCACCGAGATCAGCCGCCGCGTGCAGGATTCGGCGCGGATGGCCGCCGAAGCCGTCGAACAGGCGGCGCGGACCAACGAGCGCGTCAATGCGCTGTCGCAGGCCGCTTCTCGCATCGGCGATGTCGTCGAGCTCATCAACACGATTGCAGGCCAGACCAACCTGCTGGCGCTGAACGCAACCATCGAGGCGGCGCGTGCCGGCGAGGCCGGCCGCGGCTTCGCCGTCGTCGCCTCCGAGGTCAAGGCGCTGGCCGAACAGACCGCGAAGGCGACCGGCGAGATCGGGGCGCAAGTCTCCGGCATCCAGGCCGCGACCGGCGAGTCCGTCAGCGCCATCCAGGAGATCGGCGGCACCATCGAGCGGCTGTCCGAGGTGTCCTCCGCCATCGCCGCCGCCGTCGAGGAGCAGGGCGCGGCCACGCAGGAGATTTCGCGCAACGTGCAGCAGGCCTCGCTCGGCACGCAGGAAGTTTCGTCAAACATCACCGACGTGCAGCGCGGCGCGATCGAGACCGGCTCGGCGTCGAGCCAGGTGCTGTCGGCCGCCAAGTCGCTCGCGAGCGACAGCACGCGTCTCAAGGTCGAGGTCGCGCAGTTCCTCGAGTCCGTCCGCGCGGCCTGACCTCTACGCGCTTGTCTGCGGAGCCGGCGGCGGAGTGACCTGCCGCCGGAACAGGATACGCTGGTAAAGCCAGCCGATCGCGACCAGCACGATTCCGAGACACATGAAGGACAGCGCGCGGTAGACGCCGGTCAGCGTCGACATGTCGATGACGAAGGCCTTGAGGATCGTCAGCGCGATCACTGCCGCAGACGCCAGCCGTGCCCGCTCGGAATTGACGAAGATACCGACGCCGAGCAGCACCACGCCGAAGCCGAGCCAGCCGATCGAATAAGTGTATTGCTCCGCGCCCGTGGTCTCGCCGTGCAGCAGGATGGGGCCGTGATAGAAGCGGCGGATCTCCAGCGTGACGTAGGCGAGCGCGAACACCAGCGCCCCGCTTGCGATCGTATTGGCGTAGGTCCTGCCGCGTTCGCCGACAACCGCATAGGACAGCAGCAGCATCAGCACGGCCGGCAGCGCGTAGCCGAGCAGCAACAGGTTGAACACGAGGCCGCCGACATCGGTCCTGCTCCACAGCAACGGGTTCTCCAGGATCAGCAGGCCGAACACGCTGACGAGGCCGGCGATCACGGTGAGAATGACCGCACCGACATTGTGCACGACGCTGTGGCTCCTCAACCTCAGCCGCTCGAGTCCGATCGCCATGGCCAGCGTCACGCAGACCTGGAGCGCGAATTCGAGCAGCGACGGCGGCGATGTCATGCGGCCGCCAGTGGCGAGGTGACGGATTTCCATGAAGGCCAGCAGCGCGGTAAACAGGATCGCGGCGGCCTCCACCATGCGCAGCGGCGCGTCGTCGCCGCGGCGGTGCAGGAAATGGCTCGCCGCCCAGAACGACAGCGCCGGCAGGCCATAGCCCCACAGCAGCCAGTTGAAGATCGGCGTGGTGCCGACGTCCGTGCCGACGATGCGGGGATCATAGCCGATGCGCGCGGTGACGATCGCGGCAAACGCGGCAGCGAGCCAGCGCAGGAACGGGATCGGCCGCTGCATCGAGATCCAGGCGGTGCCGAGCGACATCAGCGCCAGCGCGATGGTGAGCCAGCCCTTTTCCAGCGCAAAGGTCAGCGCCAGCGCCAGCGCGCCGAGCGTGCCGGTCGCGAATAGCGCGGTGGAGATCGCAACGCCCGGCCGGCTTTCGCGGCGGGTGAGGGCTTCGGTCGCAGCGCCGAAGGCGGCGGCGAGCAGGACGGCGAGGACCGCAAAGGGGATCGAGCGGTCGAGATGGGCGATGCGGGCGTAGAGCGCAACAAGGATTGCGATGGGAGTGGCAACCGCGGCCGCCGACCACACCACCGGGATGATCGCCGAGTTCGAGCGTCCCTGCGCCAGGAAGCCTGCGATGCCAAACCCTGCGGCGAAGATCGCGGCCATCACGAGATGCAGCGTCACTGCGCTGTCGATCGCGGCCGGTCCGACACCGGGTAGCGGTCCGCCCGGCAGCACCAGCATGTCGGGATTGGCGCGCACCGCCCATTCGGCGAACACGATGAAGACGGTGGCTGCGGCCGCACCCAGCGCGCCGGTGGCCGCCGGCGCGCGCCAAGCCACCAACAGCGTCGCCGCCACCAGGAGGGTGAAGGCGATCAGCGCCAGATCGGCATGCGCGCTCGACAGCACGATCAGCATCGTGCCGAACAGATAGGCGCCGAGCGAGCTCGACGAGACCGGCTCGATATCGCCGTCCCCGATGGTGGGGCCGAACATGAAGCCGCAGACGACGAGCAGGGCGGCGAGCACGAAACCGGCGATCACATGGAAGGCGTGTGGTGCGACCTGCAGTTCGCCGACGTCGAGCCCGGGGAAGATCCAGAGCACGGCGAACACGATGGTGGTCACCGCCAGCCAGCGCCACAGCCGGATGCGGGAGAGGCCGAAGCTCGCGGCGGTGACAATCGCAAGATAGATGTAGAGAGCCCAGTAATCTGGCTTGCCGCTGGAGACGAGGGCAGGCGTCACGAATGCGCCGACCACGCCGAGGCCGGCCAGCGCGGGACCGTGCAGCAGCGCGGCGGCGAGCGTGCCGAGTGCGACGAGGCCGAGCAGCACGAAGGCGGTAGCGGGAACGAGGAAGCCGTAGAGCGCGTAGGCCGCGTAGATGGTGGCAAACGCCACCGCCGTTCCGGCCGCGGTGAGGATCGCGGGGATGTTGGCGATCGGCAGCGCCGCCATGCTGGAGATGCTCTCCTTGCGCCGGGTCCATTCACCGGCACCTAACAGCGCCAGCGCGAACAGGCCGCCGAGGAACACGCGCACGCCGGGGCCGACAAGGCCGGCCTCGATCGAATAGCGCACCATGAAGAAGCCGCCGAGCGCAAGGGCAAGGCCGCCGATCCACACCACCCAGCGGGTGCCGAGCCGCTCCTCGAAGCCGGGCTCTGCGGCGGGCATGGGAGGCGGCGCGATGTCATCCGGGCTCGTCTCGAGCGGCGGCGGCGTGACAGGATCGGTCAGGAGCGGTGGCGGCGAGGCTTGTTCGGCCTCGGGCGCAAGCGGTGGTGGTGCTGCCTCCGCAGTCGTCGTCGTCAACACCTGTTCCGGCAATGGCATCGGCGGCGGCTGGATCGGCCGCTGTGCCTGCAGCATCGCCTCCAGCGAACTCAGCCGGCGGCGCAGCTCGGTCACCTGGTTGGAGGCCTTGATCGCGACCAGGAAGGCAGCGATGGCAAACAGCGCCGCAAGGACGTCGAACGGGTCGTCGAACATAAGGCCTCCTGGCGATCGGCGCACATGGGCCGGCCGCGCAAATCCTGATCTAGCGCCGGGAGCGCATGCGCAAGCCGGGCGCCGGCCGTTCCTGGAGCACATCGCGGCGGAAGCGATAGAGCGCCGCCGGCCGCCCGCCGGTCTGTGTCGACATCACCCCGGTTGGTTCGACCAGGGCTTCGGCTTCGACCAAGCGCCGGAAATTCTGCTTGTGCAGGTGCCGGCCGGAGATTGCCTCGACCGTGTACTGCAGTTCGGTAAGTGTGAACTCGGCCGGCAAAAGTTCAAAGACGACAGGACGATACTTCAGTTTTGCGCGCAGCCGCGCGATTCCGGTGGCGAGGATTCGCCGGTGGTCGAACCGCATCGAGATGCCGAGCGCAGGTAGCGACTTGCGCGCTAATGCCGCAGGGCGGCCGTCCCGCCGCGCCTCCTCGATCAGGCCTGCTTCGTACAGGAGCTCATAGCGGTCGAGCACGCGCTCCTCATCCCAGGGAGCACCCTCGAGACCGAAATAGAACCGCACGCGATCCCTGCGCGGCAGCGCGCGCGTCGTTTCCGGCGTCTCCTCCTCGGCCCATTTGATCAGCTCCGGGATGATGTCGCGGGCGATGATCGCGGGCGGCGCTTCGCGCCAGTCTTCCCAGGGAAAGAAGCGATACCAGGGCTCGAAGCCCGCGCCCGTCGCAGCAAGCTCGCCGCCAACAGCACGCGTCAGCGCGAGATAGCCGATCGAGACCATATGCGCGCCGGTGTCGCCGGCCTCCGCATGACGGCCGCGATCCCCGAACGTATAGAGCTGCTCGACATAGCCGAGCCGCAGGCCCGCCTGCGCCTCGACCCAGGCGCGCAGGCCGATCTCGAAGGTGCGGTGGCTTGGCGCATCGAACGGACCGAACGGCAGGCCGGCAAGCCCGTCACTGCTGCGCGCGGTGAGGATCAGCGGCTCATGATCCTCGATCGCGACGATCGCCGCGGTCAGGCCGATCTCGATCGGCGTCAGTTTGTCGCTCATGCGGCTAAGGTCGCGGGAGTTGTGACAACCATTTGCCGGTTGATTGAGTCGGCCTTTCCGCGGGCTCGCTGTAACCTCTCCCGCATGCGGGAGAGG
>NZ_VSTH01000106.1 GCF_008123965.1 Bradyrhizobium hipponense | reverse complement strand
CTTGACTCAGTAGTATTAGCCCTGCGGCTGCGCGAAGCGCAGTCCGCTGGCGTAACCCACCCTACATATGTCCGTTATTTCTTCACCAGCGGGCACTCGCTGTCCTTGAGCGGCTTGGCGGCGTCTTCCGGCGCGATGGTGGCCACCAGCTTGTAGTAGTCCCACGGTCCCTTCGACTCTTCCGGCTTCTTCACCTCGAACAGATAGGCCGGGATGAGACGGCGGCCGTCGGCGCGCAGCGGGCCCTTGCCGAACAGCGGGTCATCGGTCGGCAGTTCCTTCATCTTGGCGACGACCTTGGCACCGTCATGCGGATTGCCGCCGAGCGCGTCCATCGCCTTCAGGTAATGCAGGACGCCGGCATAGAGGCCCGCAACCGTCATCGACGGCATCGAGCCCTTGGGCGAGACCTTCTGGAAGCGCTTCGACCATTCGCGGGTCTGATCGTTGAGGTCCCAATAGAACGACTCGGTGAAGGTGAGACCCTGCGCCGTCTTCAAGCCCAGCGAATGCACGTCGTTGATGAACAGCAGGAGCGCTGCGAGCTTCTGGCCGCCCTGAACGATGCCGAACTCGGAGGCCTGCTTGATCGCGTTGGTGGTATCGCCGCCGGCGTTGGCGAGGCCGACAATCTTGGATTTCGAGGACTGCGCCTGGAGCAGGAAGGAGGAGAAATCAGCCGTGTTGAGCGGGTGCTTGACGCCGCCGAGCACCTTGCCGCCATTGGCGGTCACGACAGCGCTGGTGTCGCGCTCCAGCGCATGGCCGAACGCATAATCGGCGGTCAGGAAGAACCAGCTGTCGCCGCCGGCCTTGGTCAGCGCCTTGCCGGTGCCATTGGCGAGCATGTAGGTGTCGTAGGTGTAGGAAACGGTGTTGGGCGTGCAGGCCTTGCCGGTGAGGTCGGCGGTGGCCGCGCCCGAATTGAGCAGCACCGAGTTCTTTTCCTTGACGAGGTTGTTGACCGCGAGCGCCACGCCCGAGCTCGGCGTGTCCGAGATGACGTCAACCTTGTCGTTGTCGATCCATTGCCGGGCGATGTTGACGCCGATGTCGGGCTTGTTCTGGTGATCGCCCGAGAGGACCTCGATGGTCCAGCCCTTGGCCTTCAGGCCGGAATCTTCGACCGCCATTTTCACCGCGGCCACCGAATTTGGTCCGCCGATATCGGCATAGAGGCTCGACATGTCGTTGAGCACGCCGATCTTGACGGTCTTGTCCTGGGCGTAGGCGGATGTTGCAAAACCGAAGGTGGCACAAGCCAGAAGCGCCGCAGTGCGTCGCGCGAGCGTCGTCATAAAAGGTTTCCTCCATTGTCAAATAATTGGACAGCCCTCTTGAGAGGAGCCTTGTTCCGGCTGAAGGCTCTAGCGTGTCCCGCGGTCCGCGGCAATGCGCCTTAAGCCGGATGGCGCTGCGTCGTCGCGGCCACCCGCGATTAACCTTTAGGCAAGGCGCGGCGCCGTCTATTTGAGCGCGTCGAATTCAAGATCGGGCGGCGCCCAGCTCAATCAGGCCGGCGAGCGGAAGCTCATCAGCTTGCGGGTCTTGTAGTCGTAGAACTTGCCGGTCTCGGTCCAGTCGGGCGCGCACATCGGCACGATGAATTCAGCGACCTGCTCGGGCGTGTCCAGCGTCGCCGGATCTTCGCCCGGCATTAGGGTTGCGCGCATGCGGGTGCGGGTCGGGCCGGGATTGAACAGGTTGACGCGCAGCTTTGTGTTCGCGGTCTCCTGCGCCCAGGCGCGCGCCAGCGTTTCCAGTGCGGCCTTGGAAGCGGCGTAGGGGCTGACATAGGCCGTCGCCTTGTTGGCGGCGCCCGAGGTGATGAACACGGCGCGGCCGGCGTCGGACTGCTTGAGCAGCGGCTCCATGCAGCGAAGGAGCTGGAAGTTGGCGGAGACGTTCACGGCCATCACGTCGTTGAAGGTCTTCAGCTCGATATGGCCGACCGGCGAGGAGGGGCCGAGCACGCCGGCATTGCCCACCAGGATATCGAGCTTGCCGTAGCGTTCGTGCAGTCCTGCGCCGAGCCGCGCGATGCCGTCGGAATCGGTGAGATTGAGTGGCACCAGCGTAGCGCTGCCGCCGTCTTTGCGGATCTCGTCATCGAGCTCCTCGAGCCCGCCCTGCGTGCGCGCGACCGCCACGATATGCGCGCCCGCCTTTGCCAGTGCTTTGGCAGTGGCAAAACCGATGCCGCGCGAGGCGCCGGTGACGAGGGCGATGCGATTGGCGAGGGACAGGGACATGTACACTGTTCTCCGTCATGCCCGGGCTTGTCCCGGGCATCCACGTCTTTGCGGCGGGTTTTACAGACGTGGATGGCCGGGACAAGCCCGGCCATGACGAAAAATAGGAAAGGTAGCGATCTATGGACCATCGACCGAGGGCCCGCGATCTTCACGATCGTCAGGCTCAACGAGTGGCTGAGTTATAGCACTAGCTCGCCTCCGCCAGCAGCGACAATTGCCTTGGCTGCGGCTCGGTCTGGGTCTGGTCTGTGAGGTGCGTCGGATAGGCCCCGGTGAAGCAGTGATCCGAGAATTTCGGATTGGCGGGGTCGCGGCCGGGCTCGCCCATGGCGCGGTACATGCCGTCGATCGACAGGAAGGCGAGCGAGTCGGCGCCGATGATCTCGCGCATCTCGTCGAGAGAATGCGTCGCGGCCAGGAGCCCGCCGCGATCGGGCAGGTCGATGCCGTAATAGTCGGGATAGAGGATCGGCGGCGAGGCGAGACGGAAATGCACTTCCTTGGCGCCGGCATCGCGCATCATGCGTACGATCTTCCTCGAGGTGGTGCCGCGCACCAGCGAATCGTCGATCAGGATGATGCGCTTGCCCTCGATCGCGGCGCGGTTGGCCGAATGCTTCATGCGCACGCCGGATTCGCGGATCGCCTGCGTCGGCTGGATGAAGGTGCGGCCGACATAGTGGTTGCGGATGATGCCGAGCTCGAACGGCACGCCGGAATGCTGGCTGTAGCCGACCGCGGCGGGAACGCCAGAATCGGGCACCGGCACGACAACGTCGACCGGCACATGGCTCTCGCGCGCGAGCTGCGCGCCAAAGGCCTTGCGCACCTCGTAGACCGAGCGGCCGTGCACGATGGAATCCGGACGGGAGAAATAGATGTACTCGAAGATACAGGGGCGCGGCGCGATCGGCGGGAACGGCTTGTGGATGTCCATGCCGTTCTCGTCGAACACGATGACTTCGCCGGCCTCGATGTCGCGGACAAAGCGCGCGCCGATGATGTCGAGCGCGCAGGTCTCCGACGTCAGGATCGGGCAGCCGTCGAGATCGCCAAGCACCAAGGGGCGGATGCCGCGCGGATCGCGCGCGCCGATCAGCTTTTTGTTGGTCAGCGATACCAGCGCATAGGCGCCTTCGATCTCGCGCAGCGCGTCGACATAGCGCTCGATGAAGCGGCTACGCCTGGAGCGTGCGACCAGGTGCAGGATCACCTCGGTGTCGGTGGTCGACTGCATCATCGCGCCGTTCCTGACGAGCTCGCGGCGCAGCGTCAGGCCGTTGGTGAGATTGCCGTTATGGGCCACCGCGAGGCCGCCGGCATTGAGCTCGGCGAACAGCGGCTGCACGTTGCGCAGGATGGTGGCGCCGGTGGTGGAATAGCGGACATGGCCGACCGCGACAGTGCCGGGCAGGCGGTCGATCACCTCGCGGCGGGAGAAGGTATCGCCGACGAGGCCGAGGCGGCGTTCGGAATGAAAGCGGTTGCCGTCGTAGGAGACGATGCCGGCGGCTTCCTGGCCGCGGTGCTGAAGGGCGTGGAGGCCGAGGGCCGTGATGGCGGCAGCGTCCGGGTGTCCGTAGATGCCGAATACGCCGCATTCCTCGCGCAGCGTGTCTCCCTCCAGATCGTCCTGAAGCTCCAGCGCGGCTGGACTCAAACCGGCCTTTGGATCGAGATCACGCTGGGCGTCCTGGTCAGGGTTTCGCATCTCGTCCGCGCCTCTCTGTTGGGGCTAAATCAACGCGCCGCAGGTTTCTCGATCAGCTTTTTCAGGCTGTCACGAGCCGGTTTGCTGTATCCGTCGCCACTGCCCGAAGGCTGCTGCTCGGAATCAGTTTGCTCTTCATCTGGTTTGTTTTTCTTGAATCTCTTCAAGATGGTGTTCTCAGGGTCATCCGGCAAGAGGGCCATCAGCCAATCCCCGGTTCCCTGGAGCACCACGCGGGATTTCGCCCCCGCGACCCAGTCCGGGCGCTGCTTGTCCGGCACCAGCCAGGTGAAGAACAGGAAGGCGACCACGACGATCAAGAGCCCGCGGGCTAGCCCGAACAGGAAGCCGAGGGTGCGGTCCAGCGCGCCGATCCGCGAGTCCAGGATCATGTCGGAGATCCGGACCGTGATCACGGAGACCACGACCAGGGTGCCGACGAACACACCGGCGACCACCACCACGCTCGCGACCGTGTCGTTGTTGAAATAGGTTTTCGCGGTCGGCAGCAACTTCGAGAACGAGTACAGCGTCACGACCGCCGCCGCGCCCCAGGCCGCGATCGACAGGATTTCGCGCATAAAGCCCCGGACCATCGCGAGCAGGCCCGAGATCAGCATCACACCGAGCAGGATCAGGTCGAGGAGGGTAATCGGCATCGGCTGGTCTGGTCCGCTCGTACTCTCAAAGGTGCTCGGCGAATCGGTGTTTGGCCGCCGCCCTAACAGAAGGGCAGACGGCGCTCCCGGCAAGGCCGTAACCACGCAATCCCGTGCTGCTTTTGTGACGGCTGTATAGCGGTGGGGGCGGGGGACGTCACCTCCACCTAACCCTCTCCACGGCGGAATCTTGCCGGTGTGGCATTTTTCTCCGCGGGCGCGCTCGATTCGCCCCGGCGAGAGCCACGGGCGGCTATTTCCGCCACCAGGGTCGTCAGGCTGTTGATGGCGTTGAGCGAGAGCCCGGCGTCGCCGCCGACTTCGCCCCGGGCCGATTCAGGCAGCACGGCGCGCTGGAAGCCGAGTTTGGCCGCTTCCTTCAGCCGGGCCGGGGTCTGCGCCACCGGGCGGACCACGCCGGAGAGCGATATCTCGCCGAAATAGACCGCATCGGTCGGTAACTGCGCGTTAACCAGAGACGACACCAGCGCGGCCGCGGCGGCGAGATCGGCGGCCGGCTCGTTGATGCGCAAGCCGCCCGCCACGTTCAGATAGACGTCGTGGCCGGACAGCTTGACCCCGCAATGGGCCTCCAGCACCGCGAGCACCATCGAGAGCCGGCTTGGATCCCAGCCGACCACGGCCCGGCGCGGGGTGCCGAGCGAGGTCGGGGCCACCAGCGCCTGCAATTCGACCAGGAGCGGCCTTGTGCCCTCGATCCCCGCAAACACCGCGGTACCCGGCGTGCCGAGGTCGCGCTCCGACAGGAACAGCTCCGACGGGTTGGTTACCTCCCGCAGGCCGAGGCCCGTCATCTCGAACACGCCAATTTCGTCGGTCGGGCCAAAACGGTTCTTCACGGCGCGCAGGATGCGGAATTGCTGCGAGCCTTCGCCCTCGAAGGACAGCACGGCATCGACCATGTGCTCGACCACACGGGGACCGGCGATCTGGCCGTCCTTGGTGACGTGGCCGACCAGGATGATGGCCGCGCCCGTCTTCTTGGCAAAACGGATCAGGGCCTGCGCCGAGGCGCGCACCTGCGTCACCGTGCCGGGGGCTGATTCCACCGTGTCGGTCCACATCGTCTGGATCGAATCGATCACGATCAGCCGGGGGACGGCGCCTTCCGACAGCGTCGAGACGATATCTTCCACCGACGTCTCGGCGGCGAGCTGCACCGGCGCATCCGATAGCCCGAGCCGCTCGGCGCGCAGGCGCACCTGGGCGATGGCTTCTTCGCCCGAGATATAGACAATGCGATGTCCGGCGCGCGCCATCAGGCTCGTCGCCTGCGTCAGCAGCGTCGATTTGCCGATGCCGGGATCGCCGCCGACCAGCAACACCGAGCCGCGGACGAAGCCGCCGCCGGTGACACGGTCGAGCTCGGTCATGCCCGAGGACAGGCGAGGCGCGTCCTGAGTTTTTCCGGACAGGCTCTCCAGCGCAAAGGTCCGTCCCTTGCGCTTGGAGCGGATCGACACCGGCACGCTGCCGGTCGCGTCCTCCTCGGCCAGCGTATTCCACTCGCCGCAGGACTCACACTTGCCCTGCCAGCGGTTATACGCCGCGCCGCAGTTCTGGCAGACGAAGGAAAGCGTGTTCTTGGCCATGGGAAAGGGATTCGAGGAGCTCGGATTTGCTGATAGCACGGAATGGCGGGCCGAGCGCGAATTCGACCGCACTCAAATACCGCGATTCAGCACGCCCGATACACCCTTTGTTAGCTCTACGCCGCCGCGCCGTGCCGGGCTTTGCCAAATATTAGCGGACGCGGGTCCAGTTTCGGAACCAGCACGGGATGACGAAAAAGAATGACGGTAGCGTTGCGGATATTGCTCGCTGTGGGAATGGCCTGCGGCGTGCTCACGCCGGTCGGCTGCGCCGTCGCGGCCGATGCAAAACCCCTCAACGTCGTCTTCGTGAATCCGGGCAAAACCGGCGAGGTCTATTGGGACATGGTCGCGCAGACCATGCAGGCCGCCGGCCGTAAGCTCGGCGTGCATGTCGAGGTGCTCACCAGCGAACGCAATTACCGCACCATGCGGGAGCTCGGGCTCGGCGTGGTCGCACGTAGCGACAAGCCCGACGTCCTCATCCTATCGAACGAGGAATCGGCTGCCGTCCCGATCCTGGAGGCGGCCGACGCTGCCGGGGTCAAGACGCTGCTGCTCTCGAACACGCTGATCGGCGAAGACGCGGCGCGCCTCGGACCGCCGCGCCGGACGCTCAAGACCTGGCTCGGCGATATCACCACTGATCTGCAGACCGCCGGCGCGCGGATGGCCAACGCCCTGATCGGCGCCGCGCGTGCCGAGAAATGGCAGAGCCCTGACGGCAAGATTCACATCCTCGGCATCGGCGGCGACGAGATCACGCCGGCCTCGATCGCCCGCAATGCCGGTCTTCAGCTTGCCGTGGCGGCGGCGCCTGACGTGGTGGTGGATCGGATGCTGTTTGCCAACTGGACGCAATCCGAAGCCGAGCAGGTGACGGCGAATTATCTGAGCTGGGCGTCGCGCAAGGGGATCCGGCCCGCCGGCATATGGGCCGGGAACGATCCGATGGCGCTGGGAGCACTCAAGGCCATCGCGGCCGCAGGCCTCGCGCCGGGCCAGGACATTCAGGTCGTCGGCCTCAACTGGTCGGAAGACGCGCTGCGCGAGATCAGGGCAGGCCGTCTGCTTTTGACCGACGGTGGGCACTTCCTGCTCGGCGGCTGGTCCATCGTGCTGTTGCGCGACTATGCCGATGGCTGCGATTTCGCGGCCAGTTCGTCTCACGTCGAGGTCAAGACGTCCGCAATCACGCGCGATAATCTCGTTTCGGTCGACGACCTCATCAAGACCCGCGCCTTCGATCGGATCGACTTCGCCCGTTTCAGGGCGAAGGCCGGCGCATGCGGCCGCTATGATTTCTCGGTTGATGCGCTCATCTCATCGCTATTGGTCCCGGATGGCGCCGGTGATTGATGTGGATGGTGACGGGATGACCGATCCGGATAGCACGGGGCAGGCGGCGCCTTCGCGCTCGCGCCCGGTCGTCCGCGCGATGATCTGGGCAACCGTGCCGGTATTGCTGCTGGTGCAGTTGCTGGCTTCGGCCGGTGTCGAGGTCTCGAGCTTCTGGTCACAGATCAGGCAGCTCGACGCCCGCATTGTCCGCATCGCCGACAGCCGCGCCGAACTCATCGCCGAGCCGCTCTGGAAGATGCGTTACGAGCAGGTCACCAGCGTGCTCAACGAGATCATGCACGACGAGACGATCGCCGCGGCGACCGTCTATGACGACACCGGCGTTGCGATTGCCCGCGTGGCGGCACGGCCGGCGGGGCAGGCCGTCACGGAGGTCTCGCGTCCGATCAACTACAGCAACGGCAATATGGCGGTTCAGGCCGGCCGCATCGCGATCGCCTACTCCCACGCGACGCTGTACGCGGACACGGGCAGCCGGCTGGTGCTGCTCCTCGTCGTCGGCCTGCTCGGAACGCTTGCGACCGTCGTTGCGATGCGGATCTCGGCCAACATCTTCATCGGCAGGCCGCTGGCCGTCATGATGTCGGCGATCCAGCGCAGCAAGCAGGACGGCCGCGCCTATCCGGCGGACATCAGATCGTCGAACGAGTTTGGCCAGCTCGCGCGCGCCTTCAACGCCATGCAGCACACGACTTCAGGCGCGCTCGACCGGCTCGGGCACATGGCCTCGCATGATCCGCTCACGGGGCTGCCCAATCGCCGGTCCCTGACCGAGCGGCTGGCAGTCGAGCGGCGGGACACGGGTTCATCCGACGCCCTGGTCGCGTTCTGCTTCATCGATCTCGACGACTTCAAGGGCATCAACGACACTTTCGGTCATGATGCCGGCGACAAGTTCCTGGTTTGCATTTCCGAACGGCTTCGCGGCGCAGTCGAAGCAGGAGATTGGGTCGCAAGGCTCGGCGGCGACGAATTCGTGGTCATTCGGCCCGAGGTCAGCGACGAGGATGCCGCGCAGGCCTTTGCAAAGCGATTACTGGATGCGATCTCTGAGCCGATCAGGCTGCACGACAAGCAGGTCGCGCCGCGCGCCAGCATCGGCGTTGCCGTGCGCCGCGCCGACGATCCCGAGCTTTCGCATTTGCCGGCGCTCGCCGACATCGCGCTCTACCATGTCAAGAGCAGGGCGCCCGGCACCGTCGCCGTGCTCGACGAAGTGCTCCAGCGCGACTACCGCCGTCGTCGGGATCTCGAGCTTGCCATTCCCACCGGCTTTTCCGAGCGGCAGTTCGAGGTCTGGTATCAGAGCCAGGTCGATCTCGACACCCAGGACGTCGTCGGCCTGGAGGCGCTGATCCGCTGGCGCCACCCCGAGCATGGTGTGATCGGTCCCGGCGAATTCCTGCCCCTGATCGAGCGCAGCGGCCACAATGCGCGGCTGACGCGCTACGTGCTGACCGACGCCTGCAGCGCGCTGCAACGGTTGGCCGCCGCGGGCAAGGCGGACATCAGAATCGCGATCAATCTGCCGCCGTCCGAGCTTGCGGACCATTCGCTCGCCGCCGAGCTGCGCGAGACCTGCGCGCGTTTCGGTGTCCCGGCCTCGTCGCTCGAACTCGAGATCACCGAGGGTTCGCTGATCAACAATATCGCCAGCGCGTCCGAGACGCTGCAACGCCTCCGGCGTCTTGGCGCCACGATCGCGCTCGACGATTTCGGCACCGGCTACAGCTCGCTTGCCCATCTTCGCCGCTTTCCGCTCGACAAGGTCAAGATCGACAAGGCCTTCATTCGCGAGATCCCGCAAAGCGCCGAGGACAAGGCGATCGTTGGCGTGATCGCATCGCTCGCGGACACGCTCGGGCTCACGCTGGTCGCCGAAGGCATCGAACAGGCTGAGCAGGCGCAGGCCATGCGCGAGATGGGCGTCAAGTTCGGGCAGGGCTTTCTCTATCACAGGCCGCAGCCGATCGACGCTGTGCTGCAACGGCTTGCGGGGCAAGCGGTGTCCGGGAAGACCGGGACGAGCCGCCTCGTCGCCGACAGCCGGTCGATCGCGCCCGAATTCGCTGCCTGAGTGCGGCTATGGCTGCGTCGCGTTCCAGAGCATCGAGAGTCCGGCCGTGATCATGATGGCGTCCATCACCCGGCGGAACATCTCCGGCTTCAGGTGCAGCACGAAGCGCTTTGCGATGAAAGCGCCCGCCATCAGCGAGGAGCCAGCGATCAGGCCCTTGATGAAGACATCCTGCGTCAGCGCGCCGAAACGTTCGAAGGTCACGGACTTTGCGAAATAGAGGCCGAGCGAGGCGGCAGCCTCGGTTGCGAGGAATGCGCCCTTGCTCAGGCCATAGAAAAGGAACAGCGGAACGCTGAGCGGGCCGGTCGAAACGACGATGCCGGTGAGATAGCCGATGATTGCGCCGCCGATTGCCAGATGCCAGAGATTGGCCTTGAGGTCGTGGCGCGCCAGCCAGTGCCGCACCGGCACCATCGCGATCAGGAAGATGCCGATGGCGAGATCGACCGCGTGGGAAGGCAGCGCCAGCAGCGTGCGCGCGCCGAGCACGGCGGCCGGAATTCCCGTCACCGAATAGGCCGCGCAGGCCCGCCAATCGACCTCGCGCCACCAGGCAAGAATGCGCGAGAAATTCGCCATGACGGAGGCCACGGCCATGATCGGCACGGCTTCCTTCGGCCCATAGGCATAGACCAGCACCGGCATCAGCATGATCGACGATCCGGTGCCGACAATGCCTGAGATAGTGCCGGCGACGAGGCCGACGGTGAGAACGAACAGGAAGGCCAAGGGAGTAGGGGGCAAGTGTTCGATGATAGTATCGTGGCGGTGTTTTGCCCGACAAGTCAAACCGCACTCGCGGACATGCGTAAGGCATTGATTCGACTACGGTCGTCTACTGTGCATGGGGTTGTTTTTCATATTTTGGATTGTCGGCTGGCCGGAGGCCGCAGCGCATTTGAGCGCGCAGGGCGGCGGCGCGCACTGCTGACAGCATGTTGGCAGCAGCCACCGGCTACGACCACCGCCTGACAAAAGTGGAGGGTGCGTGTCATGCCGATTGAGGCAAGTTGTCATTGCGGTGAGACGGTGTTCGAGGTGACGGAGGCGCCGGCGAGCGTGACGCGCTGTACCTGTTCGCTCTGCGCCAAGCGGGGCGCGCTGTGGGCCTATTACAAGCCGACGCAGTTCCGCCTGCTGTCGCCGCCAGAGAACGTCGCGACCTATCTCTGGGGCAGCCGCACCGTCAAACATCATTTCTGTGCACGCTGCGGCTGCGGCACCTATTCGGAGTCGCCGGACTGGTCGACCGGCAAGCCCGATTTTGACAATCCCAAAATCGGCGTCAACGCGCGCCTGTTCGACGATTTCGATCTGGATGCGGTGCCGGTGAATGTGATCGACGGCAAGAATTTGTGGTGAGCGCTGTCACCGCAGCACCACCCACGCCGGCGCGTGATCGCTGGCGCCGTCCTCGCCGCGGATCGTCTTGTCGACGCCGGCTTTGGCCAGGCGCGAGACGAGGGCAGGGCTGAGCAGGAGATGATCCAGCCGCAGGCCCGCATCGCGCGGCCAACGGTTTCGCTTGTAGTCCCAGAAGGTGTAGATTCGCTTGTCCGGATTGAGGTCACGGATCGCGTCGCACCAGCCTTGCGCGACGAGCGAGGCATAGGCTGCGCGGCTCTTTGGCTGGATCAGGGCATCTTTGTCCCACGACCGGGTTGGATAGATGTCGATCGCGGTCGGCGCGACGTTGTAGTCGCCGGCGAGCACCACGGGCAGATCCTGCTTGATGAAGGTTTTGGCGTGGCGCTTGAGACGCGCGAACCAGTCGAGCTTGTCGTCGAATTTCGGCCCCGGCTGCGGGTTGCCATTGGGCAGATAGATACTGGTGACGATGATGCCGCGCACCGCGGCCTCGATGTAACGTGCTTCCTGATCGCCAGGCTTTCCCGGCAACCGATCGCGCGTCAGCACGGGCTCGGCGTTACGCGCGAGGATGGCGACGCCGTTCCAGGTCTTTTGTCCACGCCACACTGCGCCGTAGCCGGCCTTCTCGATCGCCGCCGCCGGAAATTCGCCATCACTTGCCTTCAACTCTTGAAGCGCGACGACATCGGGCTTTGCTGCGCGCATCCATGCCAGCAGATTGGGCAGGCGGCGGTTGATGTTGTTGATGTTGAATGTCGCAATCTTCATGTAGAGCTGATCGCCTCGCACGTTCCGACACCGGAGAGACAATGTCCAAGTTGAACTATGCCGCTATTGCATTTGCCGTCGCATTCTCCGGAGCCGCTTTTGCACAATCGGCCGATCCGCGCGGCGCGTGCAAGACGGACTACGACAAATTCTGCGCCGGCCTCGCACCGGGCGGCGGCATCCTCGCCTGCCTCAACGGCAAGCGCGATCAGCTCAGCGCGACCTGCAAGGCGGCACTGGACAGCAGGAAAAAGAAGTAAGCGGTGAGCTCCTAGCTCGGCAGCGGCGGCGGGCTTGCCGGCTGCTCGACCGGCGGGGAAGATGACTGCTCGGCGGCCTGCGCGGCAACCGGCCGCTCTAACGGCTCCACCACATTGCCACCCTTGTAGATGCGGGCGTAGCGACGGCCGAGGCTGGTCAGCACCTCGTAGCCGATCGTGCCGAAGTGATGCGCTAGCTCGTCGACGGTGATGCCGTCGCCGAGCAGCGTCACCAAATGGCCGCGCCGTGCCGCGTTCGGCGGCAGATCCGTGATGTCGATCGCGATCAGGTCCATGGAAACGCGGCCCGCGACGGGGCAGCGCCTGCCCGCGACGATCACCTCGGCGCCGCGGGTGCCGTCATTGGAGCTGGCGGCGCGGAAATAGCCGTCGGCATAACCGACCGCGATGATCGCGAGCTTGGTCGGCCGCCGCGCCGTCCAGGTCCCACCATAGCCGACGCTCTCGCCGCGCTCGACATTGCGGATCTGCACGATCCGCGCCTTCAGGTCCACGACCGGCTGCATCGGATTGTCAGCCTCCGGCGTCGGGTTGACGCCGTAGAGCGCGGCGCCGGGCCGTACGAGATCGAACTGGAACGGCGCACCGAGGAAAATGCCGGAGGAATTGGCGAGGGTCGCCGGTACGCCGGAAAATTCGCTGACGATGCCGCGGAAGGCCGCGAGCTGCTTGGCGTTGACGGGGCTGTTGAGCTGCTCGGCCGAGACCAGATGGCTCATCACCAGGTTGATGCCGTGATCGCCGGCATTGATGCGGGGGATGATCGCCTGCGCTTCCGCAAGCGTCAGCCCGAGCCGGTTCATGCCGGTGTCGATGTGGATCGCAGCGCCCCCGGACCATCCGGTGCGGCGGCAGAACACGTCCCACTCGGCGAGCTCGTTGAGATCGCCGATCACCGGGCGGCAGTTGATTTTCGCGTAATGCTCGCCGGTGTTCTGGAAGTAGCCGCCGAGCACATAGATCGCGGCCTCCGGCGCTGCTGCGCGTGCCGTACGGGCCTCCTCGATGGTGGCGACAAAGAACGTCTTGCAGCCGGCCTTGTCCAGCGCGCGTGCGACCTGCTCGGTGCCGCAGCCATAGGCGTTGGCCTTGATCACCGCCGAGCATTCGGCAGGCACTGCCGTCTTCTCGAGCTTGCGCCAGTTGGCGATGATGGCGTCGAGATCGACGGTGAGCACGCCGCCATAGGCTGCGAGCCCGGCAGCCTGATTGGCCTCCGCGGAGAGAAGGCCGGTTTGCGGAATCATTTTCGGATCGGACGCCATTGTCATGGCGTCGTTTTACGCAAGAGGGCCGCGTGGTTCAACCCAGGGAACTGGCAAGAAACCTAATACAGAATCCTAGTACTCGTGACGATCCGGCAGTTGGCCGTCATGCGCGAGGTCGCCGAAGCGGGTGACCGAGGCGTCGAAGTGCAGCTCCACCGTGCCAGTCGGGCCGTGGCGCTGCTTGCCGATGATGACTTCGGCCCGGCCGACCGTGCGCTCCATGTCGGACTGCCATTTGGCGTGCTCCTCGGTGCCGGGACGCGGCTCCTTCATGGCGAGGTAATATTCCTCGCGGAACACGAACAGCACGACGTCGGCGTCCTGCTCGATCGAGCCGGATTCACGCAGGTCCGAGAGCTGCGGCCGCTTGTCCTCGCGGGATTCGACCTGACGCGAGAGCTGCGACAGCGCGATGATGGGGACGCTGAGCTCCTTCGCCAGCGCCTTCAGGCTGGTCGTGATCTCCGTGATTTCCTGAACGCGGCTGTCGTTGGAGCGCTTGCCCGAGCCGGACAACAGCTGGATGTAGTCGATGACGATAAGGTCGAGGCCCTTTTGCCGCTTCAGCCGGCGCGCGCGGGCCATGAGCTGCGCGATCGACAGGCCGCCCGTCTCGTCGACATAGAAGGGCAGCGATTGCAGCTCGATCGAAACCTGGCGGATCTTCTCGAAATCCGCCTCCGAGATGCCGCCGCGGCGGATGTGGGAGGAGGGAATGCCGGTGCGCTCCGCCACGATACGCGTAGCGAGCTGGTCGGCCGACATTTCGCAGGAGAAGAAGCCGATGACACCGCCATTGGCGGCTTTCATGGTGCCGTCGGCCTGGAGTTCCGGAACATAAGCCTGCGCGACATTGTAGGCGATATTGGTCGCAAGCGAGGTCTTGCCCATGCCGGGACGGCCCGCCACGATGATGAGGTCGGAGTGCTGCAAGCCGCCCATCTTGGTGTCGAGGTCGCGCAACCCCGTCGAGATGCCGGACAGCTTGCCGTCGCGCTGGAATGCTTTCGCCGCAAGATCGACCGCGACCGTCAGGGCCTGCGAGAACTTCTGGAAGCCGCCGTCATAGCGGCCGGACTCGGCAAGCTCGTAGAGGCGGCGCTCGGCGTCCTCGATCTGCGCCCGCGGCGCGAAGTCGACCGGCGCGTCATAGGCGACATTGACCATGTCCTCGCCGATGCCGATCAGGTCGCGCCGTAGCGCCAGGTCGTAGATGGTGCGGCCGTAGTCCTGGGCGTTGATGATCGTGGTCGCTTCGGCGGCGAGGCGCGCCAGATACTGCCCGATGGTCATGCCGCCGACGTCGGTATCGGCAGGCAGAAAGGTTTTCAGCGTGACGGGTGTCGCGATCTTGCCCATCCGGATCAGGCTGCTGGCGGTCTCGAAGATCGTCTGGTGCAGCGGCTCGAAATAGTGCTTCGGCTCCAGGAAGTCGGAGACGCGGTAGAAGGCGTCGTTGTTGACCAGGATCGCGCCCAAGAGGCTCTGTTCCGCCTCGATATTATGCGGCGCACTCCGGTAGGCCGGAGTTCCGGCATCGGGCGCGAGTTTGAGGACGTTCGAATCAGTCAGGGCCATGGTCAGACGTGCTTAACAATTTTTTGGGCGGATGCGGGGCGGCGATAAAGCGCCGACTGCGGCGGAAGCGGAAGCGAAAGCTCACCGCTATCAACCGCTCAGTTAAAATGGTGGATGACTAGTGGTCGCAGCATGCGCGGCGCTTGACGGATTTTCGTGGAATTCGCCGGGCTGCACTGGCCGCCGCGCCGCCACGGAAAAATCCTGATCAAGTGAACCTTACGTGTCGGCGCGTCGACCTACCAGAAGCGGGCGCAACTCGGGCGCGCTGGTGGCTTCCGGCTCGGGTTCAGACCAGCAGGAGATAGACCAGCGCAATCAGAGCCGCGCCGACGCCGGTGGCGATCAGCGCGTAATCGGTGCGGAGGTCGTCCTGCACGTCGAATGAGGTTTGGGTCTCTTTGCTCATGGCGTCGGTCTAAGCCAGGGCCGACCAGACTTATGTGAAACAGATCACATCTCTCCGGATTCTTTCGGGGTTTGCGACCGGAACAGCCAGGCGGGCAGAGGGTTGTTCCCGGACACCCGCCGTCAGGCGAGACGAGGTAAGGCGATGCGGCCAGAACGGCAGCGCCAGATTTGGCGTAGCGAGGCGGGCAGCCGGCTTTGGCTGTCGGGGCTGATCGCCGCCATGGAGCAGGCCGCGCGGCCCGAAATCCGGCGCGAGCCCGTCGGAACTGAAACCCTCGCGCGGCTGCAGGCGCATCTGGCCGTCCCCGCCGCCTCCAAGCTTTTTCCGGTCTCGCGTCTGCGTCATTAGGACCTATAGGACCTATTCACCCGCCAGTTTCAGCCTGGGCTTGGCGTCGCCCTCAATGGCGCGCAGCCGGGTCTCTTCACGCTCAATGTAGTCGCGCGTCATCGGGACCACGCCCTGGCGCCTCGTGAGCTGGATCTGGAAGTTCATCATGCCCTGTTTGCGAAACGTCATCTCGCTGGCCGCAAGATAGAACTCCCACATCAGCGCGAAACGCTCGTCGTAGAGCTGCACAGCCTCCTCGCGCCGCGCCATGAACCGATCCCGCCAGGCCTTCAACGTCTCGGCATAGTGCAGTCGCAGGATCTCGATGTCGCAGATCAGCAGCCCCGCACGCTCGATCGCCGGGAGCACCTCCGACAGCGCGGGGATGTAGCCGCCAGGGAAGATGTATTTTGCGATCCAGGGATTGGTCGAATCCGGCCCCTGTGAGCGGCCGATCGAGTGCAGCAGCATGACGCCGTCCTCGGCCAGGAGTTCGGCGCAGCGCTTGAAGAAGGCGTCGTAGAAGCTGGCGCCGACATGTTCGAACATCCCGACCGAGACGATGCGGTCGAACCGCCCGTCGACGTCGCGATAATCCTGGAGCAGGAATTTGGCCGATCCGGCCAGCCCCTTTTCGGCGGCTCGCGCGTTGGCGACCTGCAACTGCTCGGTCGACAGCGTGACGCCAGTGACGTCGCCGCCCGTAATCTCGGCGAGATAGAGGCCGAGGCCACCCCAGCCCGAGCCGATATCGAGCACACGGTGGCCGGGTCTGACGAGGAGCTTTGCGGCGATGTGGCGCTTCTTGGCGAGTTGTGCGTCGTCAAGCGAGGTCACCGGCGTCTCGAAATAGGCGCAGCTATATTGCTTGTCGGCGTCGAGGAAGAGCGAATAGAGCCGGCCGTCGAGGTCGTAGTGGTGCGCAACATTTCTGCGGGAGCGCGAGCGCGGATTGAATTGCTTCAGGTGCCGCGTCAGATAACGAAGGTGCCACCAGGGCTTTGCCCACTGCGGCAATAGGTCGGGTTGATCGAGCAGGATCGCGAGGGCATCAGCTATGGTGCCGCGCTGGATGACGAACTCGCCGTCCATGTAGGCTTCGCCAAGCCCCAGCTCGGGATTGACGAGGATCTTGCGTTGCGCATCCGCGGTAGCGAAGCGGACTTCCACCGGCTCTCCGGAACCGTCGCCAATGGTGAACTTCCAACCGCTCGCGCAGGTCACCGTCATCGATCCGCGGCGGATGAACTGAGACAGGCATTTAAGCAACAAACGGTCCATGGACTCCTTCCTCTCGAGCGAACCCGAAAGATGCGACTAATCCGGCCTCCACATCTGACGCCAAGGCGCCCGGTCGGTTCCTATGCGTTTGCATCTAAATCTATGCACTGTGCGTTTTCCCGCCACTGCGTTGTGTTCAAAGCCGATATTCGAAAATGGGTAATCACATCCTTGCGCGATGAGCCTGCTTCCATTCGCGGCTCAATCCGCTAAAAGGTGACCCGCCGCCGCACCCGATGCCGGCTGCACCCCTCGGATTTCATGGAGATAATGGGAATGTCGAGCCGAGCGCTCAGCCTCGCAACGGTAATGCTTCTGATTGGCTTCGGCGCGACCGATGCCGTTCTTGCGCAGGCGACGAACCTCGAGGCCGGCAAGGCTCCATCCCAGCTTTTCGCGCAGACCTGCAATGCTTGCCACAAGAGCCCCAGGGGGCTGTTGAAGACGGTAGCGCCGGGTTCGCTGCCCGGTTTCCTGCGTCAGCACTACACGACCAGCTCCGACATGGCCGGAGTGCTTGCCTCCTACCTCGTCTCCAACGGCGCCACCGACACGCGTTACCAGGCCAAGGACGGCAAAGACAAAAAGGACGCCGCCAAGGAGAAGGAAGCTGCAACCAATCCGGCACAGTCTCCTGAACATCAGAGCCGTCGCTCGCGGTCCCAGGAGGCTGCCAAGCCGGAGGGCGAGGGTGCAGCTCCGGCGCCCGAAGGTCGCCAGAAGCGCGTGGCGCGGCCGAGCGAGGAGGGCGCAAAGGATGGCGCCAAGCCAGAAGGCCAGGCCACCAACGAACAATCGCCAGAAGGCCGCAAGGCCAAACGGCTGAGCAAGCGCAGCAAGCCGGAGACCGAAGAAGCGCCGAAGACGGATACCGCTATCGCTGCGCCGTCGTTGGGCGAGCCCAAGCCTGAAACAGCGAAGGTCGATTCCGGCCATGACGAGTCGAAGCCGGACGGCGGCAAGGCGACCGAGAAACCGGCCGAGGTGAAGCCGGAAAGCGCCAGGCTCGAACCGAGCGGCAGCGAGGTTCCGGCGCTGCGGCCGGACCCGGTGCCGGCCGTGACGCCGGCTCCGGCAGCCGCTGCCGCGAAACCGGCCGAGCCGGATGCGCCCAAACCCACCGACGCGGCCGCTTCCAAACCGGCCGAGCCTGCCACCAACAGCAGCGCTGAACCGGCGGCCAAGCCGCCGGAGCCGCCATCGCCTGCAACCGCTGCAGCCCCGGCTTCGCCCGAGTCCTCCGGCCCCCCGACTCCCCCGATTTCGCGCTAGGTCCAATCTTCTGATCGGTTACGGAGGCCTCATCATTGCGGCCTCCGCATCGCCGTCAGGTTTCCGTGGTCGCAGCCGACGTGTTCTGCGTCAGCGACGGTATCGAGAAGCATACTGCAACGGCGCTCGCCTCGATCGCGATGCTGAACGAGGACGTTGCCGCCAAAACGAAAAGCCCGGCCGCTTGAAACGGCCGGGCTTCGCTTTGCGCCTGAAAGCGAGGCTTACTTCTCGGTCTCTTCCGCAGCGGGCGCCGACTCGACGCCCTCCTGCTGGGCTTCCGGATCGAAGAATTCGCCGGCGGCGGCGATCGCCTCGGCGGCAGCATCGCGATCTTCGTTGCGGGTCGAGATGTCTTCGCCGCGGTTGATGCGCTCGGCCTCGTCCTGGCTGCGCGCAACCGTCACGGTGACCTCAACCTCGACTTCGGGGTGAACGGCGACGATGATGGCGTGCTTGCCGATGGATTTGATCGGCGCGTCGAGTTGCACCTGCGGGCGTTCCAGCGCAACGCCGTCGGCTTCGAAGGCCGTGACCACGTCGCGCACCGTGACCGAACCGAACAGCTGGCCGGCTTCCGAGGCCTGACGGATCACGATGATGTTCTTGCCCTGGATCTTCTCGGCGACCTTGGACGCCTCGCCCTTGCTCTGGAGGTTGCGGGCCTCGAGCTCGGCTTTCATGCCGTCGTACTTGGCGCGGTTATCAGCGGTGGCGCGCAGCGCCTTGCCACGCTTGAGCAGGAAATTGCGGGCGTAGCCGTCGCGAACCTTCACGACCTCGCCCATGTGGCCGAGCTTGTTGACGCGTTCCAGCAAAATGACTTCCATATTCGTTCTCCTTTAAGTGCTCTGAGTTTCAGTTTTCGGGGTTGGACTTAAGAGGTTGGCAGCGGGGGCGGCTGCCGGTTGCGCAGAAAGCGTTCGCGGAAGCCAAACACGGCATCCGCCAGGCCCAGGATCACCATCGCGATGACCGGCCAGCCGAATACGACGACGACGGCGTAGGTCGAGCCGAGCCAGAAAGTGCGGCTCTTCAGCGCGAGAGTCAGCGTATGCAGCACGGCGAAGCCGGTCAGCGCGTAGGCCATCATCAGTGCCGCCGTCGCGATCTGCGCGATGATCGCGAGCAGCCCGCCGGTGAAGCAGAAGGCGAGCGCGACGCAGAGCGCTGCGAGCGTCATCGGCGGCAGTTCGGCCGTCATCATGTCCGGCCAGGGACGGCGCAGCCGGCCCGACGTTGCCGTGACCTTGGCCGAGAGCCAGAGATTGAGGGTGAGCGTCATCATGGCGACGATGGTGGCGCCAGCCGGCGCGATGCGGACCAACGCGTCGACGAACGGGCCGGCCTCGCTTGCGGCGTGCGGATCGGTGGTGCTTAGGACGCGCATCAGGCCGCGCCGCAGCGTGCCAAGGATGCTGTCGGCATCGGTGCCAAGCGTGAGCAACGCTGCGATCGTCGTCAGCGAGGCGAAGCCTGCGATCCACAGCAGGATGCGTCCGACCGGATACCACTCCATCTCGGGCGCGGCCGGCGGCTCGGTGGCGGGAGGTGTGGCGCTGGCCACGTGCCGGCCAAGCAACACCAGATGGCCGAGCCACCAGGCCGGCAGCGCGACGGTGACGGCGAAGGCAAAGCAGTAGGGCAGGCCAAACAAGGCGCCGAGGCCGAGCGCAGCCGCGATCCCGCCCAGGCTCGCGCAAAGCGGTCCCCAGCCGATCGAGGCCACCATCAGCGGCAGCGGTGCGAGATAGAACAGGACGAGCGAGATCAGCGCGCCCGAAACGATCGAGGCGAACATCAGGGCCGACGCTGCGCCGGCGATCAGGGCTATCAGTCCAAAGGCCATCATCAGCTGTCCCGCTCCTTCCGAGCGGTTAGAGGCGTCTCGCCCCAACCATCGGCGACCGGACGACCCGGAAGCCTTATGAGATCAGAAATTGACGATCGGCGGCGTATCGCCGCCGATCGGATTGGTCTTAGCGAATGACGTAGGGCAGCAGACCCAGGAATCGCGCGCGCTTGATGGCGCGGGCGAGCTCACGCTGCTTCTTCGCGGACACCGCGGTGATGCGGCTCGGCACGATCTTGCCGCGCTCGGAAACGTAACGCATCAACAGCTTGGAGTCCTTGTAGTCGATCTTCGGAGCATTCGCGCCCGTGAACGGGCAGCTCTTGCGGCGACGGAAAAACGGACGGCGTGCACCAGCTTCAGCCATTGATCTTACTCCGCATCCGTCGTGGTTTCAGCTTCGTCGCGCGGACGGCGCGGACCGCGGTCACCGCGGAAACCGCCTTCGCGGTCGCCACGGAAGCCGCCTTCACGCTCGCCGCGGAAGCCGCCGCCGCGATCGTCACGCTCGCGATCGCGGTCGGCCTTGCGCATCATCGCCGACGGGCCTTCCTCGAGCTCCTCCACGCGGACGCTGAGATAGCGGATCACGTCTTCGCTGATGCGCTCCTGGCGCTCGACCTCGGCGATCGCCGCGGACGGCGCGTCGATGTTGAGCAGCACGAAATGCGCCTTTCGGTTCTTGCTCATGCGGTAGGTGAGGGAGCGTACGCCCCAATTCTCGGTCTTGGTGATCTTGCCGCCGAGACCTTCGACAATGCCGGTCATCTGTGCGGTCAGCTCTTCGACCTGCTGCGTGCTCGCGTCCTGTCGCGCGAGAAAAACATGCTCATAAAGAGGCATGGACGTCCTTTCCTCATGTTGGCGCATCGCCCGGCGTCAAGCCCTTAAGAGACCTTCGGAAAGGACTCTGGGATTAAGCTCAGAAGGCGGAAACACGGGACGACGGGCCGACTGGCCCTGCCACATCAAAATCACGAATGATTTGCTGAGACCGTCCGTTCAGCTCCCGGCCGGGGTCTGCGGATGACGCGCTTTATACGGTTTTTGACCGGCTTGGCAAGGTTGCGGGACCAGGTTTCAGCCCGAATGGTCACGGTTGGGGGCGTCGTCGCCGGACCAGATGGCTTGATTTATTTGTTTGTATATCATACAAATAAATCAAGGGAGGACTAGGGTGGCAAAAAGGTCGGTCCAGGCGCCATTTGAGGCTACGGCAGGCGATCCCAAGCATGCGGCGCGGGCGACGCGCTCGGCAGGCCGCAAGATGCGTTCGTTGCTGCTGGACGCGGCGAGCCCTCTGTTCAAGGAACGGGGGGTGTCCGGCACCTCGATCGCCGACATCGCGGCTGCCGCCAACGCATTCCCGAGCCAGATCACCTATTATTTCCGCACCAAGGAGGCGCTGTTCGTCGAATGCGCCTGCCGCGATCTGCTGTACCTGGCACGCGCGACCGAGCAGGCGGCACTGAAGGCGCGTTCGCCGCAGGAGTATACGCACGCGCTCGCCGAGACTGTAACGGCGAGCGATTCGATCGCCTTCTTCGCCGAGGCGCTGACGCTGACACGGCGGCGCCAGGATCTGGCGCCACTGGTCGAGCGCACCATCGAACGCCTGCACGCCGAGGGCACGCGCGCCTATGCGAGCCAGGTCGCGCGCCACGGCTGGCGTTCGCTGCGTGCGCCCGATGAGAGTTCGCGTAGATTCTGGGCGATCGCCGTCGGCGTCATCCTCGAAGGCTACGCCATGGGCCGCTCGCCCGACGAACTCTGCGGCGAGATGCTGCGCGCGCTCGGCGAGCAGGCGAAATCCACCGGCGAGGCCGCGCGCCTGCGCCTCGTCGACGACCGCGATCCGTCAACCACTTCGGATGAGGAGAGTTAGGCCATGACCGCGCTTCGCATGCGTGCTCGCGACTTCCTGACGGAGGATCAACTCATCGACGTACGTCAGCGCGTCACGTGGAAAGGTCTTGCGCTGATCGCCCATGCCTGGGGCTTGATCATCGGCGCGATCGCGCTGGTCGCATGGTGGCCCAATCCGCTGACTTATCTGCTCGCGGTCGGGATCGTCGGCTCGCGTCAGCTCGGGCTCGCGATCCTCATGCACGACGGCGCGCATGGATGCCTGTCGGCGGACGAGAGGACCAACCTGACGCTGAGCCAGTGGTTCTGCGCCTATCCGATCTTCGCGGAGACACGCGCCTACCGCCGCTATCATTTGCAGCATCACGCGCGAACCCAGCAGGAGGACGATCCCGACCTCGTGCTGTCGGCGCCGTTCCCGATCACGAAGGCGAGCTACCGCCGCAAGTTCATCCGCGACATTACCGGGCAGACCGGCTACCAGCAGCGCAAGGCGCAACTGCTCAACGCACTTGGTCCGAAGGACTGGCCGTGGCGGCAGCGTGCCGCGCATTTTTGGGAGAAGCTCGGACCCCAATGCATCTTCAACGCCATCCTGTTCGCCGCGCTGACGGCGGCCGGTGTGTGGTGGGCCTATCCGCTGCTATGGCTGGTGCCGCTTCTGACCTGGATGATGGTCATCACCCGCATCCGCAACATCGCCGAACATGCCGTCGTCCCCGACAGCAGCGATCCCCTGCGCAATACCCGCACCACCCGCGCCAATTTTCTCGAGCGCCTGTTCATCGCGCCGTACTACGTGAACTATCACCTCGAGCATCATCTGCTGTTCTACGTACCCTGCTACAATCTGCCGAAAGTCCACCGGCTGCTGAGCGGGAGCCGGCACGCCGGCCGCATGGAGGTGCAGCCGGGTTACGCCGCGGTGCTGCGGCTCGCGACCGCAAAGCCGAACCGCGACGACCGGCCGGGACAATTGGCGAGCAGTGCGCGCCGTGCGCGGGCGGGTGCCGAGGTCGGTGCAGATCAGAAGGCGGGAGGGTTTTGAGGGCCGCGTCCCGGTTGAATGCTGGTCCAGGTTCCCCATCTTGGCTTGACATCGCCGCGCCGGACAGTGTCTACGGCCCCCTTTGAGGCACGATCCGGAACCATAGCCCAGGCCGCGCGTAGTCGGCTGCCGGTTCGCGCGGGGATCATGCTCGACAACCAGGGAGCGCCGATGACGGCAGCATTCACGTTTCCGGGGCAGGGTTCCCAGGCCACTGGCATGGGCAAGGCTCTGGCAGATGCCTTCCCAATGGCGCGCGCCGTGTTCGACGAGGTCGATTCGGCGCTGGGGGAGAAGCTGACGTCGACCATCTGGGATGGTCCGGCCGAAACCCTCCAGCTTACCGAAAACGCCCAGCCGGCGCTGATGGCGGTGTCCGTGGCGACCCTGCGCGTGCTGGAGGCGGAAGCCGGTTTTTCCGTGGGACGGGACGCAGCCTTCGTCGCAGGCCACTCGCTCGGTGAATATTCGGCGTTGGCTGCGGCTGGCAGCCTGACCATTTCCGACACCGCGCGCCTCCTTCGCACCCGCGGTCTCGCAATGCAGAAGGCCGTGCCCGTCGGTATTGGCGCGATGGCCGCGCTGCTCGGCCTCGACTACGAAGCGGCCGTGGAGGTCGCCAACGAGGCGGCACAGGGCCAGGTCTGCCAGGCCGCCAATGACAATGGCGGCGGGCAGGTGGTGGTCTCTGGCGACAAGGCGGCGGTCGATCGCGCCGTCGAGCTCGCCAAGGCCAAGGGCGCCAAGCGGGCGATGTTGCTGCCGGTGTCCGCGCCGTTCCATTGCAAACTGATGCAGCCCGCTGCGGACGCCATGGCGGAGGCGCTGTCCAAGGTCGCGATCAGGGCGCCGGCGGCGCCGCTGGTATCAAACGTGCTGGCGAGCGCCATCACCGATCCCGACGAGATCCGCCGCCGCCTGGTCGAGCAGGTCACCGGCACGGTGCGCTGGCGCGAGTCGGTTGCCTATATGGCAGGGCAGGGCGTCACCCGTTTCTTCGAGATCGGCGCGGGCAAGGTGCTGACCGGACTGGTCAAGCGCATCGCCGACGGAGCTGTCGGTGTCGCCGTCGGCGGGCCGAACGACATCGCCGCCGCCAAGGATGCATTGGCCGCTGCGAAGCTGGCCTAAGAGTTTGCGCACGATCTTTCCGGAAATCCGCTGCACACTTTTCCGGATCGTGCTTTGAAGGAGTTATCGATGTTCGATCTGACTGGCAGGAAGGCGCTCGTCACTGGCGCGACCGGCGGCATCGGCGGCGCGATTGCGCAGGCGCTGCACGCGCAGGGCGCTACGATTGCCGTTTCGGGAACGCGAAAAGAAGTGCTGGATGAGCTTGCAGGCAAGCTCGGCGAGCGCACCCACGTTTTGCCATGCAATCTCTCCAAGGCCGACGAGGTCGAGGCGCTGGTGCCTGCCGCCGAAGCTGCGATGGGGCAAGTCGACATCCTCGTGGCCAATGCCGGCATCACGCGCGATAATCTGTTCGTCCAGCTCCGCGACGAGGACTGGGAGGAGGTCATCAACGTCAACCTGACGTCGACCTTCCGCCTGGCACGCGCCGCCACCAAACTGATGATGCGCAAGCGCTTCGGCCGCATCATCGCCATTACCTCGGTGGTCGGTGTCACCGGCAATCCGGGGCAGGGCAACTACACTGCGTCGAAGGCTGGCTTGATCGGCATGATCAAGACGCTCGGCGCCGAATACGCCAAGCGCGGCGTCACCGCGAACTGCATCGCGCCCGGCTTCATCAAGACGCCGATGACGGATGCGCTCAACGACAAGCAGCGCGAAACTATACTGACCAAGGTTCCGGCGGCCCGACTCGGCACTCCCGAGGACATCGCGGCGGCTGCCGTTTACCTGAGTTCGAACGAAGCAGCCTACGTCACCGGCCAGACAATCCACGTCAATGGCGGCATGGCCATGATCTGAGGGCCTCGTTCGGCCCCGGAGAGCGGGCGGTGCGGAATGGCGTTTTCCGAAGGAAAATGAGGCTTGTAGTCAAGGCAATTGAAGTATGATAACCGGACCTTCAACGGATGGGCAAAGAACGCCATTGCAGGTTTTTGAAACCCTGTATATTGGCGATGCGGAGCCTTGGCCGTCGTTCGCCGGGCCCCGCGTCGGTTAGGATGGGGTCAATCAAGTTCGTAAGCGAAGGCAATAAACGACCACGACGGCTCGTATCGTCCCGGGGGGTCGGGTCTACAGGGAACAACACGAGGTTAAAGCAATGAGTGACATTGGCGAACGGGTTAAGAAGATCGTGGTCGAACACCTTGGTGTTGAACCCGAGAAGGTTGTCGACGCTGCGAGCTTCATCGACGACCTCGGCGCCGACAGTCTGGACACCGTCGAACTGGTGATGGCGTTCGAAGAGGAATTCGGTTGCGAGATTCCGGACGACGCCGCGGAAACGATTCTCACCGTCGGCGACGCCACGAAGTTTCTCGAGAAGAACGCAAAGAGCTAAGCTCTTTAATTTCGCGGGGACAACATTGAAACCGGACGGGCCGCCTACCGGCGGTCAGCCGGTTTCTTGTTATCGGCCGTGAATCTTTCGAAGCGGAGTTTTCGGATATGAGGCGGGTTGTCGTCACGGGCCTCGGCATGGTGTCGCCACTCGGCTGTGGCGTCGAGCCGACCTGGAAGCGCATCCTCAACGGTGAAAGCGGGGCACGCAAGATCGAGAGCTTCGACGTCTCCGATCTTCAGACCAGGATCGCCTGCACCGTGGTGCGCGGCGACGGTTCGAATGACAGCTTCAATCCCGATCTCTGGATGGAGGCGAAGGACCAGCGCAAGGTCGACGACTTCATCATTTTCGGCATGGCCGCTGCGGGCCAGGCGCTTGACGATGCCAACTGGCATCCCGAGACCGAAGAGGACAAATGCGCGACCGGTACCATGATCGGTTCCGGCATCGGCGGTCTCAACGGCATCGCCGACACTGCGGTCCTGTTGAAGGAACGCGGGCCGCGCCGGGTGTCGCCTTTCTTCATTCCGGGCCGCCTGATCAATCTCGCCTCCGGCTATGTCTCGATCAAACATGGGCTGAAAGGGCCGAACCATTCGGTGGTCACGGCCTGTTCGACCGGCGCGCATGCGATCGGCGACGCCGCCCGCCTGATTGCGCTGGGCGATGCCGACGTCATGGTCGCCGGCGGCGCGGAATCGCCAATCGGCCGCATCGGTATTGCCGGCTTCAACGCCGCGCGCGCGCTGTCGACCGGCTTCAACGAAACGCCCGAGAAGGCCTCGCGTCCCTACGACAAGGAGCGCGATGGCTTCGTGATGGGCGAGGGCGCCGGCGTCCTGGTCCTGGAAGAACTCGAGCATGCCCGGCGTCGTGGCGCGAAGATCTATGCCGAGGTGATCGGCTACGGCCTGTCCGGCGATGCCTATCACATTACCTCGCCTTCGCCCGACGGCGACGGCGGCTTCCGCAGCATGGTGGCCGCGCTGAAGCGCGCCGGCCTCTCGCCGTCCGATCTCGACTACATCAACGCGCATGGCACCTCGACGCAGCTCGGTGACGAGATCGAGCTCGGTGCGGTCGAGCGGCTGCTGGGCAATGCCGCCTCCAGGGTCGCGATGTCCTCGACCAAGTCCTCGACCGGTCATCTTCTTGGCGCGGCCGGTGCGATCGAGGCGATCTTCGCCATCCTCGCGATTCGCGATAATGTCGTCCCGCCGACTATCAATCTGGACAATCCCTCGGTCGAAACTGCGATCGATCTCGTACCGCACACGGCGAAGAAGCGTGAGGTCAATGTCGTATTGTCGAATTCTTTTGGTTTTGGCGGTACCAACGCGTCGGTGATCTTCCGCCGCTTGGCCAGTTAGCTTGCGTTTGAACCGAATCCACCGATTTGCCGCATTCGGCGATAGTCATACATGTGGGCGCGTGCATTTGGCTGGACAAACGATTGTCGGGCCGCATTTGAACCGGCAGGATTCAGGTTGCTTCGATGAGTGAAAGGCCGCCCATTTCGCCCCGGAGTCCGCGGGCAGCGCTCGAGCCCGAGCAGGTCCCGCCGCCGCCAAAGCGATCGGACCGGGCGCGCAATCCCTTCGTGATCGTCGGCAACGCGATCATCACACTGCTGCTGATCGCCATGATCGGTGCGGGCGGCGTGTATTATTACGGCCGGCAGGTGCTTGAGGCCGCAGGCCCGCTCAAGGAAGACAAGATCGTCAACATTCCCCAGCGCGCGGGCAAGCGCGACATCGCCGAAACCCTGAACCGGGAAGGCGTGACCGACGTCAATCCGTGGGTGTTCATCGCCAGCGTGGCGGCGCTGAAGGCGAGTTCGGACCTAAAGCCCGGCGAATATTCGTTCCAGAAGAACGCATCTCTACGCGACGTCATCGCCACAATCGTCGAGGGCAAGGTGGTGCAGCATGCCGTCACGATTCCGGAAGGCCTCACCTCCGAGCAGATCATGGTGCGCCTTTCCGACAACGACATCTTCACCGGCAGCGTGCGCGAGCTGCCGCGCGAGGGCACGCTGCTGCCGGAGACCTACAAGTTCCCGCGCGGGACCCCGCGCGAGCAGGTGGTCCTGCGCATGCAGCAGGCGCATAAGCGCGTGCTGGCCGAGATCTGGGAGCGTCGCAGCCAGGACATTCCGGTCAAGACTCCCGAGCAACTGGTGACGCTGGCCTCGATCGTCGAGAAGGAGACCGGCAAGCCGGATGAGCGCAGCCGTGTCGCCGCCGTGTTCGTCAATCGCCTGAAGCAGAGGATCAAGCTGCAGTCCGATCCCACGATCATCTACGGCATCGTCGGCGGTAAGGGCACGCTCAGCCGCCCGATCAAGCGGAGCGAGATCACGCAGCCCTCGCCCTACAACACCTATGTGATCGAAGGATTGCCGCCGGGTCCGATCTCCAATCCCGGCCGCGCCTCGCTGGAGGCGACCGCCAATCCGGCCCGCACCCGCGATCTCTATTTCGTCGCCGACGGTACCGGCGGGCACGCCTTCACCGAGACCTACGACGCGCACCAGAAGAACGTCGCCAAGCTGCGCGCGATGGAGAAGCAGATCCAGAACGACACGGTCGAGCCGGCCGACGATGCGCAGCCCCCCGCCGCAGCTGCGCCCGCCGCCGATACGCCGACCGCGACCACGCCGGCGCGGCCCAATCAGCAGAAAAAGCCGCCGGCGCCCCGTCCGGCTGGTCCGCCTCCTGCCCGGCAGGGCGCGGTGCAGCCTTCGCCGCCGGTGGTCCAACGCTAGCGGCCGCTCTGACACGCGGTCTCTAGCGGATTCCACTTTCCTGCAAAAAGTCTTAAGATTCGCGTGCCTGATGGCCTCGCGAATCTCATTTGTCCGGAGAAACTGACCCGATGGCGCTGTCGTCCATGACCGGCTTTGCCCGAAGCCACGGCGCTAGCGGGCCGTATACGTTCGAATGGGAATTGAAGTCGGTCAACGCCAAGGGCTTTGACCTGCGGGTGCGGCTGCCGCAGGGGTTCGACGAGCTCGAGGCCCTCGCCAAGAAGCGCGCCGGCGAGGTGCTGTCGCGCGGCACCGTCTATGCCAATCTTACCGTCAAGCGCACCAATGCGGCCGCCTCGGTCCGCGTCAACGAGGACGTGCTCAACGCCGTCCTGAAGGCCGCCTCGGCGATCGCCGGCAAGGTCGATGCGGTGGCGCCGAGCGTCGACGGCCTGCTCGCCATCAAGGGCGTGATCGAGGTGGCCGAGCCCGAGGGCGACGAGGAGGAGGACAAGGCCGCGCGCCTCGCCGCAGCGGAGGCCTTCGACAAGGCGCTCGCCGAACTCGTCGAGATGCGCAGGCGCGAGGGCACTTCGCTCGGGCAAATCCTGACCCAGCGGGTCGACGAGGTCGAGCAACTGGCGAAAAAGGCCGAGGCCGCGCCCGGGCGCAAGCCGGAGGTGATCAAGGCCAGGCTCGCCGAGCAGATCGCGACATTGCTCGATACGTCGGACCGTTTCGATTCCGATCGCCTGATGCAGGAAGCAATCCTGATCGCGACTAGGGCCGACATCCGCGAGGAACTCGATCGGATCGCCTCCCATATCGCCCAGGCGCGCGAGCTGATCGGCAAGGGCGGCCCGGTCGGGCGCAAGCTCGACTTCCTGGCGCAGGAATTTCACCGCGAGGTCAACACCTGCTGCTCGAAGTCGAACGACATCGAGCTGACCAATACGGGGCTCGCCATGAAGAACGTGGTGGAGCAGTTCCGCGAGCAGGTCCAGAACCTGGAGTGATCGATGACGACGGGGCATGGTACTGACGGTGTCGAGCGGCGCGGGCTGATGTTCGTGCTGTCCTCGCCGTCCGGCGCGGGCAAGACGACGCTGTCGCGTCTCCTCATCGAACGCATGCCCGGCTTGAGAATGTCGGTCTCGGCGACAACGCGGGCGATGCGGCCCGGCGAGGTCGATGGCAAGGACTATCTGTTCGTCGACAAGGCGCGGTTCGAGCAGATGATCACGGGCGACCAGCTGCTGGAATGGGCGACCGTGTTCGATAACCGTTACGGCACGCCGCGCGCTCCGGTCGAGGCCGCGCTGTCGGCGGGGCAGGACGTCCTGTTCGACATCGACTGGCAGGGCACGCAGCAGTTGCGCGAGAAGGCGCGCGCCGATGTCGTCAGCGTGTTCATCCTGCCGCCGTCAGCGAGCGATCTCGAGAAGCGTCTGCATTCGCGTGCGCAGGATTCCGATGAGGTGATCCGCAACCGCATGAGCCGCGCCAGCCATGAGATGAGTCACTGGGCCGAGTACGACTACATCGTCATCAACCATGACGTCGACGAAGCCTTCGCCGAGGTGCAGTCGATCCTGAAGGCCGAGCGCCTCAAGCGCGAGCGGCGGACTGGCCTCGTGGGCTTCGTGCGAAGTCTGCAAAGCCAGCTTCAGGCGTAGGCCGCGACAGCCGCGGCCCTTGCTTCGCCAGCCGTTCCAGCATCGTCGTGACGACGTCGATATCGACCGCATCCTCATCGCGCGAATTTTCAGCGTGATCGGCCGGCTCTTCGTCATGGGGATCGTTGGCCGCAAGCTGAGGCGCCGATGCCTCGATTTCGAACGCCCCGTCGAATGACTCGATCTCGGCCTCGTCTGGTTCTGCTGCTTTGGCAGGGGAGGAGGGACGGGCGGACGGTTGGTGCGCCGCCACGACCATACCGATCTCGTCGGCGAACGCTGCGAGTGTTGCAGCCTGGGGACGTGGTTGGGGACGCACGGCGTCGAAATCCACCGGACGCAGCTGCTGCGCGCGCGGTGTCGCATTGAGCCAGGGTGCGCGGCTGCCGCGCTGATCCTGCGGCTCCCAATCGTTCCAGTTCACGCGGCGGTCACCCGCCTGGACGCGGACGCGTCCGCCGGCGAAGCGGTAGACGACGCTGGCGAGCAGGCCTGCGAGCGCCAGCGCGCCGCCGACGACGAGCAGGAGCGTCTGGAGCGAGCCGGTCGGCTTGTCGGCGGACGCATCGCCCGCGGCGGGCGCCACCGGAGCAGCGGATTTTGCCGGCTTCGCGCTCGGCTGGGCAGCGGCCGTTGCGGGTGGGGCCACCGGTTGCGACGCGGGCGAGGCGGAGGCGTCCGGCCAACGCGCAGCGACGGCAGGCTGTTGCGCATTGCTGTCATTGGCGCTCGGAGCTGGAGGCGCAGCCGACGGTGCGATCACCGCGGCCTGAGCGGGCGCGCTCGGTGCGCTCTGCGGCGCCAAATATTCGGCGCGCGCGTTCTGCATTGCATGCGGCTGCGTCGCTGCTGAATTATTCGCGTCGGGTGTTTCCGTCGAGTTTTGCGCGATCTGTGCGGTGGCTTTATCGGTGTCCTTGCCGCTTTCGGCGCGCAGGTACCAGCATTGCCGCTTGGTGCTGCGATCGAGGCGATAGTGCCAATGCTGCCCCTGCGGCGCGGTGCCCTTCGGCGAAGCGAGGCAGTCGCTCGCGGCGTTTGCAGCGCTCGATGCGCTCGGCGCGTTCTGCGACACGGCGGCCAGCGGCGCGCCAGCAACGATGCTGGCGATAAGTGTCGATATGAACTTCGCGGTTCGGTTGCCCATCCTGGTCTCCCGGTGACGCATGACGCTACTCGTTACTTGCCCTTTCTCGTCAAAGAGTTGGGTGGCAATGAGCCGCAAATCCGGAGAGGATGTGGCCTGAATCGGGCCTGCAGCGCATTCGTTCCGCCGCGAAATAAGGCTTTTTGGGTTCCGCCATTGAAGCGCGCCAGGAAGGATGCGAGCGCCGTGACGTAGGGAATGACGGCGCTGAACTGGAAGGTGGCCTGATAGCCGCTGGCGTTGACCAGCAGGTCGCGGGAGAAGGCGCCAGAAAATTTGTCCAACGTTGCGGTGCAGAGAGCGATGTGGCGTCACTGCCACGCCGCGTCAGCGTCTTCGCGAGCGGGACGGTCCGCACTGGCCGACAGCAAGAGCTCGA
Organism: Bradyrhizobium hipponense; assembly: GCF_008123965.1. GTDB lineage: Bacteria > Pseudomonadota > Alphaproteobacteria > Rhizobiales > Xanthobacteraceae > Bradyrhizobium > Bradyrhizobium hipponense. The sequence goes on along the minus strand of NZ_VSTH01000106.1, from coordinate 31,901 downwards.
TATCTGCGGGCGATGTTCCGAGTTGCCTTGGCGTCCCAGGCAGTCACCATCCTCGACGGTCAAATTCGCAATACCGCTGACCAGTTGCCGGCAGGAGCTTGACTCCCGCCATCCGGACCTCTAATAGATTTCGGACCAACTGGTCCATAAAAATGGCGCGGCTAAGGGAATTCGACTACGAGCAGGTGCTGGACGGCGCGCTTGGGTTATTTTGGCGCGACGGCTATGAGGCAACTTCGTTGGACGGAATGCTTGGCGAGGTGGGGCTGAGCAAGAGCAGCTTTTACGGCGCGTTCGGCAGCAAGCATGACATGCTGCTGGCGGCGCTCGACCGCTACATCGAGACCGTGCTGCAGGCCAACATCGAAGATCTGCGGCGCGGATCTCCGCGCGCGGCGATCGTGCGGCACTTTGACAAGATTCTTGGCTTTCAGCCGGTCTCGAAGACTTGCTTCCTTCAGGTTTGCGCGGTTGAACTGGCGGCGCACGACCAACTCGTGAGGATGCGGGTTCGCCGCGGTGTCGAACTGCTCGAGGAGGCTTTTCGCGACGCCATTGCACGCGGGCAGGCGGCGGGCGAATTTGCCGCAGACGGCGATGCGCGCGCGCTCGCGACGTTTCTGGTGGCGAACGGTTACGGCCTGCAGATGCTCGCGCGAGCTAATCTCTCGGCGGATTGGCGAAAGAAAACCCTGCCCATCATCCTCAAGGCGCTGGAATAAAAATTTTTTGCTTCAATATGGACTAATTGGTCCGTAATAACGGGGAACGCCATGACGACCGATAGCTTCACTGCCAAGCAGCGCTGGGTGCTCGCGCTGACCGCGGGCGCATCATTCATCGCCGTCATGGACGGCATGGTGGTCACGACCGCGCTGGATGCGATCCGTCTCAGCCTGACGGCGCCATTGTCCACTCTGCATTGGACGATGACGGCCTACAGTTTAAGCTTCGCGGCGCTGCTGATGGCCGGCGCTGCGCTGGGCGACCGTTTCGGGCGCCGGTCCATGTTCGTTTGCGCGCTCGGACTGTTCGCCCTCGCGTCGGTCGGCTGCGCGGCAGCACCATCGATCGGCTGGCTGATCGCTGCGCGCACCTTGCAGGGCGCCGCGTCCGCGTTGCTCGTACCAGTAGCCATGACGCTGCTCGGGACGGCTGTGACACCGGCTCAGCGGCCGCGCGCGATGGGACTGTTCAGCAGTCTTACCGGCCTTGCCGTGCTGTCCGGGCCCGTGATCGGCGGCCTCCTGGTCGATAGCCTCGGTTGGCGCTGGGTGTTCTGGATCAATGTGCCGCTCTGCGCCGCGACCGCGCTTCTGGCGAGATGGCGCATCGATAACGCCGACCGCATCACCTCTCAGATCGATTGGCGCGGCGTCGGGCTGCTGACGGCGGCGATGACGGCGCTGGTCTGGGGCCTGTCGCATGGCAACGCGTCCGGCTGGTCGAGCCCGGCGGTGGTAGCGGCGTTCGCAATCGGAGCGACGGCGGGCCTTTCGTTCTTCGCCTCGCAGCGCAACGCTCCCCACGCGCTGGTGCCGAACCGGTTGCTTGGATCGGGCCAATTCCGGGCCGGCAATGCGGTGTGCCTGCTGATGTTCATGAGCATGATGGGCACTCTGATTTTCATGGCGCAGTATTTCGAGATCGCCGAACAGGCGAGTGCCTCGGGTGCCGGTTGGCGAATGATGCCCTGGACCGTATCGCTGTTTGCCGTCGCGCCGCTTGGCGGCATTGCGGCGGGCCGCCTCGGCGAAAGGGCCCCGGCGATGGCGGGCCTCATTCTGCAAAGCGCCGCGCTGGTGTGGATGTCGCTGCTCTCGAGCGGAGCTTATCCCTACAGCGCCTGGGTCGCGCCGCTCGTCCTGGCCGGGGTCGGAATCTCGATGGCGATGCCTGCGGTGCAGAGCGCAGTGCTCGGCGCCGCCAGTCCCGCTGACATGGGCAAGGCGTCGGGCGTCTACAACACGATGAGACAGTTGGGGTGGGCGTGCGGCGCGGCGGCCGCGGTCGCTGTGTTCAGCGGCTTCGGAAATCTCGCGACTGCAAAGGCCATGGGCGCCGGCTATTCCTCAGTCCTGCTATGGACCGCAGCGTTATCGGCGATAGCGGCAATCCTGTCGTGGAGCTTGCCGAGCGCCGCCCGGACCGACTCCAAAGCCCCAGCTGTGGTCGCCGCTTCTGCTGCGAGCGATCTGAAGCAGCCAATCGAAACCGCTTGATCCCACTTGAAGCGACAAAGATGCCGCGTTGGCATTCAGCAGGAGAAATCAAACATGGTGATCGATCGACGAACCATCGGAGCAACGCCGGCCGCTGCCGGCGCGGTGCCGGGCCAAGCTGCGGAGGACAGCCGCGAGAGCAATAAGCGAACGGTGCTGGCATTTTACGAAACCGCATTGAACCGGTCCGATTTCGATGAAGCGGTGGTACATTTCGGGCCGCAATACATTCAGCACAATCCCATGATCAAGGACGGCATCGATGGTTTCCGGTCGTTCCTGCAGGATCTCAAGGCGCAATTTCCTGAGCTTCGCGGCGAGATCAAGCGCGTCTTCGCCGATGGCGATTTTGTGATCCTCCACGTTCATGCCAGGCGCACGCCCGACGAACTGGGCTTGGCGATCGTCGATATTTTTCGTCTGGAGCACGGCAAGATCGTCGAGCACTGGGATGTCCGCCAGCCGCTCACCGAGACGTCCGCGAACACCAACGGCATGTTCTAACCCGGCTCTCACGGAGTTCGAGTGGCAGCAGGCGCCCGAAAGCAGATGATCAAAGGCGAGATACCATGGAACAATTGCTTGTTCGAACCAAAGCGGGCGGCGAACAGATCGAGGCGTCGCCGCTAGAGCACGCAACCGTCGACATAGAACCGGGCGTCAGCCTTCATTATGTCGTCGCCGGCAGCGGGCCTCGCACCGTTGTCCTGCTGCACGGCTTTCCCCAGACCTGGTGGGCCTGGCGCCACACGATGCCGCAACTTGTCGCTGCAGGCTTTCGGGTTGTAGCTCCCGACTATCGCGGCGCCGGCCATTCTTCGAAGCCGCTTTCCGGCTACGACAAGCGCACCATGGCGAGCGACATCCATAGGCTGCTCCATGAACATCTCCAGCTTGCGGAGCCGGTCGCGCTGGTAGGGCACGATTTCGGTCTCATGGTGGCGTATGCCTATACCCAGTCCTATCGCGACGACGTCACTCATCTGGTCGCCGTCGACGCGCCGCTGCCGGGAACGGCCATCTTCGATCAGTTACGTGCCAACCCGCGGAACTGGCAGTTCTCGTTTCACAACGTCCGGGATCTTCCCGAATTTCTGGTTTCGGGCAAAGAGCGCGAATACCTGCAGTGGTTTTTCAATTTCCGGATGTCCAATCCGGCCGCCATTACCGATGCCGACTTTCAGGCTTATCTCACGGCATACACGATGCCCGGCGCGATGCGCGCGGCGTTCGAACTTTATCGGGCGTTCGATCAGGATACCAAAGATAACCGCGGCTTCATTGCGGCCAACGGAAAGCTGGCGATTCCGGTTCTTACCGCGGTTGGAGAGACCAGTCCCACCGCGCCGTTGGTGCGAGGGATGATCGAGGAAGTCGCCAGCGCGACAACGGTGCTTGCGGTCGCCGGCGCCGGGCACTGGATCGCCGAGGAGAACCCGCACGCCTTTGCCGCCGGACTGATCGAGTTTCTTGGGCAAGACCAATAACGAGTGCACCACGTGGCGAGCCACGAGGACATTCTTGAGGATTCACAGCTTTCAACAGCGCCGGCACGTACGCGTTCAGCGATCTCCGGCGTAACTGAGGCCGCCTTAGGCGAGAGGCTTTCCATCCCGATGCCGATGGAGGCGATCGACCAAATGTAGCAAGGCCCTCCGCCAGGCCTGTCTTGATTTTCCTGCTCCTCAGTTCTTCAGCACGATGCGGCCGACCACCTTGCCGGCGCGCAGCTCGTCGATCCATTTCTGGACGTCGCCCATCGGCTCTTCGCGCATCGGCGTCGGCTTGATCTTGCCGGCGCGGGCGAGTGCCATCAGCTCTTGAGCCTCGGTGAGCGTGCCGACCATGAAGCCTTCGATGGTCATGCGCTTGTAGACCCATTGCACCATCGGCAGCGTGAACTGGCCGCCCATCAGGCCGGACACCACGATCTTGCCGCCGCGCGCGGCGACCGCGACCGCAAACGCCATCGACTTCTCGTTACCGGCGAAATCGACGATCTCGTCAAAACCGCCGTCGGTCTCCTTGAGAATGCGCTTGATCACGTCGGGCTCGGCCGGGTCGTAGGCACTGGCTGCGCCGTTCTTCAGGGCGGTGTCGCGCGCGGCCGGGCTCAGATCGGCGACCGCGATCGGCTGCTTGAACATGGCTTGTGCGAACGACAGGCCCATCATGCCGACGCCGCCGAGGCCGATCAGTAGCAGGTTGCGCTGGCGCGGACGATCGACCAGACGCTTGAGCGCGCCGTAAGCCGTCACGCCGGAGCACATCAAGGTCGCGGCCTGGTTGACGGGCAAGGGATTGTAGTCGAGCAGATATTTCGCATCGGGCACCAGCACGTGGCTGGCGAAACCGCCGTCGATGGAAACGCCGAGGAAACGCTGCTTGGCGCAGAGATTCTCGTCGCCATTCTTGCAGTCACGGCACTGACCGCAGCCGATCCAGGGAAACACCGCTTTCTTGGCGCCGACGAGGCTATGTGGCACATCGGGGCCGACTTCGTCGACGACGCCCGCGATCTCGTGGCCGAGCGTGAAGGGCAGCATCATGCCGCGCGTGGTGTCGAGCTTCTTGCCGCCGCCGAGATCGGCATAGCCGTCCTGGATATGCAGGTCGGAATGGCAGAGGCCGCAGCGCTCGATGCGCACCAGTACTTCCGCACCCTGCGGCTTGGGCGTGTCGATGATGGTCTCGCACAGCGGCGCATCGAACTTGACCAGGGACTGGCGACGCATCAACGCCATATTTCTTCCTCCGAAAGTTCCTCTAAAGCGCTATGCGCTTTAGCTCATTGTTTGAGCATGATCTCTTTCGGAAAACCGCTTCACACTTTTCCGGATCATGCTTCTTCGCTTCGTATATCCGCCAATTCACGCGCCATGGCAACAAAGCCGGAGATGGGGATGGTCTCCGCGCGCCGCGTCGCATCGACGCCGGCCGCCGCCGCAAGTCGCGCCGGATCCGCTTGAAGCGATTTCAGGCTCTGCCGCAGCATCTTGCGGCGTTGGCCGAAGGCGGCGGCCGCGACCTGTTCGAGCAGCCGGCGATCGCAGGCAAGCGGGTTTGCACGCGGCACCAGGCGCACCACGGAGGAGGTGACTTTCGGCGGCGGCACGAAGGCGGACGGCGCGATGTCGAACAGGATTTTCGTCTCGGCGCGCCAGTTGGCGAGCACGCCGAGACGGCCGTAGGCCTCGTCGGTCTCGCGCGCCACGATGCGCTCGGCGACCTCGCGCTGAAACATCAAGACCATCATCTCGTACCAGGGCGGCCAGGGCTCGGCCGTGAGCCAGCCGATCAGGAGCTGGGTCGCGATGTTGTAGGGCAGGTTGGCGACGATCTTGGCCTTGCCGCCATCGAGCAGCGGGCGCGGGTCGAAGGTCATGGCATCGCCATGCACGATTTCGAGCCGGCCGGGATAGCGTGCGGAAATATCCTGCAAGGGGGGGATCGCGCGTTCGTCATGCTCGATCGCGATGACGCGCCTGGCGCCGAGCGCGAGCAGGGCGCGCGTCAGCCCGCCCGGGCCGGGGCCGATCTCGACGATGGTGGACTCGTCCAGGGGCGCCGCCGCGCGCGCGATGCGCGCGGTAAGATTGAGATCGAGCAGGAAGTTCTGGCCCAGCGATTTGCGGGCCGACAACGCGTGCTGGCGAATGACCTCGCGAAGCGGCGGGAGGTCGTCGATCGCGCTCATCAGCTTGTAGTCGCCGCCATGCGGCTCGCAAGCTGGAGCGCCGCGATCAGGCTGGCGGGGCTCGCCTTGCCGCTGCCTGCGATGTCGAACGCGGTGCCGTGGTCGGGCGAGGTGCGGATGAAGGGCAGGCCGAGCGTGACGTTGACCGCGTCGTCGAAGGCGACCGTCTTGATCGGGATCAGGGCCTGATCGTGATACATGCAGACCGCGCAGTCATAGGTGTTTCGCGCGGCTTCGTGGAACATCGTATCGGCCGGCAAAGGTCCCCTGGCCTCGATGCCGTCGTTGCGCAGTGCCTTGAGCGCTGGCGCGATTATGGTCAGCTCCTCGTGTCCGAGCGAGCCGTCTTCGCCGGCATGCGGATTGAGGCCGGAGATCGCGATCCGCGGCCGGGCGATGCCGAAGCGGGATTTCAGCTCGGTGGCGACGATGCGCACGGTCGAGACGATCAGATCGGTCGTGAGCTGGCTCAGCGCCTCACGCAACGAGACGTGGATGGTCACCGGCACCACGGCGAGTCGCGGCGACCACAGCATCATCACCGGCTGAGGCGCACGGCCGTCTTGCGCGGCAAGCTCGGCGAGGAATTCGGTGTGGCCGGGATGGCGGAAGCCTGCGCGATAGAGCACGCTCTTGGCGATCGGATTGGTGACGACGGCGCCCGCGCGCCCGTCACGGACATCGGCGACCGCCTGGCGGATCGAGGCGAGCGCGGCCGGCGCGCTCGAGGCGTCGGGCTTGCCGGGTTCGGCCGTCGCGGTCTCGCCGGTCGCAACCACGGGCAGGGCGTCGGCGAAGGCGGCCGCAGCCTCGTGCGCGCTCACCTCGGCAATGCTGATGCCGGCGCCGAGCGCCTTGGCGCGCCGCGCGATCGTGCGCTTATCGCCGAGCAGATAGAAGGCGGGCAGGTTCAATTCGCGGCGCCTGAGCCAGGCTGCGATCGTGATGTCCGGGCCGATGCCGGCGGGCTCTCCCAGGGTCAGGGCGAGGGGCTTTGCGGAAGGCTCTACGGAAGACTCTGCGAAGGGCTTGGCCATCAGCGGTTGCGATATTCGATCATCGCCGCCTTGCGGATCTCGTCGAGATAGGCCTTTTGCGTCTTCTCGTATTTCTCGGTGTACATCTTCTCGCGCACCTCGCGCTTCTTCGGCGTGTCGATCATGGTCGGCTTGCGCGAACAGAGCACGACCATTTCGATACCCGCCTTGGTCACCTCGGGCGCGGTCAGATGGCCGATCGGGGTGTCGTCCAGCACCTTACGCAGGGCGTCGGGCAGCTCCGCGCTGGTCTTGGTGACGGCTTCGCGGATGGTGGCGTTCGGCGTCGAGCGGAACAGCGAATTGGCTTCCTCGCAGCTGGCAATGCGCGAGCGATAGGTCTCGGCCTCCTTCTGGCGCGTCTCCAGGAAGGCCGGGGACGATCCGCGCGGCATGATCAGCACGATCGGCTGCATCCTGTATTCGGTGCCTTCGACTTGGAGCTTCTGTCCGGTCTCGGCCTCCACAGCCGCGGCGACGTCACGCTCGCCGACCTGGAGGCGTTCCTTGTAGCGGCCGCGCACGAGGCTGGTCCAAACCATCTCGGACTTCATGCGGCTTTTCAGGGTATCGGGGCGGAGGCCCTTGCTCTCGAGTGACTTGGTGAGCTGCTCCGGCGTCAGGCGCAGGCGCTGCGCCATTCCGGCGTAGGATTGGTCGATATCGGCGACACCAGGATCGACGCCGTATTTCTTGCCTTCCTTGATCTTGATCTTGTCGTTGATCAGCTCGTTGATGACGTCCTGCCGGCTCGGAGTCTTCTGCGTCGTCAACTGGTCGAGCTTAGAGCGCTGATCGATGTCGAAATCGGTGATGGGATCGCCGTTGACCATGACGACGATGTTCTGCGCCCGCGCCGGCGCGCCGATCAGAATCAAGGCAGCGAAGACGAGGAGGAGGCGCAGGACAGGTAATGGATTCGTCATGGTTGTCGCTCGCATGTCAGCCGCGATGAACCTGCGATCGGGAACACGCGGCCGTCACTTCAAACCGTTCACTGGATACCGCTGGCGGAACTGCTGCTCGCCGACGTCGTCGCCAGCGTTCGTAGCCCGATCTGGAACATGAACGCGTGGCTCAAGACGGGCGGTGTCGCGCCCGCGGAATAGGTATACGAAGTTACATAGTTCGCCGCCAGCACGAAGCAATCGTCGACATAGCCGGCGCCGAGCACATATTGGTTGATCTTGTTGGCCTCGAGGTCCCAGCGCGCTGACCCCGTGACCACCCAATTGGTCGCGACCTTCAGCGACCCGCTGGTCAGGATGCCCGCACGGCGTGTCAGATAGCCGAGCTCCGGCTGCGCCGCGTAATTGCCGTACATCATACTGACCGACCAGCGATTGAAGTTGGCGCGGCCTTCCGCCTCGAAGCGCTGAACGTTCAAGGTCTGCTCGTCCATGCGGGAGCGGACGCTGAACGTATAGGTGCTGTTGGGCGAATAGCTGGCGCCCGCGACGTAGTCGGAACGCGGCTTGTCCAGGCCGGTATCAAGACCGGTATTGATGGAGTCCTGGACCGCATAGGAGTTCATGCCGAACAGCTGGTAGGACTGGCCGAACAGCACCTTGACGGCGCCGCCCCTGTCGAACTGCGTGGTGGCCTGCACGCCGACATTGGCGCGGCCGCCGCCCTCGACCCGGTCGTAACCGGAGAACTTGTCGACGCTGAACAGGTTCGAGGTGTCGAACACCATGCTCTGCGCATCCTCGTTCGGAAGCTTGCCGGCATAGGTCTCGTTCGGCCGGATGATGATCTGCGCGATCGGCTCGATGGTAGTCGAGCCCCAGGGCTGAACGTTGATGAAGGGATAGCGGTATTCGAGACCAACGGTCGGCATCAGGCGGAACGCCTGGGTGTCGCCGACGGGCAGGTAGTTCGACACGCCCGGCTGGTTGGAGACCGAGGAGTTGATGGCGTCGGCGCGCAGAATCGCGAACGGCGTCCATATCTCGCCGAACGGATCGGTGAAGGACTTGCGCCACTGCGCTTCCGCGCTCAGGCGGGTGTAGGTGCCGGGGAAGCCGCGCAGCAGGCACTGCGAGGGCGTGCGCGCAAGCGGGTCGGCCGACGCCGTCGTGCAAAGGCTGTTGGTGTTGGCGAGCGTCGTGGTCGGATCGAACGCCGCGCTGTCACGCGACAGGTTCACGAAATTGGTCTTGTAGCTGAACTCGCCGCCGAACACCGGATAGTTGAGGACGTTCGAATAGTCGATCATGGGGTAGACGACCGGCACCTGGCTCTGGTTGCCCGAGAAGCTCAGCCAATACATCGTGCGCGCGTCGAAGAAGCTGCGATTGCCGACGCCGGTCAGATAAAGCTGCGACAACGCATCCGTCGGCAGGCTCAGGAACGATCCGAGCGGATCGCGGTAGGCCGACAAGCGGTAGTCCGACATGAAATAATAGTCGGAGAGCAGGACGCCGTCCCAGCCCCAGACCCATTTGTCGTTGAGTGCGAACTGGCCCTTGGTTTCGACACCGCCCCGGAACTGGCGGTCGCCCGGCAGGCCGGCGAACTTGCTGGGGTCAAGCTGGTCGATGCCGTAGAGGCGGATCTGATAGGCGCCGTCCATCAGGCGCTGGCGGAACTCGGCCTGCAGCAGCACACCCTGCTTGGTTGTGACACGCGGGCTGAAGGTCGCGTCCATATCGGGCGCGATCGCCCAGTAGAACGGGACTTCGAGGCCGTAACCGAACGCCGAGTACGAGCTGAAGCCCGGCATCAGGAAACCGGTCTTGCGCTTCACGGTCGGGTCGGGCGTCGAGAAGTAGGGCATATAGGCCAGCGGCACGCCGAAGAATTCGAGCTGGGCGGTCTCGAAGTACAGCATCTTTTCCTGCTGGTCGTGGATGATGCGCGCACCCTTGACCTGCCACAGCGGCGGCTTCTTCGGATCGTCCCTGCACGGCGCGCAGGCCGTGTAGACGCCATTCTCGAACACCGTGTAGTTGCCGCTGGAACGGTCGGCGCGGCTCGCGGCCATGCGGGTCTGGTCGGCGGTGTCCACGCGCAGCGAATCGACGAAACCGTCGCGGTAGTCGTCGGAGAGATCCATGATCTCGGCATAGGTGATCTTGCCGTCGGCATCCGTCATGCGGATGTTGCCTTCGGCATGCAGGCGCTTGGTCTTTTGGTCGTAGATGACCCTGTCGGCCTCGACGCTGGTGCCGTTGTAGAACAGCTGGACGTTACCGACCGCGGAGACGCGCGAGTTGTTGTAGTCGTAGTCGACCTCGGTCGCCTGCACCAGCATCTGGTTGTCGTTGGCGACCTTCGGCGGCTTCGGACGCGGCGGCAGCGGATTGTAGGTGAAGCTCTGCGCGCCGGCCGGCGTCACGGCGGCAACGCCGACCAGACCGCCGAGCGATGCCGCGGCGGCGAGAGCAAGCAGGAGCCTGCGGATGGACAAGCCGCACCCGTTCGCGCGCACCACGATGCGCCGCGTCAAACGAGACACGGATCCTTGGCGGACGGCCGTCACTATCCGTCCTCCTGATACAGCAAGGCCAAAAAGCCGGTGAGGCCGCCCACCACCGCGGGCAACCACGCCGCAGCGATCGGATGCATCAACTCAGCCTTGCTCAAGTCTTCAGTCACTTTCGACAGAACGTAGAGCAGAAAGCCTGCGCCCACGCCACTCAAAACCATCTTCTGTACGCCGCCCATCCGGAAGAAGCGCAACGACACGGATGCCGCCAGCATCACCATCGCTGCGAGCAAAAACGGCTGCGCCAGAAGCTTGTGATACTGGAGTCGATATCCGGCTGTCGCGAAGCCCGAGCTCTCGGAGGAGCGGATGTAGTTCGGTAGTTGCCAAAAGGACACAGTTTCGGGTGTGGAAAAGCTGTTGCGGACCTGTGCCTCGGTCAACGTCGTCGGAATCTCCAGCCGCGCCTGGTCGACCGGCGGCGAGTCCAGTGTGAAGCGCCGCACGGTCCTGAACAGCCAATGGCCGTCCTCCAGCGCCGCCTCGCGTGCCTCGATCCGCTCCTTGAAATGCCAATCCGTATCGAATCGGAACAAGGTCAGCCCGGTCAGCCGGACGCCCTGCTGCTCGCTGCGCGCGGCGTTGATGATGACTTGGCCGTCATCGGTGACCTGATTGAGCCAGAAGCCCGAGGCGTCCTGAATGCCGCCGCCGGGAGCCGAGCCGAACAGCTCGGCCTCCATGCGCTTGGACAGCTCGCGCAAATTCGCCGACATCGGATTGTAGGCGATGGTGGCGATCACCCCGATCAGGAGCGCGCTGCCGAGCGCGGGCGAGATGAACTGCCACGCGGAGATGCCGGCGGCACGCGCGACCACGAGCTCGAGCCGGCGGGAGAGGGCGAGATAGCAGGTCATGGCGCCGATCAGCATGCAGAACGGCGTCAGCTTCTCCAGCAGTTGTGGCACGCGGAACAGCGAGGTCTCGGCCACCATGATCGCGGAGGCCGACGCGAGGCCGGACGTTTTGCGCACCATCTCGATGTAATCGACCAGCACCAGCAGCAGGAAAATGCTGGCGAAAACGCCGAGCGCGGCGACGACGAAGCGGCCGGCGAAATAGCGCCCGAGTGTGTTGGTGAGCATGCTCATGCAGTGGCCGGCCGTCCGAACAGCCGCGCGATGCGCGCGTTCGACCTGTTGATGGCCTCCATGAGACGGGCGGGTGGTTCGACCACGATGCCGCCGACGATCAGCCAGATGCCGGCGCCGATCGCGGTCGCCAGCATCGCGTATTGGACGAGTGCCGCGAACGGCGATTTCACGGCCATTACCGAGCAGGCGAAGCCCGCCATGCGCAGGCCGAACACCGCGATCACCGAGCCGCCGATCGAGAAATTGCGGCTCTGGCGCGTGGTGCGCGGCGCGCCGAGGAAGGCGAAGGTCAGCGCCGCAAAGGCGAACGGATAGAGCGGCGCCATGATGCGATCATGCAATTCGGAACGGAACTGGCCGGGGACCGCTTTGTAGACCGGGTCGTCCTCGGGCGGTGCGAACAGTTCCCAGAGATAGCGCTCGCGGATGCCGAGGGTGACATCGTGGCCCTGGCCCGAGAATTTCGACATGTCGAAGCCGTAGCGGCCGAACGCAACCAGCGCAGGATCGCGCTTGCCGACCTCGAATCGCTGGAGATTGCCGTCCTTCAGTACCAGGAACGATCCGTTGTCGTTCTTCACGACCTCGCCATGCTCGGCGACAATGGAGACGCGCTCGTTCGGATCGCGGCGATCGTCGATGAATATGCCGGCGAGGATGCCACCGGGCTGGCGCTCGCGGATCCGGATCGTCAGGTTCTTGTCGAGCTGGGCGAAGCGGCCCGGCTGCAGGATGTTGGTGAGAACGTCGGCGGTGATCTCGGCGTCCCACTGCTTGATCCGCCGCATGCCGTCGGGGGCGAGATAGGCGGCGATGAAGGCGACCAGCAGCGCCACCACGCAGGTGGCGTAGAAGAACGGATAGAACAGCCGGAACGGCGAAAAGCCGGCGGCATTCATCACGATGATCTCGGAATCGGTCGCCAGCTTGTTCAGCGTGTGCGAGATCGCGATCATCAGCGCGATCGGCGAGATGATCAGGACCAGCGCCGGGATGACGAGGCTGGTGATGCCGAGGAACGTGAGGATGGTCTGACCCTGGCTCGTCATCAGGTCAATGCCGCGCAACGCCTGCGTAATCCAGATCACGCCGGTGAGGCTGACCAGGACCAGCGCAAACGACGCCAGCGTGGTGCGGAAGATATACCTGTCAATCGACCCCATGCGCTACAGCACGATCCCCACCAAAACCCCAATGCAGTCACGGGAATTTCCGGCTGCCCGACCCATCCCGAAAGGGATCCCCAGGGTCGCGCAGCCATCTCGTCCGCCGGCTTACTTTCTCACTACCATCCCTTTGATCCGTCAACAAAATGGCTGGCCCATGGCACCCTCAATATATGGTTAATATTTCGCTCGCTGTTGCCTGGCGGCCACGGGGGGTGCTTGGCATCTGCCAGCCCGCTGGCCCATAGTGCGCAAAGTCTGCTGAATCGCCGTTGAGGTCCCGGCCCTTGGGCTGACCTGCCGAACGGTAAAAGCCCCATGTTTTTGAGGAGTTACCCCATGTCCGATGCCATTAAGGTCGGCTTTGTCCCGTTGTCTGCCGCCCCCCGTGGCATCATGGTCGTGTTCTGCGACGACAATCTGAAGGTCGGCCCTGCGACGGCCAAGGCGCTCGGCGGTGCCAACGAACTCGTGAAGCGGGCAGCCACCGCCGCCGCCTTCAAAGGCAAAAGCGGCGCCGTCCTGGACATCCTGGCGCCGGAAGGGGTGAAGGCCACCCGTCTGATCGTGATTGGCGCCAGCAAGGCCGCAAGCCTGAAGGCGAACGACTTCCTCAAATTCGGTGGCGTGGCGGCGGGCAAGCTTGGCGCCGGGTCCGCTGTCATGACGATCATGGCGGAACTGCCCGATGGCGCTTTGGCAAGCGAGCAGGCGGTCGCGATCGCCTCGGGCCTGCGGCTGCGCGCCTACAAGTTCGACCGCTACAAGACCAAGAAGAAGGACGGCGAGGAGGAGGGCTCTCGCGCCGACGTCTCGTTTGCGGTCGGCGACGTCGCCGCGGCGAAGAAGGCGTTTGCCTCGGCCGGTGCGGTCGTGGACGGCGTGATCATTGCGCGTGACCTCGTCAACGAGCCGCCGAACGTGCTGTACCCCGAAGAATTCGCGCGCCGCGCCAGCCAGCTCCGCAAGCTCGGCGTCAAGGTCGAGGTGCTCGACGTCAAGGCGATGGACAAGCTCGGCATGGGCGCGCTACTCGGCGTCGGCCAGGGCTCGGCGCGGCCGAGCCGCACCGTGATCATGCGCTGGGACGGGGCTAAGAAGGGCGAGGCGCCGGTTGCCTTCGTCGGCAAGGGCGTCTGTTTCGACACCGGCGGCATTTCGATCAAGCCGGCCGGCAGCATGGAGGACATGAAGGGCGACATGGGGGGAGCTGCCTGTGTCGTCGGCCTGATGCACGCGCTCGCGGCGCGCAAGGCCAAGGTCAACGTCGTCGGCGCCATCGGCCTGGTCGAGAACATGCCCGACGGCAAAGCGCAGCGTCCGGGTGACATCGTCACCTCGATGTCGGGCCAGACCATCGAGATAATCAACACCGACGCGGAAGGCCGCCTGGTGCTTGCCGATGTGCTCTGGTACGTCGCCAAGAAAACCAAGCCGAAATTCATGGTGGACCTGGCGACGTTGACCGGCGCGATCCTGGTGGCGCTCGGCACCGACTATGCCGGCATGTTCTCCAACAATGACGAGCTTGCCGAACGCCTGCTGACAGCCGGACTCGAGAGCGGCGAGAAGGTCTGGCGCATGCCGCTCGGCCCCGAATACGACAAGCTGATCGATTCACAATTCGCCGACATGAAGAACACCGGCGGCCGCCATGGCGGCTCGATCACCGCGGCGCAGTTCCTCCAGCGTTTCGTCGACGGCACGCCCTGGGCGCATCTCGACATCGCCGGCACCGCGATGGGCGCGCCGAAGACCGACATCAACCAGAGCTGGGGAAGCGGCTATGGCGTGCGGCTCTTGGACCGTCTGGTGGCAGATCATTACGAGCGCAAATGACCCAAAATGACTGAAGTGCTGTTCTATCATCTGCAAAACATGACGGTGGAGAACGTCTTGCCGCCGCTTCTGGAGAAATCGCTGGAGCGCGGCTGGCGCGTCGTGGTGCAGTCGACCTCGCCCGAGCGTGCCGACGCGCTCGATGCGCATCTATGGACCTACCGCGACGATTCCTTCCTGCCGCACGCGACATGGCGCGTGAACGATGCCGCCGAGCAGCCGATCGTGCTGGCGGTCGAGGAGGACAATCCGAACGGCGCCGAGGTGCGCTTCCTGATCGACAACGCCACAATGCCGCAGGACTGCCAGAGCTACGAGCGCATGGTGCTGCTGTTCAACGGCGACGATCCGGACGCGCTGGCTTTGGCCCGAAGCGCCTGGACGGATTGCAAGGCGCGAGGATTTGATGTCACCTATTGGCAGGCCGACGAGCGCGGTCGGTGGCAGCGGCGAAATTAGCCGTCGTTCGCAATTAATGATAATTTGCACTTTTCGGGTCAGGTTGGCTTCGGTCACCTTGATGCCGCAAAGTGATGTTGGGACAATTGCTTAGGGCTGGTCCTTCACGCGGGGAATTTGGTTTATCGTGCGACATCAAAAGCTTCCCAGGTCGCTCATATTTGCGTTGGCTGCCGTAGCACCGCTGATCGCGGGCTGCTCGAGCGCCCCCGACCTGTTGTCCAAGGATGCCGAATGGTTTCAGAAGCCCGGCCGCCTGTTCATCAAGAACATCTCGATCGAATCGCCGCCGCTGACCCCCGACACGCCGGTAAAGGCCGATGATCTGGTCAGCGCCGATGGCGCCTGTCCCGGCATGGCGCCTCCCGGGCCGGCTGATGCCAACGCGTCGACGACTCCGCCGGCTCCGTCCGGCGGCACGGTCGCGCTCGGCCATACCGAATGCGACGTGGTGCGCGGCATTGGTGCGCCCTCGAACGTCAACCTCTCCAACGATGCTGCCGGCCGGCGCGTCGCTGTGGTGACGTGGACGACCGGTCCGCGTGCAGGCATCTACACCTTCACCGCCGGGCGTCTGTCCTCGATCGAGGGCACGCCGGAGCCGCCCGTGATGCCGAAGGCCGCCAAGCCGAAGGCGAAGAAGAAAGCTGCAACTTAGGGCTCCGAGCGGCGCCGGTCTGGATCGGCGCGATTGATGCGGCCGGCAATGAGATCGCTCAACAGCGCCGTGCTGTCGCGTACGGCACATGCAGAATCTTGATGCCCGCCAAGGTTTGAAATAACTCGCCCGCCAAACGGGTGAAGGTGCCCACTCCCGCCGAAGCGAAGGTGAGGCGAGGCAAATGCCTGTCCGTTTGTTAACCAGCCGCCTCATCAAACTGTGCACTTGCCTCGAGCCATTGCTCCTCCGCGCGCGCCAGCGCGTCGGCCGCATTCGCGCGTGCTTTCGATAGTTGCGCGGCCTGCTTGGGGTCCCGCGTAAAAATGTCAGGGAGGGCCAGCGCGGTGTCGATCTTGGCTATGATTTCGCCGACGCGGGCGATCTCGGCTTCGGCTTCCGCGATGCGCTTCTTCAATGAGCCGCGGTTATCTGATCTCGGGCGCTGCGGCTTTTCGCTCGAGATGCTGCGCTCGCGCGGGGAGGCTTCCGCGTTGCGCGACGACAGCACCAGGCGGCGGTATTCGTCGAGGTCGCCGTCGTAGTTCGTCACGGTGCGATCGGCGACGATCCAGAGCCGGTCGGCGCAGGCCTCGATCAGATAGCGGTCGTGCGAGACCATGATGACCGCGCCGGGGAATTCGTTGATGGCTTCCGCAAGCGCGGCACGGCTGTCGATGTCGAGATGGTTGGTCGGCTCGTCCAGGATGATCATGTTGGGGCCGAAGAAGGTCGCAAGTCCCAGCAGGAGCCGCGCCTTCTCGCCGCCCGACAGTTTGCCCACCTTGGTGTCGGCCGCCTTGCCGGAAAAACCGATCGCGCCGGCGCGGGCCCGCACCTTGGCCTCAGGCGCATCGCCCATCAGCTTGCGCACATGGTCATAGGCAGAGGCGTCCTCGTTCAACTCGTCGAGCTGGTGCTGCGCGAAATAGGCAATCGACAGTTTGTCTGCGCGTGTCACTCTGCCGGAGAACGGCGCAAGGCGCCCGGCAAGCAGCTTGACCAGCGTCGACTTGCCGTTGCCGTTGGCGCCGAGAAGTGCGATGCGGTCATCATTGTCGATGCGCAAGGTGACGCGGCCCAGCACTGGCGTATTGGGATCGTAGCCGACCGAGGCGTTGTCGACGGCGATGATCGGCGGCGACAGGATCTTCTCGGGAGCGGGAAAGCTGATCTCGCGCACATCCTCGGTGACCAGCGCCGTGATCGGCTTCAGCCGCTCCAGCATCTTCACGCGGGACTGCGCCTGGCGCGCCTTCGACGCCTTGGCCTTGAACCGATCAACGAAGGCTTGCAGGCGCGCGCGTTCCGCCTCCTGGCGCTTGACCTGCTTGGCATCGAGCAGTTCGCGCGCGGCGCGCTGCTCCTCGAAGGAGGAGTAAGACCCGCGGTAGAGCGTGAGCTTGCCACGCTCCAGGTGGAGGATCTGGTCAACCGAGCTCTCCAGCAGGTCGCGGTCGTGGCTGATCACGATCACCGTGCGCGGGTAATGCGCCAGATGATCCTCGAGCCACAGCGTGCCTTCGAGGTCGAGATAGTTGGTGGGCTCGTCGAGCAGCAGCAGATCGGGGGCTGCAAACAGCGTCGCAGCGAGTGCCACGCGCATCCGCCAGCCGCCGGAGAATTCGGCACAGGGGCGAACCTGATCGGCCGCGGAAAAACCGAGGCCTGAGAGAATCGCTGCGGCGCGGCTCGGCGCCGAATGGGCGTCGATGTCGACGAGCCGGGTCTGGATCTCCGCGATCCGGTGCGGATCGATCGCGCCTTCGGCTTCGTGCAGCAGCGCGTCGCGTTCGAGGTCGGCCTTGAGCACGACCGAGATCAGGCTTTCGGGGCCGTTCGGCGCTTCCTGGGCGAGGCTGCCGACACGCCAGCGCGGCGGCAGCGTGACGGAGCCGTGTTCGGCCGCAAGCTCGCCGCGGATGATCTTGAACAGCGTCGACTTGCCGGTGCCGTTGCGCCCGACCATGCCGACCCGCGAACCGGGCGTGATCTGCACGGAACTCTGGTCAATCAGGAGACGTCCGGCGAGGCGGACCGAAAGGTCGGTGATGGAAAGCATGCGGCCTTGTCACCGCAAGGCGCCGCGAACGCAACCCGTTTTTGCGTCTGCCCGTTAGTGCGAGTCGTCCTCGGGGTCGCGCTTCTTCAGTTCGCTCATCAGCTGTTCGAGATGCGTCGGGAGCCGGGACTCGGGGCGAAGGCATTGCTGGAGCCGCTCGCCCACGGCATCGCGAATCCAGCGGCTGGTGCGCCGGTCGATCTGTTCGCTGTCATCGGCGAAGAGGCCAGTCATCAGCGGGGTTCCATTGCTTCACAATAACGACACAGTACCAAGTCTCTGACCGTAAAATTGTTTCGCCCGCGGCGGGCTGTCGGACATTCTAGTAAAAATTGTATTAATTTC
The DNA here is from genome assembly GCF_008123965.1 of Bradyrhizobium hipponense. GTDB lineage: Bacteria > Pseudomonadota > Alphaproteobacteria > Rhizobiales > Xanthobacteraceae > Bradyrhizobium > Bradyrhizobium hipponense. Next base: position 13,832 of record NZ_VSTH01000106.1, on the reverse strand, counting down.
GTCGTGCAGGCCAAGGGCCGCCCCAACGCAAAGCCCCGGCGGGGGCACGCCGGGGCTTCTCTTGTAAGGTACCTGGGGGACGGTAGGTACCCTTTGGAAGGTGCTGTCGCTCTCAGTAGCAGCGGTTGATCAGCCGCCAGCGGGGTCCCCAGGGGGTCGGGACCAGCCGGCGCACGTAGCAGCCGCCATAGCCGTAGGAGACGGGGCCGCCGGCGTAGAAGCGCGGTCCACCCCAACCGTAGCCGTGATGCCAGCCGCCGCCGTGCCAGCCCCAGCCGCCATGCCAGTGAGCGGAGGCGGAGGTCGGCGCCAGCGCGGCACCCAGCGCGACCGCGGCAACTGCGGCAAGCGAAAGTTTCCTCAACATGGTGATCTCCTCAGAACTGTCGGCGCGGGCCTGCGCGTCGATGGAAAGGCCGCCGAAACGGTTTGCCTCATGATCAGGCTTTCGCTTCGATAGCCGACACCCTATGCCGGCTCGGCTGAACCAAACCCTGATAGCGGGTTCAGACTGGGTTCATCTGGGTGAAATTGCTGTAATCCCGGGTGGAATTTTGGACCTTGGCCCTGCGGCGAAGCGCCCGTGAGGGCGTTCCGGCGGTCGCTTGCTGTTCGGCAACGGCGCCGATATAAGCCCGGCAACTCCGAACCACCGCTTTCTCCTCAAGGACAAGATCATGGCCATCGAACGCACTTTCTCGATTATCAAGCCCGATGCGACCGCGCGTAACCTGACCGGCGCGGTGAACGCCGTGATCGAAAAAGCGGGCCTGCGCATCGTCGCGCAGAAGCGCATCCGCATGACCAAGGAGCAGGCCGAGACCTTCTATGCCGTCCACAAGGAACGCCCGTTCTTCGGCGAGCTGGTCGAATTCATGACCTCGGGTCCGGTCGTCGTCCAGGTGCTGGAAGGCGAGAACGCCGTCGCCCGGTATCGCGAAGCAATGGGTGCGACCGATCCGTCCAAGGCGGCCGACGGCACCATCCGCAAGCTCTACGCAAAGTCGATCGGCGAGAACTCCGCGCATGGCTCGGACGCGCCGGAGACGGCCGCGATCGAGATCGCGCAGTTCTTCTCGGGCAACGAGATCGTCGGCTGAGTCATCAGCCGATAAGTTGAGGCGCCGGAGCGAAAGGACGCATTGTGAACTGGCTTTGGCAGATCTTCGATCCCGCTACGATCGGGGCATTCTTCACCCAGTTTCGCAATGAGATGGCCGAACCGACCTTCTGGATCGCGGTCGGCAAGATCATCTGGATCAACGTCCTGCTCTCCGGCGACAATGCGCTGGTGATCGCGCTCGCCTGTCGCGGCCTCAAGCCGCGACACCGGCTGTGGGGCATGGTGCTCGGCGCCGGCGCCGCAGTGCTGCTGCGGATCATCTTCACCGGCATCGTCGCCAGCCTGATGGGACTGCCCTACCTCAAGCTGGTCGGCGGTCTTGCGCTGATCGTGATCGCTGCAAAGCTGCTCGTGCCCGAAGAGGAGGGCGAGGACGACGTCGAGTCGGCCTCGCATCTGTGGCACGCCGTGCAGATCGTCGTCGTCGCCGACATCATCATGAGCCTCGACAACGTCATTGCGGTGGCCGCCGCCGCCAATGGCAGCGTGCCGCTGCTGATCCTCGGACTTGCCATCAGCGTTCCGCTGATCGTCGCCGGCGCGGCGCTGATCATGGCGTTGCTCTCGAAGTTGCCGGTCCTGGTATGGGCCGGTGCGGCGCTGCTCGGCTGGATCTCGGGCGAAGTGATCGCGACCGATCCCGGCATCGCGCCGAAGCTGCACACGCTGTTCGACGGCCCGCTCGGCGCATCGCTGGATTCGATACTCGCCGCCTTGCGCATTCCGCCGCAATTCACCCATGGCGGCGGAGGCGGCGAATATCTCTGCGCGGCACTCGGTGTCGTCGTCGTGCTAGTGGTCGGCACCATCTGGCGCCGCCGGAGCCTGGGCCAGGCGGCGCTCGATTCCTCCGAGCGGCACGCCAAGGTCTCGGCGGAGTAATCTCCGAGGCATGACCAGTTTCGCCGGCCTCTTCCCGGCGGGACGTCCAGTGTCATTCCCACAAGGTTGCGGTAGCGGCCGTCTCCAACTGAACCGGTCATCATCTACGAAAGCACGCCGCCTTGATGAGCGGCAATCGCTGCAGCGTGGGTCGGCACGTCGTGCCGTGACCCACAGCGTTCGCAACCTCCACGCGATTTAGAGTTTGTCTTATTATAAACTACTGAAAATAAAAGTGTTTTTGTTGACTGGGCGGTTCTTTCCGCGACAGGTCGCTCCGGTAATTATTCCTGCAAACCGGAAGCTGTTAAGAGATGCCATCGCGAGCCAATTGCCGTCCTGTTGCTGTTGCTGCTGCCACCCTAAAATCGCGTCTGAGGTTCGCCAGACCGACAGCTTTCGCGGCCTCCGTGGCGTCCATTGCCTTGTTCAGCGACGGCCATGTTTACCGCGCCAGCGCGCAAAGTGCTGTGCCTGCGTCGGAGCGGGGAACAACGTTGCCGGCGGTGACCGTCACCGCAGACGTGCCGAAGCAGCGCGCACGCCCGCGTTCCAATCCAGGCCGAAGGGCGGGCCGTGAAAGTTTGCCCGCAAGCGAGCGGGCCAAGTTGCAGGCGGAGGCGGTCCCCGCTGCTCCGAAGCCGGGTGCTCTGCCGCCATCCTACTCGGGCGGGCAGATGGCTCGCGGAGGACAGATTGGCTTGCTGGGCAACAAGGACTTCATGAACACGCCGTTCAACATCACGAGTTACACGGCAAAGAAGATTGAGGATCAACAAGCCACCACGGTCGCCGACGTCGTCAGCAACGATCCTTCGGTCCGTTTCACGGGTCAGACCGGCGGCATTCTTGACTCCTTCTTCATCCGCGGGTTTCCGATCGGCGAGGGGAATGTCGGAGAAATTGCCTTCAACGGCGTCTATGGTGTTGCGCCGAACTACCGCGTGTTCACCGATTACGTCGAACGCATCGAAATCATCAAAGGTCCGACCGCGCTGCTTTACGGCATGGCACCAAACAGCAGCGTCGGTGGCACGATCAACATCGTTCCAAAACGTGCTGGGGATGTCGATCTCACACGGGTTACGACCGACTACGCGACCAGCTCCCAGTTCGGTACGCATCTCGACGTGAGCCGACGGTTCGGCGCGAACCGTGAGTTTGGAATCCGCGTCAATGGCAGCTATCACAATGGCGATACACCGCAGGACAACCAGAGCCGGGAGGCGCATGTCGGCGCCGCGGCGTTCGATTATCGCGGCGAGAAATTCAGGGCCTCGCTCGACTTCATCGATCAGGAGGAAAAGTTCGACGCGCCCGCGAGGCCGTTTCTGGTCGCAACGGGAGTAGCTGTCCCGACCGCTCCGGTCGGGCGGCGCAACGTTACGCAGGCCTGGGAATGGTCCAAGGTTCACGACAATTCGCTGCTGGCGCGCGCCGAATACGATGTGACGGATACCGTGACTGTGTTCGCCGATGCGGGTGGGGGCAGGACCCAGGTCGATCGTTTATTTGGTACGCCGACGATCCTGAACTCGGCCGGCAATACCACCTCGACACCGGGACATTTCAAATTCGATATCGACAGGAACGTGGCCGATGCCGGCGTGCGCGCCCGGTTTGAAACCGCCGCAATCAGTCACGCCGTGACTTTCCAGGGGAGCTACTACACCGATCAGCTATATCGAGGCTCTGTTTCCGGCACACCGGTCCTGTCCAACATCTATGCTCCGATCGGCCGTCCCGAGCAGCTCGTTCCGGCTCCCGCGACCGTTCCGAAGCTGTCGGATACCGAACTGACCGGCCTTGCGCTGGCCGACACCTTGTCAATTCTGCAAGAACGCGTGCAACTGACCGTTGGGGTGCGGCAGCAAGGGGTCAAATCGAATAATTTCAACACGACCACAGGTGCCGTCACCGCCTCCTATGACCAAACGGCGCTGACGCCGATGGTCGGCCTCGTCGTCAAGCCCTGGAGCAACGTTTCGTTGTACGCGAACTACATCGAAGGACTCAGCAAGGGCGACGTCGCGCCGACGACCGCGAGCAATTCCGGAGAAGTCCTCGCGCCCTATATCAGCAAACAGCAGGAAGCAGGCGTCAAGGTTGACTTCGGTCTGCTGGCCACCACGATCAGCGTGTTCGAGATCACCAAGCCGTCGGGTCAGCTGGGTGCCGACAAGGTCTTCCGGGCGGACGCCGAGCAACGTAATCGCGGCCTGGAATTCACCGTGTTTGGCGAGGTGCAGCCGGGCCTTCGCGTGCTTGGCGGTGTGACGCTGATCGATCCTGAGCTGACAAAGACGAGCACGCCATCCACTCTCGGCAAGACGCCGATCGGTGTGCCCCAGGTGCAAGCCAACTTGTCCGCGGAATGGGACGCTCCGTTCGCGCCCGGACTGACGCTGGTCGCAAACACCGTCTATACGGGACATCAATATCTGGACGCAGCAAACACGCAGATTATTCCGGCCTGGACGAGGCTCGACCTTGGTGCCCGCTACAACACACGGATCTACAACCGGCCGGTCACGCTCCGTGCCCTGGTCCAGAATGTGTTCGATAAAAATTACTGGGCGGGCGTGGCGAGCTTCTCCGGATTGTCGCAAGGTGCGCCGCGAACCCTGCTATTGTCGATGTCGACGGATTTCTGAGTCAGGTCGGCTTTGACGCGCAATGACGAGGTTGCACGCTCCGATCGTCACCGAGGTCAGCCGCGGGGTACGACGAGGCGCGGACTATGGGTGCCCTGCATGGACGAAACGATCAGGGCGCCACAACAAGCCGGCTCGGCCCGTTCCAAAATGCTGCCCGGACGCGTGCGGCGCGCGCTCCTGTGGGCCCACCGGTGGCTCGGATTGTTGAGCGGCATCGTCGTGGTGCTGATAGGCCTCACGGGGAGCTTCATCGTCTTCTACCGGGAAATCGACGCCGCCTTGAATCCGGCGCTTTACGCGCCCGCCGGGCCGGAACAAAGAGTTACATTGACCGAGGTGATGCGCGCCGCCGCGGCAGCGGATAGCGCGCCGATTTCCACGGTTCTGGCGCCGGATCGGATCTGGCCGGTCTGGGTCGTGATACATGCGCACCAAACCGCAACAGGCCGCTACCCCAATCGTTGGACGACCATGGTCGATCCCTCGAACGGGAAGGTGCTCGGGCGGCGTGACTACATCAACGCGTTCGCGCTCAAGGTCTATCGTCTCCACTACACGCTGCTGCTCTACGAGTGGTGGGGCAAAGAGCTGGTAGGCATGGTCGGGTTCATGCTGCTCGGCTTGGCCATGTCGGGCCTGTTCCTGTGGTGGCCGAGGCCGGGTCGATTCTGGCGATCGGTATCGGTGCGCAGCAACGTTTCGCTTCTTCGATTTGTTTTCGACGTTCATGGCGCGGCCGGCTTTTGGGCGCTCTGCGCTCTCTTGGTGATCTCAATCACCGGCGTCGGAATCATTTTTCCCGGCATGATACGGCCTGTCGTTGGCCTTCTCTCGCAACCGACGCCTGATCCCTCGCCGCGGATCGAACTGCCGTCTCCGATCGGGACGCCGCTGCTCCCGGCCGATGCGATCGTGCGAATCGCACAAGCGGCCAAGCCTGGCGTGGCCATCGCTATGTTCAATCCGCCAACCGCAACGCGCAACACCTGGCGCGTGCAGTTCCGTCCCGACGACGCTGATCCCGCGGTACGGGCACGGGGGGCGATCTGGCTTGATCCATGGAGTGGCGCAGTGGTGCATGACCGCACTCCAGGCACCATGTCGATAGGCGACCGCTATTTGGCCAAACAGCTCTGGCTCCATAACGGCGCGGCGTTCGGACTCGTGGGACGCCTGGTGGTTTTCATAGCCGGCTTCGCGCCTCTCGTCCTGTTCATCAGCGGCGTGATCATGTGGCTTAAGAGACGTCCGGGGAGGATTAGGACCGGGTAGTTGTTTTTAGCGCCGCACGATCGAGCCGGCGCGGCCGATCAGGCGGGCGAGCTGGCGGAAGCGGCTGCCGACGCGGTCGGCGACGAGATCGCCGAGGCGGTGCTCGAACACCAGCATCAGCTTGCGGCTCCCGCTGCGGAAATGCGTGGCAGGCAAGACGCCCGGCCGCGCCGCCGAGATCAGATGCGCGACGCGGAAGGCCGCCCCCAGCAGACGGGCGCGTTCGAGCTGCGCCGGCGTCAGCAGCTCTTGCATCGCCACCGGCGGCTGGTTTTCCTCGCTCAGCCCCGCATAGCGATAGAACACCGACAGGCCGACAAAAGCGCGCTCGGTATGGGTGATCGCGCCGAAATTGCCGTTGACGACCAAGCTCAGCGTCTGCTCGCCGCGATGGTCGGGATGCACGCGCCAGCCGATGTCGGAGAGCAGGCAGGCGGCGTGGCGCAGCCTCCGGTCCTCCTCGGTCTCGCGCAGCTTCACCACGCGCGCGAGACGGTCGGTCCAGGCGATCAGCTCGCGGGCGTGGCGTGCCGAGCGCGACAGCAGCTGGTTGAGCTCTTCCGCCGCGCAGACCAATCCGTCCTTGCTGCGCTCGGTCTCCGACAACTTCTCGTGAAGCAGACCTTCGCGCACGCCGAAGGTCGAGAATACGATCGTCTTCGGTTTTGCCACGCGGATGATGTGCTCGAGCACCAACGCGGCATAGGTGAGGAGAGGGCGGCGCGCGTCGGCGACGATCTCGATGTCGGCCAGCATGTCGGCGGCCGCGAGACGGCGCAGACGACGCGAAAAGTCGAGCGCCTCGGCGGCCGAAATCGAATAGCCGTGCATCACTTGGAGCGGATAGCCGCTCTGGATGATGTGGATGCGGGCAAGCGCGCGCCAGGTGCCGCCGACCGCATAGAAGGCGCGGCCGCTGCCGGCCTTGAGCTGCGGCACCCCGTCCAGCGCCTCGCGGACGATGCCGTCGGCCCGCTTGAGCGATTTGTGGGCGAGGTCCTGCAGCGCCAGGCCCCCAAGCGGCAGCGTCACGCCGCTGCGTACGCTGTTCCTGCGCACGTCGACCAGTTCGAGCGAGCCGCCGCCGAGATCGCCGACGATGCCGTCGGGATAGTGAATCCCCGAGATCACGCCGAGCGCCGACAGCCGCGCCTCGCGCGGCCCGGACAAGATCTCGATCTGGACGGCGCAAATGCGTTCGGCCTTCGCGATGAAGTCGGGGCCGTTGGAGGCGTCACGGCACGCCGCAGTGGCGATTGCAAACACGCGCCCCACCTGCATCACCCGGCACAGCGCGCGGAATCGCTTCAGCGAGGTCAGCGCCTTGTCGACGGCATCCGGCGCAAGCAGGCCCGTGCTCTGCACCTCGCGGCCGAGGCCGCACAGCGTCTTCTCGTTGAAGATCGGAATCAGGCTCCGCGCCAGCGCCTCGTAGACGACGAGACGCACCGAGTTGGAGCCGATATCGATGACAGCGACGCTCGAGCCGCGCTTGCGCGGCCGCGTCACGTCAGAAATCCCCGATCAGGGCTGATGACGTTCGTTCCGGCGCGTGAGACGGCGCGGCGAGGATTCCTTGAGCGACTTTCCACGGCCAGACAGACTCGGATTTGTCATGAAGTAGTTGTGGACGTTGAAAGGCTCCTCGCCTTTCGCGGTCTTCATACGCGTTGAGGACCCGTCCGGCAACAATTGCCAGCTCTGCTCATTGTCCTTCAGGTTCGCGACCATGATCTGTTCGAGAACCTGCTGATGCACCGTGGGATTTTGCAGCGGACACAGCACCTCGACGCGACGGTCGAGGTTGCGCGGCATCATGTCGGCGGACGAGATATACACAGCCGCTTTCGCGCTCGGCAGGCCTTGGCCCATGCCGAAGCAGTAGATTCGGCCGTGTTCCAGGAAGCGTCCGATGATCGACTTGACGCGGATGTTCTCCGACAGGCCGGGAATGCCGGGCCGCAGGCAGCAGATGCCGCGCACCACGAGCTCGACCTGGACGCCGGCCTGTGACGCTTCGTAGAGCGCGTCGATGATGTCGGGGTCGACTAGCGCATTCATCTTCATCCAGACCGCGCCCGGCTTGCCGTGCCGGGCATGCTCGGTCTCGCCCTGGATATGCTGGATGATGCGCTTGCGCAGGGTCAGCGGCGACACCGCCATCTTTTCGAGATCGCTCGGCGCCGCATAGCCGGTGATGAAGTTGAACACGCGCGCGGCGTCGCGGCCGATGGTCGGCTCCGAGGTGAAGTAGGAAAGGTCGGTGTAGATGCGCGCGGTCACCGGGTGATAGTTGCCCGTGCCGGTATGGACATAGGTGGTGAGGCCGCCGCCTTCGCGACGCACCACCATCGACAGCTTGGCGTGGGTCTTGAGCTCGAGGAAGCCATAGACCACCTGGACACCGGCGCGTTCGAGGTCGCGCGCCCAGCGGATGTTGGCCTCTTCGTCGAAACGTGCCTTCAGCTCGATCAGCGCGGTGACCGACTTGCCGGCTTCTGCGGCTTCCGCAAGCGCACGCACGATCGGCGAGTTGTTGGAGGTGCGGTAGAGCGTTTGCTTGATCGCGACGACGTCCGGATCGCGCGTGGCCTGCTGGAGGAACTGCACCACCACATCGAAGGATTCGTAGGGGTGATGGACGACCAGGTCCTTCTGCCGGATCGCGGCAAAAATGTCGCCGCCGTGCTCGCGCACGCGCTCGGGATGGCGTGGCACGTAAGGCGTGAATTCGAGGTCGGGCCGGTCGAGGCGGGTGAGCTGGGACAGCTCGTTCATGGCGAGCACGCCGTCGACCAGAAACACCTCGTCGTCAGCGGCCGACAGCGCGTGCTGCACGAAGCTGCGCAGCTGCTCCGGCATCTTGGCGTCGATCTCCAGCCGGATCACCGAGCCGCGGCGGCGGCGCTTCAGCGCAGTCTCGAACAGGCGGACGAGGTCTTCGGCTTCTTCCTCGATTTCCAGCTCGGAGTCGCGGATGATGCGGAAGGCGCCCTGACCGTGCAGGTTGTAGCCGGGGAAAAGGCGATTGATGAACAGGGAGGTCGCCTGTTCCAGCGTGATCAGCCGCACCGTACCGTCGGCCGGCAGTCGGATGAAGCGGTCGATCTTGCCGGGCATGCGGATCAGCGCGTTCATCTGCTTGCCATCGGCGGCGCGCGTGAGCTGGAGCGCGATGGTGAAACCGAGGCTGGGAATGAACGGGAAGGGATGGGCCGGGTCGATCGCGAGCGGCGTCAGCAGCGGGAACACGTTGGCGAGGAAGTAGTCCTCGATCCAGGTCCGCTCCGCCTTGGTGACCTCCTTGCCGTCGACCAGCACGATGCCGACGTTGGCCAGTGAGCCGCGCAGGTCGCGCCAGATCGCCTGCTGGTCGGAGGCCAGCTTGGAAACCGTCTGGTTGATCAGGGCGAGCTGCTCGGACGGGGTCAGGCCGTCCGGGCTGCGCTCGGCAATGCCCTCGCGCACCTGAGCCTTGATGCCGGCGACGCGGACCATGAAGAATTCGTCGAGGTTATTCGCCGAAATCGACAGGAATCGCACCCGCTCCAGCACGGGGTGGCTGGGATTGACCGATTCCTCCAGGACGCGCCGGTTGAAATGCAGCCACGATAGCTCGCGGTTGATGAACCGCTCGGGGCTCGAAGCGATCGCCGGCTGGCCTTCGAATTCTGGAGCTTTTTCTTTAATTTCAACGATTTGCGCAGAGTCCATCAGAAGCCGATCCATCCTGTTTCGCCTCACTTTGCGACTTTTGCGCAAAACCGGCGAGAGCATGTGTGAGTGCGATGACGTTTCGATGACATTGACGTTCCGCCGGCGCGCCGCGTCAAGCGCTGTGGATGGGGAGCCGACTCAGGCGTCGCGCAGCAACTCGGCGGCGAGCGCCCGGGTGACGGGGCGGCCGAGCCGCAGCGCCTCACTATCGAGCAGTTCCACGGCTCGGCGGGCAGCGGCCGAGGACCGCTCCAGGCGGGTGGCGAGGTAGCTGACCACGGTCTCGTCAACGGCGAGCTGGCGGTCGGCGCAGAACTTGATGATCAGGCCGCGGAACAGCTGGTCGTCCGGCGGCAAGAGCGAGACCACGGGAACAGCCCGCAACCGGGAGCGCAGGTCGCGCAGTTCGATGTCGAGGGCAGCAGGCACCTCGCGTCCGGTGAAGAGGACGTAGGCGCCGTCTTCACGCGCGAGGTTCATCAGATGGAAGACGGCGCGCTCGTCGAATTCCTTTGCCTTGAGATCCTCGACCACCAAGGCGCCGGTCGCGAGCGCGCCGGGCACGCTCGCGGGGATCAGCGCATTCGCCGTGGTCGAGCGGGCGCCGGCGTCCTCGGCCCAGATCGCTGCGAGATGGCTCTTGCCGCTTCCTTCGGGGCCGGCCAGCCACATGATCCGGTTCGGCCATTCCGGCCAACTGTCGATCAGGCCGAGACCGGCCGCATTGGCGGGACCTTCGAGGAAATTGTCCCGGCTCAGGCTTTCCGCATGCGGAAGCGAAAACGCCAATTGTCGGGGATGAACGCGGCCTGCCACGCTTGCTTTGCTCCATGCCGGACGGCCGGCTTCAGTTGAAAGAGTAGACGTATCGAGCGCGAGTTGGCCTTTTGCGGGGGCTTATCCCGGCTCATTTGCCTTCGATGGTGCTCATGTGCCGCAGCCACTCGACGAGATAGAGCGACACGGAGGAGAGCGTGAAGACGGTGACGAGACCCATCAGGATTATATCATAGGGCTGCGCCTTGAAGCCGAAGGCAAGCGCGGCCAATACCAGCGCCGCGAACGCCACCTGGGCCACAGTGTTGAGCTTGGACACCTTCGACGGCTTCATCTCGACCGGCTTGTCGAACAGCCAGGAGACGATCACGGCCGCCACGATCATGATGTCCCGCGACACCACCAGGATCACGATCCAGCGCGGGATCGCGCCCCAGATGCCGAGCGCCATGTAGATCGAGACCAACAGCGCCTTGTCCGCAAGCGGGTCGAGCAGGGCGCCGAGCTCGCTCGTCATGTTGAAGCGCTTGGCGAGGAAGCCGTCGACGGCATCGCTGATGCCGGCGATCAAGAAGACGGCGAACGCCACCTCCATTTGGCTCGACACGATGGCCCAGACAATGATCGGGACCAGCATGATGCGGCCCAGGGTAATGATGTTCGGAATACTCACGCGGCGCTTCCCGGCACCCGGCCTGACCTCGAATCCGGCCCGTTTGAAGGCCGAACCGGTTGATATCTACATAGTATAGGGCAGCGCGCCATGCGAGCCATTGCGTGTCCCCGGAATTCGACGTAACCAGCCGCAAACCCACTGGAAATCGGGCATGACCGACCGCAAAAACGGCCTCACTTACGCCGATTCAGGCGTCGATATCGATGCGGGCAACCGCCTGGTCGACCTGATCAAGCCGATGGTGCGCGCCACCGCACGCGCGGGTGCCGACGCCGAGATCGGCGGCTTTGGCGGCCTGTTCGACCTCAAAGCGGCCGGTTTCAAGGATCCCATCCTGGTCGCCGCCACCGATGGCGTGGGCACCAAGGTCAAGATCGCGATCGAGACCGGCCTTCATGGCGGCATCGGCATCGACCTCGTCGCCATGAGCGTCAACGATCTCGTGGTGCAGGGCGCCGAGCCGCTGTTCTTCCTGGATTATTTTGCCTGCGGCAAGCTCGATCCGGAGGCGACCGCGGCGATCGTTGCGGGCGTTGCCGAGGGATGTCGGGAATCGGGCTGTGCCCTGATCGGCGGCGAGACTGCCGAAATGCCCGGCCTCTACAAGGATGGCGACTATGACCTCGGCGGCTTTGCCGTCGGCGCCGCCGAGCGGGGCACGCTGCTGCCGCGCAAGGACATCGCCGCGGGCGACACCGTGATCGGGCTGGCCTCGTCGGGCGTGCATTCCAACGGCTTCTCGCTGGTGCGCAAGATCGTCGAGCGGTCCGGCCTCGGCTTCGCCGCACAGGCCCCGTTTGCGCCGGTCATGACGCTCGGCGGTGCGCTGCTGACGCCGACGCGGCTCTACGTCAGATCCTGCCTGCGCGCCATCCGCGAGACCGGTGCGGTCAAGGGCCTCGCCCACATCACCGGCGGCGGCTTCACCGACAACATCCCGCGTGTGCTGCCAAAGCACCTCGGCGTCGGCATCGATCTGTCGCGCCTGCCGGTGCTTCCGGTGTTCAAATGGCTGGCCGCACAGGCCGGCATCGCCGAGCTGGAAATGCTGCGGACCTTCAATTGCGGTATCGGCATGATCGCAATCGTCGAGCCGGATAAGGTCGACCAGGTGGTGCAGGTCTTTGCCGACGCGGGCGAGACGGTCGCCGTGCTTGGCCAGGTGGTCCCGGCCGAGGGCGACCATCGCGTCGTCTATAACGGCAACCTCGATCTGGCCCTGTAGCGTCATGAAGCGCCGCGTCGCCATCCTGATTTCGGGCCGGGGCTCCAACATGGCTGCCCTGATCAAGGGCGCGGCCGCCCCGGATTTCCCGGCGGAGATTGCGCTCGTGATCTCGAACAAGGCTGACGCGCCGGGACTGGAGAGAGCCAGGGCGAGCGGGGTGAAGACCCTGGTGATCGAGAGCAAGCCGTTCGGCAAGGACCGCGCCGGTTTCGAGGCGATGCTGCAAGCTGCACTCGATCAGCACGGCATCGAGCTGATTTGCCTGGGCGGCTTCATGCGCCTGTTTACGGCCGAATTTACCAAATCCTGGTACGGCCGGATGCTCAACATCCATCCATCGCTATTGCCATCTTTTCCAGGCCTCGACCCGCACGGCCAGGCCTTGCGCGCCGGCGTCAAGCTGTCTGGCGCGACGGTTCACTTCGTCATCCCCGAGACCGATGCCGGCCCGATCGTGATGCAGGGGGCGGTGCCGGTCAGCGATAACGACACGGCCGATACGCTCTCGGAGCGCATCCTCGAAGTCGAGCACCGCATCTATCCCGAAGCGCTGCGGCTGCTCGCGACCGGCAAGGTCCGGATCGAGGGCGACGTCTGCAAGACCGCGGGAAGCGGGCCGTCGGAGAACTTTTTGATTTCGCCTGTGGTGAGCTGAGGCGCCCTAGCTAGTGCGTCTCGCAGGATCGCACAAACAAAACCCCCGGCAGAGCCGGGGGCAACGTCATGATCTCTCGCGTGTAAGGTGAGAGAAATCAGGAGACCTTGAGGTTCTCCGCGGACGCTTTGCCGCGGTTCTCCACGAGGTCGTATTCAACCACCTGGTTTTCATTGAGGGTGGAGAGTCCGGCGCGCTCGACGGCAGAGATGTGGACGAACACGTCCTTGTCGCTGCCGTTCGGCTTGATGAACCCATAGCCCTTGGTCGGGTTGAACCATTTGACGGTGCCCTTTTGCGGCATCCTCAGTCTCCTCCGCTAGATATAAAAAAGACGCGGCCGCTTTTCGCGTGCCACGCCACAAACGGGCTTCCGGAAGTCTGTTCGAGTCTTGAGTCTTAATGTCGCGAAACGCACAGCCGAGCGCCAATTACGATTGTGTCTGATATTGCAACATGAAAATCGCGCGTTAGCAAGCCGTACGCGAATTTCAAGACCCGGTAGGCCGCATCGAGCTGCAATTTGCGACCTGTGGCAGCGGAACCACAATCGAGGGCAATCGCCGTTACCTGGGGGCTTCAACCGATTGACGCTCCCTGCCGGTTCAGCACAAATCGCCGCACGCGCCGCTAGCGCGTGTTGCATTTTTGCGCACCGCTTTTTGCTTCAGGATTTGTCGTCATGTGCTGCCCATCGCAGCCCTCCGGGACACGGCCAACGATCAGGCTGGACCGCGTCCGCCGGATCACGACGGCGGTCGCGATGGCCTTTGCGTTGCTCGTGACGATGTCGGCAGCGACGCCGGGCTTCGCGCAAAGTCCGTTACCGTCCCCCACCCCCACGC
>NZ_VSTH01000105.1 GCF_008123965.1 Bradyrhizobium hipponense | reverse complement strand
AACCGATTGTAGATTGTCGTGTAAGGGCCATAGTCGGGCGGGCAATCGCGCCAGCGTGCGCCGCACTGGAGCATGTGAATGATACCGCTGATGATGCGTCGATCGTCATCGCGCGCCGGGCCCGTCTGGTTCGTTGGCAGGTGCGGCTCGATCTGAGCCCACTGCTTGTCGTTGAGCCAGAACAGTCCTTTGCGCATCGAAATCCCCCACGCCGAATCAACTCGGTACGAGGGAATCAGAATCTACTAATTAGGTACAGACCCTAAGGAATCCGTTGCAGCAGGTGGAGTGCGGCCATGAGCATTCAGAAAAAGAGGATCGCAAAATTCGATCTTGCACTCAAAAAATAGGCACGGTGTTCGTATCGAGGAAGTCTTCAGACTTGGCGCACTGAGAGACGGAATTCAACTTCTCACGACCGATATATCATTTCCAATTCTTGGGCAAATCATACCGAGACTCGAAATCGAAATATTTGGCCCGCAGTTCGTCAAAAAGATCACCGTACGGATCAATTCGAACTCGCCATTTATGTTTGACGGAGAGGTCCTCCTTGCATCAATAAACGACGAGATTGAACAAGTCCGTTGTCGACAACATATTGACCCGAACGCTCGCCTACGGGTATGTACAATTTCGGTATGATGCGCGCGAATGGCGCGCGGAGTTTCGTGTTCGATTATCATGTTTACTGCTGTTATTCGTGCGAGTTCTGTTTTAAAGAAAATGAATGGGAGGCGCTGGCCATTCAGGGAGGTGATACTAATTACAAGGCCAATTTTCAGGAGTGTTTGAATTATGCGGACAGGAATGGCCACATGTTTGATGACAAATACGATATCGTTTGGCTATGCACCGGAAGCATCAAGGATGAGAAGACCGAATTGGACCGACATTCGACAATCTCTCGTCGGCTCAGAGAGGCGGGGTATACAAAGAATATTTACGTATCCCAGGTGGTTCCGCCGAGCATCCGAAACGACAGGGATAAGCGAAGAAATTACCTTTCAGTTCTGAGAGATGCTGGCGTTTCGCGATTCAACACGGGGGTCGATATCGTCGATGCCGGAATGCGAAGAAAGTATATCCGTGGCCTGAAGGGCGAATACACTCTTGAAGAGTACATGCCGATCTTTACCGACGCAGTCGACGTGTTTGGTCGGTTCGGAGCCGGAAGCTGCCTTCTGGCCGGAATTGAGGCTGCAGAGAACACGATTAATGGATTGGAAGAATTGGCGAAGATCGGCGTAGCACCTGCTCCGACGGTGTTGACACCGTTCGTCGTAAAGCAAATGGGCATTCCATTCTCGTTCGATCTCGAAGAGCTGATAGATACCCATGTTCGCTTCAACAATATTGTCGCCCGATATGAGCTGCCAGTCTTCTCCGGCGTATTCAGCTTGGCTTGAGTCGTCGATAGCTACAATCCATGCGGCGTTGTTGGCTCAAAACTAGGAATCCATGAGCGCGCCGCCAGGTTCTTGAAGGATCGCTATGAAAGCCCGCTGGACCTAGCTAGTGGTTCATCACAGTAATTTTGACTCTTTGGCGATGGTTGGATATGCGCGGCCGAGTTTGGCGCCGGCTTTGTCGGTTGTGAACATCCATTTGATGCGGTCTCGTGCTTCTGTTGCCATGCTGCGATCTCTTTTCGGAGCCGTTTGGCGTCGTCGATGCGGCGGCCGAGACACTGGCGCTGCAGCACGCTGATCTCGCACTCGACCATGTTGAGCCAACTGGCGTGTTTCGGTGTGTAGTAGAATTCGAGGCGACGCAGGATGCGACGGGCCTCGGCGGGCGCAAATGCTTGATACAGCGCGCCGGCGGACTGATCGACAGATTGTCCTGCACGACACGGATGCTGGCGGCATCGGGATAATGGATGTCGACGAGTTCACGCATGCAGTGGGCGTAGTCCACGGCGGCGCGGCGGCCTGCTATCTTGACGTTGCGCCAGCCGCGATGCGGATCGAAGTTAACGAAGAGATTGACGGTGCCGTTGCGGCGGTACTCATAATCGTAGCGCTCGCGCTGTCCGGGCCTGGCCGGGATCGGCTGACGCACCTCGGAGCCCAAGTTTCCGAGATCAGGGAATTGCGTTCTGATGTGATCACGTTCATGTCGTGTCGCTCCTCACGCATCGGCGCGAACAGGAGAGCCGGCCAGACGCGGCGAGTATTCCCCGACGTCGCCACGTACTGAACGGCACCGCTGCACACGGTGCGGATGCCCTTCATGCCAAGCAGCAGGCGATCGTTCGGCAGCCGACGGAACGATGTGATGGTTAGGTAAAACTGGTTGCTGCTTTTTGCTCTCATGCACGAGCTTAGCACAGACCGCGGTGCGGCAGTACTTGCTTCCGATGCGGATCGATGCCGCGGGTCTTGGCTTCGGGGCCGGTCAGGAAGAGATCCTTCCCGTAACCGGAGGTGTCGATTTCGAACTCTGCGTCGCCAAGAGCGGGCCTATCAAGACCGAATCTGGATTTCCAAGCGGCCTTGTTGCCGGCCAGCAGCCACTCGGTGATCATCTTGTTGACGGTGCCATCGACGGGATCGTTCGGATCATTGGAGCCAAATTTTTGGGTTGTCTCGCCACATGCGGGA
This sequence comes from Bradyrhizobium hipponense, assembly GCF_008123965.1. GTDB lineage: Bacteria > Pseudomonadota > Alphaproteobacteria > Rhizobiales > Xanthobacteraceae > Bradyrhizobium > Bradyrhizobium hipponense. The sequence continues at coordinate 36,204 of NZ_VSTH01000105.1, read as the reverse complement.
ACCGGTAGAGAGATGGCTTTAGCGCCCGGCTGCACCCGGCCGATTTGGGTTTGCATGGCAGCCTTCGCCTCGTCTCCCGCAAGCGCATCGGTGACACTGCCAGCCGCAGCCGAGGCGACAACTAATGGTCCCAATCAACCCTAGCCGGGTCAGTTGCTTGCGCCAGCGGCGCATACTGAAGGAGAACACGTTGCGAACGGCGCCGCCACGCAGATTTGTCACGTTGGCGGCGGTGCCGAAGAGTTGAGCAGAACCATCCGTTGCGTTAACATAAGCGCTCTCCCTCGGTCTCAAATGTTACTTGTGGTTGCTGTTGCGGTGTGGAGTCGATCGTGGTCGAGTAGCTCAGCCATTTGGCTTTCGCCCTCACAGATCCGGGCAGGCGGATTTCCCGCACCCGGCTCTTCCCGAGGGTAACCCGCGTCATATCCGGGCCTGCGCCCAAGTGCGAGTGATGCGTGGAACGGGCAGACGGAAGCGTGCCGTCAGGGCCTCGAACTCCGACCAGCCCATGCGCCGACTTTTCTGACTGCGCCGTCTCAGACAGTGCAGCCAGCTCCGACGCACTTCGCGGTAGAAGCCGTTGAGCGCTGGATAATTGTGCGGCCTGCCATAGTAGCCGTAGTGTCCACGCAGCACTGCGGCGAACCACTCGTGCTGGGTGGCCAACGACTCGTGCATGAGCCGCCAGGCTTCCTGGCGCAACGCCGTCAGCTTGCGCGTCAGGCGTTTCCCTTCCGTCTTGTGCTTCACGATAAACCGGCCGTCCCGGGTCCGCCCGCAATAGTGGGTGAAGCCGAGGAAGGCGAAGGTCTCGGGTCGCCGCTCGCCGCGCCGCTGACGCGAGAGGGCCGCAAACCGACCGAACTCGATCAACCGCGTCTTGCCCTCATGAAGCATCAGGCCAAAGCTGGCCAGCCGCCCCTTGAGGGCCAAGAGCATCTCCTGCGCATCCGCCTTGCTCTCGAAGCCCATGACGAAGTCGTCCGCATAGCGCACGACCACAACGCGACCGCGTGCGCAGCGACGGCGCCATTGATGGGTCCAGAGATCGAGGATGTAGTGCAGAAAGATGTTGGCGAGGAGCGGACTGATGCCCGCCCCCTGCGGGGTACCCCTGTCCGTTTCTTGCTTCTCGCCGCTCTCAAGAACGCCGGCCCGCAGCCACAGCTCTATGAGCCGCAATATGCGAGGATCGGCGATCCTGTGCGCCACCATCCGCAACAGCCACTCGTGGTCGACCGAGTCGAAGAAGTTGCGTATGTCGGCATCGAGCACCCAGTTGACGCGCTGGCTCATGATCGCCGTGTGCAAGGCGTCAAGCGCCATATGAGGATTCCGCCCCGGCCGGAAGCCGTAGGAGAACCCGATGAAGTCGACCTCGTAGTCGGCGCTCAGCACCTCGGCGACTGCGCTTTGGACAATCTTGTCCTCTAGCGCCGGCACACCGAGAGGCCGCTTACCGCCATCGGCTTTTGGGATGTAAACTCGTCGCACCGGCTGTGGCCGGTAGCGACCCGTATGGACGCGTCCGCAGAGCTCGCGGAGGTTATCCGTGAGCCTCTCTTCGTACTTCGCCACCGTTACCCCATCGACCCCCGCGCTGGCCTGCCGCTTTTGTCGTCGAAACGCCCGAAGCAGAGAGTCCTCGTCGACGTGGTGCAGCAAGGCTGTGAACCGGGTTTGGGCAGCCTGCTTGGCCGCCGCGTTCACCCGTTCGAGGTTCAGCGGCAAGGCAACCCGGCTCTGTGTCCGGACCCTGGCCTTCTCGCGCGGGCTCCCCTCGGGCTGGCCCCTTCCCTCCATGCGTCTCGTTTCCTTCGACGACTTCACAGGTACTATGAACCAGTCCGACTCCCGACCTCAGCTCGGACCGCGGCTCCGGCACTGCCTTGCCGCTGCCCCCCGTTGGAGACCAATCCAACGGACCCGGTCGGGCCTCTCATGTTCCGATGATTACCTTCCATACGTGATCCGGCCATCGACCCCGACGGAGTGGCATCGTCTCGCATAACGACGATGCTCATGCTGCCTTCGTGTTTAGGGAACACACTCGGCCTCCGCGAACATCCACCTTTCGAGGCTCATTCCCGCACCCCGCATGGCTCCTGTCTACACTTCGAACCCCGCGTTGCCGCGACGCCCGCAAGACTCGGTCCCGGCTTGCCTGCTTCGGCTTTGACCGGATGGGACTTGCACCCACAAGCATTCATCAGCTTGGCATGACGTACTCCCCGGGCGTGGTGTAACTGGCGGTGGGTCACCGCGTTCACCGGCAAGAGCCGGGCAGATCAGCTGGCGATAGCCGGAAGGCTGACGGTTGGATCATCGCTCAACGGCGCGATGGTTTCCAGCGTCATGTAGCGGGCGCGCTGGACCGCCCACTCATCGTTCTGTTCGAGCAGGATCGCTCCGATGAGGCGGACGATGGCGTCCTCGTTGGGGAAGATGCCGACCACTTCGGTGCGCCGCTTGATCTCGCCGTTGAGGCGTTCAATCGGATTGGTGGAGTGCAGCTTGGTCCGATGCTGCGGCGGGAAGGTCATGTAGGCAAGCACGTCGGTCTCGGCCTCGTCGAGGAAGCCGGCAAGCTTCGGCAGCTTGGGGCGGAGCTGGTCGGCGACCTTCCGCCACTGCGTTCGCGCGGCCTCGGCATCGTCCTGGGCAAACGCGGTGGCGATGAAGGCGGAGACGACGCGCCGGCCGCTCTTGCCGGCATGCGCCAGCGCATTGCGCATGAAGTGGACGCGGCAACGCTGCCAGCTGGCGTTGAGCACCTTGGCCACGGTGGCCTTGATGCCTTCGTGGGCGTCGGACACCACGAGTTTGACACCGCGCAGGCCGCGGCGGGCGAGCTTGCGCAGGAAGGCCGTCCAGAACGTCTCGGCTTCGGAAGGACCAATATCCATGCCGAGAACTTCACGCCGGCCATCACTGTTGACGCCGACCGCGACAATCACCGCGACCGACACGATGCGGCCGTTCTGGCGCACCTTCACATAGGTGGCGTCGATCCACAGATACGGCCAGTCGCCCTCGATCGGACGGGCAAGGAACGCCTTCACCTTGTCGTCGATCTCGGCGCACAACCGCGAGACCTGGCTCTTGGAGATGCCGCTCATGCCCATCGCCTGCACCAGATCGTCCACCGAGCGGGTCGAGACGCCCTGCACGTAAGCCTCCTGCACCACGGCGGTGAGCGCCTTCTCGGCCATGCGGCGCGGCTCCAAAAAGCCCGGGAAGTAGGAGCCCTTGCGCAGCTTGGGGATGCGAAGTTCGACCGTGCCGGCGCGGGTCTCCCAGGTCCGGTCGCGGTAGCCGTTGCGCTGGGCCAGACGCTCGGGGGTCTTCTCGCCGTAAGCTGCTCCAGTCTGGCTTTCGACTTCCAGCTCCATCAGCCGCTGGGCGGCAAAGCCGATCATCTCGCGCAGCAGATCCGCATCGGGGGTCTTCTCCACAAGCGTGCGCAGGTTCATCATATCGTCGGTCATCGGTGGTTCCTCGGTTGCGTTGGCGTGTCGCAACCCGATCCTACCGGAGAACCGCCGGTGACCACCGCAAAGCCGCCCGCCCGCTACGGCGCTATCTGTGGGCGCGCGTGCGGGCGGCTTTGCTCTACCGAGCTACACCATCACTGGGGACACGACCGTGGAGTCTACCGGCTTTCTTGAAGAGGACGACGGATCACCGTCCGCGTTGGCGCCTCTTCAAGAGAGAAATGAGCCCCGTAGATCTGCAGCATGTTCGGATCAGCCGCGCAAGAGCTGTCGCGCCCGTCTATGGCGCATCCAATTTTGGGAGGGGAACGCCTGTGCTTCGCTGAAACATGCGGTGGAGCGTAACAGTAAGGCGGCCGATTGCATGCCGGTGGTCCTTCGAGAACGAGTTTGTTGCGTGTAAATGGGAGGTCATTGCCCTCAGTCAAGAGGATGAAGATAGCGCGCTTCCGCGCGGGCAAGTTCGTCATACCTCAACAGTTCGAAGACCTCGTCGAGCGTCGCAATATTGGGCTCAATGCCGGCAACGCCTTCTTCAGCAATGACGCGACGGCAGGCCTGTCCCATTGCTGCTATTGCAGCTCGCACTGAGTGGTTGGCCCAGATCACTGTTGAGATGCGGGCATTACGATACGCAGAGACTGGTGTTCGATAGTATGTCGTTGGCACGATCACGACGGGCAATCGGCTTTGCCAGGTGCGCGTGAAGGAAAGAACCTCGTCCGCGGTGCTCTTTCGCGAGTGAATGAGGATCGCATCCGCACCCGCGTCCGCGTAAGCGTGAGCGCGTAAAATGGCTTCGTCCATTCCATGTCCCGCGATCAACGCCTCGATCCGGGCCACGAGGACCAAGTCTTCCGCGACTGTATCCTTGACTGCCCGCAGGCGGCCGGAGAATTCGTGGATATCGGCGAGGGGGTGACGATCGCCAATGAGCGAGTTCATCTTCGGAAAGCAGCTGTCCTCCAGCGCAACGCCGGCAGTGCCTCGTTGACGGAGCTTGCGGGCAAGGAGGCGTGCATTGTTGAAATTCCCAAAGCCGCCATCGCCGTCAACCAGAACAGGCAGTTTGCTCGAGTCCACGATCCGCTCGACTGCATCGACAAGTTGGCACCATGACGCTTCGTTGACATCACGATATCCAAGAGAGGAGGCAATTGAAAGACCGGACGCCCAGAGACCTTTGAACCCTGCGCGCTCGGCGATCGCAGCGGAGAGGCCGTCATGCGCTTCCATGAGGAAGGAGAGTTCAAGATTGGAGCACACCTGTGCACGCAGCATTTCTGCGGCCGAGGATGCGGTGCATCGATCAGGACCGTTGGCGAGTACAGATTGTGGTTGACGTTTCATGCCGAACACCTCAGGAGCGACGGTTGAGGAGCCCGACTGAGCAGCCCAACCCTCAATCGGCAATCACTCGGCTTTTCTGACATCTAGATCAATTAGCAGGCTTGATAGTTGACGGGGCGTTCCTCGCCCGTCCGGTCGAGGGCGATGGCCCTCTCTGTGGATCGACGCCACCTGCGTGAGGGTGCGCCAGCAGGGTCGCAATGTCTCGGTCGCGGGGATCGTCGCGATCATCGTGCAGGATGGCCGGCCGGAAATCCCCGGCATGGATGTCGGCCCATCCGCGGATGGCGTTCCTGCGCAGGCTCGCCAAGCGGGGTCTGCGCGGCCTCAAGCTAGTGAGTCTCGGACGCCCACGAGGGCATCAAGGCGGCCGCCAAGGTGCTGAACGCCACGTGACAGCGCTGCCGAGTGGAGATTGTCGAAAAGAGTTCGCGCGGACTGATTCCGTTTTCCTTGTGAGTCGCGGTCGGAGGGGCGCCACATGCTGGGAAGGAACAGAACCAGCTAGAGCTGTTCGTCACGGGCTCGCTTTGCCAGCTGATCCCGACGATCACGTGGTGGTTCGGCTCGATCGCGTACTCTATTCTTCTTGGCTACACCACGAAGTCTCACTGTTATTTGTTCGGCGATGGCCGGGCGATTATCCGGAAGCCGCTGTAGGGTTGATACTCGCTGCGCTGTCACTGGGCATCGTCGACGATCGGAGGCTCAAGTCAATGTCGCCATCCGATGGTTCGTCGGCTAAGGACCGCATGACGCTCTTCCCGACCACTCCAGCTTGATACGCATCTGCGAGCGGTGGGGTGCAGTGCGCCACCGCATGATCTTAAAGCGGGCGGGCGGGGCCCGTCTCAAGGCGAAGATCGCGACCGCCGATGTGGTTCACATCGATGCATCGCTTATCCGCACCACTCTGAGCTCAATAAGCATCGTCGGTAGCGCGGGCGGCACTCTCAGGATCGGAGACGGCGGCATGTTTCAACCGCCTTGTGCATGGACATGCTTGCAAATGATAGAAGCCATCGCCACGGGCCACTCGAGACGTGCTCGACTCCGAGCACCGTAGAGCCGCAACTCTCGTCTCAATTCTAACGACTTACGTTTGCGCTCGGGTCAACTACCAACGCTAGTATTTGATATACTGATGGGAGCAAACTATTTGACGGATGAGCATCGGGCTACGCAAACATCAACTGCAAGGAGTTCAGCATGCATACTCACTCAAAATCTGTTCTGGCCGACGGCCGCGATCGATGCGTTGGCTCCTCGGTTCCAAAATACTGTTGCTCAAGTCTGCTCCAACCGGGCCTTTTCTTCCTCCTGTAAGTGCAAAAAGACACCCTGGCGCGATGAAGGGGTCGCCGGTCTCAATGAACTCTTAAGCCCCATTTGGCTACGACGCGGTTGTCGAACGGAAGAGTGATATCCGCCGAGGCACATCGCGTACCGGCGGCGAAGCGGTTGCGATCACCTTAACAAACTCGGCAATCGATGCAGGAGGAGCGCACATGTTGGCGCAACGGATGTCTTTGCTGTCAGGTTCGGGCACTGCCGCCGCCCGTGAGGCGGCTAAGATAGCTGCCGCGACCGGCCGTCAGATCATCGATCTGGCCGCCGGCGAAGTCATCATCGAGCCACCATCATCCGTGCGCGAAGGAGCGATTGCCGCCATCAATGCCGGGGCGAACCGGTATACCGATTCCATCGGTCTGACGCCGCTTCGCGGCGCCGTCGCCGCAAAGCTGTCTGCGGAAACAGGCATCGGCTGGAATACGGATAACATCGCTATCACTGCGGGTGCAAAGCAGGGCCTGCTCGACGTCGCCTTGGCCGTGTTCAATCCCGGTGATGAGGTCATCATCATTCGCCCCTGCTGGCCGACATTCTCGTCCCAGGTTCTTCTCGTCGGCGCTAAGCCCGCGTTCGTTGACGCCCGTCCCCCGACATATATTCCCGAAAGTTATGCAATCCGTGCCGCTGTCACCCCGCGCACGAAAGCCATTATCATAAACTCGCCGAACAATCCGACTGGCGCAGTGTATGATCGAACGACTCTACAAGCTATCGGCGATCTCGCGATCAACTATCAGCTCTGGATCGTTTCGGACGAAAGCTACTCCAGCTTCGTATTCACCGGTTCGCGCCATGAGTCGATCGTCATGGCGCATCCCGGCGTCCGTTCAAGGACAATCCTGGCCAACGCCTTCTCAAAAGAGCTGGCGATCACCGGTTGGCGCCTGGGTTACTTCGCAGCTCCTCCGGAGATCGTTTCCGCGGCCAAGAAGCTGCAGAGCCATACGACCTCGAATGCCAATGTAATCGCACAGCACGCTATCCTGCATCACCTTCAAGTCGGCGACGGCAGTTTTGAACGAAAGATGCATGAGCGTCTGTCCGACACTCGCAACAATGGTCTTCGCATCCTCTCTGGTCTGCGGGACGTAAGCTTGCCGGGCGCCGACGGCTCGTTCTTCTTCTATCTCGATCTCAGTAGGCTTGTCTCAGCTTTGCCGGCCAGCGGCCACCTTCGATCCACCGACGACATTGCACGATTGCTCCTGGAGGAAGCCGATGTGGGATCCGTTGCTGGCGATACCTTTGGCGACGTGAATGGCCTGCGTCTCTGCTTCGGTGCTCCACCAGACCTGCTGGAGACGGGACTGAAACGCGTCGTCGAGACCCTGAACAGCCTGAAGACCAGGCAAGCAGCCTGAAGCTTGCCAGAAGGACGTTTCAAAATGCTCAATGGTACACGGGCGGTGATCCTTGCCGCAGGAATGGGCTCGAGGCTGCGCCCCTACACGGAATTTGTTCCGAAACCTTTGGTGAAGGTGAACGGAACCCCGATGCTGCACAACGCGCTGCATCAGTTGTCTGAGCTCGGGGCTCGCGAAGCAACCATCGTCGTGGGTTATCGCGAAGAAGCCATCGAACAGTCCTGCGGCCATCGGTTCGAGGAGGTCGACATCGAGTATGTCCACAATCCCATCTTCGATCGGACCGGCAGCGCCTATTCCTTATGGCTAGCGCGAAATACAATGCTTGCCGGCGACACCGTCTTTCTCGAAGGCGATGTGTTCTTTGAGCGCGAAGTCCTCGAAAGAACACTTCGAACGGTCTCATCTACCAAGCAGTGCGTGGCGGCTGTGGCGGCGTTCAACGCAGCAATGACTGGTTCCGCCGTCGAGCTGGCTGACGATGGTTCTGTCGTCACGTTCGTCATGAACCAGACGCCCGTCGAGGCCCGGGCCAGGGGTCTCTTCAAGACCATCAACCTGACGCACTTTTCCGCAGACGCCTCGCGCGAACAGCTGGTGCCAGCATTGCACCAGGCTGTGGAAAGCGGGCATCGTACGGCCTATGTTGAGCAGGTCCTCGCACGGCTTGTCGAGCAGCGAGAGCTGCAGCTTTTAGCGGCGGATTGCAGCGATACCCGCTGGTTCGAAATCGATAGCGAAGATGATCTGCGCCTAGCGGAGAAGATTTTCGCGCCGCCTATGAGCCGCGCAGTTTCCGCGGCAAGTTCCATCCCGCTGACGGGAGCAAGGCGATGATCGGGTATCTGCGTGACTATGCAAATGCCATCACCGCCATCGCCTATCTGTTTGCCGTCATCGGGCTGTTCCTGGCCCTCAACGGCAAGATCGAGCTCGGCGTTGCGGCAATGCTTTGGACTTGGTTCCTCGATCATTGGGACGGACATGTCGCGCGCAAGACGAGCCATCTTCGCCGTCGAGGTGTGCCGGAGTTCGGAAAGAGCTTTGATGGATTTGCCGACTTCTTTCAAGGAGTCGTTTTCCCGGCTGCAGTGATCATCCTTATCAGTCAAGGAACTGCCCTGTCGCTCGTCGCGAGTGTGCTTCTCGTTTTAGCGGGTGCCATCAGGCTCAGCTATTTCGAGAACGTCGGTCTTACTGCCGACGCTCGGTTCACGGGTATCCCCGTTTCGTACGATACGCCACTTCTTGCGGTGCTCCTCCTTTCACGGTCGCACTTTCCTGACGACCTCTTTCCGACCGTCGTGGCGATCGCCTTCATCATACTTGCACTGCTTCATGTCACGACTGAGATCCGGGTTCCGGCTATTCGGGGGATCGCAGTCCCGATCGCCACCGCCTTCGCGATCGCGGGCTCTATCGCTTTGGTGATGATCTCCCAATCTGGCCTTCAGCACTAGGATCAGCGGCCAATTCATAAGGTTATGACTACCGAGAGCGAAATGAACGATCTGAGCAAGCTTGCAGCATCATCAGGATGCTTTGCGTGCCATTGGCAACCACCACTCTGTCCACCGCTGGAACGTCCTGCATTCGGCGGCCAATAAAGCGGGCGCCAAGCGCGCGATCGCGATCACTGCCGCGAAATTGATGCGCACCGATCAGATCATTCGGCTCGCGGTCGCCAAGAACCCGTTGAGCGGCGCCACGATAGGCTTCATCGAAGACATGCGGCACCTTGGGCGGCAGATTGCCGCTCATGTTCAGAATGTCGCTTGGGCGGAACGATAGTGTCATGGGGATTTCCGGTTGGATGAAGAGCGTCTCAGGAGCTCAGGAGCTTGCGGGTCTGATCGGCCATCGCCTTCAGCGCGACATCAGGCCTCGTCCGATGCGCCACGACGTCCCGCATGACATCGGCCATCATGTCGGTGATCTTGACCGTGTTGTCTTTGGGGAACGAGAACTGATCCGTGGTGATCGCGAGAGCTTCAACGATGGCACGGTGATAGGGATTGATCTGAAGATACTCCTTGAGGAAAGCGGCTTGCCCGAGCGCCGACATGTTGACCGGCATGTAGCCGCTCTGCCGTGCAAGGATCATCTGGCCCTCGGCACTTGCGGCGAAGCGGAAGAAGGTCCACAGCGCCTTCTGACGTTCTGCATCCTTGGTGAAGACCATGAATCCGAGGCCAGCTCCCACCAAGCGACCCTTTGGGCTCGGGATGGGCAACCGGCCGACCATCAACTCGAAGCGTCCCTGGGTGGACTTGGAGACGGACGTAGTTCCGCTCGCCGATCTGATCAGAATGCCACAAGCACCGGCATTGAACGCCTGCCGCGCCTGCTCGCGGCTCATGTTCGTCCCTCTCACATCGCCAAACCGCCAGAGAAGCTCCAGCGAGCTGCGGCCTTCGGGGGCATTGAACGCCACGTCGGATAGATCGGGCGTCATCATCCGCCCCCCGAAACTTGCAACCAGGTTCTGGAAGATCCAGGCGTTGCTCGCGTCGTTTTCAATGAAGCCGCCGGTGATCGTGCGGTCGAGTGCAGAGATCGTTGCGGCAACCTCGATAATCTCGTCCCAGGTTGAGGGCGGCTGCGCGGCGGCGTAACCGGCCCGCTTCAGGAGATCCATGTTGTAGTAAACGACAGGGATCGTGGTTCCGAACGGCATCGCGTGGACGCCGCTATCGCCGGAGATTGATTCCAGCAGAGGCTCCGGGAGGCCGAGTCCGGTGAAGGCGGCCCGGCCACCGGCCACAGGATCGAGTGGTTGTATGTAGCCGCGACGGGCAAGGAGGCGCGCATAGGCAAGCGACTGCCAAGTCGCATCGGGTAGACCGTTGACGAGGCCCTCACGAAGCGTGACCTGCAGCAGGGGATCCCAATTGTCGCCCTTGCCCACGAACTCGACGGCAATGGCCGGATTGGCCTTGGTAAATCGTGCCCCGAGCTCCCCAATCATTTTCTGATGGAGGCCCATCGGCACATTAATCCTCAGGGGTCTCTGAGCGGCGGACGCCGCCCGCGGCGCGGGGACAGCCGCCACACAAAGCCCGATCAGGACCTTCCTGCGGGTGAGATCCATTTGGCGCTCCACGATCCTACTTGACGGCTCCGCCAGTCATTCCTTCGACGAACCACTTTTGAGCGGCAAGGAAAGCGACGACCAGGGGAAGAACGATAAGGGTCGATGCGGCCATCAGCGGGCCGTAGTCATTGCCGGACTCTTCGCTCTTGAAAGCCATGATTCCGAGGGGCGGAGGCATCAGGGATTCGTCCCGTACCGCAATCAGTGGCCAGAACAGATCATTCCAATGGCCGACAATTGAGAAGATCGAGAATGCGGCAAGTGCCGGCAGCGCCATCGGCACCATGATCTTCCACACGATCGCGATTTCTGAGAGACCGTCGAGCCGCGCGGCATGGACCACGTCATCGGGAATGGTCTTGAAGAACTGGCGGAACAGGAAGATGCCGAAGGGCGAGACCACATAAGGGAAGATAAGCGCAGCATACGTGTTGAGAATGCCAAGCTGGTAACTGAGGACGAAGAGCGGCAGCGAGAGCACCTGGTGCGGCAGCAGCAGGCCGATCAACACCATGGCGAAGAGCAGGTCGCGGCCGGGAAAGCGAAGCTTGGCGAGCGCATAGGCGCAAGGGGCGCATACGAGGATCTGAAGGCCGAGGATCAGAGCACAAACGATCAGGCCATTGCCCATATAGCGCGGCAGCGGCGCTTCGGTGAGCGCCTTGGTGTAGTTCTCGACGCCATAGATTTGCGCTGGCCAGAAGGAGAAGGAGGCGCGGAAGATCTCGCCGGGTGGCTTGATCGACAGCGACACCATCCAGACGAAAGGGACGAGGATGAGCGCGCCGGTGGTGAGCAGAACCGCATGGCGGACGATGGCGGACGGCTGCAACAAGCGGTTGGGGTGCATGTTGATGCTCATTGGTAATGCACCTTCCTATCCATGAGCCGGGCTTGAGCGAGGGTGAGGGTCACGACGATGGCGAGAAAGACGTCGCAACGGCGGCGCCATATCCGGTGCGCAGATACTCAAAGCTCTCCCGATATAGCGTGTAGAGCAGCATTTCAGATGCGTGGCCGGGCCCGCCTTGGGTAAGCACTTTCACGGTGTCGAAAGACTCGAATGCCCTCAGCGCCACGACGATGACGACGAACATCGAGACCGGCCCGAGCAGCGGTAAGGTGACGGTGCGAAATCGGTCGAGCCAAAGGTCAGCACCGTCGATATCGGCAGCATCGTAGAGATCCTGCGGGATGCTCTTCAGGCCCGCCAGAAACAGCACCATGGCGTAGCCGAGGTTCTGCCAGATACCGATGACGGCCAGCACCGGGAGGGCCGTATTCTCGTCGCGCAGCCAGTTGGCGGTCGGCAGGCCGATTGCGGCGAGCGTCTGGTTGACGAGGCCGATCGTGGGATGCAGCAATGCTTCCCAAGCGACCGCCATGGCCGTGAGCGTCGCCATGAAGGGCAGGAAGTGGATGGCGCGGTAAAAGGAGCGGCAGGACTTTCCGCTTTCGATCAGAAGCGCAATCAGAAGGCCAAAGACGAGGGTGCCCGGCACGACGATCAGAACGTAGACGATTGTGTTGACGAGCGAGGCCCTAAAACCATCGTCAGCGAAGACCTCGCGGAAGTTGGCGAGGCCGACAAAGGAGAGCGTCAGCGCGCCGAACTGCCAGTCGGTGAGCGCGATGACAAAGACGCCGATCACCGGCAGGAAGAACAGGGCGAGCAGAAAGAAGACCGCCGGCCCGGCCAGCGCCCAAGCCGCCAGCGCTTCTGTAAAGGCCCGCCTGCGGGCCGGAGCGGCGGCGGGGGATGGGAGTGCTCGAACGATACCCGTCGCAGATGGCTCGTTGGGAGCGCCGGTAAGAGCAAGAGGCTCGCTCATCGGGCTACCTCCCGGATCGGCGTGACCGATGCCCGGCCGGATTCGACTTCTTGGCGCAAACGCCGCCCGTTACGATCAAACAGAAGCACACGGTCTGGCCTGACGCCGACGTGTAGGGTCTGGCCGGGGGCGATATCAGGCGCCCGTTCGGCGAGCAGCCTTGCGATCAACGGATGATCGCCGCCCGCCAGATCGAGATGGACGAAGAGATCAGAGCCCATATGCTCGATCATGCGCACGAAACCGGTCAGTGCGCCCGGCCCGCCGCGTTCGGCGAGATGAAAAGCCTCGGGGCGAATGCCGAGCGTGAGATGCGCTCCGGCAAGCGCATCAGCCCCGATAGCAAGCGTCGATCCGGCCACATCAATCAGGCCACGTTCGCGCACCACGCCGTCGAGCATGTTGATCTTGGGCGAACCGATGAATTCGGCGACGCGCCGGTCGTCCGGATCGGCATAGATCTCCTGCGGCGGAGCGACCTGCAACAACTCGCCGTCGAGCATCACCGCCACCCGGTCCGACAGCGTCATGGCCTCGGCTTGGTCATGGGTGACATAGACGAAGGTGGCCCCGAGCCGCTGGTGCAGCTCCTTAATCTCGGCGCGCATTTGTACACGGAGCTTGGCGTCGAGGTTGGACAGCGGCTCGTCCATCAGGAAAACGGCCGGATGGCGCACCATTGCCCGGCCGACCGCCACGCGCTGGCGCTGGCCGCCGGAGAGCTGCCCCGGTTTGCGGGCCAACAGGTGGCCGATGCCGAGGGACTTGGCCGTACGGGTGACTTCCGCGTCGATCTCGGCAGCGATCCGCGCTGTTCCCGGCAGCAGGCGGCCCAGAAGAGGAAGCCTCTGGAAGGTCGAGAGCCGACGCATTCGAAGCGGCAGGCCCATGTTGGAGGCAACCGTCATATGGGGATAGAGCGCGTAGGACTGGAACACCATCGCTACGTCCCGGCGCTTCGGCCTGAGGTTGTCGACCGCCCGCTCGCCGATCGAGAGCGAACCTGCATCCTGCACCTCGAGTCCCGCCAGGATACGCAGCAGCGTCGACTTCCCACACCCCGATGGTCCCAACAGCGTCAGGAACTCGCCATCCGCTATCGACAGCGAAACACTGCGCAAGACGGACGTAGCGCCGTAATTCTTATCGATGCCGTCAATTGATACGGACGCCATCGCCGTCACCTCCACATCGTCATGAAACCCTTGCGGAGCACGGCACCGAGATCATCCATCTCGTTTGTATGTGTACGCTGGCGTGCCAGAGCTTAGAAACTCATATTGCTACAGTCGGATGACGCCCATCGACTAATTCGATATGTACATGCGCAGATGCGATTACGTGTTCTGTTCTAGGGAGAATGACGGAAAATAAGTGCATTCGGTGAATGTAGTGCGCACTTTGGTAGAGATGTCTCGCGGACCGAACGTGACGCGGGTGGCAAAGGCCTCGGTATCACCCGGAGTTCGGCCAGCCATCTTCGACAAAACGGAAGCGAACCGCACCGTCGTGCGCACCTCTCTCACAATGTTTTTCTAGACGTGCTCGTTCAAATCTTCAGAGATGGGACGAGCCGTGACCGACGTCATCAGCTTTCTGAGCTTGCTCATGGCTTCGACTGCTGGATGGCGCCTGCAAGAAGGGCATGTCGATGCGACGGGCGTAAAGTATCGTAATTCTCCATGCTTTCATTCGAAAAAGAGATAATCTGATTGGTTAACCCGTCAAGGAGCGAGTAGAGGCCGTCGGGAATTTTTGCTTAGAACTTCGCAGGTATTCTACCTTGTCTCTCGTTGCAGAACGGCTCAATGTCGTCCGTCCCTCCGAAACCAAGGCCATGACGGCCCGCGCCGCCGAACTGAAAGATCAGGGCGCCGATGTGATCACGCTCAGCCAGGGCGAACCGGATTTCGACACGCCGTCTGCTGTCTGCGAAGCCGGTATCCGGGCGATCCGCGAGGGGCGGACGAAATACACGGCGGTCGCCGGTATCAAGCCGCTGCGCAAGGCGATCGGCGAGAGCTTCCGCCGCGATCACGGGCTCGATTACGGTATCGACCAGATCACGGTGGGCTGCGGCGCCAAGCAGGTCGTCTTCAACGCGCTGTTTGCCAGCCTCGATCCGGGCGACGAGGTGGTGACCCCGACGCCGTGCTGGGTCTCCTATCCCGATATGGTGCGGCTGGCCGGCGGCAAGCCGGTTCTCGTCGCCTGCGATGAATTCCATGGCTTCAAGCTGCGCCCCGAGGCGCTCGAAGCTGCCATCACGCCGCGCACCAAGTGGCTCATGCTTAACTCGCCGTCCAATCCGACCGGTGCGGTGTACAGCCGAAACGAGTTGCTCGCGCTTGCCGCGGTGCTGCGCCGCCATGGCCATGTCCATGTGCTCTCCGACGACATTTATGAACAGCTCACCTACAACGCCGACTTCGCCACCATGGCGGCGGTCGCGCCGGACCTCTACGAGCGCACGCTGACGGTCAACGGCGTGTCCAAGGCCGACGCGATGACTGGCTGGCGCGTCGGTTATGGCGCAGGGCCTCTGGCCCTGATCAAGGCCATGAACCTCATCCAGGGCCAGACCTCCTCACACACCAGCTCGATTTCTCAATATGCTGCCATCGAGGCGCTGTCTGGCGGGCGGAAGCATATCCAGGAATTCGCGAGCGCCTTTCTGCAGCGCCGCGACCTCGTCGTTGCCAAGCTGAACCAGGCCGCGGGGCTTTCGTGTCGCGTGCCGGACGGCGCCTTCTACGTTTTTCCCTCTTGCGCGGGTGTTATCGGCAAGCGCACACCGGGCGGCAAGGTGATCGAAACCGACACCGATTTTGCCATGTACCTGCTCGACGCATTCGCCGTAGCCGTCGTGCCCGGAAGCGCATTTATGGCCTCGCCCTATATCCGCATTTCCTACGCCTCATCGCTCGAGGACCTCACCCGCGCCTGCGACCGCATCATCGCCGCCTGCGCAGCCCTGTCCTGAAAGATCTCCAGATGTCCCCTGCCAAACGCCTTCGCGCTCGCATGGCCGAGACCAGCCTTGTCCACATCATGGCCGCCCACAGCCCGCTTTCGGCGATCCTCGCCGAAGAAGCCGGATTCGATGGCCTGTGGGCCTCCGGCTTCGAGTTGTCGGCGCTTTACGGCCTGCCGGACATGAGCCTGATCTCGATGACCCAGCATCTCGACATGCTGCGGGCGATCGCCGGACGCACGACGCTGCCGATCGTCGCCGATATCGATACGGGCTACGGCAACGCAATCAATGTCATCCATGCGATCGGCGAATACGAGCGGGCCGGTGCGAGCGCCGTCGTCATCGAAGACAAGACCTTTCCGAAAGTGACGAGCCTCGTTGCCGGTGGGCGCCAGGAACTGCTGCGCATTGAGGAGTTCAAGGGCAAAATCGCGGCCGCCGTCACAACAAGACAGGATCCGGATTTTCTCGTGATCGCCCGCACCGAAGCGCTGATCGCAGGCCTCGGCGAAACCGAAGCCCTGCAGCGTGCGCAAGCCTATGTGGACGCTGGCGCCGACATGATCTTGATCCATTCGAAAAAGAAAGATCCTTCAGAGATCGAAAGCTTTTCGCGTGCCTGGACCGGATCGGTGCCGCTGGCGATCGTGCCGAACGCCTACCCGGAACTCAATGCCGAGCGCGTCAAGGCACTCGGCAATATCCGCATGGCGATCTACGGCAACTACGGGATCCGCGCTGCTGCAACTGGCATGCAGGAGACCTTCCGCCGGATCATCGCCGATGGCGGCGTCCAGAACGTTCACAAGGACATTCTGCCGGTGGAGGACATTTTTAGACTTCAGAGGATGGACGAGATTAAATCAGCCGAATCTCGCTTCCTTTGCTGATCCGTTCCAGCCGCGCCGCGAATGGCGAGGTTTTCAGCGCGATAGGCCATTACGCCGTTCGTTTTGGCTTAGGCCGTTTTTGTGCGCGATATATCGTTTATAAGCAGTAATCCGGCGACAGCCATCGAATAATGTGCTGGGAACTTTCATTTTGTCGTGGCCTGCTGCCAGTAAGAACTGGCGACAATTTTCCGGAATAGAAGATGGCCACCGAAGACAATGAAGTGCCCCTCAACGCGATCCGCGTGTTCGTGACGATCGCGCGAGAAGGAAGCGTCACGCGCGCGGCTCACGCATTGGGAATGACCCAGAGCTCCATCAGCCGCTACCTGGCCGTGCTGCAGGACCATCTGGGCACAGACCTCATGCAACGACGCGGCAAGCGGAGCGAATTGACGGAATTCGGACGGCTCTTTGCGAACACAGTCGCCGAGCCGCTAGACACCGTGTGCTTCACCGCTAAGAGAATGCGCCGGCGGGATCGGCCAGACGTCAATCGGCTTGTGGTCCGCACGTCGCTTTCGACCTTCGCGTACTCTCTTCTGATTCCGAATCTCCAGGCATTTTACGCTGAAATGAGCGGCGTCATCGTGGATGTTATCAGCTCACTGTCGCTGCCGATATCCTCCGACGATTTCGACATCCTGATTACACGAGATCTTTCCATCGTCGAACCGGCCGACGATTGGGAAATCTACAACGAGCAACTGGTCTGTGTGGGCTCTCCAAATCACGTCGATGGTAAAGGCCTCTCGATTGTTCGCGCAATGCCGATTCTGAATATCACATGCCGGCCCGACATACTGCCCACATGGCTGCGGGCGATGAACCTGACCACTAAAGACATAAGCTCGGGGGCGCGTTATGATCACAATTATATGGCCCTACCGGCGGTCATGACGGGAAATGCCTTCTGGTAGCGCCCGAAATCATTGTCAGCGATCTGGTGCGCGGGGGCGCTCTACATGTGATACCAGGATCACGTGCTCCCAGCGGCATGCACTATCGGGCCTATGCGGTCGACCGCAGTGACAATCCCGAAATTTCTCGTGCGTTTTGCCGTTGGCTAGTCCGCCTTTGTAAAAAGGCCACCCTTCCGAAAGCCGCTTGATATCGCATGAGGCTATCGTGGAATCTCCAGATGGTCATCTCCAATCCGACTTATTGGTTGGCTCAAGTGCTGATTGCGCCACCAATCACGAGCTCGTCGCGCCAAGGCCCATCGACCGCTGGACTCTGATCTAGCTAGTCTAATCAGGTTTCGCAAAAGCGTGACGGAGCGCGCCGCTCCGACACGCGAATGCGACGAAGCCGGATCGCCGCGCAACGCGCAGGAAACGCTTCGGGGCGTGTATAGCGCGCGAGCGCCTTAGCGCTTCAATCACGATGACGCAACATCGCCGGACTAGCGCAACGCGCGACGCCTCGTGTAATCGCGAAGGCCAGAACGCAGGAAGCGCGCATGCTCTCACCCTTGTCGGACTTGATCTCCGGCGCTCAGATGCGGATTTTCGAGCACGGTGGAAACTCCCTTGTTGGCGCAAGCGAAACCAAATAGGTGCGTCGGTTGTTGGCGCCTAGCTCGATGTGAGCGCGACAGCTCCGGCTATACCCGGATCAGCGCGTAACGTCGGACGGCGTGTCTCAAAGCATCCGCCCTGATCGATAGCTAGATTCACGATCTCGCATCACGCAACAGACATCGAATAGTTTGATGAAGCGCCCTGGTTTTGCGATGGATGACATCCGCCCTCGTTGGGCCCGGGCTACAATCTGAGCGCGTCTTGCAGCATGGCAGCGGCCGATGAGGTAAGCCCGATGCAGGTCCGCGAGATGCCTTGAGCGGCGACTGTCTCAGAGTAACAGGGAGCGCTTCGCAAATGCATCGAATCTCTCAAACATTTGTGCGTAGTCGGTCGATCATGAGCAGTGCATTGATCTCGACTGGAACCATCTTTCGCAATCCCGAATGTGAGCCTGTGCTGAGCATGCAAAGCCGCGGGGATCGCGGCGGGTCATCTGGCCGAGCTCGGCCGCTGGCGGACCGTCCCACACAACTAAAAATCGTCACAATCCATGCGCACAGCTACCTTCGATTAGTTTGGTAAGTGTGCGATGGATGATCCAGGCTCGCGACTGTCTATCGAAGCACCTCGAATTCCGAACCTTGATCCTCGGCAACTTCGCTATGCTGTTATAGCCGAGGACTTCGGAAGTCTCCGACAGGCGGCTGACGAATCTCGTCAAACCCTTAGCCGCTCGATACGACAACTCCAGCATCTCGTGGGTATTGCGATTTTTGAGCGGTCGAACGCTGGCATTCGTCGACAGCCGCAAGTCGTAGTTTTTTTCGTATCGCGCGGTTCATACTCGAAAGCATGGAGGTCTCTCAGCGCCAGAAATCTGCGTGCCATGCTTGAATTCAGGCAACGATTCCCAATTCGACCTGACTACGGCTGAGCGATCAGGAACACTTCCGCGGGCCGAGCCGCTCGAATTTTCTGCGCAATGGAGGCCAGATAACGAGATCCCTGCTCTGGAGAGGCTCATCGATTGCGCCTGCCCTCCAGAGGGCTGACTGATTTAAACGGCCAAGAGAGGCAAGCCACCGTGGAAGCCCACTCAACTCGCGATAGGAGGCAATAGGTGAGCTGCGGCCTCAATCGACACATATGAGGAAAATGAAGGAGAGCAGCATGTCCAGTTTGAGGCTATCGGTTCGCAACCCACCTCTGAACACATCGAAAGAGAGGACTGAGAAAGCTCGATTGACGGCGACCATGAAAAGGCGGGCGCTCAAGCGCAAGATCAAAGCTTCCAGAATTTCGGTGGTGTCCTCGTCTGGGTCGACGCCGGAACCGGAATCCTAGCTATTCCGAATTGACCGCACCTCACAGTAGTCAACGAATTCGCTGGCAGGGGTGCTGAAGAAGCGCAAGCAAATGGAGTGACCCATTCAAGAAACAATTTTGTCACCGGCAACTCGCCATAGGGCTTCGACCGCGCCTGTGGAATTTCGAGATCTACGCTGGGCGATCGCCGCGTCCCAGCACCGAAGTCTGCGGCAAGCGGCGGAGACGCTCAACATCAAGCAGTCGACTCTTAGTCGCCGCTTGCGCAATCTCGAATGCAAGTTGGGCAGCACTCTGTTCGAGCGCACAAATGGCGGTACGCGACCGACCATTGAAGGTCAGGAATTCCTCGATGCCGCCCGGCGCGTCGTGGGCGAAGCTGATGCAATGACCGCTCGTCTCAAGACCCGCTCGCGTGGCGAGAGCGGTCGGTTGACCATCGGCATCCACACCTCCCTCTCAGCCGGCAATCTCCGGGCCACTCTCCTCGAGCACCGGCACCGCTTCCCCGATGTCGATAGGCAACTGGTCGACGGCTCGAGAGACCATTTGATTTCGGATCTCGCCAGCTCCGCCGTTGACGTCGCCTTCGTGGTCGAGCCCAACCCGAAATGGAGTGACAGGTCATTGTTGCTCTGGAGCGAGCGTGTCGTTGCCGCCCTCCCCGCGAACCATCCGTTGGCGGGCCGTGACGGAGTTCACTGGGGCGAACTGAGGCGCGAATCGCTTTTAATGTCACAGCGAGGCCCGGGACCGGAATTCCTGAAGCTCCTCATCAGCAAATTGGGATCCTCCGACCCTTGCCTGCTGCTTCGCCATGATGTCGTGCTCGACCGCCTCCTCTCCTTGGTCGGCGTGGGCTGGGGCATTCTACTGATATTGGAAAGTGCGACTGGCGCAGTCTATCCGGGTGTCACCTTCCGCGAGGTGCATGATGCCGAGGGTCCGACGCGGCTGAGCTTCCGCGCCTATTGGCGGCAGGCCAACTGCAATCCATCGCTGGGTCCGTTCCTCGACCTCCTTCGCGAGCGCTATCCGGATCTTTCCGGTGACGCAGGTGCGGGCTGAGCAGCATTTCGCCGCGCCTTCGCAAAGGCGCGGTCGGTTGCCATGAAACGCTCGATCATCGGCGCGATCAAATTGGCCAGCTCGATCGGGATTGTCGCGTTTCCGATACGCGTCAGAATCTCGGCATAGCTTTTGAGGTCCCTGAAGACCGCTGCTGGCAGCTCGATGGTGAGCTTGACCGGCTTGTCGTCTTCAAGGGGCCCAAGCTTTAGGTTCGTCACGGTGTTCCTCCCTTGCGGTAGGGCGCCAGCACTAGGTCGCGCGTGACGATCACGCGGACCGGAAAACTTGGCCGGACGGTCAGCGATGGCTGGATGTTGAGCTGGCGCTGCACGATCTGCTGCCCGGTCTGGCTGATGCTGTTGGACGCGCCGCTGCGGATCGCTTGAACAAGGTTGTTCTCGTCCTGGCTCGTGCCCGCCTCGGCTCAGACGCTGAGCATGGTCGAGAGAACGGAGGCCTTGAACAGCATGCCCCAATGGTTGTCGACCTCGTCCTCGAGCCCAGCATAACCACCGGTGTCGGCGCCGGGCTGGCGCTCCAAGGCGATCGAGTTGCCGTCGGGCATGATGATGCGGGTCCAGACCAAGAGGATCCGGCTCTGGCCGAAAGCCACGGAGCTGTCGTATTGGCCGATTAGATTTGCACCCTGCGGGACCAGAAGATATTTGCCGGACGGACTGTCATAGACCGCCTCCGTGATCTGGGCGGCGATCTGGCCCGGTGCCGTATAAACCTGGTAGAGAGCGCCGCCGGAGAACGGATACACCTGGACCGCGTTGATGAAACCGGTGCGGACCGGCTGCACCCGTGCTGCGGCGTTGGCCTGTTTGACGCGAACCTTCGGATCAGCAGCTTCCGGGATTCGTTTGCCGGCGGCGAGCGGTTTCAACTGCCTTGGTAGCGGCAGGGGTTTGGCAATTCCACGATCTTGACGGGCGACGGCGGATCGGCGGTGAGCGTTGCCGGCTCCGCGCTGGCGCGGGCGCCTGAGGCGAAGCTCTCCTGCATTGCCCGGTTGCTTGCTCGGCGGCGCGCCTGACGGGTGCGGCGACAGCGCTGGCCGCCGCACGACCCGCGCCGCTAAAGCCGGACGCAACACGGCCCGCGCTGGACCGACCGGCCGAGGCGAGGCTGTAGGGGGAGGACACGCCTTCCGCCATCGCCGCACCACCACGCGCGGCGGCCGCCATCGCTCCCCTTCCGGCGAGAGCGAGCGAAGCGCCGCCCGCCATCGCCGCGCCGGCGACGGCGAGGCTAGTTCCGACAGCAGCGCCCGCGCCAAGCTGCGGCGCGCCGGAGAACAGACCGTTAGCGATGCCCGGCACCGGGGCCGAGCATGGCGAGTGCGGCGAGCACGACAGAACGTCTGCTCGATCGACGGCTGGCAGCCGCCATAGGTGGTGGTGAACTGCGAGACAGTCCGGTGCCGATGTCGACGATGACAGCGAGCACCATCACCTTCACGGAGGCGACGACATTGCCCAGCACCTTCTCGGCGAGAAAGGCAGTCTTGTTGAAGAGGGCGAAGGGAAAGAGGATGAAGCCCGCGAGCGTTGTCAGCTTGAACTCGATCAACGTGACGAATAGCTTCACCGCCAGAATGAATAAGCGATCAGGACCAGGAGCCAGGACACCATCAGCACCGCAACCTGGACGAAGTTCGCAAAGAAGCTGGTGAAGCCCATCATCTGGCAGTGGGTGCCCCGCGTCGAGACCGACCTGCGCAAGCCGGCCGGGCCGCAGGAAATCGGCTGTCGAGATGGAGGAGCCGCCGGCCTTCAGGCCAAGGCCGGCGAAGCTATTGAAGATGACGCCCGACAGAGTGTTGAAGGCGAAGAATCCGATGTAGAGCGTCTTCTTCACCAGCCGCTGGAGGATGCCTTCGTCGGCGCCCCACGCCCAGAACAGGCAGGCCAAGGTGATGTCGATGACGATCAGCGTCGAGGCGAGAGAAGTGATCTCGCCTTGGATCAGGCCGAAGCCTGAATCGATATAGGTGGTGAAGGTGTTGAGGAAGGTGTCGATGACGCCGACGTTGTTCATCGTTATCTCCCCTCCGCAGCGTTCGTCGTCGACGGTGTAGCCGGCGCGGCCCGTTGCGGCACGCGGCGCCGGCCTGCCGAAGAAGCGCGCGCGGTTCTCCTCCCAGACCGCCTGGCAATGCGGATCTTCGGCATCCTGGGGGCCAAGCGTGCGGCAGCGGTGCAGCTAATAGGCCGAGAGATCGTTGGGCGTGGAGACAGCAGGAGCGTCGGATCTGGGTTGTGGCGCGGGACGGCGATGGATGGCGGACACCCACTTCCGCTTGCCGCTGGCACACCGCAAGCACATGAAGTCGACCAACATGCTGGAGCGGCTCAACGAGGGATCAGGCGACGCACCTATATAGTGCGTATCTTCCCCAATGGCGAGAGCTGTCTACGGCTCGTCCGTGCGTTGACCGTCGAACGCCATGAGCCTTGGCTCGCGGACCGTCGCTAGCTGAACATGGATCTGTTGAAGGACCATAAGAAGGAGGCGTTACGCCAGGCGGCCTGACGATGCTCGGGCCCACCAAAGGGATGGACGCCACCCCTCTCCGCCGCCGTCGCTCGCCTGCTGCGCTTCTGGGTGAGGCGAGCGACGGCGGCTCCGAGGGGATGGCTCGGCCGGATCCCATGATCGATTTTGCTGAACTTGACGCACAGAACTCTCTTCAGTCGCGGGATTCGGCTGGATATGTCTGCTACGAATTTGGGTTCGCCTGACCTCCTTCCTTAGGGCCCTTGGCTTACTGAGGGGCCTTAGTGGCAAACCCAGGCCCGCAGTTTGCAGTCCTCGTCGCCGGTCTCATTGCATCCGGCCAGCGCGCCTTGTTGCGATAGCTCCTCTTCAAATTCACCAAGTGGGTGGGACCACCACGCGCGTCCCAGCCGGCGTCCATTGCCTATGGCAACGGCGGCGCAAGCGTTGCTTTCGTAAGTTTCGATTTGGCAATCCGAGCCGCCCTTGCGGCGACAGTCGAGCAGGGCCCACCGTTTAGCGTGCTTTTGTGATCTACACCCGTGCGAGACACCGACCACGTCATCTGGTTTGGAGTATGCGATGGCCCCGGAGCCGGCGAACGCGGTAGTGTTTGAAATGAACAGCGCGAGGACGCCGATTATTAGTTTACGCATTCACTTTTCTCCATTTGGATTTGAGCATCGCACTGATTGGCGCCTATTGCCCTACGGCGAGATACAGCAAGGGCCGTGCCAGCGCTCCTCGCGCGCACTAAGCGCCTAATTGTGCTTTGAAACAGTTCGCGATGCGCAAACGGCGCACGGTGTTTTGAATCTCACAGCTTTGTGCACCGCTGTCAGAAAGCTGACAAGGATCGAGAGGCTGACGCATCCGGACCTTGCCACACGGACTTGATCCGGGTTGAAGGCAATTCCTTTTTGGCAATGCGCGCGGCGCCCTGGGAGACTTGCACCGCCAACCGCTGCAAGAGGATTTCACGGTCCATGCCGCGCTTACAGCAAACTAGGGTACAGACTCAATTGAGCCAATATGCGACGAGAGCGGCGAGCTGAACAGCGGCTAAGAAATTCCGGGCGAGCTTGTCGTATCATGTGGCGATGCGGCGGAAGTCCTTGAGCCGGCAAAAGCAGCGTTCGATGACATTTCGGCCTTTGTAGGCGCGTTTGTTGAAGCGGTGGATGACGACACGGTTGGATTTATTGGGAATGACGGGCTTGGCGCCGGGACCAGCGATTTCGGCGCGAAGGTTGTCCCCGTCGTACCCTTTGTCTGCGAGAAGCGCGCTCATGGTCGGTGCGAGCGCCAGAACATCGGGCGCGGCAGCGATGTCGGCATCCTGACCTGGGTCAGATGCAGGACGACCCGGTCGGCAGAGCGGATCGCTCAGCGCATGGACTTTTGTCGTACGGCCTCCCCGCGAGCGGCCGATTGCCTGATTGTGCTCCCCTTTTCCGCCGGAGGCACACCGATGAGCTTTGATCGAAGTCGAGTCGAGCGACAGCACGACGGCATCTTTGCCAGGTTTGGCCAGTGCTTGAAAGATTGCGCACCATCGTTCGCGCTTGGCCCAGCGATTGAAGCGATTGTAGATCATCGTGTAAGGACCGTATTCGCGCGGACAATCACGCCATCGCGCACCCGATTGCAGCATGTGAACAATACCGCTGAAGATGCGCCGGTCGTCTCCCGATCCGGCCCCGTTAGTCCCGTCGGCAGATGAGGTTCGATACGAGCCCATTGCCTGTCATTCAACCAAAACAAACCCGCGCGCATTCGCTCGCCCCCGAATCAAGAACACGGAGGCAAGAGACTCACGTGGCGCTATTTAGGTACAGACCCTAGCAGCGAGAGACAGCTCAGCGCCGAACGACGTCTGCCGGCCGAGCTGATGATCCGCCGGCACGCTCGCGGACCGCATTTCCGGGTGGTAGATCTATATTCACAGATGCGCCTTTATCGGTCGCTGATTGAAACCATGACAATCGATGAGGTCTAGGCCAAGTGGGCCGGTCTATCGGCAGACCGGTCAGCTCGCTCATCGCGCGAGCTGACCCTCGGACGCAGGGACCTGAAACGATCAGCTGGCCCGGCGGTCGTAATCCGCCTGGCCGGCTCGATCACGCCTGTCAATTTCCGAAAATTGAACCATATCTCAGCGCTGGTGACCCAAGCCAATCCCCAAGGTACGTGCTTTCTGTCGTAGAGACCCCTCGGATCGCTTCATCAGCTTTGAAACCCTAGCTACAGGGGTGCGGGCCTTTGAGTGCTCTTTGAGCAGCTTGACGTCATCCTTACTATACTCTTTGCGCTTGGCGGCTTTTGCCACGTGATGTTCTCCGATTTCGTTTTGCACATTTGCCTGTAGCGCCTTGTTTTTGGCGTAGACGCAACTGCATCCCATTACCATATCAATGGTGATCGACAACTATTCAAGCGGATTTTTCTCTTCGAGATAAGAACTGGAACTACACGCGAATTTGTCCTCCCTGGATGTTTATCTGCGTGACAAACCGATTCTCGACATGCACGTTACCCAGCTTCAACATGGAAGCAAGCCATAGATAAGGGACGCTTGACGCGTCTTCGAAAGACAACTCGAAAAGCGCTTCTTGCTTGAATGCTCCGACCTCAGCTCACCAAGACATTTCGTAGAATGGTATTTCCAGGCGCCAGTATTGATGGAGTAGCGCTGGATCGGCCGGGACACTCGCACTGCCTCACTTGCGCGCGCATCATCAACCGGCCGCCACGGCGAGTGCCCGGCGTCACCGCGCGAAGAACAAACGTCTTGTCCTATTTTCCGAAGGCCAGCGGCTTTAAGTGAAAGTACTCACAAAGGCAAATCTTGCGATGCCAGATCCTCGTCAGCTGATCGAGCACGGCTCGCCCGTCCTAATTTGATCTGCCGCAGCATTCTTGATCTGATTAGCCACGTTGAGATACCCAGGCAATTCCGCTGCGAGAACGATCGCTTGCCCCCGTCTCATGGAGCCGACGAACGAGCGTCGTGATTCCACGGGCTGGTCACTACCGCATGGCAAACAACCTGCGGGCCTGCCGTCGTGGGTGAGTTTGGCACCGGCAGGCGATTGCTTAATCATGACTTGCCAGAGCGCTTGGCCAGCACAATGCCGGTGGCGCGCTGCGGATCATTCGTAATCTGTGCACAGTGACCGCCACTGTCGAGCAGATGCAGGTCGAACTGTCCAACCCGGCGGAACGGTGTCTGCGTCATGTCGGAAGCCTCGCAACAGATCCAGGCGAGATGTGGAAATTTCTGCCGGAGCATCAGGCAGGGCTCAGACGCTGTATCAATAGTGGCGAGCGTCTGCTCGATGTTCGTCAATTCACCTGCTGCGAGCACCATCTCCACAATCCTTATTGCCAGAACAAACGTTCAGGGTCGGCGTTCAGAACCGCTGTCGCCAAGTCAAGCCGTTGATGGGTCGAATGCCACTCCCAGACGCCCTTGCTGTGATCTTTGCGGAACAGCTGCCATGCTGCCCCAGTCCTATCGTGGTGCAACAGCGCGACGTCGACGAGGCCTCCCGGCGCATCGATATTGCCTGAGCAGCACGGGCTCTCGACAAGATAGCCGCCGGCAACCCCTGTCACCTTTGGCGGGACATATCGGTAGCGCTCGCGCCTCGTCAGCGCGCGCGCGATCCGCCACCGGTCGAGCTCGTTGGGATGCGCAGGCAATCCGGAATGATGTCGTCTGTTGATTGCGGCGTTCATTGCGCGATGTTCTGGACTGCGGAGATTTCTGCCTCGAGGCAGCCAACCACCAACTGCTTGCCGAAGTCGACCATATAGATGGGTAGGTTCGCTTCCGTATGGCGACCGACCTGGACGATCTCACCAATGCGCCCTACGCTGACCAGACACTCTTCCGCCGACGCGTTGGGAAAGGAACCGTCGTTGAGCAGATCGATTGCCGCCTTGACACGTTGGCCTGATCGGTATTTTGGCAACCTTGGTTCGATCATCGGGGTGCTGCTCCTGGCAAGAAGGGGTCCTCGGCTCCGCGGCTTCGCGTGACTAGATCAAGCTCTTTGCATTTCATGCCGACGCGATAGCCGGATTCGAGGAATTCGACCCCATAGATATAAAATTGTTGCAGGAACGTGCCGATCGAGACGACATAGCCAAGCTCGCCTTTCTTGACCAGAACCTCACCGATCTCCTTGCCCACATAGGTGCCGTCGTTGCGGATGGTGCGGTTGGCCCGCACCTTGTCGCCATAATCAAAGAAGGGCGTGTCCGTCAACTCGACGATGTCACTATCCCGGGCGATGTTGCTCATGCTGCCGTCCCCGTTCCATGCTTCAACTGTACCGCGCCTCGCGAGCGCCCGGAGTTACGAACCGCCCTATCGTGATCCTCGATCAACTCCGTCGATTCCCGCACCGCGGCGCGGCTTGCGACCACGTATTGGATGAGCCAACCGGGATGACGGTGCGTCAACATCAACGCCCGCACCCAAAAGCGGATGCTTGAGCCGCGAGCCTATGATTGATGTTGAGGAAGCCGCCGATGCTGCACGCGAGTCCGTCGTTGACGCAACGAGCTTGAGCCGGCAGCAAGCAGTGCGGTTCAGCGCGAGACGCGCAGCCGGCACAATCGACCTGATTGCCCCGGCAACTGAGGGCATCGTGGATGACATCACTCATGGTCTCGCCCATCCGCTTGAGCGTGCCTCACAAACCTTGGCGCCAATCTTGTGCGCGGGACTGCCCCCAGCAGTCTCTCGACTGCCGCCGTCCTTCCTCGAGTTGCCCGAGACGCATCTCCAAGTGGGCAACAAGCCTTGAGCGAGAACAGGAAGACGCACGCGAGGCGCTCTCATAGCAGCCGAATTCGGGCTTCGTGGCACGACCGCGCCGGTCGGCAGCAAAATCATCTCCGCATCACGACCGCCTTGGCTTGGCACAGGTTGATTTTCTGCATCTTCATCGAGGTGATAGGATAACCTTGCCGCCCTGCGAGGCTCGACACCGTGCGACCAACACAGGACTCGATGAGGACGCTCTCGTTTCGCTCGGATGACCGACTGAAGAAGACCTCCGGCATGAATGTCGCATGTTCAATGATGGCCCCAGGTGACTGGATTGATATCGCGGAAGACGGGTCCGCTCTTGGTGGACCCATCGGCGAAATCGATCCTCGACGCTCAAGACCGCGGCCTTCCGGCCGGCAGGAATAGCTTGACGCAGTCCCGCCGACGTTCGCGTCGCCACAATATGGCTTGGCAACTGGCACCTCGGCGACCAGGGCGAGCCGTCCACCCGGTTTGGGAGGGCGACAGCCGCGGCCGGCGGCTCGTCAAGGCGGAGCATGATCCGCCCGAGTTTCTGAACCGCTAGTGTCGTAGTGGCATCCATCGTGGCCCTCAGGCAGGCTTCTGATAACGCGGCAGCGCCGTGTCGAGCACGCATGTGTAGTCAACCGGGCAAACCGCCACGCATTGCGGTTCGTCAAAGTAGCCGGCGCACTCGGTGCATTTCTCAGAATCGATCAGGAAAGCGCCGGCTACCTCGGAGATAGCGAGGTTCGGGCATTGCGTTTCGCACGCTGAACAGCCCGTGCATTGCGAGGCGATGATCTTGAACGGCATTGTCTGAACCCATCCTTCAGGCGGCGGAAATCAGCGCATTGTGGCGGGCCGGATCGACCCGCTCAACGTGCTTGACCTTCCCCTCATTGACTTTATCGAGATAGAGTTTGAACCAGGCGATCGCCGAGGCATCGATGAACTCGCAGGCGTACTGATCGACCGGCTCGATGCCGGCCTTGATCAATTCGGCCTTCGGGCAGCCGCCGATCTTTGACACGAATACGGCGAGGCAATCCTTGATGGCGCCGATGGCGATTTCGAGCTTGCTGTCCTCGCCATGGCCGCCCTGGCAATAGGGATGGATAGGACGATGACCAACGAATTTCGCGCCTGAAGTCGAGAGCTCGTAGATCTGGAACTCCTTGGCATGACCGAAGTGCTGGTTGATCAATCCCGACCCCTTGGTTGCAACCGCCACCAGCACCTTGATTTCGCTGGAAGCGCTGGCGAGCCCCGCAAGCTCCTCCTGCTTGGCCGCAAGCTTTGTGATGCGCGCCTTCTCGACTTTGGCCTGATACTCCTTTCGGGGCTGCTCGTCGTATTTGATGTCCATCGCCATGATCTTTTCCATGGTGAACTCCGAGCCGCGGTCCTCTCCGAGCAGTCCGACGGCGTCGGCTCGGCACTGGCGACAATGGCGCATCATGTTCATCTTGCTTTCGCAGCTATCCTGCAACGCTGTCACTTCCTGTGCGGTCGGGCCGCGTTGCCCCCTGAGACCGAACACGGTGCCGTGCTCGGGCGACGATATCAGCGGCATCACATTATGCAGGAAGGCCCCGCGCGACTTCACAGCCTTGTTAACCTCAACCAGATGCTGATCGTTAATCCCGGGAATCATCACCGAGTTGACTTTGCATAGGATGCCGCGCGCGGTGAGCATCTCCACGCCCTGGAGCTGCCGATTGCTGAGGATGCTTGCAGCTTCAACGCCGGTGTAGCGCTTATGGCGGTAAAAGATCCAAGGATAGATCTTTGCACCAATTTCGGGATCGATCATGTTGATCGTGATCGTCACGTGATCGATCTTGAGTCTTGCGATCGTGTCGACATGATCGGCTAGCGCAAGACCGTTCGTCGAGAGGCACAGCTTGATACCTGGCGCGAGCTTGTTCACAAGCTCGAACGTCTTGAATGTCTTGTCCGGATTCGCTAGCGGATCGCCAGGGCCGGCAACGCCGACCACGCTCATCTGAGGGATCGCGGAAGCGACCGCCAGCACCTTCTTGGCGGCCTGCTCCGGCGTCAACTTCTCGCTGACAATGCCGGGGCGCGATTCGTTGGCGCAATCGTATTTACGATTGCAGTAATTGCACTGGATATTGCAGGCGGGTGCAACCGCGACATGCATGCGGGCATAATGGTGGTGCGCCTCCTCGCTGTAGCAGGGATGGTTCTTCACCTTTTCCCAGATCTCATTTGGCAGATGGCCGATGCCGGCCTGAGATCCGCAGCTCGCCTTCCCGCTGCCGCCGATCGTACCGCAGCCCTTGTGCTTAGTGACCGCTTGCATGGTCTCGTTGATCTCGCCGCCGTCGCAGGACACCTGGTGTTGCGCTGAAGTACTCATTTTTCCAATTCTATTCGCAAGCCGAACTCTTCCGGCAATCATCCCCAGAGTCGTTTCTGAAAAGCCAAGAGCAACTGGCGTGCCATGCCTGCCACAAATGACTTTTGCGGTTCGCTTCAAGTAGTTAGGTAACGCCCGCTCGAATGTCAGTTTTACAACTCATGTTGGAAAGCTGACAGAGATTGCGATCACAAGAGCGCTGGCAGCGTTGTTTTGACGACGGGTTGGCTGCTTCACCTATGCCCTTGGCAAAAAGCAGGCGGGTGGCGTCGTTGAAAGTTGATCTTGTCGTCAAAATGTGACGCCTGTGCAAAGCACAATCCGCAAAAGACTTTCCGGACGCTTTGAAGGACAACTTGATGCAGCGAGCCTTAGTAGATGCAGACGAGAAGCAGCCCCGTTACCGATCACGCGGGCTCCTACGTACCGGCCCGTTGTCGGTCTGTCTGACCGGGCCGGTCTGTAAATGGGGAATTCGCTCACCGTCGATCGAGATAGCCTCATGCCGCGTGACCACGCAGTGCTCCGCGGCAAGCGTCTTCTTCGCCTGCTTCAGCACGGCGGCACTGGCAACGCCCCGCTCCATCAGGATGAGGGACGGCGGGGTGAGCGGATCCTCGACGTGGGCCAGCAAGTCGCCATTGCTCTCGGACGGATCGTGATCGAGAGACCAGATGTCGACGAGCCAAGATCAGGAAGCCCGCCCAATCGCTCGCGGTTCCAGCCATTATCGGATGGCGTGCAGATCTCGAAGACTGGCCGGAGTTCGTCGAGAATACAAGGCACGAGCTTGCCCGCACTCCAAAAGAAGCTCTGCAGCGCACGGCGCGGGCCCGGCTCGAAGAGAACCTCGAACTGGCGGCTGCCCGCCAGAAACACCGGCAGCGAGATGACGATTACCATGTCCGCGGCATAGGTCTGCCCTGCCACAGACCAGGATTCGCGCGGCTTCAGGGCAAGCCAGTTGCGGTGCGACTGCATCCAGATGTTACTTGGCAGATCGAGCCTCGTCTTGGCGCCCGTTTCATCGCCGAGCCAGACCACACAATTGGAGACGTCTGTCGCATCGAGGAACCAGATCCTGGGCGGCACGACAGTGTCGTCAACACTGCAACCCACTGACACATGAGCGGCCCTGGTCTCAAAGATCACTGCCGCTTGTCAACATGCGTGCCACGCCGCCACAGCCTCACGGTGCGCGCATAGCCGGTGGTCGCGGCCATGCCGTCGCCTTGAGAGCTTAACAACACCAGCGTATCAGAATCGAGCCATACGCCGCTACCTTTGCTTCGGGCAAGATAAAGCCATCGTCGATGAAGAGCTTCGTGTCAGTGTCGAATTCACGCAAAGTCACGGCATCGCTTCCGCCGCGCGATAGACTCAAGATCCACCGCGAATGATTTCCTGGCGGTGCGGGCGTGGCGTTCAGAAGCCGGTCCTCGCCTTCGCTGACGGCGAGTTGATCGAGCTCGAGCAGGATCTCCCATGATGGGTTCGGCCTGCGATACTCTCGCGGCCAGAGGCCGCGTGGATTGTTGGCGTCCTTCCATAGGTTGTAGAGACACCCGCCGCGCCGACATAGGGGATATTGTCGGGCCGGTCGTAAATCGCGGTCAGCGCATCTCTGTCTCGTTCGGCTGCCGGTCCGCCAAACACCTCCAGCGTTCTGCTATTCTGCCGCTTCCCGAAGTTCAGCGCCCGCGCGCCTTCGATCTGTTCCAACCATAGATAGGGATCATCATCAGGCGCGGAGGGCGTTGGCCTTCCACTTCGCGAGTTCGTCGAGGCTCTTT
The DNA here is from genome assembly GCF_008123965.1 of Bradyrhizobium hipponense. GTDB lineage: Bacteria > Pseudomonadota > Alphaproteobacteria > Rhizobiales > Xanthobacteraceae > Bradyrhizobium > Bradyrhizobium hipponense. The sequence continues at coordinate 4,439 of NZ_VSTH01000105.1, read as the reverse complement.
GTTTGATGGTTCAAGGATTTGCATGGCGGACGTCGCATCACGATTTTTAAGCTTACGACCTGGCCCGGCGCGAGATTCAACCCTCTCGAAACTGAATGTTGCGGAGTTACAGCCGGTTGGCCTGACGCAGTGAAGACGCGCGGAATACAACGAGCGGGCTGGCGATGTGGGCGCAAGGGGGCGTCGAAGGCCTCCCCGATCAACGCCATCGCTGGCCCGGCGCCTCAGTGCTGAGCTCAGGCCCAGATTGCCTTTGGCACCGCGCTGCGATCTTGGTTGCGAAGAACGCTACGAGGGCTTCCGGAGTGATCAGTACGCTCGGTCGCGCCAGGCCCAAGCCAGGGAATGGTGTCGCGTTCCTCGCAGGTGCCGGACCGCCCCGCCGAGAATAGCTTCCGCATCCGCCGGTTGGCGAGGTTTTGTGGAACCGCAGCATTCATCATTCGGTTGCTTCGCCGCCGCGCTTCTTGGCGTTGATAGTGATTGGTAGGGTGGTGTCACTCGCCATCGCGGGTAGGTCGAGCACCCAGCCGTTCGCGATTCTGATCCAACCACCCCACAGCGTCTCGTGCTCCCATTCGACAATCGGCTCCTCAAGATCCTTCTTGGGCACATAAATCGAAAGGCCCGTCTCGGGCGAACGGCGAATCATGACCTTCATAGGAGCTCCGCACGTTGTGAGCTCTCGCCCGCGCGCTCCTGACACGCACGCCACAAGGCTCTCTGTTTGGCAGTGATGTCCGGCAGGACTTGCAGGACACGGTCGATCTCATCCGGCGCCGTCTCGCGCGACAGCGAGAAGCGAACCGCACCGCGCAAAAAGGCCGGTGGTACTCTCATCGCGCGCAGGACATGGGATGGCTCCATCGAGCCGGACGCGCAGGCTGAACCGAGTGAGACGGCAATTCCGTTGCGGTTGAGCTGGTGCACGATAGCCTCTGCTTCGAGATGCTCAAAGGCAATGTTCGACGTATTTGGCAAACGGTTCTTGATTTCACCAAGCACCATGCAACAGCCGAGCGCGAGAATGCCTTGCTCCAGCCGATCGCGAAGGACGCCAATCTGCATCTGCTCTTGTACGAGGTGTGCCGCAGCGAGTTCGGCCGCCTTGCCGAGCCCAACAATACCCGGAACGTTTTGGGTACCAGCGCGGCGACGCCGCTCCTGTGGGCCGCCGAAGATCAACGGCCGTAACTCGACTCCCTTGCGCACGTACAGGGCGCCGATTCCCTTCGGGCCATGGAGCTTATGGCCAGAGAGCGACAGCATGTCGATATCCGTAGTCTTCAGGTCGATCGGAATCCGCCCGACCGCTTGGACCGCGTCGGTGTGAAAGATCGCGCCGACCGAGCGCGCCATCTTGGCGAGGGATTTCACCGGAAAAATGGTACCGGTTTCGTTATTGGCCCACATGACCGAGACGATCGACGTGCGCTTTGACAATGCGTTGCGATAAGCCTCGATATCCAATCTGCCGCTTGCATCGACCGGAATCAGATGGGTCTTGATTCCTCGTCGGCCCAGTTCCTTGATAAGGGACAGCACGGACGGATGCTCAACGGCGGTCGTGACGATCTCGTCGCGTCCCTCCTGCACGGCGAGTGCGGACAGGATCGCTGTGTTGTCGGATTCAGTCGCGCCCGAGGTGAAGACGATCTCATGATCGAATGCCGCGCCAATCAGGGCCTGCAGCTTCTGGCGCGCCTGTTTCAATGCGGGCGCAACCTCAGTGCCGAATGCATGCGCGGACGACGCATTGCCGAAATGCGCAGAGAAGAACGGCAGCATTGCCGCGACCACCAAAGGATCTGCACGGGTCGTCGCGTTGTTGTCCAGGTAGATCGGCCGCACGGGCTCTCCCCTCTGCACTTAACGTCCTACTTTGGAGCCGGGAGCGGGACTCGGCCGCACTCATCGAGCACGGCGCGGATAATCCGCTCGCGATCGAAGGCTCAACAGTCAAAGACTGGTTCGTTGGCTCATCCTTCAGGCCCATGTTCGATGTTCTTCCATTGCGAAATGGTCCGAACGCGGCTCACCTGCACGATTTGCCGCAGGAGCAGCTCGAGTTGGCATTTGGGTTGTCGAAGCGAAATCCTGATCCTTCGAGCGACACCACGAAATCGATCGTGGTGCCGCTCAGATGCGCTCGGCTCGCGTTATCGACGAAGACTTTAACCCCGCCTTGTTCGAACACGGTCTCCTCGGAGCTCGGCTCATGAGCAAGATCCATCTTGTATGTGAACCCTTGACAGCCGCCGCCTTCGACCATAATCCGCAAACCGCTTGCGGCCTGCGTCGTCGAGGCGATTGCAGCCTTCAGTACGCTTATAGCGCTATCCGTTAGGTTGATCATCTCTGGCTCGCTCTCAAGTCTTGTCGCAAGGCACGATTCGCAAATCCCATGCCAGTTGAGATGCAGCTGAAATCAGTTCGTTTTGCAGGAGCCCAACGTTCGATTTGCGACGTCGGCTTTCCGACAGGCGGATTTGCCACGTCCGGACGTCATTCGGCCAAGAAATCGTATTGTGTCGGCACCTATCCATGCACATTGGGCCAAGCCGCCGCTTACGCTCTACGTCGCCGCAGATATAGCGGGACGGCAAACAACTTGCATAAGGGTAGCGGACACGTCGCATTGGGCGACGCATGCACACCACACTCTGATGAGGAGGCTCCATGACGTCGATCGACAACACCGCTCTTGGCCCGTTGGACAGGCAGGGGCGCTTGCTGAATGCGGTGCTTAAGAGCGAAACAACAAAGTCGGGACGATTTGGATTTCGAGGCGACATCGCGCTGAAATTTCAAGCCCAGCTCGCCGACGAAAAACGACCGCCCGACTATTCTATCGAACAAGTTCTCGCAATCGCGCAGGAGGGCGAACCGACCATTGCAGTTCTTGCCGGATATCTGCATTCGTTTGCGTATCTACCTGAGGCCGCAAAGGTGCTGGACGGCAGGCTGAGTCCCGAAGGCAGCTATTTCATCTTCTGCAACAACATTGATCTGCTCGCGAAGTACCGCACCAAGATAGGCGACATCACCTTCCGCATTCTGCCTTGCGACGAATCAACGGTGTGGAAAGAGATGATGGACTTCGCCGGCGTCGAGAAGAATGACATCAAGAAGCTGGGTACCGCCGGTAGACTCGACTACTTGCTCGACGCGGCCAAGGACATCGATGGATCATACACGGACATCTCATACGAGGACGGCCTGGCTAAAATGCAGCCGGTGAAGAACAGAAGCGAAAACCGCCCCGTCTGAGGAAGCGCCTCGGACGGTCTCTCGCCAGCTCAGCGGCTGCTGCCGCAGGCGCCGGGTTGGCGTTCCAGCACAATCGAGTGGCCGCCGGGCATGATGACGCGGGTCCCCAAGAGGATGCGGCTCTGGCCGAACGCGACAGAGCTGTCGTCTTTGCCGATCAGCTTCGCACCCTGGCGAATCAGCAGATATTTTCCGGACCGACTAACATAGACGGCCTGAGTAAGCTGCGCGGTGATCTGGGTGCGGTCATGGGATGACAGCAAAAATACTTCCAAAGTGACCATCGACCAGGAGTTCCAAAATCTGCTTGCCAAGCGGGCGATGGCGACAAGCGGCCAGACATTGCTCTGTTCAGCAAAGAAGGCTCAGCCATTATGGTCGAATTCAAGGCCTCCGGAGTGTCGATGACGAACATGTCAGCGACCTTTCAGAGTACGCTTATTTGCTTGCAGCGAAATCGGGAGGCGGGCTGAGGCAATTTTACAGTTATCTTATCGCGACATGGTCATCCGCTGCGTTTGAGCGGGTCGTGGACACCGTTTTCAGTCGGCCAGGGATCGTTCAATCGAGCTCCCTTTTTTGGGCCCTCGTAGTCGTCAACCCTGGGCGAGACCTATTTTGAGCTGCTCCACTTCGGCGACGTCATCGATCGAGCAAAGAAGCGGATCGGCGTATACCAAAACAAACACAAGCTGAATCTAAATCGGGACAATGGTTGAAGCCGCATGTTGCCTTCCCCGCACCTTCTGACGGGCGCCTTCCTGACATTCGGGCAATCGGTACGTTTGAGCCGCCATCAGTCGGTTTGGCGAAGATTCCCGAGTTCGGCCAAGTAGAAGCGCCCCCGAGGTAGAACGTTTAGCCTTGACCGTGTGCAGGCCGCGGCAGAGGGTGTGCAGGCGGGGGCAGAGGGCGCAGGCTCGCTCGCTAGCGATCAAGTACAGTTTTGCAGCGAGATTCCTGAGCGGGCCGGCAATAAGCGTATTGAGCGGAAATGAGCGCCGGACCGGCATTCTGGAGTGACGGCACCGCATTTGGACTTCTTGGCTTCGTGAAGAAGTCGTCCGTGAAGAATTCCCAAGTCGTTGATTTAGAATCCGGAAACTGCCCACTGAGGCAATCGAGTTTGCCGGAAATCGGGTGTGCGGGAGGGGATTCCTTGCAAACTT
>NZ_VSTH01000104.1 GCF_008123965.1 Bradyrhizobium hipponense | reverse complement strand
CTCCCCCGCAAGGGGGGAGGTGACGAGGGAGATTGTTGCGAGAGCTTGGTCTCACCGCTCAGCTCCACCAGCGTCGGCAGAAATCCCGCGAGCGTCTTGCCGGCGCCGGTCGGCGCGATCAGCAGCGCGGAGCGGTCTTCGCGCGCCTTTTCCAGCAGCGCCAATTGGTGCGCCCGCGGCGCCCAGCCACGCGCCGCAAACCATTGCTGGAAGCGATCGGGCAGCAATGCGACCGGCTCGGCCGATGCGGTGAGGATGCGGGGCGGCACGGCATCACAGGTAAGCCGTGGCGGTGGGTTCGTCGAGGGGGTGTGGAGCCGCGATGAGCGAGACGCCGTCCCCTCTCCCCTTGTGGGGCTAAGGCGTGCACACGTCTCGAAAACTGACTCAAGAACAGGGACTTAGATGACCCCCGGTTTTGAAACGGCCTTGATGTCAGTCGGTCAGCGGGCATTGAAAAGCTCGTGATTCTCATCGATGCCGCTGGTCAGTCATAAGATGTGTGCACAGCTTAGCCCCTTGTGGGGAGAGGGTGGATCGCCGCGAAGCGGCGAGACGGGTGAGGGGTATTTCTCCGCGAACGAACGTCTCACGATTGAATTCGCGGATGCAACCCCTCATCCGGCGCCATAGCCGAAGCTTCGCTTCGGCGTTCTTAAGAACGGCGGCCAAAGGCCGCCTGTGCCACCTTCTCCCACAAGCGGAGAAGGGAAGAAAGCTACTCCGTCACGGGCTTGTCGGAGACTTGCCAGTCCTTGCCATTGAAGGTCGAGATGAACAGCGTCTTCATCGGCGTGTAATCGTCGGGCGTGTAGCTGTAGTTGACGCCGTCGAGGAAGAACGGCGAATGGAAGCCGTTGAGGTTTGCCGCCTGCTTGAGCACGTTTTCGCGCGTGAGCTCGCCGCCGCAGCGGCGCAGGATCTCGCCCATGCTCACGGCCTGGCCGTAACCGGCATAGGCGATGGTGTTGTCGGGATCGATGTTCGGCAGATAGTTCTTGCGCAGCGTGTCGAACGCGATCACGTCCTTGTCGTTCTCCCACGGGCCGGGGCCGGAATCCTTGGAATAGCGGATCGCGACGATGCCGGATGCATTCTCGAGGCCGGCCGCACTGAGGATGGACTTACCGGTCGAGCCGGCCGAGAGCAATTGCAGCGGCTTCCAGCCGAGCTCCGCCACCTTCCGGATCGACTGCGACGACGCCTTGCCGGTGGAGATGTTGTAGAACACGTCGGCGCCCGACTTGGAGAGATTGATGAGCTGGGAATCGACGGTCGGATCGGTTAGATCGTAGGTTTGCTCCATGATCACCTGCGCGGTGCCGCCGGCATCGGCCAGCACCTTCTTGAACGGACCAAGGAAGTCGCGGCCGAAATCGTCGTTCTGGTAGAGAATGCCGATCTTGGCGTTCGGCTTCACGCTCACGACGTGGCGGGCGAGGATGCGCGCCTCGGTCGGATACAGCGGCAGGCCCGCCATGGTCCATTTGAACTCTTTCGGGTTGTTCCACTTCGACGCGCCGGTATTGAGCAGCAGCTGAGGCACGCCCTTGGAGTTCAGGTATTTGTGCACGGCGGTCTGCGGCGCGGTGCCGAGCGAGCCATAGAGTGCAAGCACTTCCTCCTGCTCGACCAGACGCCGCGTCGCCTCGACGCATTTCGGCGCGCTGTAGGCGTCGTCCATGGTCAGGAACTTGACCTTGCGCCCGTTGATGCCGCCCTTCTCGTTCAGCATCTGGAAATAGGCTTCGCCGACGCGGCCGAGCACGCCATAGAGCGAGCCGGGGCCGGAATGCGGCACGGTCTGGCCGATCTTGATCTCGGTGTCGCTGGCGCCTGCATCGTATTTCTTGTCCGCGGCCCAGACATGAGGCGCGGGCAAAGTGGATGCGGCTATGGTGGCGAGCGCGGCGGCGCTGAAATCGCGCCGCGATGGATTCTTCGTCATTATCGTTTTCTCCCTGGTGGGCGCATTGTGCTGGCATCGCAGCACGCCTCGCAAGCGAGAAGTCGCTGCCTTGCGGCGCAATGACGCTCAAATCGGTACGGCCGTAGCGCCTAGACTCAAGTTTTCCCGGCGACGACGACGATGCCGGGCACCGACTCGTTGTTCTCGATCCGCGGCGAGCCGGACTCCAGAGTCAGGAGCTTGAGCCCGGCCCGGACGATCGCACCGCGTACATATTCCGCTGCGTGGGCATAACGCAGGCCTGCGCCAAGAACGACGCCGCTGCCGTCATGCGTCTCCAGCGTGAAGGCGAGCACGCCGCCGGATGCAAGCACGCGCCTGGCTTCGCCCAGCACCGGCACAAGATCGGAGAGATAGACGAACGCATCCGCCGCCACGACGAGGTTCGCGCCGACATCGCTCTTGCCGCGCAGGCCCTCGATCATGTCGGCGACTTCGAGCTCGGCGTAGAGATTTGTCGCGCGCGCTTGCTTGATCATGCCGGGCGACAGATCGATCCCGGTGAAATGATCGACCTGCTTGGCGAACGCAGCTGCCGCCAGCCCGGTGCCGCAACCGAGATCGATGGCGCGCTTGAAGAGCGCCGGCTTCTTCGCGGCGACGCGCGCGGCCAGCACCGCCTTGAAGATCAGGGACGGGGCGCGATAGCCGAGATCGTTGATCAGCACGTGCTCGAAGCGCGGCGCATATTGATCGAACAAGGCCTGCACATAGGCTTTTGGCATTTCGGACAATTGCTCGTCGCCGAGGCGGATCAGATGCAGGTGCGCGCCATGCTGATCGCTCGGGTCGCACTCCCGCGATTTTCGAAACGCCGCGATGGCCTTGTCGCGCTCGCCGAGCTGGCCGCGGATTTCGCCGAGCGTGAACCAGGCCGAAGTGAAATTCGGCGCGAGCTCGATCGCCTGCTCGATGAGGTCGGCGGCGGCAGACAGATCGCCCTTGAGCTGGAGGTCGCGCGCGAACTCGAAGCGGCGGTCGGCCATCAGATCGCCGGAGGACTGAAACAGGCGCAGGGGCATGGAACTCGGCTCGTCATCGCCGGGCGCCCGGCAATCCATCAAAAAAAGCACTGTTTAAGAGGATGGATGCGCCGGTCAAGCCCGCGCATGACGGATGAATTCGGGGCGTCGGCTGCCTATATCGTTCGCATGCGTCCGCAAGACATCCTGATGCCGGTCGCCGCTGGCCTGTGCTGCAAGCCCGGCGGCTTCCATATCGACCCCGTACGCCCGGTCGAGCGGGCCGTGATCACCCACGGCCACTCCGACCACGCCCGCGCCGGCCATGGCGCGGTGCTGGCGACCCAGGAAACGCTGGACATGATGCGGCTGCGCTATGGCGACAACTTCGCCGGCTCGACGCAAGCGATCCGGTATGGCGAGGAGGTCAGGCTCGGCGACGTCAGCGTCAAATTCCACCCCGCCGGCCATGTGCTCGGCTCGGCACAGATCGCAGTGAGCTGCAACAACACCTGCATCGTCGCCTCTGGCGACTACAAGGACGCGCCAGACCCGACCTGCGCGCCGTTCGAGTTGGTGCCCTGCGACGTCTTCATCACCGAGGCGACATTCGGGCTGCCGGTGTTTCGGCATGGCGATGCGGCCGACGAGGTCAAGAAGTTGCTGGCCTCCGTGGCGCTGTTTCCAGAGCGGGCGCATCTCGTCGGCGCCTATTCGCTCGGCAAGGCGCAGCGCGTGATCGCGCTGCTGCGGCAGGCTGGCTACGACGCGCCGATCTATCTGCATGGCGCGATGGAGAAGATCACGCATTACTACCAGAGCCGCGGGATTGCGCTCGGCGAGCTGCGGCCGGTCAAGGGCGTGAAGAAGGCGGCGCTCGCCGGCACCATCACGCTAGCGCCGCCGTCGGCGACCTCGGATCTCTGGACCCGGCGATTTCCCGATCCGGTGACTGCGTTCGCCTCGGGCTGGATGCGGGTGCGTGCCCGCGCGCGACAACGGGGGGTCGAGCTGCCGCTGGTGATTTCCGATCACGCCGATTGGGACGGCCTCACCGCGACCATCGCCGCGACCGGCGCCGGCGAGGTCTGGGTCACCCATGGCCAGGAGGATGCGCTGGTGCATTGGTGCAGGAGCCGAGGCTTGCAGGCACGGCCGCTCGATCTCGTCGGCTATGGCGACGAGGAGGAGAGCGAGACGCCGCTTCAAGGCGAGGCCGAGGCATGAACCGCTTCGCCGAACTCCTGGACCGTCTCGCCTACGAGCCCGGCCGCAACAACAAGCTGCGACTGATCACCAGCTATTTCCGCGAGGTCGGCGATCCCGACCGCGGCTATGCGCTGGCGGCCCTGACCGGCGCGCTGAGCTTCAAGCACGCCAAGCCCGCGCTGATCCGCGAGCTGATCGCGGCGCGCACCGATCCGATGCTGTTCGGGCTGTCCTGGGATTATGTCGGCGACCTCTCGGAGACGGTGGCGTTGATGTGGCCGAAGCGCGCGGGAGGTGGCGAGCAGTCTTTTCCGGGCTACCCCCCTCCCCTGCCCTCCCCCACAAGGGGGGAGGGAGCGCAGTTGCGCACGCGGCAACCACCGAGCACAACAGCTGATAGCAATTCCCAAGGTGATGGACGCGCAGCTCTCGCCGTTCCCTCCCCCCTTGTGCGGGAGGGTCAGGGAGGGGGGTGCTCCGGGCGAGACGCAGATGAGTCCTCCCACGCCCCTAACCACAACAATCCACCACCTCCAACGCTGACCGAAGTCGTCACAACACTGCGCACGCTCGGCAAGACCGAGCTGCCAAGACAGCTCGAGCGCTGGCTCGACGAGCTCGACGAGACCGGGCGCTGGGCCCTGCTGAAGCTCGTGACCGGTGCCTTGCGCATCGGCATCTCTGCGCGGCTTGCGAAAACTGCGGCCGCGGCGCTCGGCGACAGGGATCCGCATGACATCGAGCTGATCTGGCCCGGCCTCTCTCCGCCTTATCTCGACCTGTTCGCCTGGCTGGAAGGCCGCGGCGACAAGCCGGTCAACCGCGATCCCGCACCGTTCCGTCCGGTGATGCTGGCGCATGCGATCGAGGACACGGATTTCCAAAACCTCGATCCCGCCGACTACATCGCCGAATGGAAATGGGACGGCATCCGCGTGCAGGCGGTCGCCGGCCGCGACGATCGCGGCCACATCACCGCGCGGCTCTATTCGCGCACCGGCGAGGACATCACGGGCAGCTTTCCGGATCTTGTGCCATCGCTGCGCCTGCCCGGCGCGATCGACGGCGAGCTCCTCATCCTGCGCGAGGGCCGCGTGCAGAGCTTCAACGTTCTGCAGCAGCGCCTCAACCGCAAGGTCGTCTCGCCAAAGCTGATCAAGGAGTTTCCGATCCATCTGCGCGCCTATGACCTGCTCGGCGATGACGAGAACGATCTGCGCGAATTACCCTTTGCCGAGCGGCGCGAACGGCTGGAGGCGTTCATCGAGAAGCTCGACGATCCCCGCATCGATCTGTCGCCGACCGTCCCCTTCGCGAATTGGGATGCGCTCACGGCGACGCGCGCCAATCCGGCCAGCGCCGGCGCGGGTGAGGATGCAGACGCCGTCGAAGGGGTGATGCTGAAACGGCGAGATGCGCCTTATCTGCCGGGGCGTCCGAAGGGGCAGTGGTGGAAGTGGAAGCGCGATCCCCACATCATCGATGCCGTGCTGATGTACGCGCAGCGCGGCCACGGCAAGCGCTCGTCCTATTATTCCGACTACACGTTCGGCGTCTGGACCGAGGGCGAGGCCAGCGACGAGCTGGTGCCGGTCGGAAAGGCCTATTTCGGTTTCACCGACGAGGAGCTGCTCCAGATCGACCGCTTCGTCCGCCGTAACACCACGGAAAAATTCGGTCCCGTCCGGCATGTCGTGCATGAGCCCGACAAGGGGCTGGTGCTGGAAGTTGCGTTCGAGGGTCTGCAGCGCTCGCCGCGGCACAAATCCGGCGTCGCCATGCGCTTTCCCCGCATCAGCCGGTTGCGCTGGGACAAGCCGCCGCGGGAGGCGGACCGGCTGGAAACGCTGGAAAAGATGCTGAAGGCAGACGCTGCGGAGCTTGAGGCCTGAAGCATGCTGAGATGAGGCTCGATTGTCGCCAAGGCGAAGGTGCGCTCCCTCGCCCGCTTGCGGGAGAGGGTTGGGGTGAGGGTGTCTCCGCATCGGGATTCCCCAAGAGGCGAGAGCCCTCACCCGCGCCTTCGGCGCGACCTCTCCCGCGAGCGGGAGAGGTTACGGAGCCCGTCGCGAGCGACGCGCCCAGAT
>NZ_VSTH01000103.1 GCF_008123965.1 Bradyrhizobium hipponense | reverse complement strand
GCGAAGGCCGGGACCCATAATCACAGGGAGTAGTTTGGCGAAGACTCTAAGTTGAGCGTTCAACCGCTACTCACACCGCGCACCATCGATGGATCACGCGGCATGGATCCCGGCGTTCGCCGGGACGACAACGAGTTTGTAGTGAGATATCCCGCATCCGCTACGCCGCGCGGATATGCGCGAGGAAGCGGTCCACCTCATCGCGCAGCCGTTGCGACTGTTTCGACAGCTCGACCGCCGAACCCAGCACTTCCTCCGCCGCCGTGCCCGTGGCGGCGATGCCGTCGGTGACGCCGGCGATATTCTGCGAGACTTCGCCGGTGCGGGCCGCGGCCTGCTGGACGTTTTGCGCGATCTCCTGGGTTGCCGTGCCCTGCTGCCCGACGGCGGCAGCGATTGCCGCCGATATTTCGTCGACTTGCTGAATCGTCGCGCAAATCGACTGGATGCCTTCCACGGCGCCGCTGGTCTCGCCTTGCACGGCCGTGACCTGCGCACCGATCTCCTCGGTTGCCTTCGCGGTCTGGGTTGCCAGCGCCTTCACTTCGGAGGCGACGACGGCGAAGCCGCGGCCGGCCTCGCCCGCGCGCGCCGCCTCGATGGTGGCGTTGAGCGCCAGCAAATTGGTCTGCCCCGCGATGCCGCTGATGAACGAGATGACGTCGCCGATCTTCTGGGCCGCCTCGGCCAGGCTCTGCACGCGTGCATTGGACTGCCGTCCGTCACTCGCGGCCTTGCCCACCACCTCGGTCGCGTGCGCCAGCCGCCGGCTGATCTCGGTCATCGACGACGACAGTTCTTCGGCGGCGGCCGCGACCGTCTGCACGTTCTCCGAGGCGAGCGCAGAGGCCGATGACACCGTGCGCGTCTGCTGCCGCGACTGCTCGACGATATCAGACATCGAGCGCGCCGTATGCTCCATCTCGACCGCGGCCGCGGACACCGTGGTGACGACGTCGCGGATGCTGGCCTCGAAATTGTCGGCGAGCTCGGCGAAGGCGCGCCGCTTCTCCGCTTCGGACTGCGCCTTGGCGTCGGCCTGGTCGGCCTGGAGCTTGTTGAAGTTGACCGCGTTGTCGCGGAATACCGCAACCGCCTTCACCATCGCGCCGACCTCGTCATTCGCCTTGCTGGCGGGGATGGCGACGTCGAGCCGGCCGTCCGCGAGCTCGCGCATCACGGAAGTGATGGACAGGATCGGGCGCGAAATGCTCCGGGCAATGAGATAGCCGACGATCGCCGCCAGCAAGAGTCCGAGCGCCGCGATGCCGATCGCCAGCAGCCAGGCGCGGTCGGCGGAGGCCTCGTAATCGCCATTGTCCATCACCAGCTCGACCGCGCCGAGCGGCTTGCCGGAAAAGTCCTTGATCGGTCCGAGTAGCGCGGCGACCGGCGTGCCCTCGAGCTTGGCCCGCCGCACGGTGAAGCCACCCTCGGCGGCGCGGCCGTACTCGGCCGCATCGAAGAAGCTCCTGCCCTTCAGCGTGCCGCCGAACAGCTTGAAGCCGCTGCCGTCGGCAAGATGGAAAGCGACGTCGACGTGGCGGTTGGTCTTGAAGTCATCGAGGAACGGCTGGCCGAAGGTCAGGCCAAACTCGACGCTGCCGAGATGCTTGCCGCTTTGCGCGATCGGCACCACGCCGCGAATCCCGAGTCCGGCGACCCCGCCTTCGAGGCCAACCACGACCTTGCGCTCCTCGTTGGCGATAAGGACGGTCTTGCGGAAGCCCGAAAGGTCGTCGCCGAATTTGGCGGGCTGGTGCACGCGCAGATACGACGTCGCCGGCGGCACGTGGAACTGGAACTGATCGACGCCATAGTCCGACTTGATGGCCGCGAACACGGGCCCGAACAGCCGCACCAGGGCCTCGCGGTCCTGCTTTGCCATCGCCTCCTGCGTCGCCGGCATCGCCGCTGCCACGGCGCTCATCGCGGCGGCGCGGTGCGATTCCTCGGCGATGCGCGATTGCAGGGCGTCGTAATGGCTGCGCAGCTCGCGCTGGTCGGCGCGATCGATGATACCTGCGATGATCCACATCGCCCCGAGCACGGCGAACAGCGCGGTCGCCGCCGCCGTCACTGCCAGCGCAACCGTAATCCGCATCCTGAGGCCGAGTGTCGCCCGCATGTCCGACTCGTTCTTTGAGCGTTGGTTAAAGAACGTCTATCAACTTCTCGCTAAGAGAGGGTGAATGGGGGTGGGGGAGCGGTGGTTGTGCGCGCCATTTGGGATGGAGGCCTCGCGCCCAAAATGAAGATGTCGTCCTGGCGAACGCCAGGACCCATAACCACAGGATGCAATTTGGCGAAGACCGTCGTTCGGTACTCCAACCGCCCACACCCGTTAGATTCCGCGGTATGGATCCCGGCCTTCGCCGGGACGACACTGACTGTGAGGCGCCTGCGCTCTCCAAAATCCAGGGCGCCTAATACCCCCTTGCCCGGTCCACCACATTCTCCAGCGCGCCGTCGGCCTCGAACCGCGCGATCTGCTCGGCGACGTAGGCCGAGATTGCTTCGGCGTCGGTGTCGGCGGCGTTGTGCGGCGTCAGCACCACCTTGGGATGGGTCCAGAGCCGGCTGTCCTTTGGCAGCGGCTCCTGGACGAAGACGTCGAGCGAGGCGGCTCCCAGCGTGCCGTCGTCGAGGCAGGCGAGAATGTCGTCCTCGTTCTGCAAGCCGCCGCGGCCGGCATTGATCACGACGGGCGCGCCGAGCGGGCTTTTGCGGTTGAGCTTTGCGAACACATCGCGGTTGAGAATGCCCCGTGTGTCCGGCGTCAGCGGCAGCAGGCAGACCAGAATGTCGGTCGCGCGCAGGAACGCATCGATCTGCGCGGCGCCGTGGAAGCACGCGACTCCCTCAATGGCACGCGGACTGCGGCTCCAGCCCGCGACACAGAAGCCAAGCCGCCGCAGCACGTCGGCCGCGTCGGCGCCGAGCGTGCCGAGCCCCATGATTCCGACCGTGACGGCGCTCGCCGGCCCCTGATATTTCGGCTCCCAGCGCTTCTCGCGCTGCGACTGCCGCAGGTAAAGCTCCTGGCGATGGTGCATCAGCACATGCAGCACGACATATTCGGTCATGCGGCCCGTGAGGTCGGGCACGGCGACTCGGACCAGCGGCACATCGGGTAGGCTCTTGTCCGCCATCAGAGCATCGACGCCCGCGCCGAGATTGAAGATCGCACGCAGATTGGGGAAGGCGCCGAGGTCGCCCGGCATCGGCTTCCATACCGCGGCATAGTGTACTTCGGCGGGATCGAGCCCTGCATCGGGCAGCAGCACCACGGGGCGGCCGCCACAGACCGCGTCGAACCGGGCCTTCCAGCGCTCCGGCAGCCAGTTCTGCTGCGTGCTGTTGATCAGGACGGCCAGTGTGCCTTTGGTCATTCATGTGCCTCGTCGGTTCCGCTTTGAAAGGCCCTCCTTGGCATGAACGGGCGGATCTTTCCTGCAAATTATTTCCGCAATACTGTCGGGGCGAGGCATATTTGTTCGTCTTCAGAACAAGAGTTCAAGGAAAGTACGACCCATGCTCTACGCCATCCTTTGCTATCACGATGAGGACTTCGTCGGCTCCTGGAGCAAGGACCAGGACCAGGCCGTGATGAAGAAGCTCGCCGTGGTGCAGGACAAGCTCACCAAGGAGGGCCGGCTCGGGCCGGTGGCGCGGTTGTTGCCGACCACCGCGGCGGCGACGCTGCGCAAGGAGGACCCGCCGCTGGTGCTCGACGGTCCCTATGCCGAGACCAAGGAGCAATTGCTCGGCTTCTACATCGTCGACTGCAAGAATCTCGACGACGCGCTCGACGTCGCGCGCGACCTTGGTGCCGCTAATCCCGGCGGCGCCTACGAAGTGCGCCCCGTTGGCGTGTTCAGGCCCGGAGGAAATCTGACGTGAGCGAGGCCGATACTGCCTGGATCGAGACCGCGCTGACGTCGGCGCGACCCCAGGCGGTCGGCGCGCTGCTCCGTTACTTCCGCGATCTCGATACCGCCGAGGAGGCGTTCCAGAATGCCTGCCTGCGCGCGCTGAAGACGTGGCCGCAGAACGGTCCGCCGCGCGATCCCGCGGCCTGGCTGATCATGGTCGGCCGCAACGTCGCGATCGACGAGGTCCGCCGCGCCCGCAAGCAGGCGCCGTTGCCCGAAGACGACCAGGCGATCTCCGATCTCGACGATGCCGAAGGCGCGCTCGCCGAACGCCTCGACGGCTCGCATTATCGCGACGACATCCTGCGGCTGATGTTCATCTGCTGCCATCCGCAACTGCCGGCGACGCAGCAGATTGCACTCGCCCTGCGCATCGTGTCGGGCTTGACGGTGAAGCAGATCGCGCGCGCCTTCCTGGTGTCGGAGGCGGCGATGGAGCAGCGCATCACCCGCGCCAAGGCCAAGGTCGCGGAGGCCGGCGTGCCGTTCGAGGCGCCCGGCCCAGTCGAGCGCTCCGAGCGGCTCGCCGGCGTTGCGGCGATGATCTACCTGATCTTCAATGAGGGTTATTCGGCAAGCGGCGATACCGCGGAGATCCGCAAGCCGCTGTGCGAGGAGGCGATCCGGCTGGCGCGGCTGTTACTGCGGCTGTTCCAGAGCGAGCCGGAGATCATGGGGTTGACGGCGCTGCTGCTGTTGCAGCACGCGCGCAGCAACGCGCGCTTTGCCGACGACGGCTCGCTCATTCTTCTTGATGATCAGGACCGTTCGCTGTGGAACGGCACCATGATCGCGGAAGGGTTGGCGCTGATCGACAAGGCGATGCGCCACCGCCGCAGCGGGCCCTACCAGATCCAGGCTGCAATCGCCGCGCTGCATGCGCGCGCGGCAACGCCGGCAGAAACCGACTGGGCGCAGATCGATCTGCTCTATGGCGCGCTGGAGTTGGTGCAGCCCTCGCCGGTGGTGACGCTCAACCGCGCGGTGGCTGTCTCCAAGGTGCGGGGGCCGCAGGCCGCGCTGGACGTGATCGAGCCGCTAGCGCCGAAACTTGCCAACTACTTCCATTTCTACGGCGTGCGCGGCGCCTTCCTGATGCAGCTCGGCCGCAACGACGAAGCCCGCGTCGCCTTCGACCGTGCCATCGCGCTCGCCAACACATCGGCCGAGGCCGCCCACATCCGCATGCACATTGATCGATTGATCAGGGATAGCCAGCCAAAGGACGTTAACGGCGGCGCCAGGCGGGGCGCAAAGGCGAAGTAAGGCTCAACACCATCTCCGCCGTCATGCCCGGGCTTGTCCCGGGCATCCACGTACTTCCTTTGCGGTTCAGGGCGTGGATGGCCAGGACAAGCCCGGCCATGACGTGAAGCTTGTAGCGTGCCAAGAAATTCTATTTCGAATTGTCGGCTCCAGCCTCCTCCCTTCGTCCTAAGCCTGTATCCCGGGAGCCATTGATGCTAAAAGCAGTCGCCATCATTGCCGTCGTGTTCGCGGTCGGTATAGCCGCCGTCCTCGTGCTCGCGCTGACCAAGTCCGACACTTTCCGTGTCGAACGCAGCCTCGCCGTGAAGGCGCCAGCTGATGCCATCTATCCGCATGTCGCTGATTTCCACCGCTGGACCGGTTGGTCGCCCTATGAGGGCCGGGATCCCGCCATGAAGCGGACCTTCGGCGGAACCGCGCAGGGCAAAGGCGCGACCTATGCCTGGGATGGGAACAACAATGTCGGCGCCGGCCACATGGAGATCCTCGAGGCGAACGCGCAGTCGAAGCTTCGCATCAAGCTCGATTTCGAACGTCCCTTCGAAGGCCACAACACCGCCGAGTTCACTTTTGTGCCGCAAGGCGATGCAACACTGGTCACATGGGTGATGTATGGTCCGGCACCGTTCATGTCCAAGGTCATGCAGGTCTTCATCAACATGGACAGCATGATCGGCAAGGACTTCGAGGCCGGCCTCGCCAGCCTGAAGAAGCTCGCCGAGAAGTAGCGAGCGTCACTGCCAGAAAGTGAACAAGGAGAGAAACGATGCTCAATCCCTATCTGTTCTATCAGGACACCTGCGAAGCGGCGTTCAACTATTACGCCAAGATTCTCGGCGGCAAGATCGACTCGATGATGCGGTCTTCGGACGCGCCGCCGGACATGCCCGCCGCGCCCGGCCGCGAGAAGACGATCATGCACGCGCGGATGTCGCTGCCCGACGGCAGCGTGCTGATGGCCTCCGACGCTCCGCCCGAGCATGCTCAGAAACCGCAGGGCTTTTCGATCTCGCTGACGGTCGCCGACGTCGCGGAGGCCGAGCGCAAGTTCAACGCGCTCGCCGACGGCGGCTCGGTCACCATGCCCTTCAGCAAGACGTTCTGGGCCAAAGGCTTTGGCATGTGCGTCGACAAGTTCGGCATTCCCTGGATGGTGAACTGCCCGGCGGAAGGGATGTGAGCGCGGGCGTGATCGCCCGATGCATCAACTGGCGCCCCCTCTCTCTGCGTTGTTGCAGGAGAGGGGAGGCGCATGAGTAGTCAGTGCGTGCGCTCGGCCGCGAGTTCCCTCAACGGACCGATCCCGTCACGTCTTCGCTTGGCGCCGGAACGCAGCGAGGGCAGATCACGAGCTTGGTGCCGAGCTGCCTGTCATTCTCCGCTTCGATCTCGTCATGGACTGCCCACCATGCATCGGAGTACGGGCGCAGGGTAGCCAGCACTCTTTCCCGTTCCCGATTGGGATCGCTCGCGGCGGGTGCTTGATTCACCACACGACGCTTCGTGACGGAGGGCCGGTTCGGATCCTGGCCGAGGCCGTCCCATGCGATGGGGCGGCGCTCCTGCGCCGGCGCCACCGTGCATCCCGTGATCGCTGCGCAGAAAGTGAGCAGGATAAAGCCGTGTCGCATCATGCCGGGCCTTCGGTGCAGTACGCGTCACGCAAAAATCCACGTGGGAAACTTTGCATCGCGTCGGTCAATGGAACTCAAGGGAAACACTTAGCCGGCATGGCCGAATATCGAATCATGCTTCGCACTACATTGCGAGAGCAGTGAGGCCGCTTCGTGAAAAGGTGCGGACCGCATCGCACAACAATTGGCGCAAGATTGGGCTGTGAACTCCGCGTCAGAATCGCTAATTGTCATTCATAAAATCTACAAACTAGGGTGGGGCGTGACTTGGAAGGGGAGCGACCGATGGCGGCGGCGCTGCAAATCAATTTTGCTCTTTGGGGAATGCTGATCTGCGCAAGCATGAAGCTGGCGCCGTTGGTTCAGACTTTCCTTTAGAGGAACAGCCAATCTGTGACGAACATGGCTCCCTCTGCGAGCACGTGGAGCCAGCCAACGGTTGCGACCGCGCTCGCGAGCCGGCGTGTTGATCCGCGTCACGCTGCTGCGGGCCGTCGAATCGTCATCGGCAGCGCGAAAAGATCGCGGCGAGATCGCGCCCCTTCAATACGAGCAACCGCGACGTGAGACCACCGTGGCGGCTGATCCAGTCGCGCACCGGACCTGGATAGGCTTGCAGCACCGCTTCGGACGCTTCCGGCTCGGCATAGAACCGCCCGCGCCGGTCGACCGAGCGTGCCGCATGGAAGCCGAGCGCGGCGCGTTTCGTCACACAGATGCGCTCGCCCGGCACGATGCTCAGCACCAGCGTGCAAGCGGACAGGCAGGGCCCGTCGATCACCACGCGCTCGCCGCTTTCGCGCACCTTCTCGAACAGATCAAGGAACGTCCCGACTTGGCCGCCCGGACTCTGGATGATGCGGATTTCGGCGGCAGCGGGTGTGGCGGCGAACATTACGGCTGCGAGCGCCCAGGCCTTGACGATCGTCGTGATATGCATGGAACGCTCCACGAACTCGATCCCCGGGGTCTACCCATTGCGGCGCTGCCCGCGCAGCGTCGGCAGACCGATGCCGGCCGCATCGAAGCCGCCATCGACGGCCAAAATTTGGCCGGTGATGTAGCTGGACCGTTCCGAGCACAGGAAGAAGATCGCTTCAGCAAGTTCCTCTTCCAGGCCGTAGCGGTTGAGTGGAATGGCATCGTGATAATCGGCGCGGATCTCCGGCGAATGCACCTGCTTCGCCATCGCAGTGTCGACCGGCCCCGGCGCCACCGCGTTGACGCGGATGTTGAGGGACGCGAGCTCAACCGCGAGCTGCTTGGTCAGATGCGCGAGCCCCGCCTTGCTGGTTCCGTACGCCGAGCGCAGCGTCGAGGCGCGTACCGCTGAGATCGAGGTGATGTTGACGATGGCGCCGCCGCTGCCCTCGCGCATCAACGGCACGGCCGCCTTGGTGCAGAGGAACGGACCGGTAAGGTTGACTTCGAGCACGCGGCGCCAGTCGGCGTCCTGCGTGTCCATCAGCGGCGCGAACACCGCAATTCCGGCATTGTTGACCAGCGCGTCGAGCCGGCCGAACTGCCGCTCGATCGCCTTGATCGCGGCGCCGACCGCGGCCACCTCCGAGACGTCGCAAGTCAGCGCCAGCGTCGTCTCGCCCTGGTCGATCTCGGCGACCGCGCGGCCGAGCAATTCGCGCTCGATATCGAGCAGCGCCACCCGCCAGCCCTCGGCCAGAAATTTTTTCGCGGTCGCAAGCCCGATGCCGCGTGCGGCTCCAGTGACTAGGGCGACTTTTTGCGGGGCTTGCGGCATTTTGCTGATCTATCCTGGGTCCGGGAGGTTGGTTGCGCGCGAGCGCCGGCTCCTTTTACTTCGCTTTCGCTCTGATGAGAAAGGCCCAGCCCCGCCAATTGAGCGGAGCGGGCGCGATCGGCCAGCCGAGATCTTCGGAAAGGCTTCCGAGCAAAACCTCCGGGCCATGGCCTCCAAAATAATTCTAGTCCGGTGTCGGTTTTGGAAGAGGGCGCTCGTCTTACAGGGGAGTGCGAGCCAGCTCGGCCCCATCGGCAGTTGCTGGCCGCCGTGGGATGAATGGATACGGGCCTGCGCCTTACTGCGCATCCCGGAATGATGAGACAAACGAGGAAAGCTCCCATGCGATTCATGATGCTGATGATCCCGCTCGGTTACGAGATCGCGCCGCCGGACGTTCAACTCGATCCCGAGCGCGTCGCCGCGATGATGCGCTACAATGAGGCGCTGAAGGATGCCGGCGTGCTGGTCACGCTCGACGGCTTGCATCCGCCGTCCACCGGTGCGCGCGTCTCGTTCGCGACCGGCGAGCCGATCGTGACCGACGGTCCCTTCGCCGAGGCCAAGGAAGTCCTGGGCGGTTACTGGATGATCGAGGTCGCTTCGCGGGCGGAGGCGATCGCCTGGGCGAAGAAGTGCCCGGCCTCGCCCAACGAAATCATCGAGATCCGGCAGGTGCAGGAGATGAGTGACTTTCCCCCTGAGGTGCAGGAGGCCGCCGCCGGGTTTGCCGACCTGAAGATCAAATAGCCAAATCAAATAGCCAAGACGGCGGCCACTGCCGTAGCCCGAATTCTTGCCGGACCCATCAAACCTGAGGAGACATCCATGAGCACCGAACACACATTTCTTGCCATCTATCTCGGCAGCATGACCGGCACGAAAATGGCGGCCTGGCAGGCGATGCCTGAGGCTGAACGGAAGGCGAAGGAGCAGGAGGGCATGGCGGCCTGGCACGGCTGGGTCGAGAAGCACAAGGCCGTCATCGTCGAGCTGGGCGGCCCGCTCGGCAAGACGCGGAGGATCGACGCTAGCGGTGTCACCGAGGTCAGCAATGCGCTGACTGGCTTCACGGTGGTCCGCGCCGCCTCGCAGGAAGCCGCCGCAGAGCTGTTCAAGAACCACCCGCACTTTACGATCTTCCCGGGCGAGGCGATCGAGGTCATGCCGGTGTTGCCGATCCCGGGCCGCTAGGGGCCGCGCAACTGCGGGACATGCAGGTTAATCAAATCCCGCCTGCGCTAGTGACCTTCACGTCCAGCTCATGTAAAAGCCGTTCACATGAGCTGGCGCAAGGAGACGCGCCGCGCCGAGCGCGGCTATCACCACGGCAATCTGAAGGAAGCCCTGTTGCAGGCTGCCCTTGGATTGATCGCCGAGAAGGGTGCCGCCGGCTTCACCTTTGCCGATGCCGCGCGCATGGCCGGCGTCAGCGCCGCCGCACCGTACCGGCATTTCCGCGACCGTGACGAGCTGCTGTCCTCGATCGCACTGCGCGGCTTCGAGCAGTTCGAATCGCGCCTGACCGCGGCCTGGGACGACGGCCGTCCCGATACGCTCACCGCGTTCGAGCGGGTCGGCAAGGCCTATCTTGCCTTTGCCCGCGAGGAGCCAGCTTTTTACAACGCGATGTTCGAATCAGGCCTGCCGGTCGATGCCAATCCGGCGCTCCAGGCTGCCAGCGAACGCGCTTTCAACATCATTCGCGCCGCGGCCGAACGGCTTGCGGCCCTCGCACCGCCCGGCACGCCGCGACCGCCGGCGATGATGATGGCATTGCACATCTGGTCGATGTCGCACGGCGTGGCGTCGCTGTTCTCGCGTGGCGATGCGGCGCGACGAAAACTGCCGATGTCGCCGGATGAGCTGCTCGAAGCCGAGGTGCTGATCTATCTGCGCGGGCTCGGCTTCCCGACCGACCGGCGTCCGCCCGCGAAAAGCGCCGAGCCGCCGCCCGTGCCACCGGAGGCATCCTCCGGTTCTGGAGTGCCGCCCGGCGGTCCCTGGGGCAGGCCGAAATAAAGTTGCGCGAATGCTCCCGAGACCGTGTTTGACGGTCGGCTTGACAAAATCGCGCGATGATTTAGGTATGTGAATGTTATTTACATTCACAACGGCGCTGATGCCGTCATGGAGAAGGAAATGGCCTACACCGCTGATGTCAATCGATGGCGCGGCCCTTCGGACCAACACTACGAGCGCCCTCACATGCTCGATACGCCCTGGCACCCCGGCTGGATCGCGGTGACCATCCTCGGCTTCATCATCTGGTGGCCGATCGGACTTGCCCTTCTCTTTTTCACACTCGGGAGCAGAAGAATGTCGTGCTGGAGTTACTCGGATCGCTGGCAGAACAAGATGGAGCGGATGCAGTACAAGATGGACCGCATGCGCGGCCGCATGGAGCGCCGCGGCTTCGGCTTTGGCTTCGGCCCGCCCTCGAGCGGCAACCGCGCCTTCGACGAGTATCGCACCGAGACGCTGCAGCGGCTCGAGGAGGAGCAGGTCGAGTTCAAGAACTTCCTCGACCGTCTGCGCCACGCCAAGGACAAGGAAGAGTTCGACCAGTTCATGGCGCAGCACAAAACCCGTCCGACCCCGCCGCCGCCGACCGACCAGCCGCAAGGTTGATCCGGAGGCCGGCCTGGAAGCCGACATCTCGCAAAGCCTTCAGGCGCACGCCCCCAAAGTCCTGATGGCCCCGAGCCGCCCGCCTGCGCACCCCGCTGGCGGGCGGTTTGGTTTTGAGGGGAATGCGGCTGGCGGCCGCGACGTTCAGAGCGTCTTGGTCAGCTCGCCGTGGCAAGCTGTGCGCGAACCGACGTCAGGAAATGTTCGTAGGCGTGATCCACGATCTCGTTGAGCGAACGCGTTCGCGCGAACATCGCCTTGGCCTCGGCAAGGAACTCGTCGCGGGTCGGTATCTTCGGCAAATGCAGATGCGTCAGCGCATCGACGCCTTCATGGGCGCGATTGAGGATCTCCTGCAGCGTTGGCCATTGCAATTGGGCCAGATCGGCGCGGCGCCGTGCCGACGAGATCGCATCCGCCAGAGTCTGTGCATCGAACCGTCCGGCCAGTTCGCGGGCCGCGCGGTTGATCACGCGAGCGCCGAGCGGCTGCTCGTTGCGCAGCACCTGTTCGGGCGGCGCCTTCATGTTCCAGACGATGCCGATCCAGGACAAGACCTTCAGGGTGTAATAGGTCACGTCGATTTCCCACCAGCGAAAGCCCTGTCGCACACTGCTCTGGTAGGCGTGGTGATTGTTGTGCCAGCCCTCACCAAGGGTGAACAATGCCAGCAGCCAGTTGTTGCGGGAGTCGTCGCCGGTCACATAGCGCTTGCGTCCATGCACATGGGCAAGGGAGTTGATGCAGAAGGTGGCGTGATAGAGCAGCACCGTGCTCCAGAGGAAGCCGACGACCAGGCCGGACCAGCCAGCGATCAGGAAGCAGAGCCCAGCAAGCGCAACGGCCGGCAGGAGTTCCAGCCGATGCAGCCACATCAGCTCTGGATAGCGCGCGAGATCGCCGACTTTCACCAGATCGGTCGCGTCGTGCTGCCGGTAGAAAATCCAGCCGAGATGGCTGTACAGGAAGCCGCGGTGACGCGGCGAATGCACGTCGATTTCGGTATCGGAATGCAGATGATGGTGTCGATGCTTGGCCGCCCACCACAAAACGCTTTTCTGCGCGGTGCTCTGGGCGAGGCAGGCCAGGATGAACTGAAAGAGTCGGCTGGTCGCAAACGCCCGATGCGAGAAATAGCGATGGTAGCCCGCTCCGATCGCAAACATCCGCACGACGTACAGTGACACGCAGATCGCAAGGGCCTGCCACGTGATGCCGGTCCAGATGGCTGCAATACAGCTGAGATGGACCAGCAGGAACGGCAGGGCGGAGGGATACATGATGTCGTCGTGATGGTCGTCGGCGGGGGCGTTGGGCGACATATTTCAGCGTGACCTTGGATGGGAGGCGGGCGTGGAATTTGCTCGGACGCGCCAAGGCGTCCCGTGTGCGAAAATCCCTGGGGTGGCGGACCACCGCGGGGACTTGAACGAGATGTTGTTGAGGGTACATCCCTGGTCAAGCAGTGCGGCGAAGCTGGTCGCCGCTCACAGGGCGTACAGATTGTCCGGGGTCGAGTTGCCCATCGAGGTCATATGCAGCTTGCCCAAGTCGTTGGCTGAGATGTCGTTGGCCGACACACTTCTCGCCGAAACCCGACCAATTATATGGTTGCACATATCTGGCATGCAAGCTCGTAGTCTCACGGGAGTTGCGGTGCGGCGTCGCGGTTGCCGCCGACGCAGCGCAATCGTGATCGGCGTCGCAGTGCCGCTGCTCAGGCCGCGCGCCGACCCTCGCTGCCATGGTGCGGCGTGACCGGCTCCGAACTGGTCTGGCCCGGTGCGTCCAGCACGGCAACGTGGTGCCGGTGGACCATTTCCCAGCCCTTCCACCCCGTGAACAGAAGGATGCCGACGACGACCAAAGAGAGCACCACGCCCCACGGCTTGATCGCGGCCTCCGCGCCTTGGGCAAAGCGGAGATAGAAATTGATCAGGGCCAGCACGACCGCCACCAGATTGCCGGCCATATGGTACCAGGCGGCATTCAGGCTGCGAATGCGGGGCTCGCTGAAGAAGTCCGTAAAGCCGGCCACGGCGGCAACGAGCGCCATGACAATGCCGGCGCCGATCAGCCACATCGCGGCCCTGGCCCAGAAGCCATCGCCGGTGCCAATGAAGGCCAGATCGGCGATCGGCGCGCTGACCAGAAATGCGACGGGAAACGGGATAATCATCGGGTGGAGCGGGTGATCGCCGATGGCGGCGGTCGTCTTGGGGTTGATGGTCATGGCAAAACCTCGCGGAAAGTGATTTTCGGGACAATTTTCCGAGAGAGCGGTGGTTCCTCCGGCCGAGCGCCCCGACAACGCCAGGCGGCGCATGTCCTTGGGTCGAGAGCTCCCAATCGTCTGCACTGGCTACCTTTCCCGCAGCCAAATTCGGTCCCGGTAACCGCGCATTAACCTACGCCGGGCTCTGGTAATTGCGGACAATCGCGCCCAAAGCCCGAAGTCAAGGGCCTTGGGTCGGGGCCCTTAGTTTTGACATCTTGGCAGGGAATGCAGACGGCTGGCTTTGGACGAGCCCTGCACCCCAGAAAAGACCAGGCTTTAAACGGGCTTGCCGGCTGCGCCGGTCGGCGCGGCCGTTGGGGAACCGGCAGCCATATGCTGCCGGGGGACGTTGGATAACGATCGCCTTGAGAGGATACTGCTTATGAATCCGGCCGACGTGGCTCAGTCAGCCCTTCCGGTTGCCGCTTCCGCGGACGTGTCGCTGATTGCGCTGTTCTGGCAGGCTCACTGGATCGTGAAAGCCGTCATGCTGGGACTTCTGTCCTGCTCGGTCTGGGTCTGGGCGATCGCCATCGACAAGATCTTCCTGTTTGCCCGCACCCGCCGCTCGATGGACCGCTTCGAGCAGGCCTTCTGGTCCGGCGAGTCGATCGAGGAACTCTATCGCACGCTCTCGGCCAAGCCGACGCATTCAATGGCGGCCTGCTTCGTGGCCGCGATGCGGGAGTGGAAGCGCTCGTTCGAGAGCCATGCGCGCTCGGTCGCGGGTCTTCAGATGCGTATCGACAAGGTGATGAACGTCTCGATCGCGCGCGAGGTCGAGCGGCTGGAGCGCCGGCTTCTGGTGCTCGCGACGGTCGGCTCGGCCGGGCCCTTCGTCGGCCTGTTCGGCACGGTCTGGGGCATCATGTCGAGCTTCCAGTCGATCGCGGCGTCGAAAAATACCTCTCTGGCGGTGGTCGCCCCCGGCATCGCGGAGGCGCTGTTTGCGACCGCCGTCGGCCTGATCGCCGCCATTCCTGCCACTATTTTCTACAATAAGTTCACCTCCGAGGTGAATCGGCAGGCCCAGCGGCTCGAGGGCTTCGCGGATGAATTTTCAGCCATTCTGTCGCGTCAGATCGACGAGCGGGGCTGACGGACGGCGTGTATAGTGTCAGGGCACAGTTGGGCAGCAGATCATGGGCATGAACGTAGCCAGTTCGTCCGGCGGCGGTGGGCGCCGCAGCCGGCGCAAGCCGGTCATGGCCGAGATCAACGTCACGCCGATGGTCGACGTGATGCTGGTGCTGCTCATCATCTTCATGGTCTCGGCGCCGCTGCTCACGGTCGGCGTGCCGCTCGACCTGCCGCAGACCCAGGCCAAGAGCCTCGAGCAGAACGACCAGAAGCCGATCCAGATGTCCGTCGACATAAAGGGCAAGGTGTTCATCGCCGACGCCGAGATCGCGATCAACGAATTGGTGCCGAAGCTCAAAGCGATCACGGATGCGCGCGGAGGGCTCGAGGAACGCATCTACCTGCGCGCCGACAAGAAGGCAGATTACGGGACCGTGGCCAAGGTGATGGGCCTGCTGTCCGGCGCCGGATTCAAGAAGCTGGCGCTCGTCACGGAAGCGGATCAGGGGTCCTAGGCCGGTGAAGGTGAACGTCGACAAGACACTGGTTGCGTCGATTGCCCTGCACGTCCTCGTGATCGGATGGGGGCTGGTTACCTTTAGCAGCAGGGCTTTTGTCGCGCCGGAAGAGTCGCTTCCGATCGACATCATCTCCAGCGACCAGCTTGCGCAGATCACAGCTGGGCAGAAGACTGGCGAAAAGGACAAGCCGAAGCCCAAGGTCGAGAAGATCGCGGAGGCCAAGCCCGAAGAGGACGCCGTCGGCAAGATCACCGAGAAGAAAGAGCTGATCAAGACCAACTCGACGCCCGAGCCGCCTCCGAAACCCGTCGAGAAGCCGGTCGAAAAGAAGCCCGAGCCGCCCAAGCCGGTCGCCGAGGCCAAGCCCAAGGAAGAGCCGAAGGAAGAGCCGAAGCCGCAGGAAAAGAAGCCTGATCCGGCCAAGGAAGATCCGATCGCCGAGCTCCAGAAGAAGCTGGAGACCAAGAAGCCGCCGCCCAAGCCGCCGGAGCCCAAGGTCGCGGCGGTGCAGCCGCAGCAGCCGAAGCCCAAGGAGCGCTCGTTCGATCCGGCGCAGATCCAGCGCGAGCTCGACAAGCGCGCAACGACCCGGCACGAGCTCACCGGGACGACAATGAATGCGTCCGCTTCGCTCGGATCGACCACCGGGACCGCCGTTACCAACGTTGCGACCTGGCGGGGCGCTTTCCAGGGCGCGGTCAAGCGCTGCTTCACGCCCACCTATAACGGGCAGGACGCGGATCAGTACGAGGCCGACATCGATATTCCCATGAAGATCGATGGATCGCTCGCGTCCGAGCCCATCGTCGTCGCGGTGAGGGGACCCTCGCGATCGATTGCGCAGGCCGTGGCGGAGAGCGCCAAGCGCGCTATCGTGCAGTGTCAGGTCTATTCGTTCATGCCAAAGCAGCAGTACGACAGCTGGAAGCTCATTCCGATGACATTCGGCCTGAAAGATATGTTGTGACATCCGAACAAAAGAATTTTGCGATGAATGACGTCCGATCGATGAACCGCCGCCGCTTCATGACCCTGACCGGATCGACGCTTGCGATGCTCGGGGGCGGGCGGGCCTTCGCCCAGCAGGCCCAGCCGCGGCTGCGCATCGATCCCACCGAATTTCAGCCGGTCCCGATCGCGATCACCAACTTCCTGCCGGGCTCGCCGTCCGACGGCGACGTCGGCAACGGCGTCACCCAGGTCATCACCAACAATCTGAAGCGCTCGGGCCTGTTTGCCCCGATCGACCAGGCCGCCTTCATCGAGCGCATCAGCAATATCGATGTGGCGCCGCAATTCCAGAACTGGAAAACCATCAACGCGCAGGCGCTGGTCACCGGCCGCATGACGCGGCAGCCGGACGGCCGGCTCAAGGCCGAATTCCGCCTCTGGGACGTGGTCTCGGGCCAGCAGCTCGCCGGCCAGCAATATTTCACCTCGCCGGAATATTGGCGCCGCATCGCCCACATCATCTCCGACCAGATCTATGAGCGGATGACCGGTGAGAAGGGCTATTTCGACAGCCGTGTGGTGTTCGTGGACGAGACCGGGCCGAAGGAGCGGCGCGTCAAGCGGCTCGCGATCATGGACCAGGACGGCGCCAATGTGCGCTATTTGACCCGCGGTGCCGATCTCGTGCTGACGCCGCGGTTCTCGCCGAACTCGCAAGAGATCACCTACATGGAGTTCGGCCAAGGCGATCCGAAGGTCTATCTCTACAACATCGAGACCGGGCAGCGCGAAATCGTCGGCAACTTCCCCGGCATGACCTTCGCGCCGCGGTTCTCGCCGGACGGCCAGCGTGTCATCATGAGCCTGCAGCAGGGTGGCAATTCCAACCTGTTCGTGATGGACCTGCGCTCGCGCTCGACCACGCGCCTCACCGACACGCCGGCGATCGACACTTCTCCTTCTTACTCCCCCGATGGCACCCGCATCTGCTTCGAGTCCGATCGCGGCGGCAGGCCGCAGATCTACGTGATGGCCGCGGGCGGCGGCGCGGCGCAGCGCATCTCCTTCTCCAAGGACGACACCAACGCCAGCTACTCGACGCCGGTGTGGTCGCCGCGCGGCGACTACATCGCGTTCACCAAGCAGGGCGGCGGGCAGTTCTCGATCGGCGTCATCAAGCCGGACGGCACCGGCGAGCGGCTCCTCACCTCTGGCTACCATAATGAGGGGCCGACCTTCTCGCCGAACGGTCGCGTGCTGATGTTCTTCCGCGATCCCGGCGGCGCCGGCGGACCGTCGCTGTTCTCCGTCGATATATCGGGCCGCAATGAGCTCAAGGTGCCGACGCCGGGCTTCGCGTCCGATCCGGCGTGGTCGCCGCTGCTATCCTCAACGTCCGGACAGTAGCGGCCGGACCTCGGCGCGCGTTCGCTTGAACGCGCGCCTTTTTCCGAAAACTTTGCGAGATGTTTGTCCGCGGCAACAAATCTTTAAGGTTGTGCTCGGCAAACTTTTCCCAGTGCTTTGTTTCTATTGGCTTATTTCGATTGTTGAGGGTTCAAAACAACTCGACTTTAACGATGTTCCCTCAGAAAGACTTCACCTGAACTGGGTAAAAGTACGCGCCGGACAGGATGCGCGTACAAATCAGATGCAGTTCGACAGCCAGAGCGGAGAGATCGATCAAAAATCCTCGCCGAATCTTTCGGCGGCGCTGACTGATTCGTTGTTCGAGGCTCCCGGCACGGTGCTGACCGGAATCGTCTTCTCGGCATTCTCGGCATCCCTGACGGCGCTGAAGACGGGACAGACGCTGATCTGGGGATTTGTCCCGCTTCTCATTATCGCGGGAGCTATACGCGCCTTCGATTTGCACCGGTACCAGACTGGAAAGTCGGTCCTTAGTGTCGAACAAGCTGCGCGCTGGCAGAACCGCTACCAAATAGGAGCGCTCATTCAGGCCATCGTGATTGGCTTATGGTGTTCCACGACCCTGTTGAGCAATGACGACGCCATCGCTCACATGATCGCTCTCTCGGTCACCACCGGAATCGTGGCGGGAGGAGCGGGGAGAGCCTACGGACGGCAATCGATCTTTCGTCTGCAAGCCACCCTGATATTCGGCCCGGCGGTGATCGCGCTGGCGCTGCACGCCACGGCCTATTACGTGGCCATGTCCGTCGTGTGTGCCGCGTTTCTTTTGTCCGTCATGAAGCTCTCGGCCAATCTGCACAGGATATTCTTGCGGGCGGTTGTCGCGCGTGAGCGCGAGGCGGCGCTCGCCGGCCAGTTCGACACCGCCCTCAACAACATGCCGCATGGATTGTGCATGTTTCGCGTCGACGGCCAGCTCGCGGTGATGAACCACCGCTTTGCCGCGATGATGAGCCTGCCTGACAATCTCGCACGGAGCAGGACGAGCGCGCGCGACATCGTCGCGGCGTGCGTCGAATCGGGATCGATTTCAGCGCCCAGCGGCGAGTCGATCATTGCCGACATCGAAACCTTGCAGGCAAAGGAGATCATTACCTCTGATCCCGATACGCAGAGGAACCGTTCGCTGTCATGGACCGTGCAGCCAATGGCCGACGGCGGCGCGGTTGTGCTGCTTGAGGATGTCACTGAGAGGCGCAATGCCGAGGCCAGGATCAGCCACCTTGCGCGCTATGACGATCTCACAGCGCTGCCTAACCGCGTCAGTTTTCGCGACGAAATCGAGCGGTTGCTCGCGGTCGCGAGGCATTCGGAGCGTCTATCGGCCCTGCTCTTCGTCGACCTCGACCAGTTCAAGCAGGTCAACGACACGTTGGGTCATCCCTGCGGCGACCAGCTCCTGTGCGCGGTCGCCAACCGTTTGCGCGAGATGCTGCGCCCTGAGGATTTCGTCGCGCGCTTCGGCGGCGACGAATTCGTCGTGTTCCAGCAGAACATCTCTTCGCCCGAGGACGCCGCGAGTCTTGCCCGGCGTATCGTCGAGCGCCTGAGCGAGCGCTACCGCATCGATAATCATTTGGTCGAGATCGGCGCCAGCATCGGCATCGCGCTGACCTCGCCGGGAGGCGACGTCCGGGCTGATACGCTGCTCAAGAACGCCGACATGGCGCTATACCGCGCCAAGGCCGACGGCCGCGGCACCTTCTGCTTCTTCCGCGACGAGATGGCGGCGACCGTGGAGGCGCGCCGCACCCTCGAGCTCGACCTGCGCAAGGCGCTCGCCAACGAGGAATTCGAGCTGTTCTATCAGCCGCTGATCAATTTGAAGTCCGGCAAGATCACCACTTGCGAGGCGCTGCTGCGCTGGAATCATCCTGTGCGTGGCACGGTCTCGCCGATCGACATTATCCCTGTCGCCGAGGACATGGGCTTGATCGTTGATCTCGGCCGCTGGATCCTCCGCCGCGCCTGCATGGAATGCATGAAGTGGCCGGACGGCGTCAGCGTCGCCGTCAATTTTTCGCCGCACCAGTTCCACCAGCGCGACGTGCTGAGCGAAATCCGTTACGCCCTGGAGGTCTCGGGGCTGCCGGCGCATCGGCTCGAGATCGAGATCACAGAATCCTCGTTGCTGCGCAATACCCAACTCACCCATGACATCCTGTCACAATTGCATGCGCTCGGCGTGCACATCTCGCTCGACGATTTCGGTACCGGCTATTCCAGCCTCAGCTATCTGCACAATTTCCCGATGCAGAAGGTGAAGATCGACCGCTCCTTCCTGGAAGGCATCGACACCGACCGTCCGCTCACTCTGCTGCGCGGCGTGGCGCGGCTGTCTGCCGACCTCGGCATGTCGGTCGTGGTCGAGGGCATCGAGACCAACGAGCAACTCGAACTGATCAGTGCCGACGGGACGGTGACCGAAGGCCAGGGCTATCTATTCAGTCGGCCTGTTCCGGCCGTACGGATTCGTCAGTTGCTCAATGCCTCCCACGGCCGTCGCGGGGGCAATGATCCGATGGTCGCCGCATCGCGATCCATCGCTTGATAATTTCCTCCATCCATCTCTGAGGGCATCTGCTATCCCGCACTTCTACGGGGTGCAAAGGTTAACCCTAACGTTTCTAAGCCTTTGCAATTTCGTTAAGGAACCATTAATCTCGTCCTACTCGCAGAAGTTGTTGTAGCGTAGGGATTGCAGATGAAGTCCGGGGCCGAACCGCAGACGGCGCTTCTTCCACGTGGAGCCGCGCTGTTCGATCGTATCGACTATCGGCTCATTGAAACGCCGGAGGACAAAGATCGCCTCCACCTGATGCGTTATCGGGCCTATCTGCAGGCTGGACTGATCCCGCAGTCGGAGTCACAGCGGGTGACCGACCGTTTCGACGACGCGCCCAACGTCTGGAATTTCGGTGTCTACGTCGACGATGAACTCTGCAGTGCCGTTCGCATCCACGTTCTGACGTCCGAATGTCGGCTGTCCTACACCACCGAGGTGTTCGGCGACATCCTGCATCCTCGCCTCGACCGGGGCGAAGTTTTTGTCGATCCGTGTCGATTTGTTGCCGATCCCGAAATGCAGCAGCGGTTCCCGGAATTGCCGTATTTGACTGTGCGGTTACCCTTCGTTGCCTGCGAGCATTTCAATGCCGATGTCGGGCTTTCGATGGTGCGCACCGATCATCAGCTGTTCTACCGCCGCGTATTCCTGTGCGAGACCCTCGGCGAACCACGCTCGTTTCCGGGCTGGCCGACGAAGAAGGCGGTCCTGATGGCGTCGGATTATCCCAAGGTCCGGGACAGGATCCTGACCCGCTTTCCGATCATGCGCTCCAGTGCGTTTGAGCGGCGCATGTTGTTTGAGCGCAGCAGCCCGCGCCAGGCCGCCCCGCGGCCGGTGTTGCTGGCCGCCCAGCGGAATTCGGACGCGGTGGCCTCGGCAATCGGTTCCGTCCGCTAGCACGATCCCCGGCTCTCCATGCGACTGGCCCAAAATTCCGGCAAAGCCTGCGCTTTTGCCGGTTGAGGCGGCTTGCCTTCACCCTCGCGCCACATTTACAACCCATTAACCATGGTGGTTGCTTTTCGCCGGTGGGGGGCATTTGACCGGCTCTGGCAACGTCCCATCAAGGTTGACGGAACGTTCGCTTAACCAACCCCCTGTAGACCGGACAGCAGTGGACTAACGTGAGCGTGGAGGCTCCGGAATGAAACATCCTATGCGCATCCTCCAGGGATTGAAGCTGGCTGCGGTGCTCGCGGTCGCGCTGTCGATGGGCGCCTGCGCCAACAAGAACCTGGGTGCCGATGCGATGGCCAGCGCGGCGACGCCTGGCAGCCAGCAGGACTTCGTGGTGAACGTGGGCGACCGCGTGTTCTTCGAAAGCGACCAGACCGATCTGACCCCGCAGGCGATCGTGACCCTCGAGAAGCAGGCGCAGTGGCTCCAGAGCTATCCGCGCTACAGCTTCACCATCGAAGGTCACGCCGACGAGCGCGGCACCCGCGAGTACAATATCGCACTCGGCGCCCGCAGAGCCCAGTCGGTGCGCTCATTCCTGGCCTCGCGCGGCATCGACCCGAACCGCATGCGCACCATCTCCTACGGCAAGGAACGGCCGGTCGCCGTCTGCAACGACATCTCCTGCTGGTCGCAGAATCGCCGCGCCGTCACCGTGCTGAACGCGAGCTCCTAGACAGCCGCCCGTTCCATGACCAGGAAGCAATTTGCCGGCGTCCTCTCGGGCGCCGGTTTCGTTTCAGCGTCCTGTGATAGAAACCCCTTTGTTCGAGTCACATTTTTGGCGTACTCCCCTTCAACGTGTGATGCGTCGAAGGTTTCGTCGCAGGCCGTTTCGCTGTCGTCGTCAGGGCAAAATGTCATCGAAATTCAAGGCAATTACCGGCATCGTGGCGATCGCCGCGCTGCTCTCTCTGTGTTCGCCCGTCCTCGCGCAGTCGGACGATGCCGACCCTGAGATGCGGATCGAGCGGCTGGAGAACCAGCTGCGCCAGCTCACCGGCCAGAACGAAGAGCTGCAGTACCGCAACCGCCAGCTCGAAGAGCGCCTGCGTCAGCTCGAGGGCGGCGCGCAAGCCGCCCCCGGACAGCCGCCGGCGCAGCCCAACATCGCGGCCGTGCCGCCCGCTCAGTCCGCGCCGGTCTATCGCCAGCAGCCGCAACCCGCCCTGCCGAGCTACGAGCCGCAGGTTGCAGCTCCAGCTCCGATTGCTCAGGAACCACCTCAGCCGGGCGCGCCCGGCACGCGACGCCGCGGCGATGCGTTCGATCCGAGCCAGAATCCGAGCGCGCCCGGCGCGCCGCGCGCGCTCGGCGGCGGACAGCAGCCGATGCCGGCAGGAGCCCCGGTCGGGGCGCCCGGCGGGCGCGGCGCCGGCGAACCGCTCGATCTCGCCAACACCGGCGCGCGCAATCCGCAAGCTGCCACGCCGGCGCCGACCCCGCCCGGCTATCCCGCGCCGGCGGGCGGCGGCCTTGCCACGCTGCCGCCCTCGGCATCGCCGCGCGACGAGTTCGACCTCGGCATTGGCTACATGCAGCGCAAGGACTATGCGCTCGCCGAGCAGACGATGAAGACCTTTGCGCAGAAATATCCGAGCGATCCGCTGCTCGGCGACGCGCAATACTGGCTCGGTGAGAGCTACTTCCAGCGCCAGCAATATCGCGACTCCGCCGAGGCCTTCCTCTCCGTCACCACCAAATACGAGAAGTCGGCCAAGGCGCCGGATGCCCTGCTGCGGCTCGGCCAGTCGCTCGCCGCGCTGAAGGAGAAGGAGGCCGCCTGCGCCGCCTTCGGCGAGGTCGGCCGCAAATATCCGCGCGCTTCCGCAGGCGTCAAAGCCGCGGTCGACCGCGAGCAGAAGCGGGTGAAGTGCTAGAGCCTGATCCGGACCGGAAGCGCCGTGTAAGCGCAAGATGCAAGCGCGGAACGCGTTTGCGCGGAGATCATGCCCAAGCAACAAAGCCGGTTCGTTCCTGACAGGACGGGCCGAGCTGCGCTAAACAGGCGGTCCATTCGCGGACGATTGCAGCGTCATGTCAGACGACAACTCACCGATTTCGGCGCGCGAGGCCAGGCGGCTGTTCGCCGATTTCAAAACTGCGCCGGCGCTGGTGCTCGCGGTCTCCGGCGGGCCCGACTCGGTCGCGCTGATGTGGCTCGCGGCACGTTGGCAGCGCAGCCTTGCGCGCGGGCCTCGACTGCTGGTCGTCACCGTCGATCACGGCCTGCGGCCTGAGGCGGCGCGCGAGGCGCGCGAGGTCAAGCGGCAGGCCGCGGCGCTCGGATTGACGCACCGGACCCTGCGCTGGCGTGGGGCAAAGCCGAAGACGGGGCTGCCTGCCGCTGCGCGCGAAGCCCGCTACCGCCTGCTCGCACAAGCCGCCTGTGCGGCCGGCGCGAGCCACGTGTTGACCGCGCACACCCGTGACGACCAGGCCGAGACCCTGTTGATGCGGCTGTTGCGCGGCAGCGGAATTGCCGGGCTGTCGGCGATGGCGCGCCTGGCGGAACGCGACGGGATCGTGCTGGCGCGCCCGCTGCTCGACGTCCCCAAGTCGCAGCTCGTTGCGACCCTGAAGCGGGCCAAGCTCGGCTTTGCCGACGATCCCACCAACCGCGATACGGCCTTCACCCGGCCGCGGCTGCGCGCGCTGTTGCCGCAGCTCGCAACCGAGGGCGGCGACATCCGAAATCTGGCGCGGCTCGCTGCGCGGCTGGCGCGGGCCAATGCGGCGGTCGAGGTGCTGGCCGACGGCGCCGAGCGTTTCCTTCGCCTGCGGGATCGCGGCGATGCGCCGCATGACCTGGGTGGGCGAAGCTTCGAAGCCGCTGGCTTCGCCGCTCTGCCGGAAGAGGTTCGATTGCGGCTGCTGCTGCGGGCTATCAACGCTCTCGGTCATGAGGGGCCGGCGGAACTCGGCAAGGTCGAATCCCTCCTGGCTGCGCTCGATCAGGCCATCGCAGGCGCCCGTACAGCCACAAAGGGCCGGCCAGCCCTGAAGCAAACGCTTGCGGGAGCCTTGATCAGCCTTGCCGGGGGGCGTATCCACGTCGCGCCGGCGCCGGCCCGGCGGCGCAAGGAACGGATCAGGAAAGCGGATGCGGGCGGATCATGACACCGGCCGTCTTGAGCCCGCGCTGTCAGGCCAGCCTTAACCAGGCGGGAAAAACCCCGGTCCGGGCGCCATTATTTCAGCGGGAATCGGACTAAGATGGGATAAATAGTCCCACCTCGTTCCCTTGGCAGCGACCGGGACGGCACCTAAATTGTATGGGTCTAACCGAGAGGATTCCTTGGGGATTTCCTCGCACCGTCCGAGTAACTGCCCGAGTAACTGCCCAAGGATCAGGGCCGCGATCCGCGCGACCACGAAGGAAGATCGATGAACGCCAATCTGCGCAATTTCGCCCTATGGGTCATCATTGTTTTGCTGCTGTTGGCGTTGTTCACGCTCTTCCAGAATCCGGGTCAGCGCGCCTCGTCCCAGGACATCGCCTTCTCGCAGCTTCTGAGCGAGGTCGATCGGGGGAATGTGCGCGACGTGGTGATCCAAGGTCCGGATATTCACGGCACCTTCACCAACGGCTCGAGCTTCCAGACCTATGCGCCGAACGATCCGACGCTGGTGAAGCGCCTCTATGACAGCAAGGTCCAGATCTCCGCGAAGCCGCCCGGCGACAACGTGCCGTGGTTCGTTTCGCTGCTGGTCTCCTGGCTGCCGTTCATCGCGCTGATCGGCGTGTGGATATTCCTGTCGCGGCAGATGCAGGGCGGCGCCGGCAAGGCGATGGGCTTTGGCAAGTCGCGTGCGAAGATGCTCACTGAGGCGCATGGCCGCGTCACGTTCGAGGACGTCGCCGGCGTCGACGAGGCCAAGCAGGACCTCCAGGAGATCGTCGAATTCCTGCGCGATCCCGGCAAATTCCAGCGCCTCGGCGGCCGCATCCCGCGCGGCGTGCTGCTGGTCGGCCCTCCCGGCACCGGCAAGACGCTGATCGCACGCGCGGTCGCCGGCGAAGCCAACGTGCCGTTCTTCACCATCTCGGGCTCTGACTTCGTCGAGATGTTCGTCGGCGTCGGTGCTTCTCGCGTGCGCGACATGTTCGAGCAGGCCAAGAAGAACGCGCCCTGCATCATCTTCATCGACGAAATCGACGCGGTCGGTCGTCACCGCGGCGCCGGTCTCGGTGGCGGCAATGACGAGCGCGAGCAGACGCTGAACCAGTTGCTGGTCGAGATGGACGGCTTCGAGGCCAATGAAGGCGTGATCCTGATCGCCGCGACCAACCGTCCCGACGTGCTCGATCCCGCGCTGCTGCGTCCCGGCCGGTTCGACCGCCAGGTCGTAGTACCCAATCCTGATGTCGTCGGCCGCGAGCAGATCCTGAAGGTTCACGTTCGTAAGGTGCCGCTGGCGCCGGATATCAACCTCAAGACCATCGCGCGCGGCACGCCGGGTTTCTCCGGCGCCGACCTGATGAACCTCGTCAACGAGGCCGCCCTGACAGCCGCCCGCCGCAACAAGCGGATGGTGACCCAGGCCGAGTTCGAAGAGGCCAAGGACAAGGTGATGATGGGCGCCGAGCGCAAGTCGCTCGTCATGACCGAGGAAGAGAAGCTGCTGACGGCCTATCACGAGGGCGGTCACGCCATCGTCGGCCTCAACGTCGTCGCGACCGATCCGATCCACAAGGCGACGATCATTCCGCGCGGCCGTGCGCTCGGCATGGTGATGCAACTGCCCGAGCGCGACAAGTTGTCGATGTCGCTGGAGCAGATGACGTCGCGCCTCGCCATCATGATGGGCGGCCGCGTCGCCGAGGAGCTGATCTTCGGCCGTGAGAAGGTGACCTCGGGTGCGTCGTCCGACATCGAGCAGGCGACGCGGCTGGCGCGCATGATGGTGACGCGCTGGGGCCTTTCCGAGGCGCTCGGCACCGTGTCCTATGGCGAAAACCAGGACGAGGTTTTCCTCGGCATGTCGGTGTCGCGCACCCAGAACGCATCGGAAGCGACGGTTCAGAAGATCGACACCGAGATCAGGCGTTTCGTGGAAGAGGGCTACAACGAAGCGACGCGCATTCTCACCGAGAAGCGCGCCGATCTTGAAGCACTTGCGAAGGGCCTGCTCGAGTTCGAGACGCTGAGCGGCGATGAGATCATCGACCTGCTCAAGGGCAAGAAGCCGAACCGCGAGTCCGTGCTCGAGCCGACCACGCCGCGCGCCTCCGCCGTGCCGCCGGCCGGCAAGTCGCGCCCGCGTCCCGATCCGGATCCCGGCCTCGAACCGCAGCCGCAGGCGTAATCGCAAGCGGCAGATCGAAATAAAAATGCGGCGGAAACGCCGCGTTTTTTATTGGCTGCGGTTCGCTGGTGCAGCGCGTCCGGGGCACGAGAGAAGCGCGCGATAGCCGCACACTCCTTGCAGACGAGGAACCGGTCACGTCAGGCGGCGCTGCCGTTCACCACAGCGCTGGAGCCGTCAGCCCGCCTTGGGGCAAATGCGAGAAACATTAAAGAAGAACTTAACGCTTGCGCCCTACTTTGGCCCGCCATGACTGACCAGGTCGTCCACAGCGCGGTTCAACCGTTTTCGGCACGTGCAGCGCTCCCCTGGCTGGTGAGCCTTAGCGTCTATGCTCTGCTGCTAATCGTTGGCCCGCGGCTGCTCGGAGATCCCGACAGCTATTCTCACATCGAGGTGGGGCGTTGGATCATAGCGCATGGCACCCTGCCGGCGAGCGATCCTTTTTCGTTTTCGAAGCATGACGCGCCTTGGATCACCTTCGAATGGCTCTCGGAAGTCATCTACGCCGGAGCCTACGCGCTTTCCGGCTGGCCAGGCGTCGTCGTCGTCGCAGCCGCGGCGATAGCGCTCGCCTTTGGACTGTTCACCGCCTTCCTGCTGCGCGAGCTTTCGCCAACTCTGACGCTTCTCATGGTGATGGCGGCCGTCATCTTGTTGGCGCCGCATATGCTGGCACGGCCGCACGTGCTCGTCCTGCCGGTGATGGTGGCCTGGGCAGGGGCTATGGTGCGCTGCATGGATCGTGAGGGGCCTCCGCCATACTGGGCCCTGCCGCTGCTGGTCCTGTGGGCCAATCTGCACGGCAGCGTGGTGCTGGCGCTTGGGTTGATCGGCCCTGCGGTGCTCGAGGCACTGCTGCGTGAGGGGCGAAGCGAATGGCCGCAGGCGATCCTGCGGTGGCTGCCATTCACGGCACTCGCGGTCGCGGCGTCCTGCCTGACGCCCTACGGGCCGGAACCGCTGCTGATGCCGCTGACGACACTCGGCCTTGGTCCGGCACTTGCTTGGATCTCGGAATGGCGGCCGCAGGATTTCAGTCACGTAGGTGGCTTCGAGTTGCTGCTGCTGGCTGGCATCTTTGCGCTCGCGCGCGGCGTGACGCTGCCGGTCGTGCGGGCTTTGGTGGTGATCGGCTTGCTCCATTTCGCGCTGGCGCAAATCCGCAGTGCGGATCTGCTGGCCATGCTGGCGCCGCTCTATTTGGCGGCCCCGCTGGGTCGGAAGTTCGGCGGACCGGCCGTAGACGATGCTGCCGCCTCGTCGCGCGGCCTGAATCTGATTGGGCTCGGTGTGTTGATCGCGATAAGCGGGTTGGCCTGGGCGCGTGACGTCAAGCCGGCTCCGATCATCACCCCTCAGGCTGCCATCGCCGAAGCCGACCTCGCCAAGGCGGGGTCCGTGCTCAACGACTATTCTTTTGGTGGCTATTTGATCTTTGCCGGCATTCCCACCTTTATCGATGGTCGCGGCGAACTGTACGGGGGGCCGTTCATCGATCGCTACAATCGTGCCCTGGCGCTCATCGACCTCGGAGACTTTCTCAAGCTGCTCGACGAATACAACATCGGCGCGACGCTGCTCGCACCGCGCACACCGGCGGTAGCGATGCTCGACCGGCTGCCCCAGTGGCAGCGCGTCTACACCGACGACGTGGCGGTTGTGCACAAGCGGCGAGATACGCAAAGATAAGTCAAGCCGCACCGAAGGCGGCGTATTGGCCCCCGAGCCACACGCCGCTCAGGGCCTGTTCGAGGCGCCGTGCCGGTTTGGCGTCCCAGGGGAGCAGCAGGAAATGCCGCGCGCCGATCTCGCGCAGGCCGCCCGCAGCCATCAACTTTCGGGTTGTGCCGGCACCGAGCAAGACGGCATCCCGGTCGAACTCGCAGCGCGCAACGGCCAGGCGCGTCAGCGGGTTGTACGGATTGTGCTCGATCACGCAGACGAGCCCTCCGGGGCGCGCCACTCGCCGCATCTCGGCGATGAAATGCGCCCATTCGGCCGGCACGATATGGTGCATCACGCAGATGGCCGTGACGAGGTCGAAGCTGGCGTCGTCGAAAGGAAAAGTGCGCCCGTCGAATTCGCGGTAATCGACCGCACCGTTGTCGGCGCGCGCCTGTGTCAGGCTGGCCGACGAAACGTCGATACCGCTCAAGCGTCCGACCATGCCGTGCAGCAGGGGATGAAGGCTGCCTACGCCGCAGCCGACGTCCAGCATTTCGGGCCTCTCCGTGTCCAGCCGCTGCGCGATCAGATCGCGCAGGAGATCGGCCTTCGCGCGCATGAAGAAATGATGCGGCAGGCCGGAAAAGTCGATCGAGGATTGGACCACATCACGGTAGTTGTCGTGATAGCCGTCGAAGAGTTCGGTCATGCGTTGGGTCACTCGTTGACGGCGTGGATCGCGGGTGCCGCCGCCGTCTCGTTGCGATCGAAGCCAGCGCGTGTTTGCACCACGTAGAGCGGGCGGCGTTTCACCTCGGCATGGATGCGGCCGACATAGAGCCCCACGATGCCCGTCATCAGCATGTTGATTCCACACAGCAGGGACACGACGACGATCGTCGAGGACCAGCCGGTCACGAGATGACTGTCCTTGCCGAACCACAACAGGATCACCCAGCCGCCGTACAGCAGTGCAAGTCCGGAGACCGTCAATCCGCACCAGATTGCAAGCCGCAAAGGCAGATCGGAAAAGCCAAGCGCAGCGTTCATCGCCAGCCTGACCATCTTGAACAGCGGGTATTTGGTTTCGCCCGCTGCGCGCTCGAGGCGGTGGAAGGCGACCTCGGTCTGCCGGAAGCCGAGCCAGGCGATCATGCCGCGTACGAAGCGATCCTGCTCCGGCATCTGCCGAAGTGCGTCGAGCACCTTGCGATCGATCAGGCGGAAGTCGCCGACATCGGCGGGGATGCCGACGGAGGACACCCTGCCGAGAAGCCGGTAGAACAGATGCGCGGTCGCACGTTTGAAGCGGCTTTCGCCGTCGCGTGACAGGCGGCGGGCGTGGACGATGTCGTTGCCTTCCTGCCATTTTGCGATCAATTCCTCGATCACTTCGGGTGGATCCTGCAAATCGGCATCCATGACGATGATCGCGTCACCTTGCGCAGCGTCCATGCCGGCGGTGATGGCGACCTGATGGCCGAAATTTCGCGACAGGCCGATGTAGCGAAAGCGCGGGTCGCGCGTGGCGAGCGCCCGTAGCACGATCGAACTGGAATCGCTGCTGCCGTCGTCGACGAAGATCGCTTCTGCCGGCCCGTCGAGCCGGGACAATACCAGGTCGAGCCGGCGCAACAGGACCGGCAACACGGCTTCCTCGTTGAACACGGGGATAACGAGGCTGTAGCGGATCGATCTGGAAGTGGCCGCCATGCGAAAGAGTCCAACTCGGTTGCAGGGGCGGAAGTCTAATTCGTCGGTGGTTAAGGTGGCCTTGCCACAACTGTTAAGGGTCTAGGTCTTTGGGGACGCCGCGGCGGGTTGGGGCCGAGGCCGGCGCGGCGGGGGGATGGTGATGCCCGATTAACCCGGCTGTGCAGCCGCGGCTTCGGTCTAGGACCGGCGGCGGATCTTGTAGAGAACAAATCGCTCTGAGACGTCCAACACCTCCAGCAGATCCGGCAGCGGGTTCGCGGCCGGCGGTCCAAGCACATAGAGGTAGTCGTAATCGCGGTACCATGTGCGGACAAATGGGGGAACGTCCGCCGCCGGCTGGCCTGCCGCAATCGCGGCAAGCAGGCCTGACGGCACTGGCCCTCCGTAGGGAATGGCAAGACGACGCACGGCCTCGCGTGCCCGCACCGGCTGCTTGCCCGCTTCCGTGAATAGATTGGGCACGAACGCGTTGGCATAGTGCACGGCCAGCGTCGGCGCATAATACATTGGATACGAGGTGAGGTCGGCGAAGGGCGGGTCTCCATTGTCGCCCGTGCTGCCAACCAGGACGCGCGAACCGCGATCGAGCTTGTGGAACGACCCGACGATAGCCGCATAATCGGCACGGTAAGGCAGCCACACCGCGAGGACGACAGCGAGATTGATCAATATGATGCCGCTGATCCCAGCGAGCGCAGCCATTCTCCACGCCCGGCCGGGCAGCGACAGCGAGCAGAAGGCGGGCAGGATCAGGGCCGCGGCGGGAATCACACGAAGGTCGACAAACGAGGTTCCGAACAGCTTCGAAGGAATGACCGCGTACAGGAGCGCAAAAGCGATCGCGAGCCAAATCCCGGCTGGCTCGAGCTTGAGGACGCCGCGTTTTGTGGCGAAAAGCAGCGAGATGGCGAGCGCCAGACCGGTCGCTGCCGCTGTCGTCAGATTGTAGCCGTTCATGATGCGGAGCGGCCAGATCGGCTTGAACCCGAGGAACCAGCTCGTTCCTTCGCTTCCGATCGAGCCCGAGGCCATATGCATGATCCCAAACAGGGCAAGCGCCGGTATGGCCAACGCGCCAAGCCGCGCGGCCGCGACGCGATACGCTATTCGCTTGTCGCGGAGGCGCCAAAGCTCGTAGAGGCCGAGCGTCGCGCCGTAGATGCCGAGCGAAAAGAAATGCGCCACATACAGCGCAGCGACGAAGATCACGTTGGCGACGAAACGCAGCGGCCATGGGCCTTCTGCGAGCATCAGATAGACGGCGATGCCCCAGAGAGCGAGGCCCAGGCCGAACTCGAAATTCACGAAGCCCCAGCTGAACGGCAGACAGTAGAGGAAAGCGAGCGCAGCGAAGCCGGCGAGATGGACCCGTCCCTTCCGGGCCCATTCGAGCAGAAGCGCGCCGGCGACGATCAGCATTTGGCTCAGCAGCAGAAACAGCCGTGTCGCGTTCTCGACGCTCATCAGCCGTGCCATCTGCGGGACCAGCAGGTCCATTCCAAGGTTGGGATAGAATGCCCAGGCCACCTCGTAATGCGGATTGGCATCGGGGGTGCCGTTCTGGCTCAGAATATACATGCGGGCGAGGTGATTGGGATAATCGACCATCGCGGGTATGGGGGTCAGCAGCACCGGAAGAAACGAGAGGGCTGCCAGC
This sequence comes from Bradyrhizobium hipponense, assembly GCF_008123965.1. GTDB lineage: Bacteria > Pseudomonadota > Alphaproteobacteria > Rhizobiales > Xanthobacteraceae > Bradyrhizobium > Bradyrhizobium hipponense. The sequence goes on along the minus strand of NZ_VSTH01000103.1, from coordinate 111,336 downwards.
ATTGCAAAAACGGCGATCGCCACGGATCGGTCCGAGCCGAGACGAGCCGGGATCGTCAAGGTCGGCCTGTCGGAAGGAACCATGTCATGGGGCCCCTGAGGTTTGAGCGCGGTGTGCCACGTCAAGTCTGCTTCACATTTGGAAGGACGTCTCAGGTTACGAGTACACGCCCTGAAGTAGGTTCTCACTTCGAAGGCGTCGCGGTCGCGCTGTCCGCAGGGTCTCGTACATGGATCACTGCGATGTCATCCGTGTAGATCCGCTTCCAGCCCTTGAGATGATCGAGGATCTGGGGACCAGGAGCAGAAGCAACTAGGAGCGTCGCGTCGATCTTGTACTTATCGAGCAGGCGCGGAAGCAGCTCAGGCTGTTTCCCCTCCGTCGCCTTGAAGAAGTCCATGACGAACTTTTCGCCATAGAGCTCGGCACGGCCGTCAGCGAAGACCGGGATATCGCGCGAGATCAGATAGCCGCCGAACTGATAGGCGTTGAAGATGCGCTGCGCCTTGCGCTGATGGAGCAGGTCGACCGCCGCAACGGGTGTCTGCACCATCGTGAAGGTGAAGCGGTGCTGCCCCATATAGATCGACGTCGAGGTCCAGGCCGCCGCCACGATCATCAGCGCGCCAAGCGTGGTCACATAGCGGGCCGGCCAGCCATCGGTCCCGGCTGGGTCCCGCGCCGGGCGCGCGGACATCTGGCCAAGCGGCTTCGCCAGCACCAGCGGTACCAGGAATGCAAAGGCTTCGATGCTCCTGACATGGGTCAGCGCGCTCCAGGTCAGGAATAGGATAAGGAAGATCCGGGGCGCCGAGAGCACGAGGCCGCGATAGTAGCCGAGCGCGATCAGGCCGAGCAGCGCGCCTTCGAATGGGGTGAACGTCGTGAAGTTCGCCGGCATCCATTCGAAGATCAGCGACAGCAGCTCGCCGAGGCTGAGGATGTTGGTCGCGCCCATCGGCGTCCGCCAGCCGTAAGGCGTGCAGCAACTCGCGATCAGTGCACCGACGCCGAACAGCACCCAGCGCATGAACAGCCGAAGCCGTTGTCCCTTCTCGGCATGCTCGACCGCCTCAAGCGAGATCGGGCCGATCAGCGCGAGACCGAGCACGAAGCCGCCATGCAGGTTCGCCCAGAGTGCCATCAGCGGCAGCCATGTCCAGGACGGCCCGCTTCTGCGGTCGGCAGCCGCCATCAGCAGGCCTACCCATGCCATCATGACAGGCAGGGCCAGGATATGCGGTCGCGCCAGGATATGATGCAGCGACAGCAGCAGTGCCAGCATTGCAAACAGCACCGACCGCGGAATCTCGAGCTGTGCATCGAGCAGATAGACGAACATGGCGGCCGTCAGCGCGATCGCGGTTGCGGTGAGGATCACCGGTCCGGCCCAGTCCCATTGCGCATAGGAGAAGGCGAACAGCACCTGCGACAGCCATGACGTCGAGATCCATGGTGCCCCCGGCCGCGTGAAGGAATAGAAGTCGGTGTAGGGCATGGCACGATGATCGAGGATCCATTGCCCGATCTTGATCTGCCAGAATGAATCGGAATCCATCAGCAGCGTGTCGCCGACATAAACGAAGAAGAGGTAGGTGGCCGCACCGACGCACAGCGGCACCAGCGCTCGCGCGCGGCTCTGCACCGCGATGCTGCTGGCAAAGGAAAGGGACATGCCGCCTCGTCGTCCTGTTTGTTCTTGTCGGGGTGGGCCGAGCGGGCGGCATTGGACCACGCGCGGTCATAACTTCGAGTAAATCACCAGAGGTCGGTGTTGCTGCGGATATCAACGATTTAACGGTTTGTTTTCAATTTCGGTTTACCATCGCAGAATACACGCAAACCGCTCCGGGTTTCCGCAGTCGAATTAACTGCGGCGAAATTCTTTGCCCGTACGTTCAACGCATGGTCGGACGGCGCTGGGAAGCCGAAGAGACCAGACCAGTTGTAGCCTCGTGTAGTTTTTTTGGGAGCAGTCTATGAAGAACCTCGTTTCGCGTTTCATGAATGATGAATCCGGCGCCACCGCCATTGAATACGGACTGATCGCCGCCGGCATCGCGCTGGCGATCATCACCGTCGTCAACAACCTCGGCACCACGATGAACGCCAAGTTCACCTCGATCTCGTCCAGTCTCAAGTAAGAGCTGACGAACCAGGAATCCAAAAGAGCCCCGTCCTTGACGGGGCTCTTTTCTTTTTGGCGGGCGATTGCAGGGAAGGACGGCCGTTGCCGTCGGCAAAAGGGGGCGGCAGTCACGCGCTTGTTCTTCTGCGAGAGTGGTCCGCCGGACCGGCGATAGAGCGGCTGCGTTGGCAGTCCGCGAGGGGCGGCCGATCCATTCGAGATAGAATTTCGCGGCCCAGATCGACGCCGCGGCGACTGCGATGCCGCCGACAATGTCAATGATGTAGTGCGCGATCGCGAGCAGCGCCTGGTCCTGCAGCGGCCAGTTCAGCTTGCTCGCGACGTAGCTGAGCGGTCCGACGATGGCGCAGGTGAGGATGACCTGTCCGATCGTGCCGAGCGAAAACACGAGCTTTGGATCCGCAAGCTCGCCCTTAACCATCCGGTGGCAATAGACGATCGCGAGCAGGAACGCGGCGGTCGCCAGCGTCAGGCCGTAGGCGACCGGCTCGAGACTCAGCTGCGTGATGGGAAGGCCGAGCGCCAGCAGGCTGCCCATGGCCGCGATAGGAAGCCAGTTCAGCTGGAAGAGCTGCCAAGCCGTCTGGGAGTCAGTATCGACCATGCTGCACCGAGATATCACGGTACAGTCGCCGGCACACGCTAAAATAGATGTAACGGCCATTCTCGCTTTTTCACCAACCCGTTCGATACACTCTTAGATGTTCGCGATCCCGCCTCTTTGACGTGACGCTTCAAGCATTTCATCTTGTCATCCCCCCTGAATAGTTGTTCAGTCCTTGCGGGGCGATTTGCGACTATTGCAGTGACGAAGCGTTCGGCCGCGGGCGTGCGGCAAGCGTGTGGGACAGGAAGCGCGCCATGGTTTATCGGCGGACGCATCAAGTGGTTAAGCGCCTGGCGGCCCGGCGCAGTGCAATCCTCGCGGCGGCGCGCGAGGCTGCGGCGGAAGGCGGGATGGCGGCGGTGCAGATCGCGCCGGTCGCGGTCCGGGCCAATGTCGCGGCGGGCACCGTCTACCGCTACTTCCCCTCCAAGGCCGAACTGATCTCCGAATTGATTGCCGAGGTGTCGCGCGACGAGCTCGCGGCGATCCGGCGGGCGGCCGATGCCGCGCCCGGCCCATCCTCGGCACTGGCGGCTGCCGTGACCACGGTTGCGGTCCACACCCTGTCACAGCGCAGGCTGGCTTGGGGCATCCTGGCCGAGCCGGTCGATGTCGATGTCAGCGCCTCGCGCCTCGCCAGCCGCCGCGAAATCGCCGGCGAGATCGCAGCGAGGATCGACGCTGCCGTGCGCGCCGGTCATTTGCCGGCGCAGGACACTGCGCTCGCCGCCACCGCGCTGCTCGGCGCGCTGCACGAGGCACTGGTCGGACCGCTCGCGCCCGACAATCTCGATGATTCCGCTAAGATGCGCGACGCCGTGCAGACCGTGACGCTGCTCGCGCTGCGCGCCGTCGGCGTCATGGATGCCCGCGCCCGCGGCCTGGTGGTGCAGCAGACGCTGCTGCCGACTGCGAAAGCGCTGGTCGGGGCGTAAAAATCGCTGCGCGACCGAGGCGGAGGCCTCAATCCGCTCAGGGTGTTGCCGGAGCGTCCGTTTTCAGGATACAGCAGCACGCTCGCCGGAATGGCCGGCTACCGTGCATGGGGTTGTTTTCGCGCTTTTTTGTCGTGCGCGTCCGGAATGACGCATCGATTAGATATTGGCCTCGCCCTCGGGACCGACGGAGGCGATGCGGACCATGTTGGTGGTGCCGGGGATGCCGAGCGGCACGCCGGCGACGATGATCACGCGCTGACCGGCGCGGACAAAGCCGTCACGGAACGCGATCTGGCCGGCACGGCTCACCATGTCGTCCTGATCGCGCGCGTCTTCGGCTACCACGCAATGCACGCCCCACACCACCGCGAGCCGGCGTCCGGCCGCGATGTTCGGCGTAATCGCCACGATCGGCGGCTTCGGCCGCTCGCGTGCCACCCGCGTCGCGGTCGAGCCCGAGCTGGTCCAGCAGATCAGGGCCGGCAGGTCGAGCGTCTCGGCGATCTGCCGCGCGGCGTCCGCGATGGCGTCGCCGGCAGTGGATTCCGGCGCGGGCCGCTGCGCGGTGAGCACGGAACGATAGGTCGGGTCGCGCTCGATCTCCTCGCCGATACGGTTCATGGTCGAGACCGCCTCGACCGGGAATTTGCCAGCTGCAGATTCCGCCGACAGCATGATGGCATCGGCGCCTTCATAGACGGCGGTGGCGACGTCGGAGACCTCGGCGCGGGTCGGCACTGGCGACTGGATCATCGATTCCAGCATTTGCGTTGCGATCACCACCGGCTTGCCGGCGCGCCGTGCCATCCGCGTCATCTGCTTCTGAAGGCTCGGCACGCGTTCCAGCGGCAGCTCGACGCCGAGGTCGCCGCGCGCCACCATCAGCGCGTCGGAGGCCTCGATGATCTCGGCGAGGCGGTCGATCGCCTGCGGCTTCTCGATCTTGGCCATCACGGCGGCGCGGCCGCGGATCATCTTCTTGGCCTCGGTGACGTCGTCGGCGCGCTGTACGAAGGAGAGCGCGATCCAGTCGACGCCGGTGACCAGCGCCGCCTCAAGGTCGGCGCGGTCCTTCGGCGTCATCGCCGAGACCGGCAAATCCGTGTCGGGCAGGCTGACGCCCTTGCGGTCGGACATCCTGCCGCCGACCACGACGCGGGTCACCGCGCGCTCCTTGGTGGTCTCCTCCGCGATCAGCCGCACCTTGCCGTCGTCGAGCAGCAGCGCATGGCCCGGCCGCAGCGCGGCAAGGATTTCCGGATGCGGGAGATGGACACGCGTGGTGTCGCCCGGCGTCTTGTCGGAATCGAGGGTGAAGATCTGGCCGTTCTGGAGCTGGACCGCGCCCTCGACGAATGAGCCAAGACGGAGCTTCGGTCCCTGGAGATCGACCAGGATGCCGATCGGCCGCCCGTAGCTGCTCTCGACATTGCGGATCGTGGCGACCAGCTCCCGCATCTTGTCATGCGGGGTATGGCTCATGTTGATGCGGAAGAGGTCGGCGCCGGCCTCGAACAGGCGGCGGATCATCGCGAGATCTGAAGAGGCGGGTCCCAGGGTCGCGAGAATCTTGATACGGCGAAGACGCCTCATGGCTTATTTCCAGGCGGGGGCGGAGCGGCCGGTGGGAGGCCGGGCGAGCCCGGGGGCGTACCACCCGGCGAACCATTGGGCAAACCCGGAACTCCGCCCGGGCCAACCGTGCCGGGCATGCCTGGGACGCGCTGCTGCGCCGGCTGTTCGTTGGCGTCGGTGAGCTGCACCGTCCAGGCCCGCTGCTCGCCGGTATCGACCTCGAAATAGCCGGTGCGGTCATAGCCGCGTGCCAGGCAATCCTCGGTGCCGCGAATGGTGAATTCCTTGTCGCGCGAGCACATGAAGGCCTGGCCCGACCACTCGCCGCCGCGGTCATAGTCGATCGCGTAAATGTAGTAGTAGCGGGCGACCAGCGTTCCCCGCAGCAGCGTCTCGCAGGAGCGGGACGAAATGTTCCACCAGCCCTCAGTGGTCCAGCCCTCGGCGTCTTTGTAGCCCAGCGCAATACCAACGCGGCTCGACGTGTTGTTGCAGAGGCGGAAGTCCGCGGACGCGGGGCCGTTCCAGAGGCAGAACAGGGCAAGCACCAGCACCGGGGCGAACCGGGCAAGCAGGCGAACAGGGGAACGGGGGGATTCGGCGATCATTGTCGCGGAAGCTATATCAGATCATTGACGATTTGGCGTAGGGGCCTCCGGAACCAGCCCAAGCCGGCTCAACCCCCTGTGCGCCGCGATATGGCAAAATCTGTGACAGGACCCCACCTGATCCCGTAAGGGTTTAGCCAGACAACGGGCCACTGCCGGGGAAGCGAACGATGGCAATCGACGACAAAACCAGAACGGAGCTCGAGGCGGCGGCCTTCCGGCGCCTGGTCGAGCATCTGCGGACGCGGACGGACGTCCAGAACATCGATTTGATGAATCTGGCGGGCTTCTGCCGCAACTGCCTGTCCAATTGGCTCAAGGACGCCGCGGATGCCAAAGGCGTCGCCTTGAGCAAGGACGAGAGCCGGGAGGCCGTCTACGGCATGCCCTATGAGACCTGGAAGTCGAAACACCAGGGCACGGCCACGCCCGAGCAGCTCGAGGCGATGAAGAAGGTTCATCCCGGTCACTGAATTCGCCTGACCGTCCAGATCGCTCCTTCCGGCGCGCGAGCTCTGAGTCGTGCGCAACACAACCGGATTCTTGCCTCGGTGCACGAAAGTGTGGGCGCGCTGTGGACGAGCGAGATGCTGCCTTGAATGCGGGGGGCGCCAACCCTAAGGGTCTAACCAGCACGCGCGGTGACGATGCCGGCGTCACCTCGTTTTGCCAGTTTCATTTGGGAGTACCAAGATGGCCACCTCCGCCGCCGTCCGCGACGACGAGCCCGCGACGAAATTTGCCAAGGACCAGCTCAAATCCATCATCGAGCGCATCGAGCGGCTGGAGGAGGAGAAGAAGGCGATTTCCGACGACATCCGCGACGTCTATGCCGAGAGCAAGGGCAACGGCTACGACGTCAAGGCGCTGCGCACCATCGTGCGCATGCGCAAGCAGGATCCCAACGAGCGCGCCGAAGCCGAGACGATCCTCGAAACCTACCTGCAGGCGCTGGGGATGATCTGAGACGCCACGCCGGTTGGCGTTGCAGCGCACCAAGCTTGGGCAAAATCTCGTGGTCTGCTAGAATGCTCGGCGAGAGGACCGAGCAATGGACGTGCCCGGACCAGAGCGCAGGCTCGCCGCGGTTCTCGCGACTGACATGGTCGGCTTTAGCCGGCTCATGGAGGTCGACGAGGCGGGTACCCTTGCGCGCCTCAAGACCCATCGGGTCGAGCTCATCGATCCAGCCATTGCCAAAAATCGCGGGCGGATCATCAAGACGACGGGTGACGGCATGCTCGCCGAATTCCACAGCGTCGTCGATGCCGTGCTATGTGCCGCCGAGGTTCAGCGCCGCATGGCACGGCGCAATGCCGACGTCCCGCCGCCGCGATGGATACAATTCCGCATCGGCATCAATCTGGGCGATGTAATCGTCGATCAAGGCGACATCTTCGGCGACGGCGTCAATGTCGCAGCGCGACTGGAGGCGCTCGCCGAGCCTGGAGGAATCTGCGTTTCAGGCGCGGTGCGCGATCAGGTTGGCGACCGGCTGGACGGAGTTCAATTCGACGATCTCGGCGAGCAGAACGTCAAAAACATCGCCCGCCCGATCCGGGTCTTCCGCGTTCGGCTGGCGGAGGGGCCTGCAAGCCTGCCCGATGGGGCAAAGGCTGCCGATATGCCACGGGGTATCTCGAAGAAGCCGTCCATCGCCGTGCTGCCGTTCGCCAACATGAGTGGCGATCCCGAACAGGAGTTCTTCGCGGACGGTCTTACTGAAGACATCATTACGGAGCTTTCACGCTTCCACGACCTGCTTGTCATCTCCCGCAACTCGACCTTCGTCTACAAGGGCAAAGCCGTAAAGGTCCAGGACATCGGCCGTGAGTTCGCAGTCGACTACGTCATCGAGGGCAGCGTGCGGAAGGCCGGAGGGCGCGTCCGCGTCACCGTGCAGCTGATCGATGCGGAAACCGACCGCCATATCTGGGCCGAACGCTACGACCGCGAGCTCCAGGATATTTTTGCCATCCAGGACGAGATGACCCGCGCAATCGCCGCGACGCTACCGGGTCGCGTGGAAGCAGCAACGCACGACCGCACCAAGCGCAAGCCGACCGATAACATGGCCGCCTACGAATGCGTGCTGGCGGCAAAGCTCCTGCATCACCGTTCAACCCGCGAAGACAACGCGCAGGCGCAGATGCTACTCAACCGGGCGCTGGCGATGGATCCGAACTACGCCCACGCCCACGCGTGGAAGGCATGCGTGCTCGGCCAGTGCTGGATCTATGGCTGGTGCGCCGATCGCGATGCGACATTTGAACAGGTGGCTTCGGAACTCGAGACCGCGTTGGCGCTCGATGACAATGATGCGGACGTGCACCGGATCCTCGCCGCGCTCAATCTGACGCGCCACGATTACGAAAGAGCCACGTATCATCAGGAGCGCGCGCTCGCCCTCAACCCGAATTACGATCTAGTGGTCGTGCAGCAGGGAGAGCTTCTGACCTGGCTCGGTCTGCCTGAGGAAGGCATCGACTGGATCAAGAAAGCGATGCGCCTCAACCCTTATCATCCCGAGCGCTTCTGGAGCCATCTGGGCCGCGCTTATTATTGCGCGGAGAAATACGCCGATGCCGCCGAGGCCTTTTCAAGGATCACACGAGCCGACTATACCCATCACGCGTTCCTCGCGGCGACATTCGCGCAGATGAACAATGCCGTCGCGGCTGGAGCTCACGCTGCCGAGGTTCTGAAGCGCGAACCAGGATTCTCGGTGGCAGCCCATCTTGCAACCCTGCACTACAAGCGCGAAGTCGACCGCCAGCGCCATGAAGCTGGCCTCATCAGGGCCGGCCTGCCGGCATAATCAATTTGACTGGGAAAGAAGGCAGGGGACCGCTTTGCGGACCCCGACCTCTCAGCGCAGTGCCGCTGTGCGCACGACGAAGGACGTCGTCTCGAGCTTCGCAGTCGCGGTGCCCGAGAAACTGTCGCAGGATAGGCCCTGCATCGGATCGTCGACAAAGCCCATCGCGATCACGGACTGCGGCTTGACGAAATAGGCGCGCATCGCCACCGTGTCGAGCTCGCCCATCAGCGTGACCGACATCGAGCGGCTGGCGCTGGGCGACAGCATCACGATCTTGAGCCAGATGCTCTCGCCCTTGGCCGCGGAGAGCCGGGTCGCGGTTGCGACCATGCCGTCGATGCGCTTGCCCACCACCGTGTTGATCTCGGTCGCGGCTGCGAGGTTGCGGGACGCGGGGCGGGCGGAGCGCGGGATCGGCGCGGAGGCGGCGACCACGTTGGCGCGGTCGACCGGCGAGGCGGAGGCCGGTGCGTAGGCCAGCGCCTGATAGGCCGACGACGATACGCTTGCGGTCGGCTGCGGGTCAGTGGCGGCGGCGAGCGCCTGGCGCGCCTTCAGCGCGGCGACCTGCGCCGGCGTTGCCTGCTGCGGCGTGGCCGGGAAATCCCAGAAGCCGCGGGCATTGATGATGTCTGCCGGGGTCTCCGGCTTGGCGGCAGCCGGCTTGTCAGCCACGGGCTTCGGCTTGGGCGCCGCGACGGTTTGCGCATCCGCCGAGGCGAGCTGGAGCGTAGCGGCGACCGGCTTGGCGCGCGGTGTCGGCACCGGATCGGAGGACTTGGCTGCGGCTGCGACCACGGTCGGCGCGGACGGTTTGGCGGCCGCGGCGGGGCCGCCCTCGTCATCCTCGTCGCTGCTGCTGGCAGCCGGAGCCAACTTGCCCTTGAACAGCGCGGCGAAGAAATTCGGCTTGCTGCCGGCGTCCTCGCCATTGCCGCGCCGCTCGATGTCGGCCTTGGCGAACTCATAGCCCTTCAGCGGCGTGCCGTCGGTCGGGACATGGACCGTGCGGCCGTCCGGGAAGACGCGGGCGAGCTGGTCATGCGTCATGCGCGGCCAGTGCCGGATGCTGCCGGTGTCGAGATGCACGAAGGGCGAGCCGGAGGTCGGATAGAAGCCGACCCCGCCGCGCTGCAGCCGCAGGCCGGCGAAGCGGATCTGCTCCAGCGGCACGCCCGGAATGTAGAAGTCCATCGCATGTCCCAGCATGTGCTGGCTGAAGCGCGCGACGCCCGAGGAGCGGCGGCGGAGCATGGCGTTGGTGGCGGGGGAACGGTAGGAGGAGATGATCTGGATCGGCTGTTTGCCGTCGACGTCGCGATAGACTTCCCAGAGGATGTCGAAGAGGTGACGGTCCATGACCGTCTCGTCCTGGGTGCGCCAGTCGCGCAGGAAATGATTGAGCTGCTTCAGCGCCGCTTCGTCGAAGCGCCCGTCGCGCTTGAAGGTGACGGTGAGATCTTCGCCGGAATGGGTGTGGTGGAAGGAGAGTGTCTTGGTCTCGTTCAGCGCGGCGGCGTCGTGAACTGAACCCGCCGCAGCAAACAGCAATACGGATGCGAGGCCGATCCGCGATCCAGCCTTCACGCCCGCATGGGACAACGACAGCACAGCGAATTGGCGTGCGAGACCAGTCAGCACGTTAGAGCCCACCCAGTCGACCAGCGTTCAAAATGGACTCTCCCGCCAACCCCGTTAGCGCGCGAAAGAGGATGAACGCTTTGTTAAAGCGAGAAGGTTAATTTGAGGTTGACCTTCCCGCCCCCAAACCAAGTCAGAATGCAAACCTAACCGGTTGAGTGTGGCGAAAAAACGCCCGCTGCCCGAGTTCGGGTGGAGAATGGTTAACGTTAAGCGACCGCATCCAGAGGACGAGGTCGCTGTTTTGATTGAAGAATTTCAGAAGAGGCCTCAGCGGGTGAACACCCGCTGCTGCTGCGGACGGCGGCCAATCGGAGCCGGCGGCGGGGTCGGCGCCCCGAACAGCCGCTCGAAAAAGTTAAGGCCGGACGAGCCGCCGCCATTGTTTGCTATCGCCACGCCGGACGGCAGCGTCGTCGCCGGGCGCGAATAGCTCGGCTGGGAGTGAGCTACGACGTTCTCGAGATCCTTGCCGCGGCCGTTCTTCAGGATGTTGATCATGGTCGCGTCGCGGCCATAGACGTCCTTGCGGAATTGCAGCTTGCCGCCATCGTCCACGAACGCGGTCTGGTAGGTGATGTTGACCGGGATCGGCGTCGGGAATTTCAGGTCGATCTCGCTCTTGCCGTACATGCTGCGCACGCGCTCCGGCGTGTACTTCTCGTTCGGCATGGCGATGTTGAGCAGAACGGACGCGTACTGATCCGGATTCTGTACACGCATGCAGCCATGGCTGAAGGCGCGCTCGTCCCGCGCGAACAGGTTCTTGTCCGGCGTGTCGTGCTGATAGACCAGGAACTTGTTCGGGAAGTTGAAGCGGATGCGGCCGAGGGCGTTCGCCTCACCCGGTGGCTGCGAGATGTGCACCGAACCGTCGCGATTCTGTTCGAGCTTGAGGCCCATGCGCTGAAGCACGGTCGGGTCCTGCTGAAGCGCCGGCAGATATTCGTTGTAGACGATCGAGGGCGGCACGTTCCAGGTCGGGTTGACCGTGATGTACTTCATCGTCTCGGTGAGGAGCGGCGTGGCGTGCTGGCCCGGCTTGCCGGTGACGACGCGGGTGGTCCAGGCCTGCTGGCCCCGCTGCATTACCTTCAGCGTATAGTCCGGAATGTTGAGGATGACATAGGCGTCGCCCAGCGCAGGCACGCCGAGGTCGCGCGGCAGCCAGCGCCAGCGCTCCATATTCACGAGCACAACGTCGATCTGCTTGTCGCGCTTGGGGCTGTTCAGCGCCTTGACCGTCTTGTCGTCGAGGATGCCGGTCGCCTTGATCTCAACGCCGTCCTGGAATTTTCGCACGGCTTCTGCGACCGTGGCGTCATAGCGGGTGTCGCTGGCATTCTCGGCGATACCGAGCTTGGCGCGAAGCTGCGGCACGCGCGGATCTTCCACGACGATTTCAGCCTGTTTCTTGCCGCGGGCCGGGGTGTATTTCAGCGCGGGGCCTTCGGCGATCTCGATCGCCGGACCGTCGGTCTGGCCGCGCAGCTGCGCCAGCTTCGCCTTCAGCTCCTTGTAGAGCTTGTGCGGCGGATTGTAGCTGTCGAGCGCCGCGGAGGCATCGCTCGCGGTCATGACCTTGGCGAGCACGTCGTTCGGGTCGACCGGATGCTCGGGATAAAGGATGTCGGCGCTGACTTGGGACCAGTGCATGCGGCCGCTCTGGGCCTGGCGTGCATAGTCGAACATGCTGGCGGTGAGCTTCAGCTCGGCATCGGCGAGGGCATCGGGCGTCGTAGCGGCGGCGAAATCCGGCACCGGATAGTCGGCGGGATTGAGGCCATCGGAGGCCGCATCCTTCAGCCGGGCGATCACGCCCTTGGCCGCAGCGGTGAGGCTGCCGCCCTGTGTCCAGACCGGCGCGTAGTCGCGGGCACCATAAAACTTCTCGACGGCGGCGCGTTCGTTCTTACGGTCGAAATGGCGCGAGGTCTTGGCGCTGATGATGTCCTTGAGCTTTTCGGCGACCGGCTGATCGGCGGCGGGAACGTTGCTCGCGGCCTTCAGCGGTTCAGACGCCGGGGTCGCTGTGGCGGCGGCAGGGGCCGCCGGAGTGGCCGGCGCCGTTGCAGTGTCAGCTTTGGCGGGCTCGGACTTTGCGGATTCCGTCTTTGCGGGTTCGGTCTTTGAAGGTTCGGTTTTGGCCGTTTCGCTCTTCGGCGCTTCGGTTGCGGGCGTGGTCGCGACGTCGGAGGGCTTGGTCTCGACCTTGTCCGCTGTCGGCGCGGCTTCCGCCTTCACCGGCTCCTTCGCGGAGTCCTGAACCGTGGCGGTGGTGTCGAGCTTGATATCGGCTGCGCTCGGGGGCGGGACGTTTGCGGGCTCGGGGCGCGGGATCGCGGCTTCGATCGCGAGCTCGGCGGCGCTGCTGCGCGCCTGATCCTGCGCCAGGGCTGAGCCGCCCGACACCGTGAGGAAGGTCGCCGCGACCGCCATCAAGACGCGGTCAAAGCCTGCACGGTGGTTCAAACAGTCACGCATTGTGTCACACCCCTTGGGTGAACCGCCCCTGGTGGAACGGCTTTGTTATGTCTTTTCAGCTTCGGCTAAACCGCGCCGGCCTCTCGCAAGTTGCACGCCTGCACGCAACGATTCTTACGCAGACGATATACAGGCCCCGTTTTTGCAGCCAGCGTTACCCGGGACAACTCACGACAAACTGACTTCAAGGAAGCCCCTTTGCAACGGATAGTGCGCTTCTGCCACGCGCTTTTCCCTTTGTCTGTCACTTCCAGGTCACGGTTCGAATCGCAGTCGAATTCTTTCGTCATGCGAAGGGTTTAAGGCGACATCGCGCGATCGGGCGGTCGGCCGTTGGCAACGCGGCTCAGTGCGTCTCCTCGCCGCTTTTGCCGCCATGTCCGGGCACGCTGGCTTCATCGAGTTTTCGGTAGAGCGTGGACCGGCCGATTTTGAGGCGGCGGGCGACCTCCGACATCTGTCCGCGGTAATGCGAGATCGCAAAGCGGATGATCTCGTTCTCCATCTCCTCCAGCGGACGGACATCGCCGGTCGCGGTCAGCATGGCCAGGGTTCCTGCCGAGGGTAGGGGTGCAATCGGTATTTCATTACCCGAGACCAGCGAGGGCGCCGCAATCGGCTCGAGCATCAGCGGCGCGGTCGGAATCTCGGTTGCCACGTGCTGATGCGAGGCGAGCAGCGGAAAATCGTCGAGGCCGAGCTGGTCGCCGTCGCTCATCACCACCGCGCGGTAGACCGCGTTTTCGAGCTGGCGGATATTGCCCGGCCATTCGAGCTGCGAAAGATGCGCCACCGCCTCGCCGCTGATGCCTGCGATGGCGCGGTTTTCTTCGGCGGCAAAGCGCGCCAGGAAATGCCGCAGGAGATGCGGAATGTCCTCGCGGCGGGCCCGCAGCGAGGGAATCGTCATCGGCAGCACGTGCAGACGATAAAACAGATCCTCGCGGAAATGGCCCTGCTTCACCCGCTCCAAAAGCTTGCGGTTGGTTGCCGAGATGATGCGGACATCGACCTTGACGGGCTTGCGGCCGCCGACCGCCTCCACCGCGCCCTCCTGGAGCGCGCGGAGCAGCTTGACCTGCGCGGTCAGGGGCAGCTCGCTGACCTCGTCCAGAAACAGCGTGCCGCCATGGGCTTCGACGAACTTGCCCATGTGCCGTTCGGTGGCGCCGGTGAAGGCACCTTTCTCGTGGCCGAACAGGATCGACTCGACGAGGTTGTCGGGAATCGCGCCGCAATTGACCGCAACGAACGGCTTTGCCTTGCGCTCGCCGCTGCCATGGATGGCGCGCGCGAACATTTCCTTGCCGACGCCGGACTCGCCCTCGATCAGCACCGGTATCGACGAGCCCGCCGCCTTCTGCGCGGTACGCATCACGCTCGCCATCGCCTCGGCGCGCGTGACAATGTCGGAGAAGGTCAGCCGTCCCTCGCGGCTGTGACGGATGCGCTGCAATTCACCCTTGAGCGCGGAGGCGTTAAGCGCATTGCGGAGCGACACCTGGAGCCGCTCCATGCCGACCGGCTTGACCACGAAATCGGCGGCACCCGCGCGCATCGCCGAGATCACGTTATCGATGCCGCCATGGGCGGTCTGCACGATCACCGGAATGGTCAGTCCGGCTTCGCGGATCTTCGCCAGCACGCCCATGCCGTCGAGGCCGGGCATCACCAGATCGAGCACCATGGCATCGATGGCGGGCGCGTCGGGGGCGGTGAGGATGGCAATCGCGGCATCGCCGGAGTCCACGACGACCGTCTCATAGCCGCATTTCTGCACCATGTTCTCGACCAGCCGGCGGGCCACAGCGTCGTCATCGGCGATCAAAATACTGGCAGCCATGGTGTTCCCCGCACGCTACTACTATCTGTCTCGAATCGGGGCACTCTGGCCGAAGCCGATTAACGCACTCTTAAACCTTGATGGCCCCGCCCGCCGCCGCGATTGTTGAACACAGGTTTCCCACACAATGAATTCGCGCTCCAAATCCGCTCGTAATAAATCCGCTCGTACCAAGCCCGCCCTCGGCAAGCCGATCACCAAGAACTCCGCTGGCAAATCCCCTCCCAAGGCAAAATCCTCAAGGCCTGCAAACAAGACCGCCAAGCTTCCGGAGTGGAACCTCGCCGATCTCTATTCCGGGATCGATGCTCCGGAAGTGGCGCGCGATCTCGAAAGGATGGACGCCGATTGCGTCGCGTTCGAGACGGACTACAAGGGCAAGCTCGCGACAGGAACAGCAAACGAAGATGGCGGAAAATGGCTCGCTCAGGCCGTGCGACGCTATGAGGCGATCGACGATCTCGCCGGCCGCCTCGGCTCCTATGCGGGTCTGGTTCACGCCGGCGACAGCGTTGATGCCAAGATTTCAAAGTTTTACGGCGATGTCTCCGAGCGGCTGACGGCTGCGTCCACCCATCTTCTGTTCTTCGCGCTCGAACTCAATCGCATCGATGACGATATTTTGACCGGCGCGATGCAGGCGCCGGAGCTGGCACATTACCGTCCCTGGATCGAGGATTTGCGCAAGGAGAAGCCGTACCAGCTCGACGACGAGCTCGAGCAGCTTTTTCTGGAGAAGTCGCAGACCGCCTATTCCGCTTGGAACAGGCTGTTCGACCAGACCATCTCGGGTCTGCGCTTCAAGATCGGCGCAAAGGAGCTGGCGATCGAGCCGACTCTGAATTTGCTGCAGGACCGCGACGGCGCCAAGCGCAGGAGCGCGGCGCAAGCGCTGGGAAAAACCTTCAAGGCCAATGAGCGCACCTTCGCGCTGATCACCAACACGCTCGCCAAGGACAAGGACATTTCCGACCGCTGGCGCGGCTTCAAGGACGTCGCGGATTCCCGGCATCTGAACAACCGCGTCGAGCGCGAGGTCGTGGATGCGCTGGTCGCCTCCGTGC
This sequence comes from Bradyrhizobium hipponense, assembly GCF_008123965.1. Classification (GTDB taxonomy): domain Bacteria; phylum Pseudomonadota; class Alphaproteobacteria; order Rhizobiales; family Xanthobacteraceae; genus Bradyrhizobium; species Bradyrhizobium hipponense. The sequence goes on along the minus strand of NZ_VSTH01000103.1, from coordinate 95,606 downwards.
GCGCGGCCTACCCAAAGCTGTCGCATCGCTACTACGCGCTTAAGGCGCGCTGGTTCAAGAAGAAGCGGCTCGCGCATTGGGACCGCAATGCGCCGCTGCCCTTTGCCGCGACCGACATCATCGCCTGGCCCGAGGCGCGCAACATGGTGCTATCGGCCTATCGCGGCTTCTCGCCCGACATGGCCGACATCGCCGAGCGCTTCTTCACCGACCGCTGGATCGATGCGCCGGTGCGTCCGGGCAAGGCGCCGGGCGCCTTCTCGCATCCGACCACGCCGTCGGCGCACCCCTATGTGCTGATGAACTACCAGGGCAAGCCGCGCGATGTGATGACGCTCGCCCACGAACTCGGCCACGGCGTGCACCAGGTGCTGGCGGCGAAAAACGGTGCGCTGATGGCGCCGACGCCGCTGACGCTGGCGGAGACCGCGAGCGTATTCGGCGAGATGCTCACGTTCAAACGGCTGCTGGCGCAGACCAAAAATGCAAAACAGCGCCAGGCGCTGCTCGCCGGCAAGGTCGAGGACATGATCAACACCGTGGTGCGGCAGATCGCGTTCTATTCATTCGAGCGCGCGGTCCACACCGAGCGCAAGCACGGCGAGCTCACTGCGACGCGGCTCGGCGAGATCTGGCTCTCGGTGCAAGGCGAGAGCCTGGGGCCGGCGATCGAGATCAAGGCGGGCTACGAGAACTACTGGATGTACATCCCGCACTTCATCCATTCGCCGTTCTACGTCTACGCCTATGCCTTCGGCGATTGTCTCGTGAACTCGCTCTATGCCGTCTACGAGAACGCGGCCGAAGGCTTTGCCGAACGCTATCTCGGCATGCTCGCAGCCGGCGGCACCAAGCATTATTCCGAGCTGCTGCGTCCGTTCGGCCTGGACGCCAAGGATCCAAAATTCTGGGATGGTGGTCTTTCGGTCATCGCCGGCATGATCGACGAGCTCGAGGCCATGGGCTGAGGGACGTCGCGCGTTCCCCGGAGCGCGTGGCTGCAACCTGATGTCTGCGACACCGGCTGCTCAGCGGAGCTACGCCAGATAGAGGCGCAAGCTGCGTCTTGGCGCATTCATGCCGAACGGGGGCGTTGCAAATATTTGTAGCGCTGTGAGTTCCAATCCGCGACTCCGCTCTCCCTGGCGGTCCTCGCGATCGTCTTGATATTTGCTACGTGGGATTGAACGTCCCCGCGGCCCGCAAGACTAACCTTGATAGACTGCGGATATAATATTCAACTGTTGATTGTGGATCGGTCGATTTTTGCCTGGGGAGATGCCCATGCGCGATCAAGGGCCCGCCGCGCCAGTTCCCGAAGCGCGAAATACTGCAGCGGTCGATGAGGAGACGCCCTGGTGCGAGAAGCACCATCAAATCGTCCGCGACGAGATCGCGGCAATCAACACGCGGCGTGAGCCGGAACGGCGCCTCGATTCCGCTGCCCTGGAGCCTTGCCAGTTGCTCGACGTCGTCGGGCTCGCGTTGTCCGGCGGCGGCATCCGCTCGTCGGCCCTTTGCCTCGGCGTGCTACAAGCCTTGAATCACCACAGCCTGATCGGGCGGATCGACTATCTCTCCACGGTGTCGGGTGGCGGCTATATCGGCACTTCGCTCAGCGCGACCATGACGGCGGCAGGGCGGTTTGTATTCGGTGAAAGGCCGGTCGCAGGTACCGTAACCGCTGCCGAAATCAGCGACACGCCTTCGGTCGGACATCTCCGCAACTATTCCAACTATCTGATCCCCGCCGGCGCACGCGATCTTCTGACCGGATTTGCGATTGTCGTGCGCGGCTTGGTGGCCAATATCGGGCTGACGTTGCCCATCGTGCTGCTGCTTGCCGCCGTCACCATATGGTCGACGCCGTTGCGCAGTTGCCTGACGGTCGCGAACGTCTTTGGTATCGGCCTCAACGATCGCAAATTGTGCGAATTGCATGATTTTGGCAGCATCGATCGCTACGGCTTCAGCGCCTTTGGCGCGGCCGCGGCGCTGGTGCTGCTTCTCTGCAGTGGGCTGACCTATTTGAGCTCCCGTTCCGTTCGCGGCAACGGCCCCAGCATCGTGTGCGCCTACCTTGCCGGTATAGCCTTGCTGCTCGGCGTCGCCTGCGACTTTGCACGGTTCCTCAAGGTCCAGCACTTTGCGCTGACCTTGGCCATCGCTGTCATCGGGGTCGTCCTGTTCTTCGGATGGGCACTCAAGCAGTCGTTCGCGAGCCCGGGAAAGCGGCAAGAATTTCGCTCGCATTGGCCGAGCATGGGCGCGACCTTTCTGGTGCTGCTGGCGGCGATCGCCTTCTTCGAATTTCAGCCGTTCATGCTGGAGCAGATGTTTGATGTTGCCGAGAGCAGCGCAATCGGTGGACCGGCTGCCGCTGTTGCAATCACCTGGATCAAGTCGCTCGCGGCAGCCGCTGCGCCGATCGGCATCGTCGTCACCGCATTCAGGCAGCAGTTCGTTGAACTGTTGAAGGGCAACAGCGTATCTTCGCAATGGGGATCGCTGGTGCTCGCGGTCGTCGCCAAGGTGGCGCTTTGGATTGCAGGCCTCGCACTTCCGCTCATCATCTGGGTCGCATACCTCTATTTGTCGTATTGGGGCATCGCCAACGACTTGTTCGAGAGGTGCCCGTCGGCTCTGGGGGCTACCTCCCAAAGAGAGTGCCTGGTCAACGCCAAATCGAATACGTCGGCCGGGAGTTTGGCAGGCAAGATCCAGTTCGATGCCAGCAAGGGTACCCTGTCAGCCGAGATTTCGCCGCAGGCCGCGCCGCCGGTCGTGGCCGATACCGAGCGGTTGACACCCACTTGGCATGCCCCGGCATGGCTCGAATTCCTGGCCCAGAAGGCGGGGCATCTGGTTCAGGCCCGCATTCCCAGTCTGTTCCAGGGCTCGGCCTCGGAACTCAGCTACTCGTTCAGTCTTCCGATGGTGATCCTCTACACGTTTGCCGGGCTCCTGTTGTTCGCCATCTCGTTCTGCCTGACGCCGAATGCGAACTCGCTGCATCGGCTCTATCGCGATCGGCTGAGCAAGGCTTTCCTGTTCGATCCGACTCGTTCGGCCGACGGCGGCATCGCCCGGGCCGAAGCCAGCCTCGATCAGGGGCGTGATTTCAGGACGCTCGATCGCATGAAGCTGACCGATCTCTACGCCGCTCCGACCGAGACCGCCCGTATTCCGGGGCAGCCGGCAACGCCGACGTTGCGCGGGCCGTATCAACTCATCAATACGGCGCTGAATATTCAAGGCTCGGACTTTGCCAACCGGCGTGGCCGCAACGCGGACTTCTTCATGTTCTCCGCCCTGAACGTCGGTAGCGAGGCAACGGGCTATGCATCCACCGGCTTGCTGCAGGACGATGAGCAAAGTCTCGACCTTGCGACCGCAATGGCGATTTCCGGCGCGGCGGCTTCCTCGAACATGGGCTCGAACTCGATCAAGGCGCTGACACCCACGCTCGCGCTTCTCAACGTACGGCTGGGCTACTGGCTGAAGAACCCGCGTTACGTCGACGCGCGCGTGCGGCCGCAGCGCCGCTCCACACCGCTTTATTTCTGGTCCGAAATCTCGGGGCGGCTGTACGAGAATAGCGACAGTGTCTACCTGACGGACGGCGGCCACATCGAAAATCTTGGCGTCTACGAGCTGTTGCGCCGCCGCTGCAAGGTGATCATTGCGGTGGATGCGGAAGCCGATGCGCCGATGAATTTCGGTTCGCTGATGACGTTGCAGCGCTACGCCCGCATTGATCTCGGCGTCCGGATCGACTTGCCATGGACGCCGATTCGCGAACGCACTCGCGCGCTGATGGCACGCAATGCCGACAAGGCCGGCGATCCGTCGTCTCCTCCCGATGTGGACGGCGACGCTCCGCAAGACCACGTTCACGTCGCAATCGGCAGCATTGATTACGGGGGAGAGGAGAAGGGCTACCTCGTCTATGTCAAATCCTCGCTCACCTGTGATGAGAACGACTACATCCGGGACTACGCGCGGCGGAATGATCGCTTTCCGCACGAGACCACCGGCGATCAGTTCTTCTCCGAAGAGCAGTTCGAAGTCTATCGTGCGCTTGGTTTCCACATGACCCATGGCTTCCTCGCCGGCGACCATCCCGTCGCAGTCGGTCCCGGCACCGCCCCGCGCACGGCGCGGTTCACCGAGGCGGGCGAGAGGGCGATCGACGAGGTTCGCCGTTCCCTGGGCTGGCCGGTCGTCGAGCGGCCCATAATGATGGCGGGGACGATCGCCGGGCTGGATCAGGGGTAGGCTGGCGGTAAAACATTTGTTGAACGGCCTGACGAGGTGTGTTATACATATGTATAACGAGGTGTGGCCATGAACGAGAATGCATCCTCCAAAGACCTGAAAAATGAATCCACTGTTCTTCAAGTTCGCAAGATCGGCAATTCCATCGGCGTCATTTTGCCGAAGGAGTTGGCTGCGCGTCTGAATCTCAAAGAGGGCGACAAGCTGTTTCCGATAGAGCAATCGGACGGCGGGTTCTTGCTGACGCCCCGCGACCCTGATTTCGAGAAAGCGATGGAAGTCGCGCGGCGAGGCATGAAGCGTTATCACAATGCCCTTGCCGAACTCGCCAAATGAGCGAGCCGTTCTGGCTGACGCGTCGAATGATCATAGCAATCCACGACGAACAGCTTGCGATCCACGGCGGTGCAAGTGGCTTGCGCGATGATGGCATGCTCGACTCCGCGCTCGATCGACCAAAAAACAAGTGGTCGTACGAAAATGCCGATCTCGTGGAATTGGCGGCGGCCTATGCTTTTGGGATTGCGCATAACCATCCGTTCGTCGACGGCAACAAACGCACGTCACTTCTCGCGCTGTACACTTTTCTCGGCGTAAACGGTGTCGATTTCGTCGTGCCCGAGGCAGAAGCGGCAGCGATCATCCTCTCCCTTGCTGCCGGCGAAGTCAGCGAGCAGAGCCTCGCGCTCTGGATCCGCGACAATTGGAATTCCAAATGACCTGATTTGCGGGAAAACCGCTCATTGGTGCCGTTGCCCTGCCCGAAGGTTTGCGGTATTGCCAGCGGGAATTGACTTTCGACTGGGGACATCCATGGCTGACCATAGCGAAGTGGCGTACACCACCGCCGACGGCAATGACTACGTTGCCCACGAGCAGACCTATGAGGGCTTCATCAAGCTGGTGAAGTACGGCACGGCCTCGGTCGCGCTCATCGTGATCCTGATGGCGATCTTCCTGACCTGATCCATCGCCGGCCGCACCGCCAATGCCGGCGGTGCCCAGAAAATTTGCACACAAGCCGGTTCTAAAACCGGTATCCAACGTTGCGGGAGTAACGCTAAGTTCGCGTGCGCGTTTTTTCCCGCGTCGCCGGAGGGCCTATGAAGATCGCCGTTGCCAAGGAAATCGATCCGTCGGAGCCGCGGGTCGCCGCTTCGCCTGATACGGTGAAGAAGTTTAAGGCGTTGGGCGCCGAGATCGTGGTCGAGCCGGGTGCCGGCCTGAAGTCGGGCCTGCCGGATTCCGAATTCACCGCGGCGGGCGCCACCGTCAGCGCGGATGCGCTGAAGGATGCCGACGTCATCATCAAGGTGAAGCGGCCCGAGGCCTCCGAGCTCGCGCAGTACAAGCGCGGCGCGCTCGTCATCGCCATCATGGATCCCTATGGCAACGAGGCCGCGCTGAAGACGATGGCCGACGCCGGCATCTCGGCTTTCGCGATGGAATTGATGCCGCGCATCACGCGCGCGCAGGTGATGGACGTGCTGTCCTCGCAGGCGAACCTCGCCGGCTACCGCGCCGTGATCGAGGGCGCCGAAGCCTTCGGCCGTGCCTTCCCGATGATGATGACGGCGGCCGGTACCATTCCAGCCGCCAAGGTGTTCGTGATGGGCGTCGGCGTCGCCGGCCTGCAAGCGATCGCGACCGCCCGGCGCCTCGGCGCCGTCGTCACTGCGACCGACGTGCGGCCTGCCACGAAAGAGCAGGTGGAGAGCCTCGGCGCAAAATTCCTCGCCGTCGAGGACGAAGAGTTCAAGAACGCGCAGACCGCCGGCGGCTACGCCAAGGAAATGTCCAAGGAGTACCAGGCCAAGCAGGCCGCGCTCACCGCCGAGCACATCAAGAAGCAGGACATCGTGATCACGACCGCGCTGATCCCGGGCCGCCCGGCGCCGAAGCTCGTCTCGGCCGAGATGGTGAAATCGATGAAGCCCGGATCGGTGCTGGTCGATCTCGCCGTCGAGCGCGGCGGAAACGTCGAGGGCGCAAAGCCGGGCGAGGTCGCCGAGCTCGATGGCATCAAGATCGTCGGCTACACCAATGTTGCCGGCCGCGTCGCGGCGTCGGCTTCCAGTCTCTACGCGCGCAACCTGTTCAATTTCATCGAGACCATGGTCGACAAGGCCGGCAAGGCGCTGGCCGTCAATTGGGACGATGAACTCGTCAAAGCGACGGCGCTGACCAGGGACGGCGCCGTCATCCACCCGAACTTCCAGCCGAAAGCGTAAGGAGAGCCGCCATGGAGCACATTGCACAGGTCGTCGACCCCTTCGTCTTCCGGCTGTCGATTTTCGTTCTCGCCGTTTTCGTCGGCTATTTCGTGGTGTGGTCGGTGACGCCAGCGTTGCATACGCCGCTGATGAGCGTGACCAACGCGATCTCGTCGGTGATCGTGGTCGGCGCGCTGCTCGCGGTCGGCGTCGGCATGATCTCGAGCGGCTCGGGCTGGGCGCGCGGCTTCGGCTTCATCGCGCTGATCTTCGCCTGTGTGAACATTTTCGGCGGCTTCCTTGTCACCCAGCGCATGCTGGCGATGTACAAGAAGAAAGTGAAGTGAGCGGCGTGCACCTCGGGGTGACGAAGACAATGGGGGACCTGAGATGAACGCCAATCTGGCTGCAGTTCTGTATCTCGTGGCGGGTGTGCTGTTCATCCTGTCACTGCGCGGGCTGTCGAGCCCCGCCTCATCCCGGCAGGGCAATTTCTTCGGTATGATCGGCATGGGAATCGCGGTCGCGACCACGCTGGCCAGCCATCCGCCGGCAGACGGCCTTGCCTGGCTGCTGGTCATCCTCGGCATCGCCATCGGCGGCAGCGTCGGCGCCGTGATTGCGCGCCGGGTGCCGATGACCTCGATGCCGGAACTGGTCGCGGCCTTCCACTCGCTGGTCGGTATGGCCGCAGTCCTGGTCGCCGCCGGCGCGTTCTACGCGCCTGAGGCCTTCGATATCGGCACGCCCGGCAACATCCATCCGCAGAGCCTGGTGGAAATGTCGCTCGGCGTCGCCATCGGCGCGCTGACGTTCACCGGCTCGGTGATCGCGTTCCTGAAGCTGTCCGCTCGCATGAGCGGCGCGCCGATCATCCTGCCGTTCCGCCATGCCATCAACATTGTGCTGGCGCTGGCGCTGGTGTTCTTCATCGTCGGCCTGGTGCTGTCCGGCAGCGCGCTCGACTTCTGGCTGATCGTCATCCTCGCGCTGGCGCTCGGCGTGCTCATGATCATCCCGATCGGCGGCGCCGACATGCCGGTCGTGATCTCGATGCTGAACTCCTATTCGGGCTGGGCGGCCGCCGGCATCGGCTTCACGCTCGGCAACTCCGCACTGATCATCACCGGCGCGCTAGTCGGATCGTCGGGCGCGATCCTGTCCTACATCATGTGCCACGCGATGAACCGCTCCTTCATCTCGGTCATCCTCGGCGGCTTTGGCGGCGAAACCGCCGCGGCCGGCGGCGCGACCGGTGAGCAGAAGCCGGCCAAGCTCGGTTCGGCGGACGATGCCGCCTTCATCATGAAGAACGCCTCCAAGGTCATCATCGTGCCCGGCTACGGCATGGCGGTGGCGCAGGCCCAGCATGCGCTGCGCGAAATGGGCGACGTCCTGAAGAAGGAAGGGGTCGAGGTGAAGTACGCGATCCACCCGGTCGCGGGCCGCATGCCCGGCCACATGAACGTGCTGCTGGCGGAAGCCAACGTGCCCTATGACGAGGTATTCGAGCTTGAGGACATCAACTCCGAATTCGCGCAGGCCGACATCGCCTTCGTGATCGGCGCCAACGACGTCACCAATCCGGCCGCCGAAGAGGACAAGACCTCGCCGATCTACGGCATGCCGGTGCTCCAGGTCTGGAAGGCCGGCACCGTGATGTTCATCAAGCGCTCGCTCGCCTCGGGCTACGCCGGCATCGACAATCCGCTGTTCTATCGCGACAACACCATGATGCTGCTCGGCGATGCCAAGAAGGTGACCGAGAACATCGTCAAGGCGATGTAGCAGCCGAGGCAGGCGGACCGTGGCCCTGAACGAGGAGTGGCACCGGTCCCATCGCATGCCGCCGAAGGCGACGCGGGAGCAGCGCGTCGCATGGCACGCTGCCCACGAGGCGGTGTGTGGCTGCCGCGAGATCCTCTTGAGTATCCGGTTCGATGTCATGAAATTGCTGCGGAGCCGTCGCAAGCCCTAAGTCGGGAGCGGGCGACGCAGTCATGATATTCGTGAAATGGATCGTTCTCCTGCTCGTGACCGGCTATCTCGCCGGTCTCACCGTGCTGTATGTCAGGCAGCGCGAGATGCTGTTTCCGATCCCGACCGCCGCGCGTACGACGCCGGCAGCGGCGGGCTTTCCGGAAGCCGAGGAGCATGTCCTGACCTCGTCGGACGGTGAGAAGGTCATCGTTTGGCACGCGCCGGCAAAGCCCGGCCGGTCCGTCGTCCTCTATTTCCACGGCAACGGCGACTCTCTGGCCGGCCTGGTCGGCCGTTTCAAGGCCATCACGGCCGATGGCACCGGCCTCGTCGCGCTGTCCTATCGCGGCTATGCCGGCTCGAGCGGCGCGCCGAGCGAGCAGGGGCTGTTGCTCGATGCTGCGGCCGCCTACGCCTTCACGAGCGCGCGTTACGCGCCGGAACGGATCAACGTCTGGGGCTTTTCGCTCGGGAGCGGCGTTGCGGTCGCTGCCGCTTCCGAGCATCCGGTGGGCAAATTGATCCTTGAGGCTCCTTACACGTCGGCCGTCGATGTTGCCGCCTCGCTCTACCGGTTCGTTCCGGTCCGCCTTCTCATGCGCGACCCGTTCCGTTCCGACGAGCGCGTTGCCCGCGTCACGGTGCCGCTGCTCGTGATGCACGGCACCGATGACCTTGTCATTTCGATCGTGTTCGGAGAGCGTTTGTTCGCGCTCGCGCATGAACCGAAGCAGTTCGTCCGCTTTGCGGGCGGTGGACACGACAATCTCGATTCTTTTGGCGCGATCGAAACGGCGAGGCATTTCATTGCATCCTAGACCGTCCGTGACGAGGTGTGTGGGCGCGCTCATCACCTTGGGCATCGCGCTGTTGCCGCAGCACGCATGGGCCGCAACCGGGCTCGACGGTGCGACGATGCGCTGGCCCTATGCGCTGCCCTTTGGCGGCCTCTTGCTGTCGATCGCACTGGGGCCGCTGCTGTTTCCAAAGTTCTGGCACCACCATTACGGCAAGATCGCCGCGGCCTGGTCACTGCTGGCGCTCGGCTCGCTCGTCTGGTTCGTCGGCGGCATGGTGACGCTTGCCGCGTTCCTCCACGCCATGCTCGCCGAATATCTCGGCTTCATCGTGCTGCTGTTCTCGCTCTATGTCGTGGCGGGCGGCATTCTCATCAGCGGCGACATCAAGGGTACGCCGGCGGCCAATACGGGCATCCTCGCGCTCGGTACACTGATGGCGAGCGTCGTCGGCACGACGGGGGCCGCGATGATCTTGATCCGTCCGCTGATCCGCGCCAATCGGGCGCGGCGCTATAACGCCCACATCGTCGTCTTTTTCATCATCCTGGTCGCCAATGTCGGCGGCGCGCTGAGTCCGCTCGGCGATCCGCCGCTGTTCGTCGGCTTCCTGCATGGCGTCGACTTCTTCTGGACAACGCGGACCATCTGGTTCCAGACGGCGATCGTTGCCGGACTATTGCTCGCCATCTTTGTTGTCGTCGACGTCTGGCGCTTCCGCAGGGAGCCGTTGTTCGCCGGCGTAGGGCCGGCGGAGCCGCTCCGGATCCGCGGGCTGATCAATCTGCCGCTGATCGCGGCGATCGTCGCCAGCCTGCTCGCCTCGGCGATGTGGAAGCCCGGCATCGCCTTCGACATCCTCGGAACGAAGCTGGAGCTGGAAAGCCTGGCCCGCAATGTGCTGCTGCTGGCAATTGCCGCCCTGTCGGTCTGGCTAACGCCGGACGAGCACAGACAGGCCAACGGCTTCACCTGGGAGCCGATCCGCGAGGTCGCAAAGCTGTTCGCCGCCATCTTTGTCGCCATCATCCCGGTGCTGGCCATGCTCGACGCGGGCCACCACGGCGCCTTCGCCTGGCTGCTGTCGGCGGTGACGGCGCCAGACGGGGCGCCGCGCGAGGTCGCGTATTTCTGGTTCACCGGCCTGATGTCGGCCTTCCTCGACAACGCGCCGACCTACCTGCTGTTCTTCGAACTCGCCGGCGGCGACCCGCAGGTGCTGATGGGCGAGCTCTCGGGCACGCTTGCTTCGATCTCGATGGGGGCCGTCTACATGGGGGCACTCACTTATATCGGCAACGCGCCGAATTTCATGGTGAGCAGCATCGCAAGCGAGAGCGGCATCGAGATGCCGAGCTTCTTCGGTTATCTCCTGCGCGCCGGCGCCGTGCTGATCCCGCTGTTTTTGCTGCTGACCCTGCTGCCTGTCGCGCCGATCCTGCGCTGGCATTGAATCTGCCTGCCAATTTGCTACTGCTCCTATCGAACAATTGGAGCCGGTGGATGAGCGTGCATAGCCCGATGCCACGATCAGCCTGGATCTTTCCGGCGCTGGCCGTGCTGCTGTTCATGGCCGTCGGCGCGACGGACTATGCATTCACGCTCTCGCTGGGCGGACTTGTCTTCGCGACCGTCCTGCTCGTCATCCTGTTCGGCACGGTGTTCGCCGCTGTCCATCATGCCGAGGTGATCGCCGAACGGGTCGGCGAGCCCTATGGAACGCTGGTGCTGACGCTCTCGGTTACCATCATCGAGGTAGCGCTGATCACCACGATCATGCTGGGAGCCAAGCCCGCCCCGCAACTGGCGCGCGACACCGTGTTCGCCGTGGTCATGATCGTCTGCAACGGCCTCGTCGGGCTCTGCATCTTCATCGGCGGTCTGCGCTATCGCGAGCAGGGCTTTCAGCTCTCCGGCGCCAACGTCTATCTGAGCGTCCTGTTCGCGCTCGCGACCATCACGCTGATCATGCCGAACTACACGACCACCACGCCGGGCCCGGCCTATTCGGCGGTCCAGCTCGGCTTTGTCGACGTTGTTACGCTCGCGCTCTACGGGGTGTTCCTCTATACCCAGACCGTTCTGCACAAGGACTATTTCGTCCACGAGCGGACAGACGGCGAGGGTGCGGGCGCCCATCTCTCGGGCCGGATATTTTGGCTGAGCGTTGCTTTGCTGCTTGTCTCGCTGCTGGCGGTGGTGCTGCTCGCGAAGAAATTCTCGCTGGTTGTCGATGCGGTCGGCGCCAAGATCGGTGCGCCGCCGGCCTTTGCCGGCCTGCTCGTTGCAGTTCTGATCCTGCTGCCGGAAGGTGTTGCAGCCGTCTCGGCGGCCCGCAAGAACGATCTGCAGAAGAGCATCAACCTTGCGCTCGGGTCGTCCCTGGCCACCATCGGGCTGACCATCCCGGCCGTCGGCGTTGCCACCTACGCGTTCGACAAGGAGCTCGAGCTTGGACTCAACGAGCAGGGGATTGTCCTGCTGGCGCTGACCTTCTTTCTGAGCATGCTGACCTTCGGCACGGGCAGAACCAACGTCCTGTTCGGGCTGGTGCATTTGGTGGTATTTGCCGTCTACGTGTTCATGGTCTTCGTCCCCTAGAGCGCAATGAGATCGAATCGTCATCGCCTTTAGGCTATCGGTGGCGTCCCAGGAGAATTCCAATGCTTGCCGCCAAATCCGAGATTCAGATCGACAACGAGGAGGTCCGGGTCACCGAGTGGCGGCTGGGGCCGGGCAGCGCGACCGGGTATCACACCCACGGGATGGACTACGTGATCGTTCCCGTCGTCGCCGCCGAAATGACCATCGTGGCGCCCGGCGGCGAACGCTCCAAGGCGCAGCTTGCTGCCGGAAAATCCTATTTTCGCAAGGCCGGCGTCCAACATGATGTGCTTAACGAAACCTCAACCGAGATCGTGTTCCTTGAGATCGAGCTGAAGCCGTAAGTCCGGCGTTACTCTTTGCCATCGATCGGTCGCAGTTGATCCCTTACTATGCCTCAAAGTTCCCGCATCAGATCGCGGGGAGTGGCCGGAATGCTGAAATACATCGCTAAAATTTCGATGGACATCTTCCCCTCGGTGCTCGCGACGATCATCGGGGCGTACATCGTTAATCATTACATCAATGCCAAGCCGGCGGCGGATGCGCCTGCGGCTGTGGTGGCGCCCGCCCAAGCCGGCAAGAATGGCAAGCCCTCTGATGTCGCCAACCTCCCGGCGCCGGGTGTCAAGGCCAAGGGCATCTCCGAGAAGAGCGTGACGGACAAGCCGGCGGCCGAGAAGCCCGCCGATCACCCGGCGGCCGAGACCAAGGCTGCGGACTCCAAGGCTGCGGACTCCAAAGCTGCTGATTCCAAGGACTCGAAGGCTGCCGAGCCCAAGACTGCGGACGTAACACCGGCCGAGACCGCGCCGGCCGGCCCGCGCGGCCGGCCTTCGGCGCGTGAGAAGGCCGCCGCCAGGTCCGCCCCGGCGGTTGCCGCTCCCGTGACCGCCGCTCCGGTGGTCGAGGCCAGTTCGGCGCCGGTTGCAGCCTCGCCAGCCGCAAGCCCCGACGCCAACGATCTCGTCCGTGCCGCGATCGAGCGTTTGCGCAAGTCGCCTGAGAGCAAGTCCTCTGAGAGCAAGTCGCCTGAGACCAAGTCTGCCGACAAGTCGCCGGAGCTAGCGCCGCAGGAAGCTAGCCGCGCACCGGAAGCGGGACCCCGCGTCCAGGAAGCCCCGCGCGTCATGACCGCTGCACCGTCGATGGTGCGCCCGCTGCCGCCGCCGATCACGGTGTCGACACCGCAAGCCGAGACCTATGCCAACGGACCGTCGCCGGCGAGCCCGCCCTACACGGCCTCGGTCGATAACGACAATGTCAACCGCCTGACGCCGCCGGCTGACATTCCCGTGCCGATGATTGCGCCGCCGCTCGACCTGCGCGCGGACGCAGGCGGCCCGATGCCGCGGCCCAAGACCAATGTCGCCGACGAGATGTTGTCCGGCGTCAAGTCGATGTTCCACGCTGTTATTCCAAAGAGCGTCACCCCGGATTAATAAGGCGCCTGCGTTGCGCTCGATCGCCCCTCAGCCGCCGACGCGGGCAAGGCCGCTGCGCGCGGCGTCGTCGCGCGGACGAAGCGAGACAGCCTTGGTGTAGGACGCCGCCGCCTTGGTCCTGTCGCCCAGCCGCTCATAGACCTGTCCTCGTGTCGTCCAGACCTGGGCATTGTGCGGCTCGGCCTCCGAAGCCTCGTCAAGATCGGCCGCAGCCTCCTTGACCTTGCCGACGGCGAGATAGCTGACGGCGCGGCCAAGCAGCGGCTCAGCCTTCTGGGGGTTGAGCCCGTTTGCCGCACCGAAATCGGCGATCGCAAGCTCGTGCTCGTTGCTGCCCTGGTAGATTAGGGCCCGGCCATAGAGAGCCTGTGCGTTGTAGGGATCGAGCGCGACAGCGCGATTGAACTCGTCGAGCGCCGCGACTGCATCTCCGGACCTCGCCAGGGCCTGGCCTTTGGCCGTACGGCTTTGCGCTTCGTTGACACTGCCGGCACTGACGGCGCTTTCGGTGGCCACTGCCTTGGGCGCTTCCTGAGGCTTCTCCTTTTCGGGCATCAGAGAGCCCAGGTCGAAGGAGCAGCCACAGAGCGCGATTGACACCAGAGCCAGCGTGAACGGTCGCTGCCAGGTTCGGCATGCGCGTGCCAGGCTGAGCTCAGGGAAAGGGAGGGCCATCTACGGTTGGCTCGCGCTGGTGCCGCATCGGTAGTGCCCCGTCCCAGAAAAGGCACCTCTACAAAACAATAACGCGGGCCCAGGGCCCGCGTCATCGAAAACTCAGCCTTGTAAATTCGGCAAGATCAGCGGGGTCCGCGCGGACCGGCACCCGGGCCACTACGGCCGCCAGCAGCACCACGATCGCCGCCGGGACCCGCGCCGAACACCGGCTTCGGCTTCATCGGCAACAGGCCTTCACGCTGCAGCTTCTTGCGGGCGAGCTTGCGCGCGCGGCGCACGGCTTCGGCCTTTTCGCGGGCCTTCTTCTCGGAGGGCTTTTCGTAGTGACCGCGGAGCTTCATCTCGCGGAAAATGCCCTCGCGCTGCATCTTCTTCTTCAGCGCCTTGAGAGCTTGGTCGACATTGTTATCGCGGACGAGAACCTGCACGCGGCATCCTCTTTGGTGGATCGGATTTGAATTCTGGTAAGTCTAAGGGGATGGCAAAGCGCAAGCCCTTAACCTTGAGGGCGCGGATGTATCAGACAAAACCTGACATGTCTACCTGCGAAGCGGTCTATCGGGCCAAGTTATGCCATTAAATGGGGCGAAAACTCCGCCTTGCGGTCGCATTTTGGGTGATTTGGTGCCAAAAGGCGGGCCGTTTTCCGGAGGTTGATCCGGAAAATCTGGAAATTTGGGGAGACGTCACATGGACATGAAGAAATATGCCGCCGAGTCCATCGGTACCTTCTGGCTCACATTCGCAGGCTGCGGCAGCGCCGTGATCGCGGCCGCCTTTCCGCAGGTCGGCATCGGCCTGGTCGGCGTGTCCCTCGCGTTCGGCCTGAGCGTCGTTACCATGGCCTATGCGATCGGCCATATCTCGGGCTGCCATCTCAACCCGGCTGTCACGGTCGGCCTTGCAGCTGGCGGACGCTTTCCAACTGGGCAGATCCTGCCCTACGTGATTGCGCAGGTGGCTGGCGCGATCGTGGCCGCGTGGCTGCTCTACGTCATCGCAAGCGGGGCTCCCGAGTTCGACGTCACCAAGGGCTTCGCATCGAACGGCTACGACGCGCATTCGCCCGGTCAATACAGCATGATCGTGTGCTTCATCACCGAGGTGGTGATGACCATGATGTTCCTGTTCATCATCATGGGCGCGACCCATGGCCGCGCGCCCGCCGGTTTTGCGCCACTCGCGATCGGGCTCGCGCTGGTGATGATCCATCTCGTCAGCATTCCCGTCACCAACACGTCGGTAAACCCGGCGCGCAGCACGGGACCGGCCGTGTTCGTCGGCGGCTGGGCGCTGGCTCAGCTCTGGCTGTTCTGGGTCGCACCGCTGATCGGTGGCGCGCTGGGCGGCGTGATCTATCGCTGGCTAAGCGAAGAGCCCACCGGCGTCGTCGCGGGCGCGAAGACGGCGTGATCGGAGAGCGGGATCGCAGGCACTCGCCGCGGTCCCGTTACTTGCTTGTTGTCGGCTTGACTTCCGTGACGTGGCCCATCTTGCGGCCGGGGCGCGGCGCGCCCTTGCCGTAGATGTGGATGGTCGCGCCCGGGGCGGTCAGCCATCTCTCGTAATCGTTGATCTCGTCGCCGATCAGATTGGTCATGGTGACAACCTCGCCATGGCGCACGGGCTTGCCGAGCGGCCAGCCGGCAATGGCACGGATGTGCTGCTCGAACTGGGAGACGGATGCACCGTCGAGCGTCCAGTGTCCGGAATTGTGCACGCGCGGGGCGATCTCGTTGACCAGCACCTTCGGTCCGGTGCCATTGGCGAGAACGAACATCTCGACGGCGAGCACGCCGACGTAGTCCAGTGCGTTTGCTATTTTACCCGCGATGCTGCGGGCTTCCTCCGCCAACGCATCCGGAATCGACGCGGGCGCCCGCGATACTTTCAGGATGTGGTCGCGATGCTCGTTCTCGGTGACGTCGAAACACTCGACTTGGCCCGCGGCCGAGCGCGCGGCGATCACGGAGATCTCGCGCTCGAACGGCACGAAGGCTTCCAGGATGGCCTGCTTGGTACCGAGGCTGGTCCAGATCCTGGCGATGTCGTCGCCCTGGCGGATGATGGCCTGGCCTTTGCCATCGTAGCCAAAGCGGCGGGTCTTCAGCACGGCCGGGAGTCCGATCCGGACGATTGCCTCGCGTAACGAAGCGACGGACGTGACGTCGGCATAAGCAGCGGTGCCGATGCCGAGCCGCGTCACGAAATCCTTCTCGGCGAGCCGGTCCTGGGTGGTCTCGAGGACCTTGCGGTTGGGCAGAACCGGGCGGCGCGCATCCAGCACCATCGCGGCGGCCGCCGGCACGTTCTCGAATTCGTAGGTGATGATGTCGACGTCGTTGGCAAACATCTCCAGCGCCTCGACATCGGCATATTCGGCGCAGGTTGCGTTCAGCACGACGTCGAAGGCCGGCGAATCCGGGTCGGGCGAGAACACCTGGCAGCGCAGGCCGAGCCGCGCCGCCGACATTGCCAGCATCCGGCCGAGCTGTCCGCCGCCGAGGATTCCGATGGTGTCGCCGGGCTTCAGCTTCACCGGTCTGGTGTCCGTCACGCCCTGTCCTCCGGGCGTTCGGCAACCGCCTCGGTCTGCGCCTTGCGCCAGGCTGCAAGGCGATCGGACAGGGCCGGGTCGGACAGTGCCAGCACGCTTGCGGCGAGCAGCGCCGCGTTGATCGCGCCGGCCTTGCCGATGGCGAGGGTGCCGACCGGGATGCCGGCGGGCATCTGGACGATCGAGTACAGCGAATCCACGCCCTTGAGCGTCCTGGATTCGATGGGAACGCCGAAGACGGGGAGTTCCGTCAGCGCTGCAGCCATGCCGGGCAGATGCGCGGCGCCGCCGGCGCCGGCAATGATGACCTTGTAACCCGCCGCCTTGGCGCCCTTGGCGAAAGCGAACAGCCGGTCAGGGGTCCGGTGGGCCGAGACGACGCGGGAGTCGGCGGCGATGCCGAGCGCTGCAAGCGTGTCGGCGGCATGCCGCATTGTGTCCCAGTCCGACTGGCTTCCCATGATAATGGCGATCGGCGCGGTCATGACGTCAATTGTGCTCAGGAAAACAGAAACATAGGCCAGATTAACGGTTCCGGCCGGCGGATCGCAAGGCGGTGGCAAGGAGAAGGGAATGCACTATCCTGTCTTGGTGAATCCCCGCAAGCCTTCATTGAGCAGGATGCCCATGAAGAAACCGAAAAGGGCAAGCGCTGCGAAGGCCAAAAAGGGCCGCAAGACCAGCGCGAACCGATCCAGGACTGCGCCCAGGCGTTCCGCCGGGCCGGCCCGTCGCGTGGCGTCGGCCGATGACGGCGCCAAGGCTGCTATCCGCAACCTGCGGAGCAAACTCAAGGCGGCAATGCTGCGGGTCGCGGAACTCGAGGCGGCCGCCGATACCGATTTCCTGCTCGACATCCCGAACCGGCGCGGCTTCGAACGCGAGCTCAACCGCGCCATTGCCTACATGAAACGTTATCGCGCTAGCGGGGCGCTGATCGTGCTCGACGTGGATCGGCTGAAGCCGGTCAACGATTCCTTCGGCCACGCCGCCGGCGATGAGGTGCTCAAGGCGATTGCGGGAGCACTGAAGCGGCAGATCCGCGCGTCGGACGTGGTCGGCCGGCTCGGCGGCGACGAGTTCGCGCTGCTGTTGTGGAATCTCAGCGAGACCGATGCCAAGGCGAAGGCCGCGATTTTCGAGCAGGCGGTCGACGAATTGTCCTTTGTGTTCCGCGGACAGCGCGTGACTGCGGGCGCTTCCGCCGGCGTCGCGTTGCTCGGCCCGCAATCCGATGCGGCTCGTGCGCTGGAGCAGGCCGACGCCGCCATGTATGTCCGCAAGGCGCACCGGCGGCATGAGCCGCACGTCGGGCTCGTCAACAACTAGAGCATGATCCGGACCCGAAGGGCCGCGTTGGCGCAAGTGTGCAGCGGTTTTCCCTCGCGACAAACGCGGAACGCGTTTGCGCGGAGATCATGCTCGAACAAAATGAATCAAAGCGTGGCGAGGTCTTGCGGCACGTTGCCGAATTTGCGCAACAGCGTTGCGTCACCGAATTCGCCGGTCATGGGATCGCCGCTGCGGCTGAATGCGACTGCGCCGATGTGGCCGGCACTGCGCGCAAGGATCTCGGCGCGCCGCAGCGCTGCGGCCGAGGATTGACATTCCTCAGCCGCACCCGCGACCGGCGATCCGTCGGCATCCATCAAAAAGGGCATTGCAACGTAATAGGTCACGTCCGACATGGCGTTGCTCCAGGGGGTGAACTCAGGCGGCGCTGCTCTTGCTCCGCATCTTGCTGCGTGAGGTCTCCGGAATGCAGCCGGCCGAGATCGCCGCCTGCAATTCCTCGAGCTCGGCCTCCAGATATTCGTTGGCCATGAGCAGCGCCTTGATGGTGCTGCGCAGATTGCCGTCGCACATCGCGATCGCCTGATCGCAGGCTTGTTCGTAATGGCTGTTGTCGAAAAGGGCGGTTGCCGACATGCGCGTTGTCCTTGGGCGTTTGCTGGGCGGTTTTCTGGGGCATCAGGGTCCGTAAATGTTCCTATTTTGTTCTTTTCGAGTCAAGCAGATTCAAATGCTGCGAAGCGCCCGCGGAACGATGGCTGTGGATCAGGCGATGATGTCGGGCGTGATCTGGTCTTCGATGAACGCGATGCGATCTCGCAACAGCAGCTTGCGTTTCTTCAATCGCTGTAACCGCAATAGGTCGGGGGCAGGCGATTGATGCAGTGCATCGATCGCCGCATCGAGATCTCGGTGTTCCTGCTGCAACCGGGCGAGCTCGGCTTCGAGCTCGCGCTCGTCTTCATGGGTCATGTCTGCGGTGGCCGAAAACCGATAGGCTAAGATTAAGGCTGTGGATGTCCTGTGGAAATTATCGTCCTTGCGCCGCGTGACCGCAAGCGATCTCGGATCGTGGCTTACGGATCTACCACAAGTTATTTCCCTGGATCGCAACGGCGCCGCGCAGACGCATTGATATCACGGATTTTTCCGCCGCGGTTCCCTTACTCACGCTTCGTTACATATGAATTTTCAAAAATGACACTGCGGCGATGGATACCCATCGACAGAACGAATCGGTGATGTACACTTCCTCGTCCGGATCGAATCCAAGGTTGCCCCTACCGAGGAGGTTTCGAATGACAATTCAGGCACATCTGGTTGAATTGGAACGGAAGCATAAAACTCTCGAAAACGAATTGCACGAAGCTCTCGTGCACCTTTCAACAGACGACCTGCGAATTGTTGAGTTGAAGCGCCGGAAGCTGATGGTCAAGGACCAGATCGAGCGATTGAAGCAGAACGAAACGCTTCACTAGTGACCCCCGTAACAGCGTAGAGTTGATCCTACCCTTTCACGCAGGGATGACAGCTTTTGCGCTCGTCCCTGCGTAAGGCTGCGTCGTACAGACTTGTTTGCGCTAGAGTCCCGCGAACTCGGCGACGTGATCCGCGATTGCGAGCGATGACGTCAGCCCCGGCGATTCGATGCCGAACAGATTGATCAGGCCTTCGACCCCATGATCGCGCGGGCCCTGCATCAGGAAATCCTGCGTGGCGACGGCCGGCGGCACGATCTTCGGACGAATGCCCGAATAGCTCGGCAGCAGCGCGCCATCGGGCAGCGTCGGCCAGTATTTGCGGATCGCCGGATAGAAGCGCTCGGCGCGCGAGGGATCGACCGCGTAGTCGATCGTCTCGATCCATTCGACGTCCGGGCCGAAACGCGCCTGGCCTGCCAGGTCCAGCGTCAGATGCACGCCGAGCCCGCCCGGTTCGGGTACCGGATAGATCAGGCGCGAGAACGGCGCCTTGGCGTTGCAGCTGAAGTAATTTCCCTTGGCGAGGTAGGCCGGCGGAATCCGGTCCAGCGGCATGCCTTCGATGTTGCGCGCCACCGTCGTCGCCGAGAGACCTGCGGCGTTGACGAGCAGGCCGCATTGCAGCGTCATCGGCGATTCGCCGCCGGCGTCGATCTCGATGACGCCGCCCGTCGCCTTGGCGCGGATCATCGGCGTGTGAAACGCAAAGGCTGCGCCCGCCGCCTCGGCCTCGCCGCGCAGCGATAGCATGTAGGCGTGGCTGTCGATGATGCCCGTTGAAGGCGAGAGCAGCGCGGCGTCGCAGGCAAGCGCCGGCTCCAGCGCGCGCGCGGCCTCGCCGGAGAGCAGCTGCATGTCGAGTACGCCATTGGCCTCGGCATGCGCCTTGATCGATTGCAGCTTCTCGGTTTCCCTTGCACTGGTGGCGACGATCAGCTTGCCGCAATTCCTGTGGGGGATCCCGCGCTCGGCGCAGTAGCGGTAGAGGGCGTGCTTGCCGCTGACGCACATGCGCGCCATCCAGCTCCCGGCGCGGTAGTAGATGCCGGCGTGGATCACTTCGCTGTTGCGCGAGGAGGTGACGGTGCCGATGGCTTCGGCCACCTCGAGCACGATCACCTCGCGGCCTGCCTGCGCCAGCTTTCGCGCCACAGCGAGCCCGATCACGCCGGCTCCAATGACGACGCAATCGACCTTATCCATGGCTGTTCAGGATATTCACTGGAAGCGGGGGGGCCGGTTTGCCCGGGAACGGCCGCTCCAGGCCGTCTTCCGTTAACGAAACGTTTATCATGTCAGGGCAATTGCCGTATTTCACATCACATTTTTCTGCTGCGCCAACAGGCGTTTACCCGATCCAAACCCGTGAAGCCAGACAATCCGACGTTGAAACGCGGGTGGCGGATGGCTGAGAAGAACTGGCACACAGGCAGCATTGTGATTGCTGTGCAGGCCGTCGTGTGCCTGGCCGGTGCGGCTGCGCCTGCGCGGGCTCTTGTGCTGTCCGAACAATTCGCCCCGGCGCGCTATCTCGGCGGGCTCGATCCCAGCCTGATCTGGGAAGCCCTGATCGGCGGCACCGCCGTCTGCTCGCTGCTAGCCGCCGTCGTCCTGTGGATTCATGCCGCAGTGCACCGCGCCCAGCGGTCCCAGTTGCGGCGCAACGCCTTCGTCTCCTCCGCCATGAACAATTTGAACCAGGGCGTGGTGATGACGGATGCGCAGCGGCGCATCATCTTCTGCAACGACCGTTACCTCGAGATCTACGGCCTGTCGCGAGCGGATCTCTGGCCCGACATGACCGGACGCGACATTCTCGAGCTGCGGCGGCAACGTGGGGTGCTCGGCGTCTCGGACGGCGAATTCTACGAGAAGGCGGCCAGCCCCAACGGACTGATCACGGAACTGCCGGACGGGCGCGCCATCCTGGTGAAATATTTCGTGTTGCCCAACCGCGGCTCGGTGGCAACGCATCTCGATGTCAGCGAGCAGCGCAGGCTGTCGCGGCAGCTCGCCTCGACCAAGCAGTTCCTGGAATCGGTGCTCGACAACGTGCCGGCCTGCGTCGCCGCGAAAGCCATCGAGGACGGCCGCTACATCTTCGCCAACAGCGCCTATGAGCGGTTCTGGGGCTTCTCGCGGGACCATGTCGTCGGCAAGAACGCGCGGGAGCTGTTTACGTCCGATTCGGCGGCCGCCATCGAGGCGACCGACCGCGCCGCGCTCGCGGCGCCGGGCGGCCAGTATCGCAACGAATTCGAGGTCGAGCGCGGCACGACCCGGCGCATGGTTGCCTCGATCCGGATCGTGGTCCGCAACGAGAACAACCAGCCCGAATTCCTGCTGCTGGTGTTCGAGGACATTACCGACCGGAGCTCGCTGTCGGAGGAACTGGAGAGCACCAAGAAGTTCCTCGAGCTCGTGGTCGACAACATCCCGGTGGCGCTGATTGTGGAGCAGGTCAAGGACGGCCGCTATCTGCTCGCCAACCGCAGCGCCGAAACGATCCTCAACCGCAGGCGCGAAGAAGCCACCGGCCTGACCGCCGCCGATATCTTCAATCCCAAGGAAGCCAAGCTGATCATCGCGCGCGACGAGGCTGCCATCAAGAAGCGCGGGATGATCACCGAGGAGCACCCGATCTCCACCAAGGACGGATTGCGCTTGTTTCTCACCCGCCGCGCCACCGTGCTTGGCGACACCGGCGAGCCGCAATATCTGATCAAGACCCACGAGGACGTCACCGACCGGCGGCAGACCGAATCGCGCATGGCGCACATGGCCTATCACGACGGCCTCACCGACCTGCCGAACCGCGCGGCCTTCCTACAGGCCCTGACCCAGATGATCGAAGCCTGCGAGGGCACCAGCGAGGAGTTTGCCGTTCTCTGCGTCGATCTCGATGGACTGAAGGAGGTCAATGACGTCTTCGGCCATGCGCTCGGCGACAAGCTGTTGGTCGAGGTGGCGCAGCGGCTCCAGGATGCCGCGCGCGGCGGCGTTGTGGCGCGCCTGTCCGGCGACGAGTTCGGCCTTATCATCGACGGCAAGCAGCCGGAGACGGGCCTTGCGCTGGCGCAACAGCTCGGCGATGCCGTCGCCCGGGAATTCCAGATCGACGGTCGCGCGGTCCGCGCCGGCGTCACCACAGGCATGTCGATCTTCCCGCATAATGGCGCCGATGGCGCCTCGCTGCTCGCCAATGCGGGTGCCGCGCTGTTCCGGGCAAAGCAGAAGTCACGCGGCACGATCAGCCTCTACCAGCCGGAGATGGACCAGCAGATCCGCGACCGCCGCGTGCTGCACCAGGACCTGTCGATGGCGATCAGGAATGGCGAGCTGTCGCTTGCCTTCCAGCCGCAGGCGATTGCCGGCCATAGCGTCGCCGAAAGCGAGATCATCGGCTTCGAGGCGCTGGCGCGCTGGCAGCATCCGGTGCGTGGCCAGGTCTCGCCGGCTGAGTTCATCCCCATCGCGGAGGAGAGCGGCCTGATCGTCGAGATGGGCGAATGGATTCTTCGTCAGGTCTGCCGGGAGGCGGCGTCGTGGCCGAAGCCGCTCCAGGTCGCGGTCAATCTCTCGCCGGCGCAGTTCATGCACGGCGATGTGGTCGGGCTGGTCCATTCGATCCTGCTTGAGACCGGGCTCGCGCCTGGCCGGCTCGAGCTCGAAATCACCGAGGGCGTTCTGATCGGGGATTTCGATCGCGGTCTGGCGCTGCTGCGCCGGCTGAAGGCGCTCGGCGTGCGTATCTCCATGGACGATTTCGGCAGCGGCTATTCCTCGCTGAGCTACCTGCAGGCGTTCCCGTTCGACAAGATCAAGATCGACCGCGCCTTTGTCATCAATCTCGGCCGCAACCCGCAATCGGCGGCGATCGTGCGCGCCGTGATCGATCTCGGCCACGGCCTTGAAATGTCGATCATCGCGGAGGGCGTCGAGACGCTCGACCAGCTGACGTTCCTCGCCAAGGAAGGCTGCGACGGCGTCCAGGGTTATCTGCTCGGCAAGCCGTTGCCGATCGGGCAATATGCCGGCCTCGTCGGCCGCGCCGAGACCATGGAGCTTGCGCTCAAGACCGGCTAGCTTGTTTTCAAGCGAAGTGGATTGTGGGTCGCGTCAAGAAAACGCGTCAAAACGAGAATCTTGAGCCCCGTCCCGATTTCATCGGAACGGAAATGGCCCTAGTGATGGCAGGCGCTTAGTTTCGCTCCTCTCGACGGCTTCATGGCGGATTACGACATCGCGATCATCGGCGGCGGCCTGAACGGTGTCAGCCTCGCGCGCGATGCCGCCGGCCGCGGCCTGCGGGTCATCCTGGTCGAACAGGGCGATCTCGGCGGCGCCGCCTCGTCGGCGACGCCGCGGCTGGTCCACGGCGATCTGTCGGTGCTGGAACGGCGGGGCTTCTGGCGGGTGCGGCAGGCACTGGCCGAGCGACGGATCTGGCTCAGAATCGCGCCGCACCTGGTCAGGCCGATGCGCTTCGTGATCCCGGCTCATTCGGACGAGCGTCCGCCGTGGCTGCTGCGCGCCGGCCTGTTCGTCTATGACAGCCTCACGCACCGCGGCGGCCTGCCTGCAACGACGACCCTCGACATTACGCATCATCCGGTCGGCAACGCCCTGAAGCGTCCGTTCGGGACCGCTTTCGAATATTCGGATTGCGTCGTCGACGATTCCCGCCTGGTGGTGCTCACGGCACTGGATGCCGCCGAACGTGGCGCCGTGATCCGGACCGGAGCGCGCTGCGTGCGCGCCGACAGGAGCGATATCTGGCGGCTTGCCGTGATCGACCGCGGCTATCGCCGGGTGATCACGGCCCGCGCGATGGCCAATGCCACGGGGGCCTGGACCTCGATGGTCGCCGAGACCGTGCTGCGGCAGCCGCAGCCGCCGATGGCGGCCATGCAGATGAGCCAGATTGTCGTGCCGCGGCTGTTTGAGTCCGGGAACGTCTACGTCTTCCAGAACAACGACGGGCGGCTGATCTTCGCCAGTCCGTTTGAACACGACTTTACGCTGATCGGCACCGTCACGCGTGCCTTCACCGGAGACCCTGCGATCGTGGCGATGCCGGGCGCCGACATCGCCTATCTTTGCGAGGCGGCGAGCCGCTATTTCCGTGAACGGGTCGCGACGGCCGACGTGGTGCGGACCATCGCCGGCGTCAACTTGGTGCCGGCATCGCCGCGGAGGCGGGACGGGACGGCGCAGTTTGACGCGCGCCGGCGCAAAGCGCCGCTGATCACGATGTTCGGCGGCGACGTCACCACCTCGCGCCTGCGCGCGGAGCGGGCGGTGACGCGGTTGACGCCGTTCTATCCGATGTCACCGCGCTGGACGGCCGGCGCGGCGCTCCCCGGCGGAGATTTTGCCTGGGATCGTTTCGATACCGAGGTCGACCTCGCGCGCGACCGCTGGCGCTTTCTGTCGGAGCCGCAGGCCCAGCGCCTGGTTGCGGCCTACGGCTCGCGGCTGTCGGCCGTGCTCGGCGAGGCAAAGACACGCGACGAGCTTGGTCCGGTCTTCGGCCCCGAGCTGACCGGTGCCGAGGTGCGCTATCTGATGAGCCACGAATGGGCGCGTTTTCCCGAAGATGTCCTGTGGCGCCGCTCCAAGCTCGGCCTGACCATGCCTGCGGCGGACCGCGACGCTCTGGCTGCGTTCATGGCGAATGTGAACGATCCGCCTCGGACCGGTTGAGCAAAGGCCGATCGGCCGCTAGCGTGCGGCGGAATCGGGTTGGCGGGGAACATGGCTGAAGAGTTGCGCAAAATGGAAGCCGCAGCGGGTGTTGCGGATGTGGCGACACATCCGGCGCCCGACCAGCCCTTGCTGCGCATCGAGGGCGTGGCGAAGACGTTCGGGACGTTCCGGGCCGTGGACGGCGTCTCGCTCGATATCAGGGCCGGCGAGTTTTTTGCGCTGCTTGGTCCGAGCGGCTGCGGCAAGACCACGCTCTTGCGCATGCTCGCCGGCTTCGAGGCACCGGACGAGGGACGCATCCTGCTTGGCGGCAAGGACATCGCGCACGCGCTGCCGCACGAGCGCCCGATCAACATGATGTTCCAGAGCTATGCGCTGTTTCCGCACCTGTCGGTGCGCGATAACATCGCCTTCGGCCCGAAGCGCGCCGGCATGGGGCGCGCCGACATCGACACGCGCGTTGCGGAGATGATGGCGCTGGTGAAGCTCGAAGGACTTGAAAAGCGCAAGCCCGACCAGCTCTCCGGCGGCCAGCGGCAACGCGTGGCGCTGGCCCGTGCACTGGCGCGCCGTCCGCAGCTTCTGTTGCTCGACGAGCCACTCGCGGCGCTCGACAAGAAGCTACGCGAGAGCACGCAAGGCGAGCTGATGGAGCTTCAGCGCCGGCTCGGCACGACCTTCATCATCGTCACCCACGACCAGGAGGAAGCGATGACGATGGCGAGCCGGATCGGCGTGATGAACGCCGGCAAGCTCGCCCAGGTCGCGAGTCCCCGCGAACTCTACGAGGCGCCGCGCTCGCGCTGGATCGCGGAGTTCGTCGGTGACGTCAATCTGTTCGACGGCGAGTTCAAGCTGCGCGACGGTCATCGCCTGGTGATCGCCACGCGCGACGCCGGCACCCTGGTGGTGGCCGAGCCGCGCGAGCCCACCGACGGAACAAGATTGTCGGTCGCGATCCGTCCCGAGAAGGTCAAGCTGTCTCGCCTTGGCCCGGTGAGCGAGGCCGGTCATGAGACAGCGATCAACCGGCTGGATGGCATGGTCGCGGACATCTGCTATCTCGGCGGCTCCACCGTCTACAAGGTGAAGCTCGACACGGGCGGCATAGTGCAGGCCTCGGTGGCCAACAGCGCGCGCCTCGACGCCGATGCCTATAGCCTGAACCAGCACGTCGTTGCCTGGTTCACGCCCGACGACTGCGTGGTGCTGCCGCCATGAGCGCGCGCCGCATCTTCGCGCGACCAGCGCGCTTCGCCGCGATCGCGCCTTATGTCTGGATGGTGCTACTCTTCCTGGTGCCGTTCGCCTTCGTGCTCAAGATCAGCCTGTCGCAGACCGCGATCGCGCAGCCGCCTTACGAGCCGGTGTTCGACCTGACGGCGGGACGGGCATCGCTCGAGGCTGCCTTTGCCGCGCTGTCGATCGACAATTTCAAGCTGCTGGTCTCCGACGACCTGTATGTCTACGCCTACGTGCGCAGCCTCACGGTTGCCGTCACCGCGACCGCGCTGCTGCTCCTGATCGGCTATCCCATCGCTTACGGCATGGCACGGCTGCCGACCCGCTGGCAGGCGGTGGCGATGGTGCTGGTGATCGTGCCGTTCTGGACCTCGTTCCTGATCCGCATCTACGCCTGGATCAACATCCTCCAGCACGACGGCCTGCTCAATCGGATCCTGCTGGCGCTGCATCTGGTCAGCCAGCCGGTGGTGTGGCTCTCCACCGACAGCGCGATGTATATTGGTATCGTCTATTCCTACCTGCCATTCATGATCCTGCCGCTCTACGCGACGCTCGCCAAGATGGAGCCGGCGCTGGAGGAGGCCGCCAGCGATCTGGGCGCGCCGCCCCGGCAGGTATTCTGGCTCGTCACTTTCCCGCTATCGCTGCCGGGCGTCGGCGCCGGCGTGCTGCTCTGCTTCATTCCGATCGTTGGCGAGTTCGTCATTCCCGACCTTCTGGCCGGCTCAAATTCGCTGATGATCGGCCAGACCCTGTGGCTCGAGTTCTTCACCAACAAGGATTGGCCCGTCGCCTCCGCTGCGGCCATCGTTCTCCTCGTGGTGCTGTTGGTGCCGCTCCTGCTGTACGAACGGCTGCAGCGCCGGCAACTGGAACAGGGACGGTGAGGCGATGCGCAAACGCTCCCGCCTGTCCCACTTCAACATCGCCTCGCTCGCGCTGGGGCTTGGGTTCCTTTATTTGCCGATCCTCATCCTCGTCATCTATTCGTTCAACGCCTCGCGGCTGGTGACGGTGTGGGGCGGCTGGTCGCTGCGCTGGTACCACGAGTTCTTTGGTGACCGCGCCATGATCGAGGCGGCCTGGATGAGCCTCAAGGTGGCCGCCTCATCCGCGAGCATCGCCACCCTGCTCGGCACGCTCGCCGCCGTCGCGCTGTCGCGCGGCGAGCGCTTTGGCGGCCGCACGCTGTTCTCCGGCATGCTCTATGCGCCGCTGGTGATGCCGGAGGTGATCACGGGACTGTCGCTGCTGCTGCTGTTCGTGGCACTGAACGCCGAGCGCGGCTTCTGGACGGTGACGATCGCTCACACCACGCTGACGATGTGTTTCGTCGCTGTGGTCGTGCAGTCCCGCCTCGGCTCGCTCGACCGTTCGCTGGAGGAGGCGGCGATGGACCTCGGCTGCGACCCGGTCCGCGCGTTCGTTGCCGTCACGCTGCCGCTGATCGCGCCTGCGATCATCGCGGGCTGGATGCTGGCCTTCACGCTGTCGCTCGACGATCTCGTGATCGCGAGCTTCACCACCGGCCCCGGCTCGGCGACCTTGCCGATCCGGATCTATTCCGAGGTACGGCTTGGCGTGAAACCCGAGATCAACGCCATCTGCACGCTGGTGATCGGCCTGATCGCGATCGTCATCGTCATCGCCTCGCTGGCCTCGAAACTGTCGAGCGCGCAGGGCGAGAGCGCGGCACCGCTGTAGGCCGCGCTGTCATTGCGAGGAGCTCTTGCGACGAAGCAGTCCAGTCTGTCTCTGCAGAGGTAGTCTGGATTGCTTCGCTTCGCTCGCAATGACGAACGCTATTTAAGACTTCACCGCACCCGCCGTGAGCCCGCCCACCATGTAGCGGCGGAAGGCGTAGTAGATTGCGGCCGGCGGCAGCGCGTAGATGAAGCCGGTGGTCATCAACAGCTCCCAGGGCGAATCGTCGGCGGCGAGGAAGTTGCCGAGCGCGACCGGGAGCGTGATCTCGCGGTCGTTCGAGAGCAGCAGGAACGCGTAGAGATATTCGTTCCAGGCGAGCAGCACCGCATAGGTGCCGATCGCGACCAGCGAGGGCATCATCAGCGGCAGGTAGACCAGGCGGAAGATCTGGAGCGTGGTGGCGCCGTCCATCACCGCGGCCTCGTCGAGCTCGACCGGCAGCTTGTCGGACGCTTGCTTCAGCACCCAGATCGCGTAGGGCGAGGCGATCGTCACCATGGCGAGGATCAGTGCCCAGTGATTGTTGAGCAGGCCGTAATTGCCCATGGTGCGGTACATCGGCACGGCGAGGAACGCCGCGGGGATGAAATAGGTAAACAGCGCCAGGTTCATCACGATGCGCCCGCCGGGCACCTTCAGCCGCGAGATCGAGAACGCCGCTGCGGTGGCGATGAACAGCGTCAGCACGCCGACAGAGGCGGCGATCACCAGCGAATTCCAGAACTGAACGTAGAAGTCGCGCAGGAAATAATGCTGCTGCTTGAACACGATTTCGAAGTTGTGCAGCGTCGGATGGTCCGGCCACAGCTTGCCCGAGAACGCGTCCTCCTTCGGAGAGATCGCGAACAGGAACATGTGATAGATCGGAACCATCGTCCAGATGAAGACGGGAATGCCGATCAGCAGCAACCGCGCTTCGGTCGCGACTTCGCGTAAGGTAGGAATCTTCATCGCGACAACCGTTTCATCATGAAGTACACGAGCGGCAGCACGAACGGCATCGCGCAGACGATGGAGGCCATCGCGAGCGAGAGCTGATCGAGCCTGAGATAGCGGATGCCGAGCGTCGCCAGCACGTGCGTGAGGTCGGCCGGCCCGCCGCCGGTGAGCAGATAGACGCTGTTGAAGTCGCCCAGCGTCCAGATCATCGAGAGCAGCGTGCAGGTGATGTAGAGCGTCTGCATCGACGGCCAGGTGATGAAGCGGAATTTCTGCCACCAGCTCGCACCGTCGACCTCGGCGGCCTCGAACAGATCGTGCGAGATCGCAAGCCGGCCTGTGATCAGGATCAGCGTCCAGAACGGCAGCGACTTCCAGATGTGCACAGCGATCGCCATGGTCAGCGCCACCGTCGGGTCGTTCAGCCAGTTCGGGCCGTCATCGCCGGTGAAAGAGAAGATGAGGTGGTTGATCACGCCCCATTCGGGATTGAGCATGAAGCGCACCGACAGGATGGTCGGGATCGACGGCACCGCCCAGGGCAGTATGAAGATCACCGAAAGCCATTTGATCCAGGTGCGCTGCTGCGCGAAGAAGCCGGACAGGAACAGCGCGATCAGCATCTTGATGTTGATGCCGATGACCAGGAAGATCAGCGTGTTGACCGCGGCGCGCGCGAAGATCGGGTCGTTATAGAGCGCCACATAGTTCGCCGGAGCACGCGCCAGCCAGAGCCCGTAGCAGACGGGATAGACGACGAAGGCGAGGAAGACGAGCAGATAGGGCGCGAGCAGCACGATGCCCCAGACCTGCGCCGGTGTCAGTCGTGACGATAAGGGCGGTGAGAGGATCGCATGATCGCCAGAGAGCGTGATCGCCATTCTTTAGGACTCTTCAAAACGAATTGCCGGCCGCGAGACGCGGCCGGTGCTGTTCTAGCACCTCTCCCCGCGGAGCGGGGAGAGGGAAAGATCGTTTAGCCCGCGACCTGCTTGATGCGGACGATCAGCTCGTCGACAGCCTTGTCGACCGGAACCTTCTCGCTGACGACCCGGTTCATCGCCTTGGCCCACACGTTCTCGTTGTTGAGGATCGTGAACTTCCAGTTCTTGGTGAAGTCGAACGGCGCAGTGCCGCCGGTGAACTGGGCGTAAACGGCCTTGCGGTGCTTGTCAGCCTGCCAGAACGGGCTCGCCTGGCTTTCCTTGGTCACCGGGAACCAGCGGCCAAGTGCGCCCTCGATATAGGGACGGACGTTCTCCTCCTGGAGCAGGAAGCTGATGAACTGCTTGGCCTCGGCCTTGTTCTTGGCCGCGGTGAAGACAAGCCCGGTCTTGACGTCGGAGCGGTAGCGGATAGTCGTGCCGTCGGGCGCCTTCGGGAAGGACGCGGTGATGATGTCCTGCTCGTAGGCTTTCTTGCCGGCTTCGCGCTGCTCGGGCGTGAGCGCCTGGTTGGTCGAATCCTCGTACCACTTCGCTGCGATCGAGATCGTGAAGTTGTGCGTCATCACGATGGTCTTGTTGTGGAAGGCAACGTTGTTGTCCGGATCCTTCCAGGTCGTGGAGGATGGCGGGGTGCAGCCCTTGATGTAGGTGTCGGTGTAGTCCTTCATCGCCTTGATCAGGCCCTCGCGCACCTTGGGATCGTCGACGGTGAGCTTGCCGTCGTCGTCGACCAGCTTGACATGGTAGGCGTCCATGAAGGTGTAGAACGACTGAAAGGAGTCGGTGGATTCCACGCCCATCGGCTGGCCGACGGCGTAGATGCGCTGGCCGGTCGCCTTGCGGATCGCCGGCTGCACCTTGTCGCACCAGAACGTCCAGTAGCCCGCCCAGTCGGTCGGAATGTCGCTCTGCTTGAAGCCGGCCTTCTCCAGCATGTCGTTCCAGATCTGGACATGCATGCTCTGCTGCTTCAGGGGGAAGCCGTAATAGGCCTTCTTCTTGGCGACGTCGTTGTGGAGGATCGACGCATCCAGCGTGTTCTGCACGAACCGGCCCTTGATAGGCTCCATGACGTCCGTGAGGTCCTCGAGCTTGCCTTCATAGGCCCATTTGCCCTGCGCCTGCACGTCATAAGAGTCGGAATAGGCGACATCGGGCACGGTGCCGGCATCGAGTGCCGCGACCGTCTTCGGAATCATGTCCTGGATCGCGTACTGCGACAATTCGACTTTGATGCCGGTCTTGGCTTCGAACTTATTGATAGTTTCGATCAGCGCGTCGTCTTCGGAGCGATAGAAGCCCTTGCCCCACCAGACCGTAATCGTCTTTTGCTGCGCAAAGGCGGGTGCAGTGGCCGCAAACAGCCCGACCGCAGCGACCGCCAGTGATACTGCGCCAATAACCTTGGATTTCACGTTTTTCTCCCTCAAACGGCCGGTGTTTTTAACCGGTCGTATAAAACACTAGCCCATGGCCGCTATCCGATCTAGCGGCTTCTTGTCAGACATAGGTCGTGGGGTGAAGGCTGTGAAGATGCTTAATCCGCGCATCCGTCCGCGCATCGATCTAAACGCTGCATCAATTCGCGGCAATCAATTCGCCTCGTGGGTTCTGGCTTCGCCGCACAATCCGCTGCATCACACACCGAATCGCCAGAAGATCCGGCTGTCGTGGAGTGATCCGTGGGGGCTCCAGCTTGATAGGGGAACAGACTGGCACCGCGCCGCGGGCAGCTGTCAGCGTTTCCGCTTCAGGCCCGCCGAAGCAGCATTCGAACTCGCCTCAGCAGATCGGGGCCGCGACCTGCCTTGCCCGCTCGTCCGCAAGGGAGAGCGCCATGCCTCGAGGAGCATTTTGAGAAGCTGGCTGGCATGCGGAGATAGTGTCGCCCCGCGCCTGCGCACAATTCCAATCGTCCGCGACACCTCCGGCTCGATCAACCGAATGGTGTGAATGATCGGATGGCCGTCGGCTGGCGTCGCGAGCCTCGGCAGCACAGCGATGCCCAATCCCGCTTCGACCAAGCCAAGCGAACCGGAGAGGTGAGCGACTTCGTAGGTCCAGTTGAGCTGCAAGCCGTGCCGCGCCATCGCATTGTCGATCAACGCGCGATTGCCGCTGTTGCGACCCACGGTGATGATACGGTGCGGCACAATCTCCGACCAACTCACCTGTTTGCGCGATGCCAATGGATGGTCATGGCGGCAGGCCAGGACGAAAGGATCTTCAACCAGTTTCTCGAATTCAATTTCGGCATGCGAAGCGCCAATGAAATTGATGCCGAAGTCAGCTTCTCCGCGTGCTACCGCCTCCAATCCTTCATTGGCGCCGATGTCCAGAATCCGGATGCGAATACGCGGATACGCTTCGGCGAACCGGCCGATCGCCCGCGGCAGGAAATAGAATACCGCTGTCGGCACCGCAGCCACCGAGACCAAACCTGAACTTCGCGCGCCGATATCTTGGATGGCCAGCACCGAGGTTTCAAACTCGTCGATGAGGCGGCGCACTTTCGGCAGGAAGTCGCGGCCCGTCATGGTGAGATTGACGTGGCGCGTGGACCGTTCGAGCAACGGCGCACCGAGGCTTTCCTCCAGCTTCTGAATGCGTCGGCTGAGCGCCGGCTGCGACAGGTTCAGCGCCTTCGCGGTGCGGACGAAGCTGCCCATCTCCGCCACGGTGATGAACGCCTTGAGGTCGAGCAGTTCGGCATTCATGGCTGGGCTCCTTTATATTGATAATCGGAATAATACACCAAATCTTTGCATTTCACAAAAGAGTAGGATCGCGGGATCGTGGGGGCCGGGCGCAAGATGTAGCCCGAAGGAAGAATCCCATGAACGATCAGATCGCTATTCCCTGTGTGGTGATGCGCGGAGGTACCTCGCGCGGGCCGTTCTTTCTGGCCAGCGATCTTCCGGCCGATCCCAGGCTGCGCGACGCGATCCTGCTGTCTGTGATGGGAGGGGGACACGATCTTGGAATCGACGGCATTGGCGGTGGCAACGCCGTGATCAACAAGGTCGCGATCGTCGGACCGCCATCGGTAGCCGGTGCCGATGTCGACTACCTGTTCGCTCAGGTGCGGGTCCGTGAAGGGATCGTCGATACCGCGCCGAACTGCGGGAATATGCTGGCGGCGGTAGGGCCGTTCGCAATCGAAGCCGGCCTGGTCGCCGCTGCCGCAGATCGCACCCATGTGCGCATCCATAATGTGAACACCGGCAAGCTGATTGACGCGACGGTTGCCACGCCCGGCGCGCGGGTGACCTACGAGGGCGAAGCGCGGATCGACGGCGTACCCGGAACGGCCGCGCCCATCGAACTGTCGTTCCCCAACGCGGCCGGCGCACGCACCGGTCGCCTGCTGCCGACCGGACGTCCGGTCGACCGCATCGAAGGGATCGACGTCACCTGCATCGACGCAGCCATGCCCGTCATGCTGGTCCGTGCGGCGGATTTGGGATGGACCGGCCGTGAGGCACCCTCGGCCTTCGCCGATAGCGGCTTCCGCGCGCGGCTCGAAAACCTGCGCATCGAGGCTGGACGCCGGATGGGTTTTCCAGATTCCGCGTCAATGGTGATTCCGAAACCGGTTCTGATTGCGCCCGCGGTCGAGGCGACGTTGAACACCCGGTACTTCATGCCACACGACTGCCATAGCGCGCTGGCGGTGACCGGCGCCGTCGCGATCGCGACTGCGTGTGTGACGCTAGGCACGATCGCCGCAGAGATGGTCGGACCGGTGGCGCCGCCGGTGACGATCACGCTTGCCCATCCCTCCGGCCAACTCGTGGTTCGGTTGGAGCCCGGCCCGGTGGCCCGGGTGCAGCGGACAGCCCGACGGATTTTCGAGGGCCACGTCTTCGCCCGCAGGTCGCACGTGCCTCATTCGGTCCTGGCGGCCTGAAGCCGGGCCGCCTCCGAAGCCATCAAGAAAAATCAAAGCCGTGAATTCAGAGCCATGAATTCAGACCATGGGAGAAACGAGAATGCAGAAGGAAGCGCTGGTCGGGCACCCGAACACTGAGGTGCGAAAGCCATTCTACCGGATTCTCTACGTCCAGGTGCTGATTGGCCTCTTGCTGGGTATCCTCACGGGCCATTTCTGGCCTGAATTTGGCGCCGCGCTGAAGCCCCTCGGAGACGGCTTCGTCAAGCTGGTCAAGATGATGATCGCGCCGATCGTGTTCTGCACCATCGTGAGCGGCATCAACAGCATCAGCGATTCCCGCGACGTCGCCCGCACGCTGGTGAAATCCATGGCGCTGTTTTACCTGCTGACCGCGCTCGCACTGCTGGGCGGCCTGATCGCTGTATCGTTGATCCAGCCGGGCGCAGGCATGCACGTTTCCCTCAGCACGCTGGATCCGTCGGTGGCCGCGAAATTCACCAAGCAAGCAGGGACGTCCGGATTCGCGGACTTCGTGCTGCACATTATCCCGCATTCGTTCTTCGGAGCGTTCGCCGACGGTGAAGTGCTGCCGGTGCTGCTGGTCTCCGTCCTGATCGCCTTTGCCCTAAGCCGCGCCGGCGACGGCGGTGCCGTGGTGACAAA
Source organism: Bradyrhizobium hipponense (assembly GCF_008123965.1). GTDB lineage: Bacteria > Pseudomonadota > Alphaproteobacteria > Rhizobiales > Xanthobacteraceae > Bradyrhizobium > Bradyrhizobium hipponense. The sequence goes on along the minus strand of NZ_VSTH01000103.1, from coordinate 61,175 downwards.
GGCAATCGACTCGTTTTCACGGGTGCTGTTCGTGTCCTTCGGCTTTATCATGAAGCTAGCCCCGCTCGGCGCCTTTGGCGCCATGGCGTTTACGGTGGGCCGCTACGGCGTCCGTTCGATCGGCTCGCTCGGACTGCTGATCCTGACATTCTATTTCGCCTGCTCCGTCTTCGTGATCGTCGTGCTCGGTACATTGGCGCGGCTGAACGGCTTCAGCCTGTGGAGGACCATCCGCTATTTCAAGGAAGAACTGCTGATCGTGCTCGGCACGTCATCGTCGGAGCCAGCATTGCCTGGGGCGCTGCGCAAGCTGGAGCAACTCGGATGCCGGAAAGGCGTGTCCGGGCTCGTGTTGCCGATGGGCTACTCCTTCAACCTGGACGGCAGCGCCATCTATCTCACGTTGGCCTCCATGTTCATCGCGCAGGCCTGCGACATTCATCTGTCGTGGGGCCAGATTGCGGCGATGCTCGGATTGATGCTGCTGACTTCCAAAGGGGCGGCCGGCGTGACCGGCAGCGGCTTCGTCGCACTTGTCGCGACCCTCTCCGTCATGCCGGATCTTCCCGTGACCGGCGTGGCGCTGCTTGTCGGCATCGACCGCTTCATGTCGGAAGCGCGGGCGCTGACCAGCATGATCAGCAACTGCGTCGCAGCCATCACAATTTCGCTGTGGGAGGACGCTTGTGACCGCGAGGTATTGGCCCGCGAACTGGGACAGAGTGGCACTTCCAACGTCGCGGCCGGATCGAAGATCGGCGAGGCAGCGGTGGTGCAGCAGGACAAGACCTGGATTGCGACGACGCAATCGGCCGCTTGACCCCACCTTTGGGATGACATCGGCCGCAGTATTCAGCCAAAATCTGACAGAGCGACGGCTATCGGCCTAGTTGGATTTGGCGCCCTCTTTGGCGTTCTCCGCCGTCGGTGATTCCGCCGGCGGAGGGCGCTTTCCGGTGCCGGTGATGCGCTCGATCGCGGAGCGTACGGCATCGCCGGCCTTGCGGTCCTTGAGCATGTCGAGCAGTGGGGCTGAGGCCGGCGAGCGGCGGATCAGGCTTTCGGGATCGGGGAAGATCAGCGGATCGTCCCAGGGGCCCTGCACCACGAAGGGCAATTCGAAGCCCGATGCGCTGTTGAGGCTTGCCACGCCCTTCATGTCGTATTCGCGCGTCGGCACCGAGGCTGTGCCGGTCATCGTAATCTTCGCGGCAGGTCCTTCGACGCGGATGTCCTCGGCGGTTGCGACCCCGTCGGCGAATTTCACCGCGATGGTGAGATTGTCGTAAGGGGTCGAGCCGCTGCGGAAATTGCCGCCGCCGGACAGCGGCCGGCGTTCCAGCCGCTTCAGCAACTGCTCGGCGTTGAAGCCCGCGATCGCGCCGTCGTGCCCGGTCACCGTGGCGCTGCCGTCGAGCGACTGCGCCAGGCCGAACGGGCTCGAGCCGGAGGCGACGAGGGACACGTTGATGGTACCCCGTCCGGACAGCTTGTTGATGCCGAACAGTTCGGAGGCGCAGGCCTGGAGGTCGACGTCGGCGAACTGGAATTGCGCCTTGACGTCGGCGACGGTGTCGGCGCGCGCGATCCCGAACGAACCCTTGGCGATGCCGCCATAGACTTGCGCCTCGCCGACCGACAGCGCCAGCGTGCCGTTGCGCAAACTCGCGCCGATCGCGGTGCGGCCGAGTTTCGACGGCCCGACCGTCAGCCGCGCCGCCGACAGCCGCATATCGAGGTCGGTGGTCGACAGTCCGTTGAGATCGAACAGCTGCCTGTTCCAGTCGCGCGCGCCGCTGGCGAGCAGGCGAAAGGTCGAGATGTAGGGGGTGAAGTCGAGCGCGTCGGCGGCGAGCGTGGCCTGGAGCGTCTGCCGGCCGTTATTGGCGTAGGTCATCACGCCCTCGGCGGCGTTGCCATCGAGCTCGACATTGACGTTGGTGAGTGCGATCGAGGCGCCCACGACATTGGCGCGGGCCTTCAGCGCGAAGCGGCCGAAGCCGCCGCTGCCGGGCTGCGGCTGTCCGGTCCAGCGCAGCGCGCTGCGCAAGGACGGGCTGTCGATGGTGAGGATACCCTCCATCATCGGGCTGGTGCGGTTGGCGACGCTGCCGTCGAAGGCGAGCTTGAGCGGCGCGCTGGCGATCCGCGCCTTCAATCCCGAGCGGTCGCCGGAGAGGGCCGCGACGAAATCGGAAAAACTGATCGAGCCGTCGACGCGCTCGCCGCGCCAGTCGAACTGCCCAGTCGCGGCAAAGGAGCGCGAGATCGAGGGCCACGCCAGCGACAGGTCGATGTCGTCGAACTGCTCGGTGGCATGCGTGGCGGCGTCCTCGTAATTGAGCACACCGTCCTGGATCCTGATCTCTGAGAACGAGACCTGGTTGTCGGCGCCGGGCTTCATGGTGCGCGCAATCGTCCGGATGAACGGCGTCCAGTTGCTCTCGCCGTCCGGCTTCAGGCTGACATGGATACGCGGCCGCAGTAGCGTCAGGTCGGCGATCTCGAACCGTTGCAGCAGCAGCGGCAGCAGCCGCAGATTGGCGGTGAGCACGTCGACACGGAGCGCGGGGTCGCTGGTGCCGCCGCCCTTCAGGCCGACGTCATGGAAGGAAATGTAGCTCGCTGGCAGCAACGAGATGTCGATCGCGCCCGTGACACTGAGCTCGAGCCCGGTGACGTCGCGGATCTGCGCTTCCACCGCCTTGCGCAGCGCGTCGCGGTTGATGAGCCAGGAGGTCGCGATCAGGGCGACCAGCGCGACACCGAGCAGCGCCGCGATCGGCGTCCCGAGGCGCTTCATTCCTTGGGCCATGGTCAATGGCATGTCCTGATCGGGTTGGTCGTTGGAGCCGGAAGGGCGGGCCGGGAAACCCGCGCGCCCTGCCCCAAGTCCTATCATGTTAAGTGCCGCAACTTGATGGGTTTTCTTGTCGCTTTCAAGGCCGCAGGCCGGTTTGCCCACGGCGTGGGCAGCTTCTATCACTGCGCCGTGGGGCGGAGAACCCCGTATGATTGACGGACTTGGACGATTTCGCCTAATAATCGCCGCCAATGAGGCGCGACGCCCGCAAGCCGAAGGTTCAGTCGAGGTTTTTGCATGAACAAGGTCTATCCCGACGCCAAATCGGCTCTCGAGGGCGTTCTGAAAGACGGCATGATGATCATGTCGGGCGGCTTCGGTCTCTGCGGCATCGCCGAGGTGCTGTCAGATGCGATCCGCGATTCCGGCGTCAAGGGCCTGACAGTGGTGTCCAACAATGCCGGCGTCGACGGCATCGGGCTCAGCCGCCTCCTGGAAACCCGGCAGATCAAGAAGATGATCTCGTCCTATGTCGGCGAGAACAAGCTGTTTGCGCAGCAATTCCTCGCCGGCGAGCTGGAACTCGAATTCAATCCGCAGGGAACGCTGGCCGAGCGCATCCGCGCCGGCGGCGCCGGAATCCCGGCCTTCTACACCAAGACCGGCGTCGGCACGCTGATCGCCGAAGGCAAGGAGGTGAAGGAGTTCGACGGCGAGAAGTATTTGATGGAGCGCGGCCTGTTCGCCGACCTCGCCATCGTGCACGCCTGGAAGGGCGACACCGCCGGCAACCTGATCTACCGCAAGACCGCGCGCAACTTTAACCCGATGATGGCGACCGCCGCGAAGGTCACCGTCGCCGAGGTCGAGCATCTGGTTCCGGCCGGTGAACTCAATCCCGACCACATTCACACGCCTGGCATTTTCGTCAAGCGCATCGTCGAGGTCGGTACGGCCCAGAAGCGCATCGAATTCCGCAACACCCGCCCGCGCACGGCAGCTTAAGCGCATGATTCGGAAAAGTGGGCACCGGTTTTCCGAACAGATCATGCGAAAAACATAAGACTTCAGGAGAACAAGATGGCCTGGACCCGTGAACAGATGGCTGCGCGCGCCGCGAAGGAGCTGCGTGACGGCTATTACGTCAATCTCGGCATCGGTATCCCGACGCTGGTCTCGAACTACATCCCCGAGGGCATGGATGTCAGCCTCCAGAGCGAGAACGGGATGCTCGGCATGGGACCGTTCCCCTATGAGGGCGAAGAGGACGCCGACCTCATCAATGCCGGCAAGCAGACCGTGAGCGAGTTGCCGTCGACCAGCTATTTCTCCAGCGCAGACTCGTTCGGCATGATCCGCGGCGGCCACATGGATCTGTCGATCCTCGGCGCCATGCAGGTGGCCCAGAACGGCGATCTCGCCAACTGGATGATCCCCGGCAAGATGGTCAAGGGCATGGGCGGCGCGATGGACCTCGTCGCCGGCGTCAAGCGCGTCGTGGTGGTGATGGAGCATTCCGCCAAGGACGGCCCCAAGCTCCTGAAGAAGTGCAACCTGCCGCTGACCGGCGAGTGCGTGGTCGACATGATCGTCACCGATCTCGCCGTCTTCACCATCGACAAGCACGGCGATGGCGGCATGGCGCTGATCGAGCTCGCCGACGGCGTCTCGCTCGACGAGGTCAAGGCCAAGACCGAAGCCGAATTCCGCGTCGCGCTGAAGAACACGTAAAATCGCGATCGAGATAATCGCGAGATGGCCGGGCTTCGTCCCGGCCATCTTCGTTTGGCGGTGCACGCTGGGCAAGATTGATGGCGCCGGGCGAGCGAGTGAGCGGTAGGCACGGCGGCAACCTCGGTGTCGTCCTGGCGAAGGCCAGGACCCATACCGCGAGGTCTATCGAGTACCGCCGGTGCTAGTCCCGAAGGACTATCACCACTGGTCTTCGCAAAACTCATTTCGGTGGTTATGGATCCTGGCCTTCGCCAGGACGACACTGGGGGTTGGGCGCGGGCTGCCTCCACATCGTCATTGCGAGGAGCGCTTGCGACGAAGCAATCCAGGCTGTCTCCGCGGAGAAATTCTGGATTGCTTCGCTGCGCTCGCAATGACGAAGTGCGAGGCACCGCTATCGCTCTTCAAGGATGAACGCACCAACGCACTACGACCTCGCCGTCCACACCTTACCCCATCTCGCCGACACGCTGGCCATCCACGGCGCTTCCTCGCGCACCAGGCGGAAGCCGAGATTGGCGGGCGGGACGCCTTGCGCGCAGCCGCCGGCGCGAGCGTCCCGGATGAAGTCGGTGACGTAGGCGCGGTGGGCGCCTTCGGCGACGCGCACGCCGCAGTTCACGGTCGGGCGGCCGGCATTGCCGGCCTCATCAACGCGCGAGCGCACGAAGCAGGTCGAGGTCCATTCCCAGACATTGCCGGCGATGTCCTCGATGCCGTGCTCGTTCAGGCCGAACTTGCCGAACGGATAGGCCGTGGTGTCGGCGAAATCGCGCTCCGACTCGCGTTCATAGCGGCTGATCCAGCGTTTCGCCGGATCGCTGCCATCGACCGGCGAGCCGTCGTCCTTGAACCTGCTTCCGGCGGCAAAAGCCCACTCCGCATCGCTCGGCAGGCGATAGTGGTGCCCGGTCTTGCGCGATAGCCAGTCCGCATAGGCCTGCGCATCGTGCCAGCTCACCTGCACTGCGGGGCGATCGGGTGCGACCGTCACGCCGCGATCGAGCGCGCGGCACGCGCCGTCCCGCACGCAAAGCTGATAGTCGGATGACGAAACCTGATGTCGCATGACGTGCAGCGGCCTCTTGAACTGCAAGGCGCGCAACGGCGCTTCCGCCTGCTGCCCGGCGCGCGTGAAATCGCCGGCTTCCCGATAGAAGAAGCTGCCCGGTGCGACCTCGACAATGGCAGGCTCCGCCGCGGTGCCGTCGATCGCCATGTCCGACATCAGCGGCGCAACCGCGATCGGCCCTGCAAGTCCGGCCGCGCAGGCCAGTGCCAATTTCAACTTGAATGCAATCAGCATGGTCGTTCCCCGAAGAAAGAAGGGACCGGTGCTCACCGGCCCCTTGTCGCGTCTAGTTGGTGTTGGCAGGCGGTATCTCGGCAGGCGCCTTCACCTGGGACATCAGATCGTCGTTCCACTTGCCTTCGACTTTGAAGTGCGCGGTGGCGCCGAGGTCGGCGGCCTCGATCAGATTATGCGTGACATAAGCGTAGATGCCGGGTTGCAGGAACTTGTACATTGCAGCCCCCGCCGAGCCGCCGCGGATGAACCAGGTTTCGAGTCCGGTCTCCGGCGCATTGGAGAATTTTCCGGTCTCCCAGACATAGTCGCCATGGCCGCCGATCAGATGCGGACGGCTGTCGCGATTGGCCTGCGAATGCACCATCAGGACGTTCTCGCCGACCTTGGCGGTCAGCGCGTTCTTGCCGGTGAGCGCGCCAGCCTTGCCGTTGAACACGACGTGCGAGGGGATCAGCTTCTTCATCACCTCTTCGGTGTCGGTGAAGGCTTCGCCGGGCGAATCGTAGGACTTGAAATTGCCCTTCTCGTCGCGCGGCACGTACATGTCCTGCTCGCCGATATAGTAGACCTTGTCGTATTTCAGCGCGTGGCCCTTGCCATCGTTGAGGCCGTCGCGCGGCAACACCATCACGGCGCCGTTCATGCCGGAGACGACGTGCCACGGGATCATCGGGCCGCCCGGCGCGCAGTGATAGACGAATACGCCGGTCCGCGTTGCTTTCCAGCGCAGCACGACCTGCTCGCCGGGATTGACCAGGGTGAGTGCGCCGCCGCCAAGCGCGCCGGTCGCGGCGTGGAAGTCGATGTTGTGCGGCATGGAGTTGGTGGCGGGGTTGACCAGCGTCACCTCGACATAGTCGCCCTCATGCACGACCATCAGCGGGCCTGGCATCGAGCCATTGAAAGTCATGGCCTGGAACGTGGTGCCCTTCTCGTCGATAACGACTTTCTTTTCCTCGATCGTAAGCCTGAACTCCATGATCTTGGGCGCTTGGGTCGTCGCCTGCTCATGCGCATGCACGAAGGGCGGGGCGACCAGTTCGACCTTTTGTCGCGGCAGCTTGAGTTCGTTGACGGCGAATGCGGGTGTTGCCAGCATCAGTGCGGTCGCGGCGGCGCTGATCAATGCGGCTCTGCGGGTGAACATCGGAAGCATCCTTCATCTGAAATGGTTTTGATGACGGGATGCAGTCTGCGCCGATCGCGGCAAGTTGATTTGCGCTGCAACAACCTTTCGCCGGATTCGCCTTCCGTGAAGATCCTTAAGAGGTTTGGCGGGTAACGTCGGCAAGGATACGACCAGGCGCACCGCGCGACATCAGTCGCGCCAGCAGCAACTCGTTCGCTGCCGGTGGCGTTCGATCGTCGATCTATGGAGATCGACTAGAGAAGCTGTATCGCAAGCCAGACCGTTCCCCAGACCGCGAGCGACAGCGCCGCGAACACAGAGGCCATGATGGTCAGGACGCGTACCAGATAGCCGGCGCCGGTTGAGGAGGCGGCGGGGACGGGACGAAAGTCGTCGAAGCGGGGGATGTGGCCGCGAACATGGATAAGCCAGAGAACGAGATCGAGCGCGAGCGACGCCATGGTCTATCTCCAGAAACGGCCTTTCTCCAGAAGGCACTGATGTCACAATGGCTCCAATCCTGCGCCGATACTTTGAGCGAGCGCAAAAGCAGCCCGCCCGAAAGGGAGTAATTTCAACGCCATTCGGATGTGCTGCGATCCCGCGCGGCATGAATTTACCAATGGGTAAGACATGAGGGTTGATCTCGCGGCGAGCTACGGCGAGGAACGTCTACCGCGCTACACGAGCTATCCGACTGCACCGCATTTTTCGCCTGCGATCGGCGCAGACCGTTACGCCCGGTGGTTGGCCGAACTCCCTGCCGGAGCCAGCGCGTCACTGTATCTGCACGTGCCGTTCTGCCGTGAGATGTGCTGGTATTGCGGCTGCCATACCCAGATTGTCCGCCGCGACGAGCTTGTCGCGGCCTATCAGCGCACGCTCCGCAGCGAGGTTGGGCTGGTCGCCGAAATCATCGGCCGCCGTATCAAGGTCGAGCATATCCATTTCGGCGGCGGTACGCCGACGATCATGGCGCCGGACGCGTTCGCCGAACTGATGTCGGCGATGCGCCAGGCATTCTTCGTGCTGCCCTCGGCGGAGATCGCGGTCGAGATCGATCCGCGAACGCTGACTGCCGACATGGTGGAGGCGATGCGGCTGTCCGGCGTCAACCGTGCGAGCCTGGGAGTGCAGAGCTTCGATCCCGTCGTGCAGCGTGCGATCAACCGCGTACAGAGTTATGAGCAGACGGCGTCCGTCGTCGACATGCTCAGGCGTGCCGGCATTGCGGGAATCAATTTCGATCTGATCTACGGGCTGCCGCACCAGACCGTCGCCTCCTGTCTCGACACCGTGCGACACGCTCTCGCGCTCGCGCCCGACCGTTTCTCGGTGTTCGGCTATGCGCATGTGCCGGCTTTCAAGAAACACCAGCGCATGATCAACGAAGGCGTTTTGCCGGACGGAATTGCACGTCACGACCAGGCCTGCGCGATCGCCAACGCGCTCAAGGAGGCGGGCTATGTGCAGGTCGGGCTCGATCATTTCGCGCGTCCCGACGATGCCATGGCCAAGGCGTGTGAGGAGCGGACGCTACGGCGCAATTTCCAGGGTTACACCACCGATAAAGGCGAAGTCCTGCTTGGTTTCGGCGCGAGCGCAATCGGACATCTGCCGCAGGGCTATGTCCAGAACGAGGTGCAGATCGGCGCCTATTCGGAGGCCATTTCCGCCGGACGTCTGGCCAGCGCGAAAGGCTATGAACTTACCGACGACGACCGGCTGCGCGCCGACATTATCGAGCGCATCATGTGCGAGTTCAGTGCCGATCTCGGTGCGATCTGCGCGCGCCACGGCGCGATGCCGGAGGCGATGCTGAAATCGGCGCCGCGGCTGGCGCCGCTGATTTCGGACGGGGTCGTCCGGCTTGACGGTGCCCGTCTCGCGGTTGCGAACGACTCGCGCTTCCTGGTGCGCAGCGTCGCCGCCGCGTTCGATGCGCATCTCGACAGCGCGAAGCAACTGCACAGCCGGGCGGTTTGAAGTCTCTCTCTCCGTCATTCCGGGGCGCGCGAAGCGCGAACCCGGGATCCATCGTGCAGCACGCGACGTGGAGAAATGCATTCCGGGCTCGCGCCAAAGAGGGCGCGCCCCGGAATGACGAGTGGAGCTTGCGTTTCGACAAAGAGATCGCCACCAGCTCCGCTATCGTCCGGTCGGAACGGAGACTGTCCATGCCCTTCCGATCCGACGATCTGGTCGACGACATCATGCGCTCGGCGCCGTACACGATCCCTGTGTTTCTCGCTTTCAGGATGGCCTGTGTCGGTTGCCCGATCGCGACATTCCACACGGTGGACGACGCCTGCCGCGAGCATGGCATCGACCGCGAAAAATTCCTCGCCGCGCTGTGCGATTGCGTGCCGGCGTGAGTTCTTCACGCCGCGCCGCTGTCCGCGCTGCGCTCCGCCAGCACGACGATCCTGTGCGGCTCGCGCAGAATGATGCGCTGGCGACCGCTCTCGACGAGGCCTTGGCTCTCCCAGCCGGACAGAATGCGGCTCACGGTATGCAGCGTGGTGCCGGTCATCTGCGCGATGTCCTGGCGGCTGATCGGGAAGTCGATCTCGATGCCCTGATCGAGCTTCTTACCGGATTGCTTGGCGAGGCGCAGCAACGCATGCGCGACGCGCTGCTCGACCTGCTGGGTCGACATCTCGAGGATGCGGGTGTGGCTCTCCTGAAGCCGCGCGCCGACCGTCTGCAACGTATTGGCGGCGAGCGATGGAAACCGCTCGACCAGCCGCGGCCAGGCGGCGGTCGGCCAGATCAGGACGACGCTGTCGTCGACCGCGGTCGCAGTCGCAGGATAGTGCGTAAGCCCGATCGCCGTGGCGAGCCCGAAGGTCTCGCCGGGTGCGACATAGCGCACCACGATCTGCTCGCCGGTCGGCGTGGTCTTGGCCGCGCGGACGTGGCCGTGCAGCAGCAGGAAGAAGGACTGCGCATCTGCACCCTGCTCGAAGATGGCGCTGTTCTTGGGGTAACGCGCCGAACGCGCCTCGCGCAGGATCTCCTCGAGGTCGTCGGGCTTGACCCCGGCAAACAGCGGCAAATGCGTCACCAGCGATGTGTCGACCCTGGCCATTCTGCCTCCTTGGCGTGGCGCTTGGAGTGTGATCGCACCTGCAATCGTCCGGGTATTTGCGATAGCGCAAAACGGAACTAGCTGAGCGGCAGTATTTTTCCAAGTAACGGTCTGATGTCACAGGAGTTGCCCCATGGCTGCCGCCCGATCCCGCAATTTTGAGGGCTGGCCGCTGTTTGCGAATAGCTTTCGGCCCTTCTTTCTGCTCGCCGCGATTCAGGCCGGGTTGTCGATTCTGGTCTGGCTGCCGATGTTTTACGGCGAGCTGTCGGTAACCTCGACCTTCGCGCCGCGCGACTGGCACGTCCACGAGATGCTCTATGGCTTCCTGCCTGCGGTGGTCACGGGATTCCTGTTTACGGCGATCCCGAACTGGACCGGGCGACTGCCGATCAACGGCACGTCGCTGGGTGCGCTGGTGGCGGTTTGGCTTGCCGGGCGTGCCGCGGTGATCTTGTCGGCCGATATCGGCTGGGCGTTTGCGCTTGCGGTCGATGCCGCCTTCCTGGCCTTGGTCGTTGCCGCCGCAACCCGCGAAATCATCGCCGGCGGCAACTGGCGCAATCTGCCGGTGGTGGGGCTGGTGCTGGCGCTGCTCGCTGGCAATGTCGCTTTTCATCTGGAGGCGCATTATGAGGGCGCGGCCGATGTCAGCATCCGCGTCGGCATCGGCGTGGTCGTGCTGCTGATCTCGCTGATCGGCGGTCGGATCATTCCGAGCTTCACCCGCAACTGGCTGGTCAAGGTCAATCCCGGCCGTCTGCCGGTGCCGTTCGGACGTTTTGACGGCGCGGTGATCGGATGCAGCGCGCTTGCGCTGATCTCTTGGATCGTGGCGCCGCTGAATGTGGTCACCGGTATCGCGATGGCACTTGTCGGTGTGCTGCACCTGGTGCGGCTTTCGCGCTGGGCCGGCGATCGGACTTCGCGCGAACGGCTGCTGCTGGTCCTGCATGTCGGCTATGGCTTCGTGCCGCTGGGCTTCCTGCTGCACGCCGCAGCCGGCTTCGGCGCGCTGCCGCCAAGCGCGGGCATTCACGCCTGGATGGCGGGCGCAGCCGGAACCATGACGCTCGCGGTGATGACGCGCGCAAGCCTTGGCCACACCGGACAGGCGCTGACGGCCTCGCCGGCGACGCAAGCAATCTACCTTGCGATCATCGTTGGGGCACTGGCGCGTGTCGCTGCCGTGGTGTTGCCTGCGCATAGCAATGCGCTGCTGCACATCGCCGCCTGCGGTTGGGTCCTCGCGTTCCTCGGCTTTGCGATTGCGTTCGGTCCGCTGCTTGCCGGCAGCCGGTGGCGCGCACTCGCCACACTCGGCGCAGCCGCTCCGGCACGCTGAGGGGCGCGCCGATGCGTTCCGCGGCCTTGGTGCTGCCGCAGCCACGCCCCACGGAAACCCCAATCGAACCAGTTCCTTCCCTGCCGCGTCTCACCACGATGGCGTGGCATTCATCGCGCGTCCGGCTGGCGGCGCGGCGATATCGGCAGGGAGGAAGTTTGATGCGCATCACCGCAAAATGCTTGGCGACGACGGGCCTGGTCCTGGTGACCACGGCGCTCGCGTTGCCGTCGTGGGCCGCCGATGTGGATGCCACATCGGCCATCGATGCCGTCACTGTCTATCCCGATGGCGCCACCGTCACCCGAGTCATTGCGCTGGATCTTGCCTCCGGTGACAGCACCCTCGTTGCGAAGGACTTTCCGCTCTCGCTCGATCCGTCCTCCCTCCGCGTCGAGGGCGAAGCGGGCACAAAACTCACGATTGGCACCATCGACGCGCGGCCCCCGCGCGCGGCACCGCCGGTCAACCTGTCAGAACTCGACAAGCGCATCGAGGCGCTCAGGGACCAGCGCGCCGACCTGCAAGGCACGATCGATTCCGCCACCGCCCGGCGCAAATTCGCGCAGCATTTTGCCGAAGCCTCCCCAGCCGGCCTGGGCGAGAAGGGCGAGGCCCGTCCGATCACCGAATGGCGCGCGGCCTTTGTCGCCGTTGCCGAGGAGATCGCGACCGCCGACACCACGATCCGTGACGCGGCGCGAAGGCAGCGCGAGATCGACCGCCAGATCGCGCAGCTCGAAGCCGAGCGTTCGGCCAAGCCGCCGAGCAAGCTGGAGGTGCGGATCGATGTCGCCTCCGCCGCCGCGACCAAGGCGACGCTGCGGGTGACTTACGCCGTTCGCAACGCGCGCTGGCTGCCGCTCTACGACGCCCGGCTCGATACCGGCGCCAAAGACCGCAAGCCGCAGATCGAGTTGATCCGCCGCGCCGAGGTCACGCAGTCGGCCGGCGAGGACTGGTCAAACGTCACGCTCGGTGTCTCCACCGTTCGTATCGGTCGCGGCGGCAGCGCGCCGGAGCTGAACTCGCTGGTGGCGCAATATCCGCAGCCGGCGAAGCCTCTGGCGCTCGGCACGGCCTCGGACCTGGCTCGTCCCGCCCCGGTCGTACGTCAGATGCAACCCCATCTTTCTGCAAAGGTGGCTGAGGCGTCCGAGCCGCGCGAGCGCGCCGACGAGCAGCAGGCGGTCGCCGAAATCGGCGATTTCCAGGCCACCTTCAAAATTCCCGGCCGCGTCAGCCTTGGCGCCGCCGAAGGCGCCAAGAGCCTGCGCATCGCGTCAATAAGCGTGCCCGCCGATCTCGCGGTGCGTGCTGCACCTGTGATGGATCCGACCGCCTTCCTCGAAGCCAGCTTCAAGCCGGCGGACGATGCGGCGCTGCTGCCGGGCAAGGTTGCGATCTATCGCGACGGCGTCTTCGTCGGCCGCGGCAAGATCTCGGCCTCCGCCAAGGACGACGTCGTTCGACTCGGCTTCGGCGCCGACGACAAGGTCAGGATCGAGCGCGCCGTGCTCAAGCGCAACGAAGGCTCGGCTGGCCTTTTGGTTACGACGTCGAAGACCGACGAGCGCGCATTCAAGACCACCGTTCGCAACGGCCACGACTTCCCGATTCGCGTCGCGATCGAGGACCAATTGCCGATCAGCGAGAACGAGGACATCGTGGTCGAGATGCTGCCGTCGAGCACTCCGCCGACCACAAGCAACATCCGCGACCGGCGCGGCGTGCAGGAATGGTCGTTCGATGCCAAGCCCGGCGAGATCAGGGACATCAACTTCGCCTGGCGCATCCGCTGGCCCAAGGACAAGGGCATGGTGATCGTCCCGGCCGGCTAGGGGCTGCGTTGACTGTGAGGCGGAACGCCCTTGCCCCGGTCTCCCTTAACCTCTCCCGCTTGCGGGAGAGGTCGGCGCGAGGCGCCGGGTGAGGGCTCTGTCCTCTTGGGGGTTCTCGATTGTGGAGACACCCTCTCCCCAGCCCTCCCCCGCAAGCGTGGGAGGGAGCGCACCGCCTTCGCAGAAGCAGTGCCATTCGTTTCGCGGCGGTTTAAATTCCGGTCTCAACCGCGCGCATCGATTGCGGCAGCACGTAAGGCACGCCGTCGTCGGCCTGGTGGACGACGGCGTCGATCTCGAAGATGTCGCGGATGGTCTCGCGCGTGACGACCTCAGTGCGCGGGCCGTCGGCGGCGAGCTTGCCTTTGTTCAGCACCACCAGCCGGTCGGCGAAGCGGATCGCGAGATTGAGGTCGTGCAGGATCGCGATCACCGCGGTGCCGCCTGCCGCGCGGCGCCGCGCCGCTTCGACCAGGTCGATCTGGTGACGTAGATCAAGGCTCGATGTCGGCTCGTCCAGCAGCAGCAGGCCGGGTCCATGCGCGGCCTCGCCGCAGGCGAGCTGCACCAGCACGCGCGCGAAATGGGTGCGTTGCTGCTCGCCGCCCGACAGCGTCGGCAATTGCCGTTCGCGAAATTGATCGAGGCCGACCTCATGCAGCGCGGCATCGACGAGCGCACCTGCCTCGCGCGCGCTGCGGTCACCGGCGCCCATCAGCACGATCTCTGCGACCGTGAAGGGGAAGGTGACGTTGACGTGCTGGGACAACATCGCGCGGCGCGCGGCGAGTTCGCGCGGCTTGTAGCTGCGGATGTCGCGCTGTTTCAGCCGCACCTCGCCCTCACTCGGGCGGAGATCGCCGGAAAGCAACCGCAGCAGCGTCGACTTGCCAGCGCCGTTCGGACCGACGATGGCGACGATCTCACCGGCGGCAACCGTGAGGCTGACGCCATCGAGCAGCGTCGCGCTGCCGGCGCGCTTGCTCAAGGCCTGCGCTTTAATCACGGCGCTCATAGCGAGGCGAGCCCGCGCTGCCGCAGCAGGATTGCGAGAAACACCGGCGCGCCGACCGCCGCGGTCAAGATGCCGATAGGCATTTCCGCGGGCGCGACGATGGTGCGCGCCAGCGTGTCGGCGCCGACCATCAGGATCGCGCCAAGCAGCACGGAAGCCGGAAGCAGCAGCCGATGCGCGGGGCCGATAACGAGACGGAGCAGATGCGGCACCACAATGCCAACGAAACCGATGACGCCGCTGATCGACACTGCGACGCCGGTCAGGGCGGAGACCATGACGATCGAGATTCGTTTGAGGCGTTCGACGTCGACCCCGCCGTGAAAGGCGTCGGCTTCGCCAAGGACCAAAAGATCGAGGCCGCGCGCGATGAAGGTGCAGGCCGCGAGCCCAACAATGAGGATCGGCGCGAGCATCGCGGCCTTGGTCCAGGTCGCGCCGCTCATCGAGCCCAGGAGCCAAAAAGTGATGTCGCGCAATTGCCGATCGTCGGCGATGAACACCAGAAGCCCGATGCCGGCATTGGCAATGGCGGTGATGGCGACGCCGGCAAGCAGGAAGATCGCGATCGAGGTTCGCCCGGCGCGGCTCGAGATGCCGTAGAGGAGCGCCGTCGTCGCCAATGATCCCGCGAAGGCCGCGAGCGGCAACAGCTCAGTCTGGAGGAAGCGCAGCGTCTCGCCGAAGCGCGAATCGGTGAAGACGATCGCGCTTGCAGCCGCGAACGCCCCGCCGCTGGAGACGCCGACGAGCGCGGGATCGGCGAGGGGGTTACGAAACAGTCCCTGCATGATGGCGCCGGCCGCCGCGAGCAGACCTCCGACCATCGCGGTTGCCGCGATCCGGGGAATACGGATTGACCACAGCACGAGCTGGTCGCGGGCAGCCATCGCATCGGCAGTCGTTTTGCCGAAAAACCCAAGCGCGGCAGGCAGCCGGGACGGCGGTATGCCGGCCGCGCCGACCGCGAGCGCGACAGTCGCAATCGCTGCCAGTGCGATCAGCAGAACGGCGATCACGAGCGAGGTGGGGCGTCGTCCTGCGCCTGTGCGTCGTCGCGGATCGCGCGCCTCTGCCTCGATCGCCACGCTCATTGCCAGCAATTCGCCATCGACACGGTCGAGGCGAATCCGCCAGCCTGTGCCGCGAGCGTCGGATAGAGCCGGACCGCGAGATCATGCGCCGCGGCCGCCGTCCGCGGGCCGAAGCCAAGCAGATAGAGACCATCCATGGTGATGAAACTCTTGTTGGCTGCGACCGGCGTCAGGGCAAAGGCGGGATGCGTATAGATCGCCTCGGCCTGAAGCGACTCCTTGCCGCGCTCGATCGAGAGCACGAACTCGGGCTTCGCCGCCACGATCGCCTCGTCGCCGATGATCTTGTAGCCGTCGTAATCGTCAACGGCGTTGGCGGCGCCCGCAAGCTGGATGATCTCGTCAGCGGCGGTCCTGTGACCGGCGACCATCGCCCGCCCGTTCAGAAGCGACATCACGAACATCACCCGCACCGGCTTCGTCACCTTGGCGCGCAGCGCACGGAGCTGGGCAAGATCGGCGCTGACCGCGGCGCTCAGGCAATCGGCGCGCGCATCGACGCCCATGGCATGGCCGACCAGCCTGATCTTCTCGATCAATCCTTGCTCGGAGAAGGTCTCGGGCACCAGCACCAGCGGCACCTTTGCCGTCTCCAGCAGGTCCATGGTTTCGCGCGGGCCGGACCCCTGGATCGCCAGGATCAGCGTGGGGTTGAGACCGAGCACGCCCTCAGCCGAAATCTGGCGCATGTAGCCGACATTGGGTTTGTCGTGCAGCGCCGCCGCCGGATAGAGGCTCGTGGTGTCGACGCCGACCAGCCGGTTCTCTAGCCCGAGCGCGTAGAGGATCTCGGTGATGGCGCCGCCGATCGAGACTGTGCGCGCGAAATCGGTGACGGCGACGTCGCGATTGCGCGCGTCGTGTACGGTGATGCCGGCGGCGTGCGCGGCGGAGGTGAGCGCGATCGTGCCGGTCAGCAGGAGATGTGTCAGAGTGCGACAAAATGTCATTGCAAATTACTTCGTCAGGATCAGCTTGTTCTGCGAGGTCAGACGCAGGCGATAGGTGTCTACGCCATGCGCGATGGTGATCTCGCGCTCGGCGGCGAACAGCTCGCTGCTGTCGATCCTGCTCCCGCGCATGGTCAAGGTTCTCGTTGTTGCAGGAGGGCTTTCTGCCGGCCCTGCCGCGCCGCCGATTTTGTCTCCGGGCGCTGCTGACATTGTTGGGGTGATGCTTTCCAAATTCCAGATGCAGCCTGTTTGTACAGGCGGCAACGGGCGCATTCCAACGGCGGCAATTTACAATCGATATAAACTGTAACCTGTTGTCATTGACCGCCTGAGTGTTGCCACGTAACCAATTGTGACGCGGCGCAACTTGTCTGCGTCTTGAGAAAATTAGCCAGCCAGTCGTTCGCCTTGCGCGAGCCCACGCCAGCCAACCAACGAACATGAAGTGCAGGCTGGGGTGATATGGCTGACGGGGCTAGGTATTCGCGCGCCCTGATTTTGGGCGCGTCGGTGGTTTCAATCGCGGCATTGGCGACGGAGAGCGGTGTTGCGCAAACCGCTCAGCCGCAAGTCGAACACGCGTCGCCGGATCGGCCGAAGCAGGCCAAACGCAAGCAGGCCAAGCCGCAAATCGCACAGCAGGCAACGTCCGAGGCGATGAACGCTCGCGCCCAGGCAGGTGCTGCGCCTGTTCAATCGCTCGATACCATCACGGCCGCGGCCTCAAAGACCGAGGAGCGTGCGGTCGATGCGCTCGCGCCGGTCAGTGTCGTGACGTCAGGGCAGATCGAAGGCCGCCAGGCCAGTACGGTCGGCGACCTCATCTACAACGTGCCCGGTGTCTGGGTTCAGAACCGTGGCGATGAGCCATCGACCTCGATCAACATCCGCGGCCTTCAGGATTTCGGTCGCGTCGCCGTCGTCGTCGACGGAGCGCGGCAGAACTATCAGCGCACAGGTCATTTCGCCAACGGCTCGTTCTTTCTCAACCCCGAGCTGATCAGCGGCATCGACATCGTGCGCGGTCCGACCGCCAACATCTACGGCTCCGGCGCCATTGGTGGCGTGGCGTCGTTCCGCACCAAGGATATCGAGGATGTGGTGCGCGCCGGTGAGCGCTGGGGCGTGGACGTCAAGACCATTCTTGGCAGCAACTACGGCCGCGCGCTTGGCTCGGCCTTCGGCGGTGTTCATGTCAACCCGAATGTCGACGTATTCGCGGGCGGCACTTACTCCACGCAGGAGAACTACAGGGACGGCACCGGCTTCGAGGTTGCCAACACCGGCAACCGGCTCACGAGCAGCATCGCCAAGCTGACCGTGCGGCCGGCGGACGGGCATGAGGTCAAGCTCGGAACGATCTTCCAGGAAGACATCTACAGTGTGGGCCAGCCGCCGCGGCGCGCTGGCGATCCGAATTCGACCAACGCGAACGGCACCAACAATCTGGGCGGCACCTCGATCTACGCGTCCAACGTGAAGAACTACACGACGACGCTCGGGTGGAAATATTCGCAGCCCGACGACCAGTGGTTCGATTGGGATGCCAAGGTCTACTGGAACCGGACCGAGAACGATCAGGTCAAGACCGCACATACCAGCACGACGCCATCGGTCTACTGCGGAGGCGTTCCTGGCAATGCCGTGTCTGGCTGTATTGGCAGCAATCGCGGATATCTGCTCGATACGATCGGCGTCGACGTGCACAACACGACGCGGTTCGAGACCGGAAGCTGGCGTCACGCGGTGACCTACGGGCTGGACGCCTTCCAGGACAAGGTATCGTCCCGAGACACGACCGGCACATCCGAAGTCACGACGCCCGGCGGACAGCGCACCGTGTCCGGCGGCTTCGTGCAGTGGAAGACCGACTACACCTCCATGCTCGAGGTGATCAGCGCGCTCCGCTACGACAACTATCAGCTTTCGTCGGCAACCTCGTCGTCCGGCGGTGATCGCCTATCGCCGAAGATCACGGTCGCGCTTGTTCCCACCGCCGTCGTGACCCCCTATGTCAGCTACGCCGAAGGCTATAGGGCGCCGTCGATTACCGAGACGCTGGTCAGCGGCCCGCATTCAGGTGCCACGGTCAACGACTCCTTCTTCCGGTGTCCGTCGGGCACGCCGGGACCTGGCGCGGATTCGACGTTCTGCTTCGTGCCGAATCCAAACTTGCGGCCCGAGGTCGGCAAGAACAAGGAGATCGGATTCAACATCAAGAAGAACGATCTGTTCACGCCGGGCGATACGCTTCGCGGCAAGATCAACGTGTTCCGCAACGACATCACAGACTTCATCGATCAGGTCGCCTACGGCAATCCGCTGGTGGTTCCCACCGGCCCTCCGCCGGCACCCAGCATCACGGTGCTGCCGTTCCTGCAGTATCAGAACGTCGCTTCTGCCCGTATTCAGGGCTTCGAAGCCGAGGCGATGTACGATGCGAACCTCTGGTTTGTCGGCCTGTCCGGGACCTATCAGAATGGCAAGAACCTGCAGACCGGGTTTGGTCTTTATAGCGTTCCGCCGCAGAAGGTCACCACGACAGCGGGCGTGCGCCTGCTCGATAGGACATTGATCCTCTCGGTGATGTGGACGTCGGCCATCGCCAATTACGATATCCCGCGAACCTATACCCCGGCGACGTCGTACGATCTCGTAAATCTGTATGTTCAGTATCTGCCGACGCAGGATCTCACGCTGAACTTCTCGGTCGAAAATCTTTTCAACCAGTACTATCGCCCCTATGCCATTCCGGTTGGCAGCACCGGCGACACGCAAAACGACGTGAAGTGGGCCAGCGCCGGCGCAGGGCTCGTGATCAAAGGAGGCCTCAAGTACCACTTTGGCGGCACCTGAGGAGTGGACCGGCGAACCCGTGCAGGGCGCCGTATCGACCTCCAGAGCCACGCTGATGTCCCGGCGTGGCTTCGGTGCGTTCTGAATCAATCCGATCGGCGCTTGCCGATTCACATGACTGACAGGAGAAATCTGATGTTCATCGCTATGAATCGCTTCCAAGTGAGGAAGGGCGCGGAGACCGCGTTCGAAACAGTCTGGGCCACGCGCGAATCCTATCTCGGCACCATGCCGGGCTTCGTCGAGTTTCATCTGTTGAAGGGCCCGGAGGCCGAGGATCACACGCTCTATTCATCGCATACCAGCTGGATCGACAAGCCCGCGTTCGAATCCTGGACGCGATCGGAGGAATTCCGCCGCGCCCATGCCCGCGCCGACAACAGGACCGGCGAGAGCCTTTATCTCGGCCATCCCAAGTTCGAGGGCTTTGAGGTGATCCAGAGCGAGCGCAAGGCTGCGGCCGCTTAAGGCGGCGCCGCCAGCACGAAAGGAGCCGGACATGCTGAGCACCGATCTCGCCGATCTCAAGGCACACATGGCCGACAATCCCGGCGCGGTGATCGAGGACGTTGCGCGCGAGCGCAAGGTCTCGCCACGCACAGTGATCGAGGCGCTGCCGCCGTCGATGGTGCGGATCGGCGCCGGCGAGCATTTCGCCGCTGCCATGCAGGACATCGCAGAGTGGGGCGAGGTTACGCTGATCGTGCACACGGACGATGCGATCTTCGAGTTCACGGGCGCGATTCCCACGGGCGAGATCGGCCGCGGCTATTTCAACCTGATGCAGCCAAAGGGATTGCACGGCCATCTTCGTCACGAGCGTTGCGCAGGCGTTGCTTTCGTCGAGCGTCCCTTCATGGGCAAGACCTCGGCCTTCGCCGCGTTTGTCAATGTCGACGGTGGTATCATGTTCAAGATCTTCGTCGGTCGCGACGAGACCCGCGCGTTGCGGGCGGACCAGCTGGCGCGGTTCCGGCAGCGCGCGGACCGGATCGCGGCGCTGCCCGCGGCGTAGTTTCTTCTGTCTGTCGGGAGATCAGGATGCAGGGCAATTTTGGGCTTCGGCACATGATCGGGGTTATCCTGTTGGCGGCGCTCGCGCCGACACCAGCCCTCGCAATCGACGAGGCGCTGTTGCCGCGCAATTTATCGCCCTGGGGTATGTTCGTCGGCGCCGACTTCGTCGTGAAGGCGGTGATGATCGGGCTTGCGATCGCCTCGCTAGTGACGTGGACGGTGTGGCTTGCCAAGACCATCGAGCTGCGCCGCAAGAGCGCGCTCGCCTTGGAGCGCACGCGCGCGCTGGAACGCAATTTGAAGCTGGCCGAGGCGGCGGAGCGGGCCGGCGATGCGCACGATGCGGTGGCCCAGCTCGTCCAGTCCTGCGCCAGGGAAGCGGAGCTCTCCGGCGGCATCCTCGACGACGGTCTCCAGGAGCGCGTGGCGCTGCGGCTGGAGCGGGTCGAGGCGGCGATGTCGCGGCAGATCGCGCGCGGCACCGGCGTGCTCGCGACCATCGGCGCAACCGCCCCGTTCGTCGGCCTGTTCGGCACGGTCTGGGGCATCATGAATTCCTTCATCGGCATCTCCGAGAGTCACACCACGAGCCTCGCGGTGGTAGCACCCGGCATCGCAGAGGCGCTGCTCGCCACCGCGCTCGGTCTCGTCGCCGCGATCCCGGCGGTCGTGATCTACAACCATCTGGTTCGCGGCATCGCCAATTACCGCGCGCTGCTTGGCGATGCCTCGGCGCAGCTCATGCTGCTGGTCAGCCGCCAGCGCGACCATCGCGATTTCCGCCTGGCGCGGGCGGCGGAGTAGGTCATGGCTGCGAAGCTCGGCGGACGTTCGGGATCGCCGCTCAAGCGCGGCGACCCCAGCGATCTCGACGTCACCCATGAGATCAACGTCACGCCGTTCATCGACGTGATGCTGGTGCTGCTGATCATCTTCATGGTGGCTGCGCCGCTCGCCACCGTCGATATCGGCGTCGAACTGCCGGCGACTGCGGCCGAGCCGGCGCCGCGGCCGGACAAGCCGACCTTCGTCACCGTGAAGCCTGACCTCTCGATCGCGATTGGTGAAGATGTCGTGGCCCGCGATGCGCTCGGCACCTCGCTCGAGGCCGCCACCAAGGGCCGCAAGGACGAGCGGATTTATCTGCGCGCCGACAAGGCGGTCTCCTACGGCGATCTGATGGAGGTGATGAACACCTTGCGCAATGCCGGTTATCTCAAGGTCGCGCTCGTCGGCCTCGACGGACGCAATTGATGGCCGCGAACGCCTTTGCCTTGCATGAGCCGCTCGGCGAGCGCGAGCGCGCACGCTGGGGCGGATCAGCCGCGGTGATCGTGGCGTTGCATGTAGGCGTCATCGCATTTGCATTGAATTGGCTGAACCGTCCGCCCGAGCCGGGTGTCAACCTGCCGGCGATCATGATTGACATGGCGCCGGCGACATCGGCGCCGCAGCCGACCCAGGACGACGTCGCGCCGGGGCCGCCGATGCAGGCGGCCGACGCTTCGCCGCCGGCGCCCATGCAGCAGCAGACCGTCGAGGACACCATCGCGCCGACGCCACCGCAGGAGAAGCCGGAGGTCGTGGCGCCGCCGGAGCAGAAGCTGGAGCCGACGCCGGCCAAGCTCGAGCCGGCGAAGATCATTCCTGCTGAAAGACCAACGCCAGCGAAGCCGAAGGTGGTTCGCCGCGAGGCCAGGAAGCCGTCGGAGGCCGCTCCCGCGCCGCGCACCAGCGCGCCGCCGCGCGCCGAGCGCGAGGCGCCGATGGCATCGGCAATGAGCGCAGGCGCGGTGGCTTCGGTGATCGCGTCCTATAATCAACGCGTCCGCGCACATCTGATGCGCTTTCACCAATATCCATCCGGTGGTGGCGGTCAGCGCGGCGTTGCCAGGCTGAGCTTCACGCTGAGCCGCAGCGGGCAGGTGACGTCCAGCTGTCTTGGCGGATCGTCGGGCGTTGCCGCCTTCGACGCCCAGGCCATGTCGATGATCCGCCAGGCGCAGCTGTTTCCGCCGATCCCGCCCGAGATCACCAACGGTTCGATGAGCTTTACGATCCCGGTCGAGTTTACGGTGAGATGACGACGCTCTCTCACTCCCTCGCCCCGTTCTTACGGGGAGAGGGTGAGGGGTGCCTCCGCGCACTCATCGAGAGTACGAGACTGGAGTTCTATCCTCGTCATTGCGAGCGCAGCGAAGCAATCCGGGCTATCTCCGTGGAAAGATTCTGGATTGCTTCGCTGCGCTCGCAATGACGGAGGGTGAGGCGCCGCTGTCGGGTTCCAACCCTCTCCCCGCAAGCGGAGAGAGAGTTTCGATTACTTCGCCTTCAGGAAGTCGGCGACCTCCAGCAGCATGAACTCGTCGTCGTCGGCCTTGTTGGGGTCGCGGCTGGACGAGAACGGCAGGTTGTTGTCGTTGCCGACGATGATGTGGCTGTCGTCGATGCGATCGACGTTCTCGATGGTGAAGAACGGGAACGTGTAGACGCCGTCGTTGAGCGGCTTCTTCGCCTTCTTGTCGGGATCTTTTATCTTCATCAGGTCGATATAGCCGATCTTGCGCACGGGCTTGCCGACATTGGCCTCAGTGAGCTCGATCTTGTAGACGCGCTTGAACTTGGCGAGGTCGGGGAAGCAGTTCTCGCCGCGGGTGCCTTGCGGGCAGGCCTTGTCGGCTGTGCCTTCCCCGTTGTCGCGCTCGATGATGAGGCCGGCGCTCGGATCAATCATATTGAAGTCGCCGATGGCGTTGCCGTTCTGCTCGAACACATACTGCCAGTAGCGGCCGGTGAATTTTTCCGCGGCGACGTCGAATTCGAGGATGCGGGAGGCTTCCTTGCCGTCGACCTTCTCCCAGTCCTTCTTGTCGGCGTCCCACAACGGGCCCTCGAGCAGGCCGTAGAGGAACTTGCCGTCCTTCGAGGACGCAAAGCCCTCATAGCCCTTGGAGCGGCGGAGATTGACGTTGGTGTAGGTCGCGCCGGGCGCGCCCGGGGTCGCCACCGCCCAGTGATCGGGCGAGCGCACCGGCTTGCCGTCGGCGACCGTTTCGAACAGCCCAAGGATCTTGCCGGTCTTGTCCGCCTTGAGGATGTAGGGGCCGAACTCGTCGCCGATCCAGAAGGTGTCGCCGATGATCTGGAAACCCTCGGTGTCGAAATCCGAGCCGGTGAGATAACGCTTCTGCGTGTCCTCGTGCACGATGCGGAACGGGACCTTCTTGTCGGGATCGTGCAGGTAGACAGTCTCGAGCCGCTCGATCTTGCCGCCGGCCCAATCCATCTTGTAGTGGTTGAGATACAGCATCGAATCCGGCGAGTTGGCGCGCGCGCCCATGCCGTTGTCGGTGATGACCCAGAAAGTGCCGTCGGGCATGGTCTTGATGCCGGAGTGGCCCTGGAGCGGCTGGCCCTTGAACGGCAGCGACACGCCGGTCGGGCGCTCATAGGACTTGCCCATCACGGTGCCGAGCGCGTCGACGCGCTTGCCGGTGGTGTACTTGCCGGAGGTCTTGAGATCGGCGGGCGCATCCGCCGGGGCGTCGATGAAGGTCGCGGCGGGCATCACCACGTGGCCGGCGAGCTTGGCCGGGAATTCGCCTTCGCTCTGCGCGAGCGCCGAGCCCGCGGTGAGGATGATCGTTGCGACGGAGGCAAGAAAAGTCGCGCGCATGTGCGTCTCCTGTTGACGGAGGCCGTCTTATGCGGACCGCGTGTTGCAGTTTTGTGAAGCCGGGCCGAACGCCGCAGGATCTGCTACTCCTTTACCGCGCCGGTCAGCGAGGACACGTAGTAATCCACAAAGAGCGAGTAGAAGATCGCGACCGGAAGCGAGCCGAGCAGCGAGCCCGCCATCAGCGCGCCCCACTGGTAGACGTCGCCGGTGACGAGCTCGGTCAGAATCGCGACCGGTACAGTCTTGTTGGCGCCGCTCTGGATGAAGGCGAGCGCGTAGATGAACTCGTTCCACGACAGCGTGAAGGAGAAGATGCCGGCCGAGATCAGCCCGGGCACCGCGAGCGGCAGCGTGATCCGCCGCAGGATCTGCAGCCGCGTCGCGCCGTCGACCAGCGCGCATTCCTCGAGCTCATAGGGGATCGACTTGAAATAGCCGATCAGCAGCCAGGTGCAGAACGGCACCAGGAAGGTGGGATAGACCAGGATCAGCGCCAGCGGACTGTCGAACAGGCCGAACTGCACCACCACGGTCGCAAGCGGGATGAACAGGATCGAGGGCGGCACGAGATAGGCCAGATAAATGCCGAGGCCGACATAGGGGCTGCCGCGAAAGCGCAGCCGTTCGATGGCATAGGCCGCCAGCGTGCTCGCGATCAGCGACAGCGTGGTCGAGCCGATCGCGACCATCATCGTCGTCCACAGCCAGTGTGGATAGGCCGTGTCGAACAGCAGGTGCTTGATGTGGGCGAGCGTCGGCGAGGTGATCCAAAACGGGTTGTGTTGCTTGAAATTCATCAGTTCCGCGTTCGGCTTGAACGAGGTGATCGCCATCCAGTAGAACGGAAACAGGAGGATCAGCACGAAGCAGCCGAGCGGCAGATAGATCATCATCAGCCGCCGCAGCCCGGAATCCCAGGCCATGGTATCGGGTGCGGCTTTGGCGGCGGCGGCCGACTGCGCGACGGTGTCAGTCATTGGCCTCTCCCTGCTGCCATTTGCGGCGTGCCAGGCCGAAATAAGAGAACAGCGTCGCGAACACCAGGAACGGGATCATCGACACCGCGATCGCGGCACCTTCGCCGAGCTCGCCGCCGGCAATGCCGCGCTGGAAGGCCAGCGTTGCCAGCAGATGGGTCGAGTTGCCGGGGCCGCCACGGGTGATGGCGTAGACGAGCTGGAAGTCGGTGAAGGTGAAGATGATCGAGAAGGTCATGACGATGGCGAGGATCGGCATCATCATCGGGAAGGTGATGTAGCGGAAGCGCTGCCAGGCGCTGGCGCCGTCGAGCATCGCCGCCTCGTAGAGCGAGGGCGAGATGGTCTGCAGGCCGGCGAGCAGTGAGATCGCGACGAAGGGGATGCCGCGCCAGATGTTGGCGGCGATCAGCGAGAAGCGCGCCGGCCAGGGCGAACCGAGGAAGTCGACGTTGCTCGAGCGCCAATGCAGCACGTCGACCAGCAGATAGGAGATGATCGAGAACTGCGGATCGTAGATCCACCAGAATGCCAGCGCCGAGAGCACCGTCGGGACGATCCAGGGCAGCAGGATGATCGCACGCAGCAGGCTCTTGAACGGAAAATGGTTGTTGAGCAGGAGCGCGAGCCAGAAGCCGAGCGCGAACTTTCCGAACGTCGCGATTCCCGTGTAGACCACGCTGTAGAACACTGCGTTCCACCACAGGGGATCGGTGAGCAGATACTGGAAATTCTCGAAGCCGACGAAGACGCCGCGCCGGCCGATCGTGGTGTCGGTGAAAGCGAGCCAGATGCCGAGGCCGAGCGGATAGGTGAGGAAGACCGCGAGCAGGCCGATCGCGGGTGCAAGGCACATCACGACCAGGAACGGCTTGTAGTCGAATAACCTCACGAGCCAGCTCGGCTGCCGTCGCGCCAGGCTGGGAGAAGAAAGTGCAGTCACGGACATCAGCTTGTTGTCCTGTCTATCAAGGTCACCACACCGTCATTGCGAGCGAAGCGACTTGCCCGCCGAAGCCTTGGCGAAGGCGGGAGCAATCCAGTCTGTCTCTGCGGTGAAAGTCTGGATTGCTTCGTCGCAAGGGCTCCTCGCAATGACGGTCGCTTTGTCGTAGGGCGTTACTTCTGCCGCCTAAAATACCGCTTGCAGCGTTGCTCGGCTTCCGCGGCCGCGGCCTCCGGTGTGGCTGCGCCGGTCGCGACCGATGCGCACATCTGAATCAGCACGTAGTCGGCGCTGACGGCACCGGTGGCCGTCGAGATCGGACCCTTGTAGCCGTCATAATAGGTGCTGTTCATCGTGTCCTTGAACAGCTTCACCTTGGGATCCTGCGACCACACCGCGGCCTCTGCATAGGCGGCCAGCGGCTGGGCCCAGTAGCCGGAGTTGGCGTTGAGCCACGGCTCGTATTGGTCCTTCTCCAGCATGTAGAGCAGGAAGGCCTTTGCGGCGTTGGGGTACTGGCTATGCTTGAACGCCATGGCGTTCAGCGTCAGTCCTGCCATCGGAGAGATCTTGGCCACGCCCTTTGGCAGCAGCTGATGCTCGCTGTCGTCGGCGATCGCCTTGGTCGCCGGATCGTTCTTCAGCGAGAAGTACAGCGAGACGCCGTTGGCGGTCAGCGCGATCTCCTGCGAAGAGTAGGCGCGATTGTTGCTGACGTCGTTCCACGACGTCGTGCCGGCGATGAAGGTCGGGTAGAGCTGCTTGACCCAGTTTAGCGCGGCAATGGTCTCCTTGCTGTTGATGGTGATGTTGCCCTCCTCATCGAGCAGGGAGGCGTTGTGCGACCACAGCGCCCAGTTGGCGAAACCGTTGCCGTCGCCCTTGGCATTGCCGAGCGCGAAGCCCGCCGGCTTGCCGGCCTTGTGGAGCTTCTGGCACAGGTCGACGATGCCGGCATGGTCTTCCGGCACCTTGTCGAAGCCGACCGATTGCAGGATCGATTTGCGGTAGATCAGCGGACCCGCGGTCGCGCCGAACGGCAGTCCGATCCAGGCGTCGCTCTTATTCCTCTTGCCGTAGCGTTGCGCCAGCGGCAGCCAGCCGCCATAACGCTTGCCGAGATAGTCGGCGACGTCGGTCAGCTCGATCAGCTTGTCGATATAGATATGCGGTGCATCGGAGAAGCCGATGATGATGTCGGGGCCGGCGCCGGAATTGGCGGTCACCGCGGTCTGCTGGTTGATGTCCTCCCAGCCGACGAAGTCGACCTTGACCTCGACCCCGGTCTCCTTGGTGAACTTGGCCGCGTTGGCGCGGAACACGTCTTCGTCGGCCTGGACGAAACGGACCGGCCGCAGCATGCGCAGGGTTGCGCCCTTTTCGATCGGCAGTTTCGGCGCGGGGACATCCGCGGCCTTGATCGCGGATTGGGCATTCGCCGGTGTACCGGTTGCCGCGATTGCCGCAGCGGACAGGCCCAGCGCCAAGGCATCACGACGTGTGATGTCGTTCCTCATCAGTTCCTC
This sequence comes from Bradyrhizobium hipponense, assembly GCF_008123965.1. Classification (GTDB taxonomy): domain Bacteria; phylum Pseudomonadota; class Alphaproteobacteria; order Rhizobiales; family Xanthobacteraceae; genus Bradyrhizobium; species Bradyrhizobium hipponense. The sequence goes on along the minus strand of NZ_VSTH01000103.1, from coordinate 33,860 downwards.
CCTGTGATGTCTCCCCTCCCGGCGTTGATCGCCGATGAAGGGTCGTTCCGTTTTGCGGCGCGTTCTGCGCCGCCGCCTAGCTGTTCGGCCCGCGATCCATGCTGACGGGCTGCCAGCGGCGGAGCGCGGTGCTCTGCAGCACCGACGGGTTGACGCAGCTTACCGGCCACATGCCCTGAAGCACCAGTGACAATTCGTAGCCCACGCGGCGCTTGCGCGCCTCGTCGAACCGTGCCGAGGCGGACGCGACATGGGCGGTCAGGGTCACGTTCTCCATGCCGAGCAGGGGGTTGTTGTGCGACGGCGGTTCCTTTTCCAGCACGTCGAGGGCAGCGTGTGCGATCCAACCTTCCTGCAGCGCCTTGATCAGGCTGTCCTCGTCCACCGTGGCACCGCGGCCGGTATTGATGAAGATCGAGCCCTTCTTCATCTGCCGAAAGTGCTTCTCGGTCAGCATGTGATGCACCTCGGGCCGGGCAGGGGCATGCATCGAGACGAAATCGGATTGCGACAGCACCTCGTTCAGCGTCGCCGGGATGACGCCGTGGTCGGTCATCAGCGTCTCCTGGATGAAGGGATCATAGGCCATCATGCGCAGGCCGAACGGGGCGGCGCGTTTCGCGACCGCACGCGCGACACGGCCGAACGAGACGAAGCCGAGCGTCTGGCCCATCAGCCGCGGGACCTTCAACAGCGCTGGCCGGCCCTCGGCCCAGCGGCCGCTGCGCACCATGCGGTCCTGCTCGACCAGGCGGCGGAAGCCGGCGAGCAGCAGCATCATGGCGTGGTCGGCGACCTCCTCGATGAACGTATCCGGAATATTGGTGACGGGAATGCCGCGCGCAGTGGCTGCCTTGATGTCGACGCTGTCGACGCCGACCGAACCGAGCGTGATGACCTTGCAGTTCTCCAGCGCGTCGATGATCGACTTGGTGATCGGGATGGCCTTGGCGTAGATGGCGTCGGCGGTCTTCGCGGCGGCGATGAACTCGGCCTCGCTCGCCGGTGCCTCGACGATCTCGGCATCGATCGGATCGAGCGCCTCGCGCTCGTAGGAATAATCGCTGCCTGCGACCGTGAAGCTCGCGCCCTTCGGCGTCACCACCCTGTATTTCGGCATGTTCTGCTCCCGATTTGGTTTGTCGGTTCTTGTTCTGTGACCCGCACCTGCGGCGAGCCTTTGCCTCTTTTACGCGAAATCCGCGCGGCCGCGTACAGCTAACGGTTGTGCGAGGTGATGTATCTTTCCGGTTTTCCCGCCTCCGATCCGGCCTTCTACGGAGTCGTCGTAACACGTTGCTAAGGGGTGACCCACTAAAGGTTGATTTGATTTCGATCGATTCTCTCGCGCGCCCGTATCCCTTTGTTGCCGGAGCCATCCCCGTGAAATTGAGCAATCTGAAGATCGCCGCCAAGCTCGGCATTCTTGTCGGCGTGACCTTGTTCGGCCTGTGCATTTCCGGGGTTCTTGCCGGCTATCTGATGAAGCAGGAGATGGTGAACGCGCGCATCGATCAGGCCAAGGCGATCGTGGAGTTGGGGCGCAACTACGCCGCTGCGCTCAAGAAGCGCATCGACGCCGGCGAGATGACGAAGGATGCGGCAATGGCCGAGCTTCGCCGCTACGGCAATGCAATGACGTATGACAACGGTGCGGGCTATCTGTTCGGCACGTCCTATGACGGCATCACGCAGCTCGCTCCCGATCCCAAGCAGATCGGCGCGAACCGCATGGAAGTCGTGACCAACGGCCGCAGGCTCTCCAAGGAAATCATGGATGGGGTCAAGGCCAACGGCGAGATCCTGCTGCACTACGAATACATGAAGCCCGGCCAGCAAACGCCGATCCGCAAGCTCGGCTACGCCGTCGCGGTCCCCGGCTTCGACATGTATCTCGGCACCGGCGCTTACCTCGATGACATCGACGCCAAGATGGGCCCGGTGTACTGGCTGCTCGGTCTTGCGATGCTTGGCATCGTCATCGTCGCCGGCAGCGTCGCCTGGTTGCTCGGCCGCAGCATCAGCCGTCCGCTCGGGCTGCTCGGTACCCGCATGAAGGAGCTCGCCGACGGCAAGCTCGAAGGCGACATTCCCGGCGTCGGTCGCGGCGACGAAATCGGCGCGATGGCTTCGACAGTCCAGATCTTCAAGGACAACGCGATCCGCATTCGCGACCTCGAGCAGACCGACGCGGCCGCCAAGGAACGCGCCGCGGCGGAACGCCGCAGTGCGATGGAAGGCATCGCCAGCGACTTCGAACGCAGCGTCAACGGCATCGTCCGCTCGGTCTCCTCGGCCGCGGCCGGCATGCAGACCACGGCGCAGTCGATGACAGCGACCGCCAGCGACGCCTCGTCGCGGGCGGCGACCGTCGGCGCGGCCTCGCAGAAGGCGTCCGGCAATGTCGGCACGGTCGCGGCCGCCGCCGAAGAGCTGTCGAGCTCGGTTGCGGAAATCTCCCGCCAGGTGACGCGCTCGACCGAGGTGGCGAGCAGGGCTGTCAGCGATGCCGAGCGCACCAACGCCACAGTGCAGGAGCTCTCCACCGGCGCCGAGAAGATCGGCGAGGTTGTCAAGCTCATTCATTCGATCGCGGCGCAGACCAATCTGCTCGCGCTCAATGCCACCATCGAGGCGGCGCGGGCCGGTGAATCCGGCCGCGGCTTCGCTGTCGTTGCCTCCGAGGTCAAGGCGCTCGCCAACCAGACAGCCAAGGCCACCGAGGAAATCTCCGCCCAGGTCGCGGCGATGCAGACCTCGACCAGCGATGCGGTCGCGGCGATTGGCGGCATCACCCAGACCATTGCCGAGATGAGCGAGATCACCGCCGGGATTTCGTCGTCCATCGAGCAGCAGGGCGAAGCGACCCGCGAGATCGCGCGCAACATCCAGTCGGTGGCGGCCGGCTCGAACGAGATCAACACCAATATCGGCAGCGTCGCCTCGGCCGCGGAAGCGACGGGCGCAGCCGCCTCCGACGTGCTCTCCAACGCCCGCGAACTGGACAACCAGTCCGGCGCGTTGCGCGGCGCCGTCGACGGCTTCCTCGCCAAGGTGCGCGCGGCGTAGGCCGTAACTGTCATGCCCCGCGAAGGCGGGGCATCCAGTACCCCGCGACCCATCGGGTCAATCACTACCGTCTCGGAATACTGGATCCTCCGCCTTCGCGGAGGATGACAGCATCCGAGCGGAGCAGCGCTACTGCTTCTCGATCTTCGCATTCGTGATCAGCTTCTCCCACAGCACGAGCTGCTCACCCACGAACGTGCCGAGCTGCTCCGGCGTGCCGGAGAAGGCGTCCATGCCGAGCGTCGCGAGCTGGGCCTTGATCTCCGGCTTCTCGACGATCTTCCTGATCTCAGCGTTGAGCCGCGTCACGATCTCCTTCGGCACGCCTGCGGGGCCGAAATAGCCCTGCCATGACGAAATGTCGAAGTCCGGCACGCCGGCCTCCTGCATCGAGGGCAGGTTCGGCACCAGCGGCGAGCGGTCCTTTGTGGTCACCGCGAGCGCGCGCAGCGCGTTGCCTTTGACGTGCGGCAGGCCGGTCAGGATGTCGACGAACATCATCGAGACGCGGCCGCCCATGACGTCGTTGAGTGCCGGCGGCGAGCTCTTGTAGGGCACGTGCAGCAGGTCGAGCCCGGCATTGTGCGCAAAGGTCGCACCCGACACGATCGCCGATGACGAGCCCGAGGCGTAGCTCAGCTTGCCCGGATTGGCCTTGCCATAGGCGATGAGCTCGCCGACCGTCTTTGCCGGCACATCCGGATGAACGACCAGCATGAACGGCAGGTCGCCGGTGCGCGCGATCGGGGTGAAGTCCTTGACGGGATCGTAGGTCAGGCTCTTGAGCAGATAGGGATTGGCCGAATGCGTGGTGTTGGTCGTCACCAGCAGCGTGTAGCCGTCGGGTGCGGCGCGCGCGACAAAGGTCGCCGCGATCATGCCGTTGGCGCCCGCCTTGTTCTCGATCACGATGCCGACGCCGAGCGCCTGCGACAAATGATGCGAGATCAGCCGCGTCGTGGTGTCGGTGCCGCTGCCGGCCGCGAACGGCAACACCAGCGTGATATTGCGGCTGGGATAATTGTCGGCCTGGGCAGTGGATGCGGCGGCGAGACACAGCACGGCCGCGCCGGCGGCGTACAGGTTACGGATCAGCGCTGAAAGCATGTTGGAACGTTCCCTCGTTTTTGGTTGGCGGGGAACCTAGCCGGCCCAAATCGAAACCGAAAGATGGCAGATGGGCGAATGCGTCCGCCGTGCGGAATTACTTCACTGCCGAACCCTGCCGTGACGCGATCACGACGCCGGCGAGGACCAAGGCATAGCCGATCAGGTGAAACGGCTGCAGCTTTTCGCCGAGCAGCAGGATCGCCATCGCCGAGCCGAACACCGGCACCAGATGGAAGAACGGCGCGGCCCGGTTCGGTCCGATCAAGGCCACGCCGCGGTTGAAGAAGAGATAGGCCAGCGTCGACGGGAAAATCAGGATGTAGCCCAGCGTCGCCAGCGTCACCGTATCGAATTGCATGACGCGGCCGCTCGAGGCCTCCCAGATCGCCGTGGGCAGCAGCATCGTTGCGCCGCAGCAGGTGGTGAACGACAGAAAGGAGAGCTGGTGGATCTTCGGCCGACGCGGGATGAAGGCGGAGTAGATCCCGAACGCCACCAGCGAAGAAGCGAACATGATGTCGCCCCGGTTGAATGTGATGCTCGCGAGCGCCGCGAGATCGCCGCGCAGGATGATGATCAGCACGCCCGCAAGCGAAATCGCGATCCCGGCGAGCTGCGCAGCCGTCAGCCGTACGCCGAACAGCGCCAGCGACCACAGCGCCACGAACAACGGCCCGGCCGACTGGATTAGCAGCGCGTTCAGCGCTTCCGTATATTGCATCGCCCAATAGGAGATCGCGTTGTTGAAGGCAAAGCCCACCAGCGACAGGAACAGCATCAGCGGCAGGCTTTTGCGTATGCTCGGCCAGTCGCGCTTCAGGTGCGGCCAGGCGAACGGCAACAGGATCAGGAACACGCCGTACCAGCGGATCGTCGTCACGGTCAGCGGCGGCACATGCGCGCCGACATGGCGCGCGAGCACGATGTTGCCGGCCCAGAACAGCGAGCTCAGGCTCAGCAACAAATAGGGCTGGTTATTGAGCCAACTGGCCGGATTCGAGGCGGTTGGCGCGGGCGAGGCAATCGTCATCGGCGTTCGACACAAGCTTGCGCCGGATTGCCATGATGACACAAGCCACGCGGTCGCAATGCTACAATGCACGCATAACCTGAGGAGGCGTCATTGCCGGTTAATATGTTGAACATCGAGGGCCTGGAGCAGCTCGACCGGCATGCGCCGGTCGTGATGCTGAACCTGATGCGCTTCCACGAGCGTTCGCGCGACGGCGACGGTTCCGGATGGGACGCCTATTTGCGCTACAGCGCGATCACCGTGCCGATGATCAAGGCGCGCGGCGGCACGCTGCTGTGGACCGGCGAGGCCAAAGCGATCGCGCTTGGCACACATGACGGCAACCAATGGGATTTCGTCGCGCTGGTCTGTTACCCATCCGTCGCGGCCTTCCTCGACATGATGATGTCAGAGGCTTACGAAAACGAAGCCGACCCGCACCGCCGCAACGCCTGCGCCGAGCACGTCATCATCGCGACCAGCGAAGCATACAGCAAGTTCAGGACGAAGTAGCGCGCTCTTCTTCCCCTCTCCCCCTTGTGGGAGAGGGTGGCTCGACGCGGAGCGGCGAGACGAGTGAGGGGTTATCGCCGCGAGCTCAACTCTCATTCGAATGCGCAGAGACGCACCCCTCATCCGGCGCTTCGCGCCACCTTCTCCCACGAGGGGAGAAGGAAAAAGAGTCGCGGTCGCGACGCCATTTACGTCTTGCGCTGCGTGTTTTCGCGCTCATTCAGTGCATCGATCGCGGAGCGGCACGCGGCCTGCAACAAGCGGCAGACCTCCTCCGGCGACCGCCGCGGGCGCAGCGCAGCAAACGTCGGATAGCTCGTCAGCACGAAGATCAGATCGACCGCATCCTGCAAGGCCGGCTTTGCCGCCCGCCTCTGCACGATACGCGTCACCAGCCCCATCAGCAGCTCGCGCCGCCGCTCGTTGCGTTCGACCAGTGCCTCGCCGAATTCGGGATCGGTTGCGATCGCCTGGTTGAGCCCGCCGACGGCGGGGTCGTGGCTCCAGAAGGTGCAGAAGGTCTCGATGACGCGGTCGAGCGCGGCGCGCGGATCAGGCATCGCCATCACCTCGGCCAGTTCGAACAGCCCGCCTCGGTGTGCGATGTCGTCGAACACCGCCTCAAGCAATCCGCGCCGCGATCCGAACTGATTGTAGACAGTCAGCCGCGTCACGCCGGCCGCCTTCGCCACCACATCGAGGGAGAAGGTCGCGCTACCCGCGTCCTTCCGCAACAGCCTGGTGCCGGCAGCGATGATGCGTTCGCGCGTCTCCGCCGCCGCTGAGGCCCGGACCGAGCTCACATAACTGCGTTTCGGCATGGCCCCGCCATTCTCTTGACGTATTGACTATACATATTGTATATCTAATTTAGAAGCCAATTTGGAGCCTGCCATGCAGACTGCCCTCGTGATCGCCCTGTCGCTTCATGTGTTGTCGTCCGTGTTCTGGGCGGGATCAAGCTTTGCGCTGGCGCGGACCGGCGGAGCCGGCGGCGAGCAGCTCGTCTTTCCCCAACTCGGCGCGGCGACGATTGCGATCGTGACAGGCGCCTATCTCGGCCATCTCGTCCACGCCGAAAGCTTCGGTCCGACCGAGCAGGTTCTCGCGCTTGGCGCGGTCTGCGCGTTGATCGCGGTCGGCGTTCAGGCCGCAATCGGCCCCCGCGCGGTCCTGACCTTGCGCCGTGGCACGAGCGAAGCGGCGGACGTGCATTCGCGCATCGCGACCGCCCAGCGCGTGGCCGCCGTTCTGCTCGCCATCACCGCCCTCTGCATGGGCGCGGCGCGCTACATCTAGGGTCAGGACCCATTCATAGGAGGCTAGGCCGAAGTGCCACGACGCGCCAGAGACCGACCAGCAATTTCCCAAGCAGAGCGTTGCAACGGCGTGGCATCCCGCCACTGAAGACAAGGAAAACGATATCCATGATGATTCTGTTGAACCTGCCAGTGCGCGATCTCGCCGCATCGACGGCATTCTATGTGTCGCTTGGCGGTACGGTGAACCCTCAGTTTTCCGGCGAGAATTCGACCTCGCTCATGTTCGCGGACACGATCGGCGTGATGCTGCTGACCCACGATCAGTATCGCGAATTCACCAAGCGTCCGATCGGTGACGCGCGATGCGACAGTCAGGTTTTGATCGCCCTTACCGTCGATGACCGCGACGCCGTCGATGCAACACTGGCTCGCGCGGTGGTGGCGGGCGGTCGCGCCGATCCCAACCCGGCACAGGATCTCGGCTTCATGTATAACCGCCACATTGAAGATCCAGATGGCTATGTCTGGGAAATAGTATGGATGAATCCAGCAGCGGTCGCTTGATCCGAGACCGCGAAATCCGGCGCATCTGAGCAGTCGGAAGCAAAATACAAATCATGGCGGAGTCTTCTCGTTCCGCCATGAACCAGTCCCAACACACGCCCCAAACAAGGGCCCTAGGCCTAACTCGCCTGCTTCCTCGACGCCGCGAACACGCCCGACAGCACCAGCGCGAAGCCGATGAAGTGGAAGGCCTGCGGGCGTTCGCCCAGAAACACCATCGCCATGATCGAGCCGAACACCGGCACGACGTGGAAGAATGGCGCGGCGCGGTTGGCGCCGATCAGGCGGACGCCGCGGTTGAAACAGAGATAGGCGAGCGTCGACGGGAAGACGGCGACATAGAACAGGGTCAACAGGTTCGGCCCGTCGAGCTTCATCACCGGACGCGCGAACAATTCCCAGATCTCCAGCGGAATGAGACAGGCGGCGCCGCAGCCGAAGGTGAAGGCGAGGAACGACAGTCCATGCATGGCTGGCCGCTTCAGGGTCAACACCGAATAGAGCGCGAAGATCAAGAGCGCGAGGAGGAAGATCAGGTCGCCCTTGTTGAAGTCGATGTTCGACAACGTGGTGAAATCGCCATGCAGCAGGATGGTCAGCACGCCGCACATGGATAGCAGCACGCCGAAGGCCTGCGCCGCGGTGAGCCGGATACCGAGGATGACCAGCGACCACAGCGCCACCAGCAGTGGCGCCGCCGACTGGAGCAGCAGCGTGTTGAGCGCCTGCGTATGCTCCAGCGCCCAATATTGCAGGGTGTTGAAGGCGCCGATGCCGGTGATCGAGAGCGTGATCATCAGGCCGAGCTTTCCGCGGATCGCGGGCCAGTCTTGCGAGAGATGCTTCCAGGCGAACGGCAGCACCAGCAGGAAGGCGAAGAACCAGCGCAGGAAGGAGAGCGTGACCGGCGGGATGTGACCGGCGGCGAGCCGTCCGACAATGGCGTTGCCGGCCCAGCAGAGCGCGGTGATGCTGAGCAGCAGATAAGGCTGGTTGGCGATCCAATTGTGGCCGGGCGTGGCGGCGCCTGTGCTCTGGTCGGTGGCGGACATTGTGATTGTTATGGCCCCGCGTCATGCGCCAAGGCCCCGGCCCGGCGGTGTCCGGGCCGGTTGGTCGCCCGGCCCCGCTCAAAGACACGGAAATCAAGGTTGCATCAATGGGGCGGACGCATCGCGACCATGCAGCGGCGGACATCGCCTCTCACGCTTTGGTCGTAGCTGTCGCGCCGGGCCGGAAGGTTTCTGGATTTTCCGGGGATATCAAAGGCTTGGATAGCCCTTCGAGCCTTGAAAAAGTCCCGTTCTTGCTTGCCTAGAGAGGCTGCTTCCTTTATCCGGTTGGACCTGCCTTGCGTGCGAACGGCCCTGGGCCGGGAATTGGGCTGGGCGCATCTAAAATCTTCGAAGGATTACCCGCGAATGGCCAATGTTGTCGTCGTCGGCGCCCAGTGGGGCGACGAGGGAAAGGGCAAGATCGTCGACTGGTTGTCGGAGCAGGCGGACATCGTCGTCCGTTTCCAGGGCGGTCATAACGCCGGCCACACGCTGGTGATCAACGGCAAGACCTACAAGCTCGCATTGCTGCCCTCCGGCGTGCTGCGCGACCAGAAGCTGTCGGTGATCGGCAATGGCGTGGTGTTCGATCCCGCCGCCTTCCTCGACGAGGTCACCAAGCTGCGGTCGCAGGGCGTTGCGGTCTCTCCGGACAATCTGCGGGTTGCCGAGAACGTCACCTTGATCCTGCCGCTGCACCGCGAGCTCGACGCCTTGCGCGAGTCCTCCAATGCGGCGACCGCGATCGGCACCACCCGCCGCGGCATCGGTCCTGCCTATGAGGACAAGGTCGGCCGCCGCGCCATCCGCCTGATGGATCTTGCCGATCTCGACACGCTGCCGCACAAGATCGACCGCCTGCTCGCCCATCACAATGCGTTGCGCCGCGGCCTCAATCTGCCGGAGTTCGACGGCAAGGACATCCTGAAGGAATTGACTGCGCTTGCGCCGCAGCTCCTGCCTTATGCCGAGACGGTGTGGCGGCTGCTCGACATCAAGCGGCGCGAAGGCAAGCGCATGCTGTTCGAGGGCGCGCAAGGCGCGCTGCTCGACGTCGACCACGGCACCTATCCTTACGTCACCTCGTCCAACACGGTGGCGGCGCAGGCCGCGACCGGCTCGGGCCTCGGCCCCGGCGCGGTCGGCTATGTGCTCGGCCTGTGCAAGGCCTATACGACCCGCGTCGGCCAGGGTCCGTTTCCGACCGAGCAGGACAATGAGATCGGCCGCAAGATCGGCGAGCGCGGCCGCGAGTTCGGCACCAATACCGGGCGGCCGCGCCGCTGCGGCTGGTTCGACGCCGTGCTGGTCCGCCAGGCGGTCCGCACCGGCGGCATCAACGGTTTGGCGCTGACGAAGCTCGACATCCTGGACGGCTTCGACTCGATCGAGGTCTGCACCGGCTACCGGCTGGACGGCAAGGAGATCGACCATTTCCCGGCCGGCGAGGGCGCGCAAGGCAGGGTCGAGCCGATCTACGAGACCATTGAGGGCTGGAAGGAGCCGACCGCCAATGCGCGGTCATGGGCCGACCTGCCGGCCCAGGCCATCAAATATGTCCGCCGGATCGAGGAATTGGTGGGGTGCCCGGTCGCGCTGCTTTCCACCAGCCCCGAACGCGAGGATACTATCCTGGTGCAAAATCCGTTTGAGGCTTAACGATATCTTACCGGGACGTGCGCATAGTTGAGTTGAAATGGCTGATTACTATCCGCTGATCGCCCGCGCTATTGCCGCCCTGGATCCCAACGCTCCCGGCGAAAGCCGTCGCGCGCTCTATGAACGGGCGCGCACGGCGCTGATCGCGCAGCTTCGCAGCGTGCAGCCGCCACTTTCCGAATCCGAGATCACCCGCGAACGGCTGTCGCTCGAGGAGGCCGTTCGCAAGGTCGAATCCGAGGCCGCCCAGCGCGCCCGCGAGGCCTCGCGCCCGGGCGGCGGCGCCCGCAGCGGCAGCGGCGACGCCTTCCGCAGGGCCAGCGCCCGTGCCGCCGAGGGCAATCCGCCTGCTGCGGCCCAGCAGGGTGCGCCACCGCGCGCCCGTCCGGCTCCTCCGCCGCCGCGTGCGGACCGCCCGTCCTTCGGCAGTGACGACCAGATCGATCGCGATGCCCAGCGTCCACCGCGGGCCCCGCGTTTCGATGCGCCGCGCCAGCCGAGTCCGCCCGCTCCACCGCCGATGCCCGAGCCGCCGCCAGCCGGACGCACTGGCGCTCGTCGTCCGCCGGATGGCGGACCGCCGCTGCCACAGGCCCCCGGCGTGCGCGGCTTCCGCGACATCACCGCAGATGCCAACGATCTTGGCGGCGCCGCCGCACAGGCCAACCGCGCCGCGCGCCGCACCTATGCCAACGTGCCCTCGCCCTCGCCGGAATTCGACCGGCTCGAGCCGAGCCTGGAAAACCGCGTCGGCGAGGGGGATTCGCCCTATTCCTATGACGAGTCGATCGAGGAGGCCGAGCGCTATGCGCCGCAGGGGCCATCGCCGCGGCCGCGCATAGCGCCCGACCGCGACGTCAAGAAGCGCGCCCGCTCCCGCTCGATCTTCCCGTTCAAGAGCGCGATCGCCGTCGGCATCGTGCTGATCCTGGTTGGCGCCGGCATTCTCTGGGGCAAACAGCTGGTCCAGACTGCGAGCGGCCTGTTCAAGTCCTCGCCGACCCAGGTGGTGGAAGCCCCGAAGGATGCCTCGCAGCCGCAGAGCAAGCCCAAGATTCCGGACCGCGTCGGCCAGCCCTCGGCCAGCGACCAGCCGGTTGCGCCGGTGGCGCAGAAGGTCGTGCTTTATGACGAGGATCCGTCCGATCCGAAGGGCAAGCAATATGTCGGCTCGGTGGTGTGGCGGCTGGAGCCGATCAAAGCATCGGGCAACCAGAAGGCCGACGTCGCCGTGCGCGCCGACATCGAGATCCCCGACCGCAAGTTCAAGATGACGATGTCGTTCCGCCGCAACACCGATTCGTCGCTGCCGGCGAGCCATACCGCGGAATTGACCTTCATCCTGCCGCAGGATTTTCCCGGCGGCAGCGTCTCCAACGTGCCCGGCATCCTGATGAAGTCGAACGAGCAAGCGCGCGGGACCCCGCTCGCGGGGCTCGCGGTCAAAGTCACCGACGGCTTCTTCCTGGTCGGCCTCTCCAATGTCGACGCCGACCGCGCCCGCAACGTCCAGCTCCTGAAGGAGCGCTCGTGGTTCGACGTGCCGCTGGTCTACGCCAACCAGCGCCGCGCCATCATCGCCATCGAAAAGGGCGCCCCCGGCGAGCGCGCCTTCAATGACGCGTTCGCGCAATGGGGCGACTGAGGCACTCTGTCGTTCCGGGGCGTGCGCAGCACGAGCCCGGAATCCATTGTGCCGCACGTGACGTAGGGAGATGGATTCCGGGCTCGACGCTCCCGGGCCGCGCCTTGCGCGGTCCCGTCGCGTCGCCCCGGAATGACGCAATTCCTATTGCGCGGCGGCTTCCCGCTTGCGCGAGGCGGCGTGCTCGCGACTCATCACGGCGCGGCAGCCGGGGCTGACATGCGCCTTGTTCCGCACCATGCAGGCGGTGATCCGCGAGATGTCGGGGATTTCGCTCGAGCACAGCCGCATCGCATCGCCCGAGCACATCTGCTGCGCTTCGGATGAGAAGGCGAGGCCCGGCGAGATCTGGAATGCGAGTGCGGTGATGGCGACGGCGAAGAGCGCGGCGATGGTCTGGTAGCGTGTCATTTGGAATGCATCCCCAAATTGTGTTGGCTTGAGCCAGTTGATTTTGGGGCGCCGCACGCAGCTTGCTCTGCCGCATGTCGCAGCCGTCACGCAGGGAACCCAATCCCGCATGTGGTTGCTCGATCTCTCGTGATGTTCGAATCGAAGGTGCTGCGCCGCCCGAGCGAAGTATGCGCCATTGTCATGAGGCTGCAATGGGACGCGCAAAGGAATTCGCAATTGTTGCAGCTTCGTCACGTCGAAGCGGCGCGCTGCGTCAGACGGACGATGCGCTCGCTTGTTCCGCGTCGGGATCTCCGAGCGCTGCGGCGTGTTCTTCGACGGCGGTGATGCCTTTTGCCGTGAGCTCGAACAGATCGCCGTCTTTCACGACATAGCCGCCGGCGATCAGCTCGTCGATCTTGCCGTGGCGGTCGTCGGCAAAGGCAAAAGACTGGCTGATGTCCCTCAGGATCGTGAGCTGTTCGTCGCGCAGCATGTCTGACATCTCAGACCTCCAAGGGACTCGATAAGGAACTTGACCTTTACCTGCCGTGGCTCTCGAACACCTTGCTGCAAGACCTCGACAGCTTGCCGCGATGGGCTTGCAGGCAGCTCTGCACCGCATTGTCGTCGCCGAGCTCCTTGCGGCACAGCCGCGAGGCATCGCGCGAGCAGGCCTGCTGTTCCTGCGGCGTACCGGCATGACCTTGCGCGAGAGCGGGCGGTCCCGACACGCCGCTCAGGGCCGTCAGCGTGATCGTCGTCAGAAGGAACAGCTTGCGGGACATCGGTCGCTCCAAATCGGACAGGTCAATTTCTCAATTTCAAGTCCTGTCTGAACTCGTCGCCGTGCCACTTGTTCCCCTCGAATGCGGCGCGCCCCGCTATTCAAGGTTCCCGCGCCACTGCTATAACGACGGCGAAGGATGAGGATGCCTGATGAAACGCTATTTCGTGTTCGCGCTCCTGGGCCCGTTCGTGGGCGGGTTCCTGCTGCTGCTGACGACGACCTATCAGTCCGGCTACTGGACCCAGACCAGTCTCGGCGAGGTCGGCAAACTGTTCGCAGTGTTTTTCAAGACCCTACAATACAGCTATCTGTTCGGCTTCCTGCCTTCGCTGATGATCGGTGCGGTCGACGACATCCTGGTCAACGTCAGGCGGATCGGCCCGGTGCTGCGGATGCTGCTGGTCGGCGTGTTCGCCTTCATCCTGGCGTCGCTGACTTACAGTTCGCGCGGCCCGGACTCGGGCGCGGTGCAATTCATCCTGTACGGCCTCGTCGGTTTCGTGCCGGCGGTGGCGTCATCCTGGCTCGTGCACAAATACGTCCCGGAGCCGCAGCCCGCAGCAGCATCGACCTGAGGGCGCGACCTTCGACCACGCTGCAGCAACCTCCGCCGCGCTGGCGCGTTCCCTACAGGCCATGACCATGTCCGACGACGACATTCTTGCTCCGCGCCGACCCCGTTCAGGGGGCCGCTCGCGAACGACCTCTTCTAGCGCCGAGGCGCACGGGCCGATCATCGACCAGGAAGGCCGCGAAATCCGTCCTGAAACGCTGGAGCAGGGGTTTCGCGAATTTCGCGTCGAGTTCGGCCAAGGTAGCCCGTTCGGCAATCTGACGCGGGAGCAGCGGATTGCACGGATCGAGGCTATCGCAAAGCTGCTCGACGTCGCCTTCGTCCTGCCCGGCACCAATATCCGCTACGGCATCGACGGCCTGATCGGGCTGATCCCGGTGGTCGGCGATATCATCACCACCGCGATCTCGCTGTGGCTGGTGCGCGAGGCCCGCGCGCTGGGCGCGCCCTGGTACCTCACCGCCCGCATGCTCGGCAACGTCGCGGTCGACGGCGTGGTCGGCATGGTCCCGTTCGCGGGCGATGCCTTCGACGTCATGTTCCGCGCCAACATGCGCAACGTCCGCCTGCTTCGGCGCTGGCTCGACAAGCAGCCGCGCATCTGAGGCGCCTCTTGCGCCAAAACGCAAAGAGCGCGATGGCCTTTTGGCCATCGCGCTTCAGCGCACATCGAAAGGCTTGCGGAAAAGTTTACGCCGCGTCGGCGTCGGCGTTGGTCTCTGCCGGCTTGCGGTGACGGGGTAGCGGGAAAGCTTCGCTCTCGTAGAGCGAGCGGATGCCGTTCTGGTCGAAGCGCGCTTCCTCGACCTGCAGATAGGCGCCGTTCAACGAATCTGTCGGCAACTGCTCCATCGCGAACTGGACGGCTTCGGCCGCGGTGCCGAACCGCCGATAGGTGAAGCCCGCGCGCTTCTTCTTGCGGATCGCGGCGGGAAACAGTTCGGCGGAGGTGTTGAAGTTGAACGGACGCAGTGGACGCATGGTCAAAGACCTCGTGATCTTCTCTGGGGCTTTAAGCGCGTGGGGTTAAGAGGGCAGAGGCCACGATCGAGTGGGCCCGCCGCACATGTCATTTTCGTTCTCTAATATAGGCCGTTTTGACAAAATTGCGACCCCTGCGATGAGAGATGATGAATCCGCGCATGGCAGCCCCGCATCTGCAATAACCAAAGCAATTCCAATGGCTTGTATGGTTTACAGCTTGCCAAGCAGCAGCAGGACGAGCAGCACCACGAGCACGACGCCGCCGATCCCCATGCCGGAATGGCCCATCCCATAGCCGTAGCCGCCGATGCGGCCCGACAAGCCGCCGACCAGATAAATGATCACCAGGATGATCAGGACGGTCCCGAGGGTCATGGCATCCTCCCTGGCGGCCGCCGAATTGCGAGGGTCGGGCGCACCGCCAGAAGAGAAAAGCACATCGCGCCGCCGGGTTCCATGACGGAACCGTGCGGCTGGCAGGGATTTATTTCGGCTCGAGCTTCAGCGCCGCCGAATTGATGCAGTAGCGCAGCCCGGTCGGCCCGGGGCCGTCGGGGAAGACATGGCCGAGATGGCCGCTGCACTTGGCGCAGAGAACCTCGGTGCGGATCATGCCGTGGCTGATATCCCGCTCCTCGTCGACATGGCTCTCGACCGCGGGCTGGGTGAAGCTCGGCCAGCCGCAGCCGGAATCGAACTTGGCGTCGGACTCGAACAGCACATTGCCGCAGCCGGCGCAGACATAGGTGCCGGCGCGGTGGTCGTGCTCATATTCGCCCGAAAAGGGACGCTCGGTCGCCTTTTGCCGCAGCACGGCGTACTGCATCGGAGACAATTCCTGCCGCCATTGCTCTTCGCTCTTGATGACCTTGTCGTCTGTGGTTTTCGTCCTGGTGTCGGGCATGGGTCTCCCGCCTGTTGGTGACCTTGCGATCAGTTGGTGGCTTTGCTGGCGCTCACGAGCGTCGGCTTCTCGATGTAGTTATCCGCGAACAGCTTTTTCAGGTTCTCGACCTTCGGGATATCATTGTAGGCGATATAGGGCTGGCTCGGGTGCAGCGTCAGATAGTTCTGGTGATAGGCCTCCGCCGGATAGAACGCCTCGAGCGCGCCGACCTTGGTCACGATCGGCTTGTTGAAGACCTTGGCGCCGTTGAGCTGGGCGATATAGGCCTCCGCGACCTTCTTCTGCTCGTCGGAGGTGGTGAAGATCGCCGAGCGATACTGCGTGCCGGTGTCGGGGCCCTGGCGGTTGAGCTGGGTCGGATCGTGCGCCACCGAGAAGTAGATCTGGAGGATCTTGCCGTAGGAGATCTTCTTCGGATCGTATTTGATCTCGACCGATTCCGCGTGGCCCGTCGTGCCGGACGAGACGCTGCGGTAGTCCGCGGTCGCCTTGGTGCCGCCGGCATAGCCGGAGACCGCATTGACGACGCCCGCGGTGTGCTGGAACACGCCCTGCACGCCCCAGAAGCAGCCGCCGGCGATCACGGCGGTCTGGATCCCGCTCGCGGGCGCCGCGTCCACGGCGGGGGCTGGGATTACGACCGCATCCTCCGCGGCCCGTGACGGCACGGCAAAGGCCAGCGTCAGTGCGGTGGTGGCAGCGAGCAGGGTCAGGAGGGCGGGTCGGCGCATGGCGGATCCTCTTTCGAAGGTGTGACAAGTCTACGGCGGATGCGGCCAGGCGAACAGCCTGCCCGGCCGCATTTTCGATCATCCGAGATACGGGCGCAGCCGGCGATTGTTACGCCGGGACGGACACGAGCCTGTGAAAAGCGCCGCACAAGCCAGCGCGGCTTGGCGAAGCCGGGATCTCCGGGCTAGATGAACCCGCGCGATCGGTGATCGACACAAAAATGTGGTGGCTGGAGCTGATCTGACAACATGCTGCGCGTCGTCCCCCTGACACTCATCGTCCTGGCCGCCTCTGCCTCGATTGCCGCGGCCGGGCCGCAGCTCGGCGACTATCTCGCCACCTGCCGCGACCGCCAGGCGGATGCCCAGGCGCGAGCGCAGGCCTGCGACAACTTGCTCAACGCCGATCGCGTCAGCGGCAAGGACAAGGCAGTCGCGCTCGGGGTGCGTGGCAATGCGCTGATCAACAAGCGTGACTATGACCGCGCGATCGAGGCCCTGTCACCGGCCATCGAGCTCGATCCGGACAATGTTACGATCCTCAACCTGCGGGGTGTCGCCTATGAGCGCAAGGGGCAGGACGACCTGGCGCTCGCCGACTACAACCTTGCCATCCAGAAGCGCCCGACCTACGGGGTTCCCTACAACAACCGCGGCACCATCCATCTGCGCAGGGGCGAGCTGCAAAGCGCGCTCGACGACTTCAACTTCTCGATCAAATTCGCGCCAAAATTCCTGCTCGGCTACACCAACCGTGCGCGTGCCCGCACGCTAATGAAGGATTTCAACGGCGCGCTCGCCGATTTCGCCGATGCGGAGAAGATCGATCCGAACGCGCCGCAGATCGCCGGCAATCGCTGCGTCACCTATGGCACGATGGGAAAGTTCGACGAGGCATTCGCCGACTGCAACGGTCTGATCCAGAGGCAGCCGAAGAATCAATTCGCGATGAGCAATCGCGGCGATGTCTATCTCATGAAAGGCGACCTCGATTCCGCGCTGAAGGACTACAACACGGTCCTGGCGGCCAATCCGAACAATGTGCGCGCTCATGCCGGCCGCGGTCAGGTGTTCGAGCTGAAGCATGATCTCGGCCAGGCGCGCGCCGACTATCGCTCGGCGGCCTATGCACTGACGCCGTTCGACGAACTCGATATTGGCCGCGCCCGTGCCAAGGCGCAGGAGCGGCTTGCCGCGCTCGCTCCGCAGGCGCCGGCGACCGCGCCCAATGCGCGCCGCATCGCGCTGGTGATCGGCAACGGTGCCTACAAGAACGTCCACGCACTCGACAATCCGCCGCGTGATTCCAAGCTTGTTGGGAACGTGCTGCGCGATGTGGGATTCCAGACCGTGACGGTCGCCAATGACCTGACGCGCGACAAGTTCTTCGAGACGCTGCGCGCGTTCGCGGCGGAGGCGGAGAAGGCCGACTGGGCCGTGGTCTATTATGCCGGCCATGGCTTCGAGATAGGAGGGGTCAACTATCTCGTGCCGATCGACACCAGGCTTGCCGCCGACAAGGACGCCGAGAGCGAGGCGGTGGCGCTCGAGCAGGTGATCGCGGCGGTCGGCGGTGCGCGCAGGCTGCGTCTCGTCATCCTCGATGCCTGCCGCGACAATCCGTTCGCGCCAACCATGCAGCGCACGCTGTCGCTGAAACTGGTCGACAAGGGCTTCTCCAACATCGAACCCGGTGTCGGCTTCATGGTGGTCTACGCCGCCAAGCACGGCGAGACCGCGATGGACGGCGACGGCGCGCCCGACAGCCCGTTCGCGATTGCGCTCGCCCGTGACATCAAGGAGCCTCGCGTCGAGATCAGAAAATTGTTCGACATCGTCCGCGACGACGTCTGGTCCGCGACCAAGCACGGCCAGCAGCCCTTCACCTACGGCTCGCCCCCGGGTCGGGAGGATTTTTATTTTGTCGGGGGGAAGTGAGGGGGCCGATGTGACGCTGTGTCGGCGCCTCATAACCGCTGTCGTCCCGGCGAAGGCCGGGACCCATAACCCCAGGGAGGAGTTTGGCGGAGACTCGTAGTGACCAAATCCTCCGTGGTACTGACACCGCCTACGTCATATGGACCTCGCGGTATGGGTCCCGGCCTTCGCCGGGACGACCATGGGGAGGCATTGTGCCTCCAAGAGAGAATCCCGTAGCTTGCATGAGCGAAGCGATATGCGGGTCTCTCCTCGCCGACTACACCACAATGCTGAGCCTTTTCGCCGCCCGCGTGATGCCTGTGTACAGCCACCGCGCCCGGCTCTCCCCAAACGCAAAGCTCTCGTCGAACAGCACGACGTCGTCCCATTGCGAGCCCTGCGATTTGTGCACGGTCAGCACGTAGCCGTAGTCGAATTCGTCATAGGGTTTGCGCTGCTCCCAGGCGATCTGCTCGACGCCGCCCTCGAAGCAATCGGCGCGCACCGAGACCTTGGTCACCTTGTGGCCAAGGTCCTCGTCCGGCGACAGCCGCATGCTGAGGATGCGCGATTTCGAGCGCGAGGTGTTGCGCGACTTCACGCGCCACAGGCCGCCGTTGAACAGGCCCTTCTTGCGGTTGTTGCGCAGGCACACCAGCTTGTCGCCGGCGACCGGGAAGGTGTCCTCGATGTTCTGGCGCTGCCGCACCCGCATATTGTACGCGCGTCGCGTGTTGTTGCGGCCGACCAGGACCTGGTCGGCGGCCATGACGCGGTCGGGATCGAGCTCCTTGCGCGACACCACCTCGCTCTCGCCGTAACGGCCGATGTCGAGCTCGCGGCCTTCGCGGACGTCCATCGACATCCGCACGATCGGATCGTCCTGGGCCTGGCGATGCACTTCCGTGAGCATCGCGTCGGGCTCGGTGTTGGTGAAGAACCCTCCGCCCTGGATCGGCGGCAGCTGTGCGGGGTCACCGAGCACCAGCAGCGGGCAGTTGAACGACATCAGATCGCGCCCAAGCTCCGCATCGACCATCGAGCATTCGTCGATCACGATCAGCTTGGCCTTGGACGCCGGCGCGTCGTCCCAGAGCTCGAAGCTCGGCTGCTCCTCGCCGGATTCGCGGGCGCGGTAGATCAGCGAATGGATGGTGGAGGCGTCGTCGCAACCCTTGTTGCGCATCACCAGCGCCGCTTTGCCGGTGAAGGCGGCGAACCTCACCTCGCCGTCGACGCCGTCGGCGATGTGCCGCGCCAGCGTGGTCTTGCCGGTGCCGGCATAGCCGAACAGGCGGAACACCGGCGGTGTGTCGCCCCGGCCCGGCTTGGCCTTTAGCCAATCGCCAACGGCTTTGAGGGCGGCATCCTGATGCGGCGTGAAAGTCGGCATGTCTATCTTGAGGAAGGGCGAAATCGAAGCGATTCGTCACCCCTCAAACTAACCATTCGTCCCGCCGGTTCAAGCGCAGGACAATCGCATTCAAGCCCCTTTCTCTGCGGCCTATCCTTCGAGACGCCCGCCTTTGGCGGGCCCTCAGGATGAGGACAGAGTGCGCGGCTGCAATTCCACAGGCAAAGATGCCGCTTAGCCTCATCCTGAGGAGACCGCAAAGCGGTCGTCTCGAAGGACGGGGCGCTCGCTCAGGCCCCGCCAAGATTTGCGATAGCCCTGGATGCAAGCGGCTGAGACTGTCCTATTGCCAACCGGGAACGCCGCGCATGTCGGGCAGATGGTGGGCGATGCCCTTGTGGCAGTCGATGCAGGTCTTCTCGCCCGTGAACAGGAAGCGTTGGTGCGCCACCGAGGCCCGCGGCGACTGCTTTGTGATATCCATGGAATCGGCGCTGTGGCAGTTGCGGCATTCCAGCGAATCATTTGCCTTGAAGCGCGCCCATTCATGCGCCGCGAGCTCGAGCCGGTGATCAAGGAACTTCTCGCGGGTGTCGATCGTACCGAACAGCTTGCCCCAGACCTCCTTGGAAGCCTGCATCTTGCGCGCGATCTTGTCGGTCCAGTTGTGCGGCACGTGACAATCCGGACAGGTGGCGCGCACGCCGGAGCGGTTGCTGAAATGGATGGTCGATTTCAGCTCGGCGTAGACGTTGTCCTTCATCTCATGGCAGCCGGTGCAGAATTTTTCGGTGTTGGTCAGTTCCAGTGCGGTGTTGAAGCCGCCCCAGAAGATCACGCCAGCTGCAAAGCCCGCCAGCACCAGCACGCCGAGCCCGAACACCGAGCTCGGCCGGATCAGCACCAGCCAGAGCTCGCGCGCAAAATCCCAGCCTCGCGCGATGAATCGGCGCTTCGCCTTCAGCTTGTCATGGGGCTCGTCAGCGGTCGTCGTCATCGGCGGCCACCGGGGCTTGCGCGCGAGAGCAGCGTGTCGATGTCGGTGAAGTCGTTGCTGACCGGCGGCGTGGCGGTGTTCTGCGGCACGTGGCACTCCGTGCAGAAGAAGCGCCGCGGCGAGATCGAGCCCAGGAACTGGCCGTCGCGATCCATGAAATGCGTGATCGAGACCATCGGCGCCTGCGATTCCGCGATGCGCGCCCGCGCATGGCAGGACAGGCACTTGTTGCCGTTGAGATCGACCTGGTAGCCGTCGATGCTGTGCGGGATCACCGGCGGCTGCTCCGGATAGTTGCGCACCTCCCGCTCGGAGGTGTTGCGATTCTGCAGCATCGGCGGCGCCGGACCCTCCTCATCGAGCGGGGCCGGGCCGCGCAGGCCTGATGTGACAGTCTGCGCGGTCAGGGAGTTCGCGCCGGCGGCGATCGCGAAGGCGAGCAGGGCGATTGCGGATCGTTTCATCATGACAGGCCCACCCGCTCGATGCGCACGGCGCACTTCTTGAAATCGGTCTGCAGCGAGATCGGATCGGTGGCGTCCAGCGTCACCTTGTTGATCAGTTTGGATTCATCGAACCAGGGCACGAACACCAGCCCACGCGGCGGACGGTCGCGGCCGCGCGTCTCGACGCGGGCCCGGACGAAGCCGCGGCGCGACGTCACCTTCACCTCGTCGCCGCGGCGCAGCTTCATGTCCTGCGCGTCGTCGGGGTGCATGAAGCAGACAGCTTCGGGAAACGCCTTGTAGAGTTCGGGCACGCGGCGCGTCATGGTGCCGGAATGCCAGTGCTCCAGCACGCGGCCGGTCGAGAGCCAGTATGGATATTCGTTGTCGGGAGATTCCGCCGGCGGTTCATAGGGAAGCGCGAAGATGCGCGCCTTGCCGTCGGGATGGCCGTAGAACTGCACTTCAGTGCCCTGCTTGACGTAGGGATCGCTGCCCTCGCGGAAACGCCACTTCGTCTCCTGGCCGTTGACGACGGGCCAGCGCAGTCCGCGCTCACGGTGATAGGTGTCGAACGGTGCAAGGTCATGGCCATGGCCGCGGCCGAACGTGGCGTATTCCTCGAACAGGCCCTTGTGCACATAGAAGCCGAACGCACTGGACTCGTCGTTGAGGTAACCCGGCTCGATATCGGAGACCGGAAATTTGTCGACCTGACCGTTCCTGTAGAGCACGTCGAACAGCGTCTTGCCGCGAACGTCCGGCGTCTTGGCGATCAGCTCCTCCGGCCAGACCTCCTCAATCTTGAAGCGCTTGGAGAATTCCATGAGCTGCCAGAGATCGGACTTGGCCTCGCCCGGCGCAGCGACGAGCTGATGCCAGAACTGCGTCCGCCGCTCGGCATTGCCATAGGCGCCTTCCTTCTCCACCCACATCGCGGTCGGCAAGATCAAATCGGCGGCGAGCGCGGTCACCGACGGATAGGCATCCGAGACCACGATGAAATTGTCGGGGTTGCGGAAGCCCGGGTAGGTCTCCTCGTTGGCGTTGGCACCGGCCTGCAAATTGTTGTTGACCTGGACCCAATAGGCGTTGATCAGGCCGTCCTTCAGCATCCGGCTTTGCAGCACGGCATGAGCGCCGGGCTTGTCGGGGATGGTGCCCTCGGGAAGCTTCCAGATGTGCTCGGCATGCTCGCGATGCGCCTTGTTGGTCACGACCATGTCGGCCGGCAGGCGGTGCGAGAAGGTGCCGACCTCGCGCGCGGTGCCGCAGGCCGAGGGCTGGCCGGTCAGCGAGAACGGGCTGTTGCCAGGCGAGGAGATTTTACCGGTCAAAAGGTGGATGTTGTAGACGAGGTTGTTGCACCAGACGCCGCGGGTGTGCTGGTTGAAGCCCATGGTCCAGAACGAGACCACCTTGGTCTTGGGATCGGCATAGAGCTCGGCGAGCGCCTCCAGCCGGTTCAGCGGCACGCCGGACATCTCGGCCGCCTTCTCCAGCGTGTACTCCGAGACGAACTTGACGAACTCGTCGTAGCCCATGTCGGTCGAGTCATTGGCCTTCGCCGCGCCCGTCGCCTTCTTCTGCAGCGGGTGGTCCGGCCGCAGGCCATAGCCGATGTCGGTCTGGCCGCGCTTGAACACGGTGTGCGCGGCGACGAAGTCCTTGTTGACGCGGCCGGTCTTGATGATGTGGTTGGCGATGGCGTTGAGCAGGTAAAGGTCAGTCTGCGGCTTGAACACCATGCCGATGTCGGCAAGGTCGAACGAGCGGTGCTCGAAGGTCGAGAGCACGGCGACGCGGACATGCGGTGCGGAGAGCCGGCGGTCGGTCAGCCGCGACCACAGGATGGGATGCATCTCCGCCATGTTGGAGCCCCACAGCACGAAGGCATCGGTGGCCTCGATGTCGTCATAGCAGCCAGGGGGCTCGTCGATGCCGAAGGTGCGCATCATGCCGGCGACTGCGGAAGCCATGCAGTGCCGCGCATTGGGGTCGATGTTGTTGGTGCGGAAGCCGGCCTTGAACAGTTTTGAGGCGGCATAGCCTTCCCAGATCGTCCACTGGCCGGAGCCGAACATGGCGACGCCGTTGGGCCCGCGCTTCTTGATCGCCTCCTTCCACTTCACCTCCATGATGTCGAAGGCTTCGGTCCACGACACCGGCGTGAACTCGCCGTTCTTGTCATACTTGCCGCCGCTCTTGCGCAGCATCGGCTGAGTCAGGCGGTCATGGCCGTACATGATCTTGGAGAGGAAATAGCCCTTGACGCAGTTGAGACCGCGATTGACCTCGGCCTTGATGTCGCCATGGGTCGCGACCACGCGGTTGTCCTTGGTCGCGACCATCACCGAGCAGCCGGTGCCGCAGAAGCGGCAGGCGGCCTTGTCCCATTTCAGTTCGGATGTCCCGCGCTCGGCGACCAGATTGGCGGCAAGCGCCGGCGCCGGGAGCCCAGCGGCGGCAGCCGCGATCGCGGCGGCCTCGAGCTTCAGCATCTGGCGGCGGTCGAGTTTTGGCGATGTCATGACGGCTCTCCCGGCCTTAAGCCGTTTCGATGGCGTGAAAGACCAGCGCTGCGGAACAGACGTGCGGCAGCGATTGGATGGTGTTGAGCAGGGTGCCGAGGCTGCCGGCGTCCGGCGCTTCGGTGACGACAATGAGCTTTCCGCGCGCGTCGCGGCCGTGGATCTCGCAGCCGGCAAGCGCGACGATCTCGGCTTCGACCTCGGCGAGGCGCTCGGGACGCGCCTGCACGATCATGCTGGCGATCTCGTTGCCCGGCGGCGGAACGATGCGCTCGGCACTGAGCACCCGGCCGGTGATCAGGGCGCGGCGATTGAGTGTGGCTTTGCTCAGTAAGCCTTGGGCCATGATGCCTGTCTTTCGCTGTTCGGAGATCAATGCGGGGGAGGTGGGCCGGGCGGGCCCGCGATCATCTGGTAGACCCAGACGGCGAGGCCGTAGGAGCCGACCGTTCCGACCGCGAGGACGGGCATCACGACCGCGGTCAGGAACAGAAACGCAAAAATCTCCATGCGCTTACGGCGCACGCGCCCGCTCGTGTCGTCAGGCACCGACATATTCGGTCTCGCTGAAATGTTTGGTAATCGATTTGGGAATCGAGGCGGCATCCGGGCCGCTGCCTTGATGCACCATAGAAAACTGACGGCTGGCCGCGTTGATTTGGATCAACCGCTCAAGTTGTGAGGATAGTTGCCGCCATGACCGCAAGCACAAGTTTGGGTTGTGCACGCGCGAAGGCGATGCGAGAGTTGAGTTCTCGAACGGAGACTGGGGAGACTAGAAGGCGTGAATGGCATGGGGCTCACGGCCATCGATCTCGGGCTTCGCGGCGGAGCGAGCGGCGTGTTCCTGATGATCATTCTCGTGGCGCTGCTGCGCCGCGGGACCAGCCAGCAGGCTTTGCTGGGCATGGCCATGTCTGCTGGCGGCGTGTTCTACGCCATCGCGACCGCGCCATTCTTTCCAAAATCCTCATGGTGGTGGGTGCTGCCGATCCTGTCAGCGCAATCCGCCGTGTTCTGGGTGTGGGCGCGCGCGGCGTTCGACGACGATTTCGTACTCAGGCGATGGCACGGCGCCCTGTGGCTGAGCATCGTGGCCTTCGGGTTTGCGATCACGCTGGGCTGGGCGCACTGGCCTGCTTTGGCCGGGGCCGGCGGTCGAGTCCTGGCGCTGGTCGCCCTGGCGCTGGCTCTCGCGGCCGCGGTGCAGACGGTCAAGACCTGGCGTGCCGATCTGGTCGCGCGGCGCCGCCGGCTGCGGCTGGCGATGCTTGCGATCAATGTCGGGCTCATCGCGGTCGTCGCTGGTGCCGGCTTCGCCGCAATTCCCGTCGCGGTCCCGGGCGCGCCCGGCAGTCTCCCGACCGCGCTTGGCCTGTTCGTGGTGGCCATGCTCGCCGGACTGGGTGCTTTCGCCACGCAGCCGGCGGTGCCCGTCGACGCCACGGCGGCGATCGCATCCAGCGACGCGCGCGGTGCCGCTCGTGCTCCCACGGGACGAGTCGTCGTCGACCCGATCCTGCTCCGGCGTCTCGACCATCTGATGACTGTAGAGCGAACCTACCGGCAGGAAGGTCTTGCGATCGGGGCGCTCGCGGCACGGCTCGACGTTCCCGAGCATCGGCTGCGCCAGGCGATCAACGAAGGGCTGGGCTATCGCAACTTCAATGCGTTCCTGAATCACTATCGCATCGACGATGCCAAGCTGGCGCTGTCCGACGTGGCGCAACGGGAGGTCCCGGTGCTGACCATCGCCATGGATGCCGGCTTCCAGTCGATCGGGCCTTTCAATCGGGCCTTCAAGGCCGAGACCGGCGTGACCCCGACCGAATTTCGGCGCGAGGCCTTGAGCCGGCCTGAGACGGCGGATGATGCCAACCGCGATCTCAGAATCAGCCAACCGCGTCGAGAAATCGGCTAGCCGATTTCCGGATCGGGCAAGAGCGCCCTGACGTGATCGGGCAAATTGTCGGGAAGAAGAAGGTGTTCTCCAGCAAGCTGAGCCCTCCATGTCCCGTTTGACCGCCGTCACCCCCGCATCGGAACGAATGCATGCCCTCGACGCGGTCAGGGGCTTTGCGTTGCTGCTTGGCATCGTCCTGCACGCGACATTGTCATTTGTGCCCGCCTCGGCCCAGTTCTGGTTCGTCCGGGACACCCATCCAAGCCTGCTCCTGGGCCTGCTGTCCTTCACCATCCACGTCTTCCGGATGACCGCGTTCTTCCTGATGGCGGGTTTCTTCGCCCGCATGAGCTTTCATCGCCGCGGGACCTGGGGCTTCGTCAGCGACCGCTTGCAGAGGATAGTGCTGCCGCTCGCGGTCGGCTGGCCGATCGTGTTCACGCCGATGGCGCTGGTGGTGATCTGGGCATCTTACTTGCCGAATGGCGGGCCGATCCATGGCATGCGCAATTGGCCGCCGCTGCTGCCGAATTTTCCCCTGACCCATCTCTGGTTTCTCTATGTGTTGCTGGAACTCTATGTCGCCATGCTGCTGCTGTGGGGCGTAATTGTCTGGCTCGATGCCTCCGGCGCGCTGCGAACGCTCCTTGACCGTCTCTTCGCGGGGATCATGCGCAATCCGCTGGCGCCTCTGGTTCTGGCGATCCCGATCGGCATCGCTTTCAGCCTCGACCAACGATGGGTCAACGCGATGGGGGTGAGGACGCCGGATCAATCGCTCATCACCAATGCGCAGGCCTGGATCGGTTTCGGCACCGCCTTCGGCGTCGGCTGGCTGTTGCATCGTCAGGTCGATCTGCTGCGGCTCCTCGAGCGACGCTGGCTCCCGCACCTCTTGCTTGCGGTCGTCCTGATCCTGATCAGCTTCGTACTATCAGGTGTGATGTTGTCCGCACCGGGCACGCCGAAACTGCCGTTCAGCTTCGCCACACTCAGGCTTGTCTCCGCCATCCTGTATGCACCGGCGATATGGATTTCGACCTTCGCGGTCCTTGGTCTCGCGCTGCGCTTCATGTCCGGCTTCAGTCCAACGCGACGCTATCTCGCCGATGCGTCCTACTGGCTCTATCTGATCCACATGCCGATCGTGATGGCGCTCCAGGTCGCGGTGTCGCAGCTTGACTGGTCCTGGCCGATCAAGTTCGCAACCATTCTCGTGGTTGCGCTTCCTCCGATGCTGGCGAGCTATCACCTGCTGGTGCGCTTCACCGTTATCGGCGCGGTGCTGAACGGCCGCCACGCACCACGCGAAGCGGTGCCTGCCGCCGAAGTCGCAGGACCCGTTGCGTCATAGTGCTAGACGCGGATCGTCCTCCCGCGCGGCGGGGTAGGGCATCTACGCATGGAATGGGAGATGTTGACTTCGGGAGCTGAAGCAGAAAATGCGTTGTTCACGTCAGGGAAACTGCGCTTTGGTTCTTGCCGGATATCGGTCACATCACCTGCTCCTACTCACGCGCTGTCGAAGAAGCTCGATTCAGTCATGCTGCTGACGCAATCTCCATCTTAGTCGGCGAAAACTAGAACACTGTGCGGGGACCTCCCCGGTTCCCACGGGTTCCGTCGCAAGGTTTGCGGCATCAGGAACCGAAACGATCGAAAGAATCCAATCAAGGACTTAGAATGCTGTTCCGATCGAGCGCCGCAATCTGCGGCGCTATGGTTATGCTTGCCATTTCAGCTACCGTTGCTCGAAGTGAAATCGTTGCGGCTCATTCGAGCGCCGTCGTCAATGCCGCTTCTGGGGATGCGATCGTCGGCGCAGCATCCATGTACAATCCGTTCCGGCCCGGATGGCGGGAGGGCGGCTCGAACACAGCCTCCGGCGAGCGCTACGATCCCTCTGTCTGGGCGGCTGCCATCAGGACAAGCTTGCGTCAGAAATTTGGTGGGGTCCAATTTGGCGCCAGGCCGAAATATGCCCTCGTCGAGGCTGCAGGCAAGAAGGTCATCGTCAAGATCAATGACGTCGGGCCACTGACGCCTGGCCGCATCATTGACCTCAATGAGCGGACGATGCGCCATTTCGATCCGAGCCTGCAGCTCGGAGTGATTAAGGAGGTAACAGTTAAGCCGCTTTCAGGGGACTATTGGATCCCCGGACCGGTCGGTTGAACATCGCAGGCGTATGAGCCCAGCTGAATGTCGATCCTGGCCCGTCGCTTCAGTTTGCTCGGCGCAGCGAAATGTCAGGAGCGGGAGCCGACCGGAAGTCATTACCGGAGGGGTCAACAGACGTGATTGAGCCGGTGCCATCCAAGATATCATACGGCGCCATAGAAATGGCGATACTGCCATGCAGCGTCTCTTTGAAGCTGTTCATCCGACCAGTTCTTGTTGCTGAATCTCGCCGGTGACATTGGCGAAAGGTCTATCGGTAGCTGTCCATCGACGATCCAGGCTGCTAGGGATTCGCCGATGGTCGGTGAAATCGAGAGACCGGCAACGTTGCAGCCGCTGGCAAAGAAGAAACCCTTCACGGCTGGCGCAGGGCCTAGAATATGATGGCCATCTGCTGTCATCGTCGGTATGCCGCCGCGGAACTCGCGCGTCTTCGCCGTCAGCAGAAAAGGCAACTGCGCCTTGACCTCCTCTGCGGCACGCCGCAGCACGTCGACGTCAAGTGGCATATCCCTGACGTCAAAGGCCGGACCAAGAACCTTCATATTGAAGAAGCGAGGATCCTCCTCGTAGACGCCCCATAAGAATCCTCCCTGACAGGGACGGATGTAGACTGCTGCATCCATTATCCGCACCATCGGCAGGTCCGCCCTGGCGCCCTCCAAGGCTTCGGTTACGATCAGCTGCTGACGAGTGGGCACGAGCGGAACGTGGATATCGCTTGCCTCAGCCACCTGCCGCGTCCAAGCGCCAGCGGCATCAACAACGACGGGTGCTTGAATCGGACCCTTCGTGGTTTGGATACCGGTGACCTTATCACCTTCAATGGAGACCTCGGTCACATCGGTCTTCGGCAGCAAGATGGCGCCTTTGGCCTCGGCTCCGCGCGCGAACCCAATGGCAATTTGCGCGGGATCGAAATATCGATCATCACCGATCCGCAGTGCCGCTACGACGCCGGATGACTTTAGGAATGGATTGAGGCGACAGGCGGCGTCAGGCGAAACCTGCTCGACATCAAGTCCCATGCGCTTCCCCCGTTGCAGATCGGCCGCGATAACGTCGGCATCTTGGGGCCGTCGAGCGATTTTCAAGCTGCCTGAGTGAACCCAATCCAGCGGTTGCCCGGTTTCCTCGGTGAAGCTCTCGATCTTTCGGCAGGCGTCCTTGATCAATTTGATCATCAGATCGCCCTTGCGTACGCAGCTCACCATGCCTGCGGCGCGGGGGGACGTCTGCGATCCAATGTCGTGCTTGTCGAGCAAGGCAACGGTGAGCCCGCCGCGCTTGGCGAGATAATATGCGGTAGCAGCCCCAAGGCCGCCCGAACCAATAACAACGACATCCGCTTTGTTGATCATCGCAATGGACCTCAGCAGTCAGAGAACGAAATCCAACAATCCCCCATTTCCAAAATTTTAGTGCTCAAATTGGAGATCTTGCCGTCGATCATCGCAAGTACGCGACACCCGCTCGACGCAAACCTTCGGCGAGGTGATCGCGATACTTCAAGTCGAGATAGGGCGTTGTAACTTCAAATTGCCGCTGTGTGTCTTTCGGTTGTCGGGAGATGAATTCCTGCAATAACGGCCGTGCTTCCTCTAGGCGCCCAAGTTGGCCCAGGCCGGCGAGGAGGACTCTCAGGGCGAGATAGGGGCGTCGTGCGCGGACCGCTAATTCGCCGTAATGCACGGCCTCCTCGTAGTTCTCCTGATGATAGTGAGCCAACGCGACGAAGCTCAGGAAACTTCCCGCCTGCGGATCGTTGGGATTTAGGCGAAGGCTGCGCAATAAGGAGTCGAGAGCTTCGGTGAAGTGCCCGATATGGACGCGAACCAAACCGAGTGAGAAAAAGCCCAATGCGAAATTTGGATTAAGGTCAATCGAACGTTGCGCCTCCGCAAGCGCCTGCGTGTGCATTTGCCTTAACAAGCTGCCCCAACAAAAAGCGTAGTGGCAGTAAGGGTCGCGGTCGTCGAGTGAGACTGAACGCGCGGCCGCGGCATAGATCTCCGACACATCCTTCACAGGATCGCCGCTCCAGCCATACCAAATGCGGGCATTCAGGGTGCGGGCAAGCGTCATGTGCGCCTGGGCAAGGTTCGGATCAAGCGTCAGTGCCTGCCTTATCAGGGTTACGGCCTGATTGTGATCCTCAGATGCGAGCTGCGAAAAATGCCACATCGCACGCATGCAGCAATCGAACGCATCGAGATTTCCGACGCTCTTACGAAAGGCACGTTTTCCTTCGATCAGCAGCATCTCAGGCTCGATGGCACCGACTACGCTCTGTGTGATCTCGTCCTGAATGGCGAATATATCCGCCAAATCGCGGTCGAATCGCTCGGCCCAGAGGTGATTGCCTGTTTCTGCTTCGATTAGCTGTCCCGTGATCCGCACGCGCTGCCCAGCCCGTCGTACACTGCCTTCGAGGATGTATCGTACGCCTAGTTCGCGAGCGACCTGTTTCACGTCGACGGCTCGCCGCTTGTAGACAAACGTCGAATTTCGAGCGATGACGAAGAACCATCGGTGATGAGAGAGAGCGGTAATGATGTCCTCTGTAATCCCGTCCGCGAAATACTCCTGCTCTGGATCTCCGCTCATGTTGGAGAATGGCAGTACGGCAATTGAAGGCTTGTCCGGAAGGGCGAGTGCACCGCCCAAAATGCCGCTGGCGACCGGATGCTCAGGTTGCCAGTCCACAGAGTAGACCGAGACCGGACGGCTAATATTCTTCAGTGCTCGCTGTCCAATCGGCGTGAGTGCAAACTTCAGCTTGCCCTCGATCTGATCGCGCACTGCACCCGAGATACATATTCCGCCCGGTTCAGCCACCCCTTCGAGTCGCGCAGCTACGTTCACTCCATCGCCGAGCAGGTTGTCGCCATCCGCCATCACGTCGCCGACGTTGATGCCAATCCGAAATTCCATCCTGCGGTCCTGAGGGAGATCGGCATTGTGGCGATCGAGAGAGCGCTGGATCGCCACGGCGGCGCGCACCGCCTGCACTGCGCTACTGAACTCCGCAATAACGCTGTCTCCGGCGGTCCCAAAAATCCTGCCCGCATGTTCGGATATGAGATCGGACATCGTGCGACGATAGCCATCCAAGGTCCGCAGGGTCGCTTCTTCATCCGTCGACATCAAGCGGCTGTAGCCGGCAACGTCCGCCGCCATAATTGCAGCCAAACGTCTGGTGATAGGTGGGTCGCTCATGGTCATACGCCCAATATCTGGGTGCCAGTCTAGCAGACGTAGACGTAAACTGCACCCTTCTGGGCCCTCCTCCGCGGTGAGTGACCTAGGGGCGCGCGCCGTGCAGCCGTCGCTCGCCTGTGCCGATCAAGCGAACCCGAATGAAGTCGATGTCCGATCAGGCTGGTACTGACATGCCGCGAAGTGCGACCTGCCGCCGGCGGCCGACCCCGATGCCCTGGTGGCATTCGTCATGGCCGTCACTCACGGCATGACGGTGCAGGCCAAAGCCGGCTTCGGCCGCGACATGCTGGAGGCCGTGGCCGAGCAAGCGCTCTCCACGTGGCCCGGGGAGTTCTAAACGGGCCGGGTCGGCAACCATCTGATCGATCCGGGTTCACACCATCCGCGTTGGCCCCAAACCGGACCGCGACCCCTAATACCCACGCATGGCCCTCGCCGCCGTGCTAGCTTGGCAGAACTCGCCTCGACGGCGCTGCAGCTGCGCTCTCGAATTCGGCGAGCGTTTCGGTAATTGCACGTAAACTCGACGTCGACAGGGGGAACGCCATGAAGTCGATAGGAAGAGTATCGGCCGCCGCATTCGCACTCAGCTTGATCTGCGGCCTGTCCAATGCGCAGCAGAATCCCAGGCGGGTTGGCATTTTGATAAATGGCGGTGATACGCCTTTGTTCAATTCGATAAAGAAAAACCTTCTGAGCGACTTTGCCGGATTCGGATATGTTGAAGGGCGCGACGTCGTTATCGAGCCGCGATTTGCCGAACTGAAGCTTGAGCGTCTTCCGGGCCTCGCCTTGGAGCTGACAGACGCGAAGGTGGACATGATCCTCGCGCTCGGTGGGCCCGCAGCAGTTGCGGCCCAGAAAGCCACGTCGACGATCCCCGTGGTCTTTTCGATCGTGACCGATCCAGTTGCCTTGAAGCTTGTTGCGTCGATGGACAGGCCGGGAAGCAATATCACCGGCATCACCAGTCTCGATCCCCAGCAAGCCACCAAGCAATTCGAACTTCTGAAAGAGACGTTTCCGGGAATCACGCGCGTCGCGATCCTGAGCGACCAGACTATTCCCGGCGCCGATGAGCGCGGGTTCGCACCCATCGATCGCGCCAACGATGCCGCAGCACGAGGCTTGGGCCTGGAACCCCAAATAATAAAGCTCAAGAGTGCGGCCGATCTGGATGCGGCTTTTGCGGCAATTGCGACGGAGCGCGCCGAGGCCTTGCTGGTCCTGGAAGTGCCGGTGGCACTCGCGGCCCGGAAGCAGATTGGCGAACTCGCGATCAAGAGCCGCCTGCCGGCAATGTTTCCAGGCGGCACCGCGGATGCGGCCGGTTTGATAACCTACGGTACAAGCGTCGCCGATAGCTGGCGGAAATTTGCTGTCTTTGCGGACAGGATTTTCAAGGGAACGAAACCGGCGGACTTGCCGGTGGACGTCATCACAAGACGAGAATTGATATTCAATCTTCAGACGGCCCAGGCGATCGGCGTCACCATTCCGCCCGAGATTTTGAAGCGGGCAGACCGGCCCGCGCAGTAATCCATTTGCGTTATTGGTCGGTGCCATGCCGACCCCCGCTCCGAGATGTAGGCCGTGCGCTGCACGAGCGGCGGAGGGGTAGTATGATCGCAAGTCTTCACGTCCCGTAACCAGCGATCCCCGGAGCGCTCATGGCAAAACACCGGATCTACACAACGAGCTTCGCCAGCGTCTACCCGCTTTACGTCGCGAAGGCAGAGAAGAAAGGACGCACCAAAGCCGAGGTCGATCAGGTCATTTCCTGGTTGACTGGCTATGGCCGGAAGGAGCTGGAAGCCGAACTGGAAAAACGGACGGACTTTGAAACCTTCTTTGCGAAGGCTCCGAAAATCAATCCGTCGCGAGCCCTGATCACAGGCGTGGTTTGCGGCGTCCGCGTGGAGGACATCAAAGAACCAACGATGCGGGAGATCCGCTATCTGGATAAGCTGATCGATGAGCTGGCCAAGGGCAAAGCAATGGACAAGATTTTGCGAAAGAGCGAGTCCTGACCCCGCCACCCGCCAGCCCCTTCGGCTCGGCGACGGTGCGCCGCCTGTCCCGAGACACCCGTCTTCCGCCGCGCGGCCATTGCTGATAACTTTCGGCAAAAGCGACAGGGAGAAAATGATGCGCCCTCACGGGACGCCCGGAAATGCGGCGGTTGGCGATGTCACACCCGCGGTGCTCGCGATCGGCCGGCCGGATTTCCCCAATGCGCTGATCGACACGCTTCGGTGCCAGGCCGGGGTCGGCCATTGCATGGTGTTCGCGCTGAGCCGCGCGGGCGCGGCGCGCTGCCTGCTCGATGTCGGCAACATCCCGATCGGCGGCGATCTCGGCGCCGCCTATGCCGGGCAGTTCCACGAATCCGATCCGAACCGCGATGCGTTGTTCGAAGGCAAGGGGGCTGCGCCGATCGTGCTGCCCGCCTTCGCGCCGCGTATGTACGGCGCGCGCTACCGAAAGATGTTCTTTGTCGATTCCGGCATCGTCGACAAGTGCGCGACTGCGATCTGGGTCGACGACACATGCTTCTACGTCAATTTCTACCGCATCGCCGCCCAGGGCCGCTTCAGCGATGCCCAGCGCGCGCGGCTTCGGGCCATCGCGCCGGCCATCAGCGCGAGCGTGGCGCGCCATTTCCAGCAAGGTTCGACCGCGACGGCCGACCAGACCCTCGCCGCGCTGTTCGCCACGTCCGCGCTACTGGCCGATCTCACGCCGCGCGAGCAGGAGGTCTGCCGCCGTATCCTCACAGGCTTCAGCTCCGAGGCGATCTCCCGCGCGCTCGGTATCAGCCTGCATTCGACGCTGACCTATCGCAAGCGCGCCTATCAGCGGCTCGGCATCTCCTCGCAGAACGAGCTGTTTGCGATCGTGCTACGCGTGCTCGCGGGACCTGGCCACCTTAACTGAGGTGTACTCTAAGCTCGCGATCTCCTTCCGAGACCAAAGTGGACACGCGGTCCGTGCTCCGGGACCGTCGCGTTGTGACCCGATGTATGGTCCGGCCGCGC
>NZ_VSTH01000102.1 GCF_008123965.1 Bradyrhizobium hipponense | reverse complement strand
CCGGTAAAACCGGTCGATCCCGTCACAGCACCGAGCATCGACAGCGGTCCGAGCCAGGCCGCGCTGGCCGACGATCCCACCATCAAGAGCCTGACGGCCAAGATCGCCGCCAATCCGGATGACGTGAACGCGCTGTACCGGCGGGGTCAGGTCTATGCCAGCAAGGGGGCCTATGGCCTCGCCATCAAGGATTTCGATGACACGCTGCGGATCAATGCGAAGGACGTCGAGGCGCTGAACAACCGCTGCTGGACCCGCACTGTGGTTGGCGATCTCCAGGGCGCACTGAAAGATTGCAACGAGGCGCTGCGGCTGCGGCCGAATTTTGTCGATGCGCTGGACAGCCGGGGTCTGGTCAACCTGAAGTCCGGAGCGGTCAAGAACGCCATCGCCGATTTCGACGCCGCCCTGAAGGTCAACCCGCGCCTGACCTCCTCGCTCTATGGCCGGGGGATCGCCAAGCAGCGCAATGGCTCGGCCCAGGAAGGGGCGCTGGACGTCGCCAATGCCAAGGCGATGGACCCGAACATCGTTCAGGAATTCGCAAGCTACGGAGTACGTTGATATTTTTTTGAGTTGGGGCGGCGCGTCTCGAACCCTCGGCGGCCCGGCGAAGACTAACTGGACGGATGCCGCAGGCGGCCTTCTGGGGGCCATATTGCAGGACTTTTGGAATCGCGCGCGCTGGCTGCGCAGGAGGGACTGATAATGAGATTGGCTGTCAAAGGACTTACCGCAATCCTGTCCATCATCACCGTCGGCGCCGCACTGTCGCTGCCTGTGTCACCTGCTCGCGCGGCCGACGACGGCAACAGCAAGAACGTCACCGAGGACGAGATCGTCCGCGCGCTCGCGCCGCCGGCGAAGAAGCCCTTGACCCGCGGCCTCTCGATTGGCCCGCAGACCGATGCCGCGCCGAGCGCGACCGAGACCAAGCTGATCCAGTCCGTGCGCGGTCGTTCAACGCGCTCGCTCTCGTCGACCGAGCGCGAGGAGATCGCGTCGGCGGCCAAGGATAAGCCGAACATCGACCTTGAGATCACCTTCGACTACAACTCAGCCAATATCAGCCCCAGATCGCTTGCCTCGGTTCAGGCGCTCGGCCGCGCGTTGACGAGCCCGGACCTGAAGGGCTCGACCTTCGTCGTCGCGGGCCACACTGACGCCGCCGGCGGCGAGGCCTACAACCAGGACCTGTCGGAGCGTCGCGCGGATTCGATCAAGCGCTATCTCGTCGACAAGTACAGCATCTCCGCGACCGACCTCGTCACCGTCGGCTATGGCAAGAGCAAGCTGAAGGACCTGAGCCAGCCGATGGCGGAGGTGAACCGCCGCGTCCAGGTCGTCAACATGGAAAACAAGACCACCGCATCGAAGTGACCACGGCGTAATCTTTTCGAAGTGACAAGTCGTGATGTGGTGTAACAACTCGCTTCCGAAGCGCGTCCCGCAGCCTTGCGGGACGCCGCTTCGTTTCAGGGAAATGCTCTCGCAAGGCCATGCGCGGACGGCCGCGAGCCAGGCCAGGATGATCCGGCGATGAAGATCACCGAATATCTCAAGCCTGCTGGAACCGTTGCGTTCGTCGTCGTGCTCGGCGTCGGCTATTATTTGTTCGAGCATCGGCATCGCCCCGAAGCGAAAGAAACGCCGGGCGAGGCACTCGTCATCGTGACGAAGTCGACCAATGCCTGCTTCTCGGACCTCGTCCGGGTGACCGGCTTCTTCGTGCCGCGGCGCGAGGCCGTGGTCGTTGCCGAGCAGGAAGGATCCAGGGTCACGGACGTCTTCGTCACCGAAGGCACGACCGTGACCGAAAATCAGGAGCTCGCGCGCCTGACCGCACCGCCGCAGATTCCGGGCCAGCCGCAACGGCCCGGACCGCAAGGCCCGATCTCGATGAAGGCGCCCGCTCCGGGCCTCGTCACCGAAGTCCGCACCGTCGTCGGCGCGCCGGCTTCGCCGCAGGCTGGTCCGATGTTCCGCATCGCGGTCAACAACGAGATCGAGCTCGACGCCCAGGTTCCGGCCGTGCACATGCCCAAGCTGAGCGCCGGCGCCACCGTGCGCATCAGCCGCGACGACGCGCCCGACCTGATCGGACGGGTCCGGCTGGTTGCCCCCGAAATCGACCGCACCACGCAACTCGGCCGCGTCCGCATCAGCGTCACCAACAATCCCTCGCTGAAGATCGGCACGTTCGCCCGCGCCTCCATCGACGCCAAACGAAGCTGCGGCGTCGCGGTGCCCAAGACCGCCATCGACCATCTCACCGTGCAGGTGGTCAAAGGCAACACGATCGAGACGCGCAAGGTGCGGGTCGGACTGACGTCCGACAGCGCAACGGAAATCCTCGAAGGGGTCGCCGTCGGCGAGATCGTCGTGGCCGACGCCGGCTCTTCGCTGCATGACGGCGACCAGATCAAAACCATGTTCGCCGATGAACTCGATCGCACGCGGGTACGCTGATGGCTCTCAATATCTCGGCTTGGTCGATCCGCAATCCGCTGCCGTCGGTCGTCTTTTCGATCATCCTGCTGATCCTCGGCTGGGTCTCCTTCACCAAGCTCGCGGTGACGCGGCTGCCCTCGGCCGACATTCCCGTGATCTCGGTGGCGGTCTCGCAGTTCGGCGCCGCCCCCGCCGAACTCGAATCGCAGGTCACCAAGACGGTTGAAGACGCGGTCTCCGGCGTCGAGGGCGTGCGTCACATCACCTCGTCGATCACCGACGGCCTGTCGGTCACCACCATCCAGTTTGCTCTGGAGACCAACACCGACCGCGCGCTCAACGACGTCAAGGACGCGGTGACGCGCGTACGCTCCAACCTGCCGCAAAACGTCACCGAGCCGCTGATCCAACGCGTCGACGTCATCGGTCTGCCGATCGTCACCTATGCCGCGATCTCGCCCGGCAAGACGCCGGAGCAGCTCTCCTATTTCGTCGACGACGTGGTCAAGCGCGCACTCCAGGGCGTGCGCGGCGTCGCCCAGGTGGAGCGCATCGGCGGTGTCGAGCGCGAGATCCTGGTTTCGCTCGATCCCGACCGCATGCAGGCAATGGGGCTCACCGCCGTCAATGTCAGCCAGAGCCTGCGCGGCACCAATGTTGACGTGGCCGGGGGACGCGCCGAAATCGGCAAGAACGACCAGGCGATCCGCACGCTGGCGGGCGCCAAGACGCTCGGCGACCTCGCCGGCACCATGATCCCGCTGTTCGCCGGCGGCGAGGTCCGGCTCGACGATCTCGGCACCGTCACCGACACCATCGCCGACCGCCGCACCTTCGCCCGCTTCAACGGCGAGCCGGTGGTCGCGCTCGGCATCAAGCGCTCCAAGGGCGCTAGCGACGTGGTGGTCGCCGCCGCCGTGCAGAAGCGCATCGACGCGCTCAAGGCGGCCTATCCCGATGTCGACCTCAAGCTGATCGACACCTCGGTCGAGTACACCAAGGGCAACTATACGGCGGCGATCTCGACCTTGTTCGAAGGCGCCATCCTCGCCGTCGTGATCGTGCTGTTGTTCCTGCGCGATTTGCGCGCCACCATCATCGCCGCGATCTCGTTGCCGCTGTCGATCTTCCCGGCGTTCTGGGCGATGGACATCCTCGGCTTCTCGCTCAACCTCGTCAGCTTCCTCGCCATCACGCTGTCGACGGGTATTCTGGTCGACGACGCCATCGTCGAGATCGAGAACATCGTGCGGCACATGAACATGGGCAAATCGCCCTATCGTGCCGCGCTCGAAGCCGCCGACGAGATCGGCCTCGCGGTGATCGCAATCTCGCTCACGATCATCGCGATCTTCGCGCCCGCGAGCTTCATGTCGGGCATCGCCGGACAGTTCTTCAAGCAGTTCGGCATTACGGTCTCGGTGCAGGTGTTCTTCTCGCTGCTCGCGGCGCGCCTCGTGACGCCGATGCTGGCGGCCTATTTCCTCAAGCACTCCAATCACCAGGAGCCCCCGCCGGGCGTGGTGCTGCGCAACTACCACAAGATCGTGACCTGGTCGGTGAAGCACTATTTCATCACCGTGCTGATCGGCTTCGGCGTCTTCGCCGCCTCGATCTGGAGCATCACGCTGCTGCCGCAGGGCTTCCTGCCCGCGCAAGACAGCGCCCGCTCGCTGCTCGCGATCGAGCTGCCTCCTGGAACCCAGCTCTCCTATACCGAGAAGGTGACCGAAGACATCGTCTCGCGCCTGCGCAAGCGCTCGGAGGTGAAGAGCATCTTCGTGGACGGCGGCCGCGTGCCGCCAGGGACGCAGGAAGTGCGCCGTGCGGCCCTGATCATCAACTACACACCAAAGGACGATCGCGACATCACCCAGCGCGAGCTCGAGTTCTCGATCAGCCAGGAACTGGAGAACATTCCCGACATCCGTTTCTGGTTTCTCGACGAGAACGGCCTGCGCGCGATCTCGCTGGTCGTGACCGGTGCCGACGCCAACATCGTCAACAACGTCGCGAGCGAGCTTGCGACGCAGATGAAGCGGATTTCGACCATCTCGAACGTGATCTCGGAAACCGCGCTGGAACGCCCCGAACTGCGCATCGAGCCGCGGGCCGATCTCGCCGCGCGGCTGGGCGTCTCGACCGAAAGCCTGTCGCAGACCATCCGGGTCGCGACCATCGGCGATGTCGGTCCCGCGCTTGCCAAGTTCGACGTCGGCGACCGCCTGGTGCCGATCCGCGTGCAGCTCGAGGACGCCGCCCGTGGTAATCTCAGAACGCTCGAGCAGTTGCGCGTGCCGCTGGGCGAACACGGCGAGAAGGGCGGGGTGCCGCTCTCCGTCATTGCCGACGTCAAGCTCGACCAGGGCCCGACCAGCATCAACCGCTACGATCGCGAGCGGCAGGCCACCGTCGCCGCCGACCTCGTCGGCTCCGCCGCGCTCGGCGACGCGACCAGAAAAATCTCCGACCTGCCAGTGATGAAGAGCCTGCCCAAGGGCGTGAAGGTCAGCCCCTCAGGCGACGCCGAAAGCCTCAACGAACTCTCGGACGGCTTCGCCACCGCGATCACTGCGGGCCTGATGATGGTCTATGCCGTGCTGGTGCTCTTGTTCGGCACCTTCCTGCAGCCGATCACCATCCTGTTTTCGCTGCCGCTGTCGATCGGCGGCGCCATCGCAGCCCTGCTCGTCACCGGCAAGCAGCTCACCACACCGGTCTGGATTGGCATTCTGATGCTGATGGGCATTGTCACCAAGAACGCAATCATGCTGGTGGAGTTCGCGATCGAAGCGATCCGTGCCGGCAAGCGGCGTGAGGAAGCGATGATCGACGCCGGCATGAAGCGCGCCCGCCCGATCGTGATGACCACGATCGCGATGGCCGCCGGCATGATGCCGAGCGCGCTCGCAGTCGGCGCCGGCGGCGAGTTCCGCTCGCCAATGGCGCTCGCCGTGATCGGCGGCCTGATCTTCTCGACCATCCTGTCACTGGTCTTCGTGCCCGCGATGTTCATGGTGATGGATGATCTCGGCGCTCTGATCTGGCGCTTCGGCAAGCGGTTGATCGTGCACAGCGATGATGCGGAGACGGCCGACCACCACGCGGCTCCGCAAGCCGGCGCAGCGGCAGCACCGCCGGTGCGGAAAAACGTCGTGCACCCCGCGGCGGAGTAGTCGTGGCACCGGTGTCGATTGCGCAAGGCGGGTTGGCGAGCGGCATCTCTGAACCTGACATAGCCGAGGATCGTCTTCGCTACGAAGCGTTCAAGCGCACCGGTCGTGCCGTGCCGATCGAGGTCGTTAAAGCTTGGGTCGCGAGCTGGGGCTCTTCTGATGAACTGCCTCGCCCTGACGGCAGCGAACCAGCCTAGCTGCCTCCCTACTCATTTCGCGCGATCGCCGTTAGCTTTGTCATGTTCCTGAGCAAAATCCGCCCGCGCTGGAGATCAAGGATCGCTTCCTTGCGCCAGGCCTGGAGCTGGCGGTTGACGCTTTCGCGCGCGGCGCCGACGAAGACGCCGAGCTGCTCCTGCGAGATGTGCACCTCGGAGCCGAAATCAGCGGCGAGCGCGCAAAGCCGCCGGGCCAGCCGCACCGGCAGCGGTTGCAGCATGGATTCTTCCATGCGCTCGCTCTGCCAGCGGATGCGCTGGCAGAGCAGCGCGATGATCTTGATCGCGACCTTCGGCTCCCGCTCGAGGAAGGCGAGAAAGTCTTCGCGCCGCAGCACGAACAGCTCGCTGGCTTCGCCGGCGGTCGCGTCGGCCGTGCGGCTCTGGCTGTCCAGCACCGCAACCTCGCCGAACAGGTCGCCCGGGCCCATGAAATTCAGCGTCAGCCGGCTGCCGTCGGCGGCACCGGTCTCGATGCGGACCTGGCCGCGGCGCACGCCAAACAGCGCATCGCCCGGGTCGCCCTTCTGGAACAGCACCTCGCCATTCGCCAGATGCTGGGTGTGGCAGAGATTGGCCACCCGCTGGAGTTCGTCCGCGCCGAGATCCGCGAACATCGCGTTCATCTTCAGGATGACCGCAAATTCGGCCTGCTTGCTCATTTCAATGTCCTTGTGAATCTCTTTAAGCCAGTTTCCCTGGCAAATCGCTTGGAACCATCAACATCAGAATCGCGCAAAACCGCGCCGGAGAAGTGTGTCACAAGTCACATAACTTTACAGTCCCCTCAGATTATTTTTAGCCGCTTGGAGCGGCTTCCCGGCCCGGGCTAAACTCACGCGCCAGGGACGGGTGATCGGCCGGCTTCGACACCGCCTGTCCATCGTTGGAAAGTCGACATGAGAGCAGTCAAATTCGCCGGCGCGGCGATAGCCGCCGTCATCATCGTGATCGCGCTTCTCTTCGTGGTCGGGATTCCCTCGGGTTTCCTGACCTCGACGATTGCAGCGCAAGTCGAGAAGGCAACCGGTTATCGGCTGACGATCGACGGTACCGCGAAAATCAGCCTGTGGCCGACGCTGAACGTGACGCTCAACGACCTGACGCTTCAGGATCCGAAGGACCGCAGCGGCGTCACGCGCCTGACCATCGACAGCGTGCAGGCCGAGATGTCGCCCTCCAGCGTGTGGTCGGGCCGTCCGAAGATCACCGATCTCGTCGTCACCCATCCCGTGCTCTACCAGCCGCTGCTGCGCGAACGGCTGCCGAATGCCGATTCGTCGCCAAAGCCGCTCGCGATTGACATGGACGGCGCGAGCATCGACCGCGTCAAGATCGTCGACGGCGAAATCGCCTTCGCGCGCGTACGCGATCGCGCCGAGGGCCGCGTCAGCGCCATCAACGCCGACGCCGTCACCGGCCGTGACCGCAAGGTCGATATCACCGGCACCGCACGTGCGGGCGACCACGCCGTCAAGTTCGACATCAAGGCGACGACGCCGGCGCCGCCGATCGATCGGCCGACGATTCCGGTCGACTTCGCCATCGACATGCCCGACGTGCTGAAATCTCAGCTCTCCGGACATGCCGAGGTCCGGCTCAATGGGCCCATCGTGATGTTCAATGGCGTCAACGGCACGCTTGGCGATGGCGCGTTCAACGGCTGGGCCTCGGTCGACATCGCGAGCAAGCCCCTGGTCAAGGTCGATCTCGACTTCCAGCGGCTCGCGTTTCCATTGTCGAAATCGCCCGACGGCGCGTCCGGGCAGCCCTGGAGCAATGCGCCGATCGACCTCTCCGGGCTCAATTACGTCGACGCGCAAGTCAGGATTTCGGCGAACGAGGCCGTCATCGGCGATGCGCATTTCGCGCCGCTCGCGCTCGATGCAAAGCTCGCCGGCGGCGTGCTAAAGGCCGGCACCGCCAATCTCGGCGCCTACGGCGGCCAGGTCTCGGGCGAGGTGATCCTGGATGCGACCAGCGGCGCACCGAGCTTTGCCATGCATTCCGACCTCGTCGGCGTTCGCGCGCTGCCGCTGCTTCAGGGCCTCGCCGAATTCGACCGCATCGACGGCAAGCTGCAAGCCAAGCTCGCACTGCGCAGCGCCGGCACCAGCCAGCGCGCGCTGATGGCCAACATGCAGGGCACGGCCTTCGTCAATTTCCAGGACGGCGCCATCCGCGGCATCAATGTCGCGCAGATGATCCGCTCGCTGACAGCGGGCACGCTGTCCGGCTGGCAGGAAAACCAGAATCCCAGCCAGGAGCAGAGCACGGATCTGTCGCAGCTCTCCGCCTCCTTCCGCATCGACAAGGGCCAGGCGGTGACGACCGATCTCAATCTGGTCGGCCCGCTGGTGCGCGTGACCGGCGCCGGCACCATCGCACTCGACACCAAGATGATGGGCTTTCGCGTCGAGCCGAAGCTGGTGATGACGACTGAAGGCCAGGGCCGCAACTCCGAGCCGGTCGGCTTCGGCATCCCCGTGATGATCCAGGGCTCCTGGTCGCAGCCGCGGATCTATCCTGACATGGCCGGCATGCTCGACAATCCGGACGCCGCCTATGCCAAGCTGCGTGAGATGGGTACGGGCCTGTTCGGCGCGGATGGTGCCGGGCTCGCCAATATTTTGGGCGGGCTTAGCGGAAGCCTTGGCGGCAATCTCGGCGGCAACCTTGCACCCGGCGGCGGCAATGCGGCTGGCAATGCCAATCCGCAAACGCAGCAGCCGGGGCAGAACAATCCGCTCGGAGGCCCGCTGGGCGAGGCGATCGGCAATCTGATCCAGCAGGGACTCTCCGGCGGCGCTGCAACTGGCGCGGGCACCGGCACTGGTACTGCCACCGGCCGGAGCCGCAGCCTTCCCGCGGCGCCGGCACCGCAGGCCTCACCGGCGCCTCCGGCCCAGGCGGATCCGCCGGTCGCCCAGCAGGACAGCCAGCCAATGAACGACGTGCTGCGACAGCTCTTTAATCGGTGATCTCCCGCTGCGACAATTCACCAGCATGCCGGAGCGCCCCTCCGCCCGCAGCGGGTAACCACGCCCGGCACTCGACCGGTCCCACTGCCCAAATTGTGGTAGAAGTGCGCTCGGGCCTGCACGGCCCGTAGCGCTGGCGGCGGTCGTGGCGCGAGAGGACCCGGATGGCAGGAGCGAACGACAAGACCAGGTTTTTCCGCGAGGGCCTGTTCGCCAAATACGTCGTCTCCCTGGTCGGCCTCGTCGTGTTCGTGCTCGCCGTCAACGGCGCGATGGAGACCTGGATCTCCTACCGCGCGACCAAGACGTCGTTGACCGACGGGTTGGAGGACAAGGCGCAGGCCGCCGCGCGGCGCATCGAGCAATCGGTCTCCGAACTCGAGCGCCAGATCAGCTGGGTAACCCGGGCAAGCCAGGACACGCTCGAGAAGCGCCGCGCCGACTACGCCCAGCTGCTGCATCAGGTCGCGGTCGTCTCCCAATTGTTCCAGCTCAACGGCGATGGCCGCGAGGTGCTGCGGGTCTCGCGCCAGTCGACCTCGACCGGCGGCAACGCGGACCTCTCCCGCGACATGC
Source organism: Bradyrhizobium hipponense (assembly GCF_008123965.1). Taxonomy (GTDB): domain Bacteria; phylum Pseudomonadota; class Alphaproteobacteria; order Rhizobiales; family Xanthobacteraceae; genus Bradyrhizobium; species Bradyrhizobium hipponense. The sequence goes on along the minus strand of NZ_VSTH01000102.1, from coordinate 10,977 downwards.
GCTTTACCGACACCGTCGCCCGCGGCGTCAGCTACGCGCCGGCCTATTTCGTCGATCGGACGCCGTTCATGTCGATCTCGGTGGCGCATTCCGGCTTCAACGCCGGCGTCACCGTCGCCGAGATCGATCTCAGCTTTCTCTCTGAATCCCTGTCCGATGCCCAGGTCGGCAAGGCCGCCTTCGCCTATGTCGTCGATCCGCGCGGCCGCGTGCTGGCGACGTCGTCGAAGGGGCCCGATGTCGGCAAGGACCTGTCGAAGCTGCCGCAGGTCGCCGCCGCGATCGCGCCCGGTCGCGAGCCCGACACCACCGGCACCGACTTTAACGGCCATTCGGTGCTGGCCGCCGCGAGCACGGTGCCGAAGCTCGGCTGGAGCGTGCTGTTCGAGCAGCCGACCACGCAGGCACTGACGCCGATCCGCGACCAGCTGGTGCGCATCGCGCTCTTGATCGGCATGGGCCTGATGGTCGCGATCCTCGCCGGCACGCTGCTCGCGCGCCGCATGATCATCCCGATCACCGCGCTGCGCGACGGCGCGCACAAGCTCGGCGAAGGCGATTTCAGCCATCGCATCGAGGTGCACACGTCCGACGAGCTGGAAGACCTGGCCGGACAATTCAACCGCATGGCCGGCCAGATCCAGGAGACCTATTCGGACCTGGAGACCAAGGTCGAGGAACGCACCCGCGACCTCGCGCAGTCGATCAACGAGCTCAAGGTGCTGGAAGAGGTCGGCCGCGCGGTCGCCTCCTCGCTCGATCTCAACGCCGTGCTGCCGACGATCGCGGCGCGCGCGATCGAGATCACCCATGCCGATGCGGTGCTGATCTACGGCTACGATGCCGAGACGCGGCGGTTCAACCTGGTCGAAGCCAATGGCATCGACAAATCGGCCGAGGGCGCGCATGTCACGATCGACGAGGGCCAGAACATCCTGAGCGATGCCGCCGGAAGCGGCGAGCCGATCGCGCTTGCCGATCTCGACCATGCCGCCGAACAGCCGCTGCGGGACGTCGCGATCGAGGCCGGCTTCCACTCGGTGCTGGTCGTGCCGCTGCTGGACCAGCAGGGCACGCTCGGCTCGCTGGTGGTGCTGCGCCGCGCCGGCGGCGAGTTCGCCAGCAGCCTCACCGGCTTGATGCGCACGTTTGCGCACCAGGCGGTGCTGGCGATGCGCAATGCACGGCTGTTCAGCGAGGTCGACGACAAGGGCCGCGAGCTTGCCGCCGCGCACGAGACCGTGCAGCAGCAGGCGGCCAAGCTTCAGGAGCAGACCGAGCAGCTCCGCAACTGGAATCGCTCGCTGGAGGAGCGCGTCGAGAAGCAACTCGGCGAGATCGGCCGCATCAAGCGGCTCGAGCGTTTCCTCGCCCCGCAGGTCGCCCAACTGATCGCCTCGTCCGACGGCCACGATGCGCTGCTCGACAGCCACCGCCGCGAGGTCACGGTCGTGTTCTGCGACCTGCGCGGCTTCACCTCATTCACGGAGGCGACCGAGCCGGAAGAGGCGATGAACGTGCTGCGCGAATATCACGCGGCGCTCGGCGAGCTGATCCACCGCTATGAAGGCACGCTCGACCGCTTTGCCGGCGACGGCGTGATGATCCTGTTCAACGCGCCGATACAATTCGCCGACCACACCAAGCGCGCGGTGAAGATGGCGGTCGAGATGCGCGAGGCGATCGGAAAGCTGACCGAGAAATGGAAGAACCGCGGCCACTCGCTCGGCTTCGGCGTCGGCGTCGCCATGGGCTATGCCACGCTCGGCCAGATCGGCTTCGAGCAGCGGCTGGAATATGCCGCGATCGGCAGCGTCACCAACCTCTCCTCGCGCCTGTGCGACGAAGCCAAGGCCGGCCAGGTCGTGGTCAGCCGCCGTGTCTACGGCATGGTCGAGCCTTTCGTCGAAGCCCGCCCGCTCGACGACCTCGTGCTCAAGGGCTTCAATCACCCGGTGCTGGCGATGGAGATCCTGTCGTGGCGCGAGGAGGTGGAGAACGTGGTGGATACGGCAGCGGCACGGCGGAGAGGGTAGCCAAAAACAAAAAGGTCGAAAACAACCCCATGCACAGTAGACGGAGCGTGCGGGATCAATGACTTATACGCTCGTTGCAAAAGGAGGTTTGACCCGTCGGGCAAAACACTGGCAGAATGGCATGATTGGGTCATCGCGCGCTGGCATCGTCGCGGTTCCAGACGAAGCTGCCAGGCCGCGGTCTCTGCAGAGCGCGAAGCCGACGCAGGAAATCGCTGTCGCTGATCCCAGGGGTTTGCTCGTCCGCCGACGCGACATGGACGTAGTTACCTTTGCCGAGAACGACCTTTTCGATCAGCTTCTTGGGCAGCCAAAACGCGAGGCTGCTTCGCCATTTGAAAACCTTCATCACGACCTCCGTTTGACATGCTCCCTTATGAGAGAGTTCACCAGTGCGTTGAGGGGGACTCCCTGCGCGGCGGCGAGCTCGGACAGAGACGCCAAGACATCGGGCTCCAGATGAACCGGCGACACAAGCGTTGCGTTGTTACGAAAGAACTTCCCGCGTTTGGCGGCCGAAAAATCATACCCGTCCTTCATTGGATCACACACCTTTTCCTAGCACTTAGTGTTGCAGTCGTGAGTCCCGTCGCGGACACCGACCGTCAGCCTCCATTGCGGTATATGTTAGTTCATTGATGCGCCTGCGTGTCCCCGCCCCGGCCGCAGACCGCTCCATATGACTTGCAACTTAAAGTAAAACTCGCTCTATTTCGCTAGGACTTGAGGGCGAGCGCGACTAAGCACACCTAGAAGTCTGATTTATTCCGAGAATTTCTTCTGTTGCCCCACCAAGGACTAGTGATGGACAGCTTATTGCAGGGAAGACTTAGAAACGGGAAGACAAGATTCATGAATTGATCGTACCGATGCGACAAACGTCGGACGATTATGAATTTCGACGCGAAAATCTTTGGCTCATCGACGAAAGACTGGCATTTCACGACTTTTTGGCCTCCGACAAGCCTCTGTCAACAATGCCCATTACCGCCGATAAGAGCGGAAAAGAACCAGACTTGGTCTCACTTAGAATATTCAACACACCGTTTCTGATCGCAGAAAAGGGCATACCTCCAGCTTCTCTAACCATTCTTGAAATCAAGCGACCTATGCGGACGGGTTACGTCGCAGGGAAGAATGAGAAGTCTGACCCAATCCTGCAATCTCTCGACTACTTGTCGCGCCTCAGAAATGGAGCTGCCACTCGTCGTGGCCGTCCCATCCCGAACGCCGGACAAATCCCAGGATTCATCTATATTATCGCCGACATTACAGACGACCTGATCCATAGCTGCGAACTTTTCAATTTGACAAAGACGCCTGACGGTCTGGGCTTTTTCGGGTATCACCCTCAACCCACATTCAACGCATACATTCAGGTCGTGTCCTTTGACGGGCTGCTTAAAGGAGCAAAGGAACGGAATCGCGCCTTTTTTGATAAGCTCGGTTTACCTGCTCACTGAGATTAGGACTTCGGTAAAGAGTTTGTCCCTCTGCTCGTCCCGACCCCATGGATACGTGCCAGCCGTAGCTCACACCCCCCGCTTCGGCCCGATCGCCTCGAACCCCGCCTTCTGCTCGTCGCTTAAGTCCGTCTCGAAATCGTCCAGCGCATCGGCGACGCCGTTCACGGCTTGCAGCATGGTTTCGAGCCGCGTCTTCGCGGCTTTGAGGCGGGCTTGCGGGGTTGCTTCGGGCTTTGATGGGCAGGCGCTCAGAGTTTCCATGGTGCGCAGCGTGGTGTCCTGGAGCACGTCGAATCTCGCGCGGGCGATTTCGTCGAGGCGGAGCGTGGAAGTGATGTCGGCCACGGGCCATTGCTGCTGCACGAGCTGCTCGTACTGGCGCTGCGCCTTCTCGTCATAGCGGGGATCGCTGTCCGCCTGGCAGGCCGATGCCGCCTGCGGGTTCTTTTGCTGGATCGAGGCAAGCGCGGCGCGGCGGTCTTTTGCCAATGCGTCGAGCTTTGCTTTCTGATTCTCATCGAGAAGATCGACGAATTTTGCCAGCGATGGAGCCACGGCGTCCGCCGCCTTGATCATGGCCTCGAGGCGTTCGCGCATCAGGGCGAGGCGATCCGCCGCCGCGGCAGGCGCCTGCGCCGGGCAGGCGGCGCGGATGGTGTCGCCCGCCGCATTCCAGGCGGCCGCGAGCTCGTCGAGCGCGGTGCGCTGCGATTCGTTCGGCTGCAGCGCGGCGACGATGCGCTCGACCGGCAGGCCGCCGGTGTCGCTGGCATCGCAGACATTCTCGGCTGACGGGACCTTTCGCGCGCGCCGGCCTTGCGGCGCGGTGTAGGCGGCGAGCTCTGCGGCCGCATAGGGCGCGAAGATCGCGGCATAGATGTCGCCATAGCCATAGAGCGAGAGGCTGGTCGGATCGGCGAAGACGACGGCATTGGTGAGGTCGTCATGCGCGAACGGCCAGAACACCGGACCGGCCCAGCCGTAGCTGCCGTCAGGGTGCCGCCACCAGCCCTGCGGGCGGCGGCCACCGTGCCAGCCCGACAGCGCAGCCTGTGCCGTGAGTGCCGCACGCAAAACATAGGGATTGGCGAGCTGGTCACGCTCGGCGCCACGGGGGTCATAACGAGGGTCTTGCGATCGCAGCGCCGCGGAGCGGGTACGGCCGCCCCGCACCGCCATGCGGGCATGGCGCAGGCGCGACAGGCCGATCACATGGCCGACGGCAAAGCGCGCAACACCGAGCGGACCGCCGCGCAACCCGAACTGCGCCTCGGCCCGATTGGGCAGCAACACTATCAGAGCCACCAAGGCCGCGCCGGCCAGCGCCAGTCCCATGCGCGGTCTCGACCCGACCACTGACCCGACCACCGAGCCGACCACTTCCTGGCCCTCCTCCCACGCCAAGCGCATCGCGCCGTATCACAATGACGCACAGGGGAACTGAAGGTTCCCGGGTCTCGGATGTGACATGCTCAAGCGCGAGCGCACAAATGGTCCAAGAGCGCGTTTCACGCGGATTGTCCGCGGGCTTGCTCGGCCTCTCCCGCTTGCGGGAGAGGCCGACGCGCCCCGGGCGATGCGAAGCATCGTCCCGCGCGCGGCGGGTGAGGGCTCTCGTCACGGCGGGATCTCGTCCCAATCTCAACAATCCCGACGCGGAGACACCCCCACCCCGACCCTCCCCCGCAAGCGGGAGAGGGAGCCCAGTGCCGATGTCGCCGCATCGTGCACCCATATGCGATTGCCGGCCCGCAAGCGGGAGAGGGAGCGCACCTTCATCGCAACTGCGGCCGAACTCCGCCGGCTAGGTCAGGAGAGACCGCCGACTCACTGCGGCTTTTGCGGCAGCACGACGGTCTGGCCGGGATAGATCAGATTGGGATTGTGGATCTTGTCGCGGTTGGCCTTGAAGATCACCGCGTAGCGGGCGCCGTCGCCGTAAGCGAGACGGCTGAGCGCCCAGAGGCTGTCGCCGCGGGAAATCACCCGGCTGCCACCCTGCTCCGCCGGCGCAGCGCCGAACACCTCGGCGGGCGAAGCCGATGCGACCGTTGCGGTCTCGGCTGGTGCCCTTGCCAAAGCCCTCGGCTTGGCTGGCCCCATCATCCTGGGCCGCGCCGCGTGCCTGTCCGGCGCCGCGACAAGGCGGGGTGACGGCAAGGATGCCACGATGTCCGCTTTATCGTCCGGCCTGTCGGCCTGTTTGGCTTCCGGTTTGGCGGCCGGCGCGGGGCGCGCGGGCGGCGGCGCGGCTTCGGCGATCGTCACCGGCATGGTGCGGCCGGATTGCGTGACGGTGCCATCCGGCGCCTTGGCGCGCAGCGTCAGCTCATAGGTGCCGGCGGGAAGCTGCGGCGGCGTCATCACGAACTGGCCCGATGCGTCGGCCACCACGCTGTCGAGCGGCTTGCCGTCGCGCAGCAGCTCGACCTTCGCACCCGGCGCGGCCTGGCCGGCGATCACGGCCGATTCGCCATGATCGTCGATGCGGGCGACGTCGAAACGGGGACCGGCGTCGGTTGCAGTCGCCGGCGGTTTGACCGGAGCGAGATCGGCGAGCGCCGCGACCTGCTGCTGCGTCTCGGCCACGGCGCCCGCCTGCGGCGCGGCGGCCGGCGCTGCGGATGGTGCAGGCTGCGCGCCGGCGGCGAGCTTTGGTTCCCCTGCCCTCGGCTCGGGCTTGACCTCGGGCTTGGCGGCGACGGCGATCTCGGCCGGCGCACCGCCGGGCAGAAACAGGCGCAGCTCTGCGGGGCCAATCACCAGCGCGGTGCCGACGACCGCAAGCACGCAGAATGCAATGAGGGCCTTGGATACGGTTATCATCGAAAAACAAACCCTTGGTCGCAGATCAACCGCGCCAGCCTGCGCCGATTTGGCCACGGCAGCAAGACGGCCGATGGGATGATCGACGCTTCGCTTCCAGGCGCCGCGGATGACCCGGCGCGCCGCCCTGGCCGCTTCACCCGTGCTCGCGGGAACCCGCCGATTTGCTTCCGATTCATATTTCCCTAACCCTTGCAGATAACAAGCCTTGCAGGTAACCCGGTCTTGTCGGTTTTGCCGCATCTTGCATCCCACGGGGGAGGGCTGGATGGGCACATCGATCCGATGGAGCGCGCGCATGCGCGTGTTGCTCCGCCGCTGGCGCGGCGCACCGCTGACGTGGCTGATCGCCGGCGGCTTCGTGCTGATGGCGGCGACCGCCATCGGCACGGCGCTGACCGTCGACCGCTTCCGCCAGAACGCGATCGAGAGCGGCCGCGACAGCCTTGAGAGCGCGGTGCGGCTGCTCGCCCGGCATTTCGACCGCGAGTTCGAGAATTTTGCGGTGCTGCAGAAGAGCATCATCGCCGAGCTCGAAAGCCATGGCATCGAATCCGCGGACGCCTTCCGCAGCGAGATGGGCACGCTCGCCGTGCATGAAGCGCTGCGCGCCAAAGCCAGCGGCTGGACCGACGTCGCCGGCGCCAATGTGTTCGATGCCAATGGCGTGCTGATCAACTCGTCGCGGCGCTGGCCGGTTGCCGATATTTCGGTCGCCGACCGCGGCTATTTCAACCGGCTCAAGAACGATCCGGCAGCGCAGGAGGAGATCGAGGTCGTAGCGGGCCGGATCGGCAACGCGCCGGTCATCGTGTTCGCCCGGCGCGTATCGGGGCCTCGCGGCGAGTTCTTCGGCATCGTCTCGCGCGCGATCGCGCCGGATCAGCTCGAATCGTTCTTCGCCTCGACCGGGCTCGGCGAGGACTCCTCGATCGCGATGCATCACCAGAACGGCCAGCTGCTCGCGCGCATTCCGCATGTCGACGACATGATCGGGCGGAATTACCGCACGGGCTCGCCGGAGCAGATGGCTGTATTCCAGCGCACCTTCGTCACCACCCGGCTCGCAAGCCCGATCGACGGCAAGGACCGCATCGTCGCCGCGCGCCTGCTCGCCGGCGAGCCGCTGGTCGTGATCGCGACCAAGTCGCTCGATGCCACGCTCGCCACCTGGCGCACGCAAACCAAGTTCTTCGTCACGGTCGCGGGGCTATCGGTCGGCCTGCTCGTGCTCACGCTGTTCCTGATCTTCCGCCAGGTGACGCACCGCCTTTCGCTGGAGAAGCAGCGGCTCGACACCGCGCTGAACACGATGACGCAGGGCCTTCTGATGTTCGACCAGGACGAGCGGCTCATCGTCTGCAACCGCCGCTATGTCGAGATGTACCAACTGTCGACCGCCGTGGTGAAGCCGGGCGTCCATTTCCGCGACGTGATCCAGCACCGCCACGACACCGGCTCGTTCCATGGCGACGTCGACACGTATTGCGACGGCATTTTGAGCATTGCCGGGCTTACGCAGAGCGCTATCGTGGAGACCGCCGATGGCCGCCTGATCGAGATCAAGAACCAGCCCGGCGCCGCCGGCGGCTGGCTCGCCACTCATGACGACGTCACCGAGCGCATCCGCGCAGACGATCGCATCGCGCACATGGCGCATTACGACGCGCTGACCGACCTTCCCAACCGCGTGCTGATGCGCGGCCATCTGGAGCGCCGCATCGCGGAGCTCAGCGAAGGCAAGCCGTTCGCGATCCTCTATATCGACGTCGACGAATTCAAGGGCGTCAACGATTCGCTCGGCCATGAGGTCGGCGACGAATTGCTGCGCCAGGTCGCAAACCGCCTGCGCGCCTGCGTCAGCGGCAACGATCTGGTGGCGCGGCTTGGGGGCGACGAATTCGCCATCGTCAAGGCCGGCACCCGCGACCCGGCCGAGCTGACGGTGCTGGCGGAGCAGATCCTGACGACGCTGCGCACGCCGGTGGACTGCAAGGGCCAGGAGATCCCGACCGACGCCAGCATCGGCATCGCGATCGCGCCCGACCATGGCGACAATCTCGATGATTTGCTCAAGCGCGCGGATCTGGCGATGTACGCAGCGAAATCCGAAGGACGCCGCACCTTCCGCATCTTCGTGCCCGAATACGATGCCAAGGCGAGGCAGCGCCGCCTCCTCGAGTTCGACCTGCGCCAGGCGCTCGCCCGCGGCGAGTTCGAGGTGCATTACCAGCCGCTGGTCGATCTCGCGGCCAATGTGGTGACCGGTTGCGAGGCGCTGCTGCGCTGGCACCATCCAGAGCGCGGCATGGTCTCGCCTGCGGAGTTCATTCCGGTCGCTGAAGACACCGGATTGATCGGCGACATCGGCGAATGGGTGCTCAGGCAGGCCTGCACGGAGGCGGCCAGCTGGCCCGGCGATATCCATATCGCCGTCAACGTCTCGCCGGTGCAGTTCCGCTCCAGGACGCTGGCGCTGAAGGTCGCAGCCGCGCTTGCGGAATCGGGCCTCGCGCCGGGACGGCTCGAGCTCGAGATCACCGAGACGGTGCTGATCCGCGACGACGCCGAGGCGCTGACGATCCTGCAGCAGCTGCGCGAGCTCGGCGTGCGCATCGCGCTCGACGATTTCGGCACCGGCTACTCGTCACTGAGCTATCTGCACAGATTCCCGTTCGACAAGATCAAGATCGACCGCAGCTTCATCAGCGACATCGGCGAGCCCGAGGATTCCTCGCCGATCGTGCAGGCGGTGGTGCACATGGCCGCCGCGCGCCAGATGGCGACGACGGCCGAAGGCGTCGAGACCGAGACGCAGCGCGAGGTGCTGCGGCAGCTCGGGTGCAGCCAGATGCAGGGCTGGCTGTTCAGCCCGGCGGTGCCGGCGGCGAAGCTGAAGCAGCTGCTGTCGGCGCAGGCGGCGGCCTGACGTCGGCCGTGGAGGCGAGGCCGCGGCATTGGTTCGCAAATGGCGCGAGCGCTTTTCGGCTGTGAACGAGTTCATAGGAGCGTCGCCGTTTGCAGTGCACGATAGGCCGGGCACGGGATTTTCGACGACGGATGTGGCTGATGCGGAAACGACTGGTCGCCTGGACCATCCTGACCTCGGCATTGCTGGCGGTCGCGGTTTGGACCGTGCTGGGACCGCCCGAGCACGCGTCCGGCCCGCATGTCCCCTCCCGCAGCCTGGAAGCGGCGGTGCGATAGAAGACGCAACCGATACGATTTCGGCATCGATCGATCCCAATTGGAGTTTGGTGCGACGGGGCGCCTGCCGCTATCCTCTGCCGCAAAACAACAACGCCGCACCGGCTCAAAGAGGAACGTCCATGCTCAGACCGACACGCCACATCGCATCCGGAGCGCACCGCGCTCCGATCGCCACCACATTGCTCGCTTTCCTCGCCCTCATTTTGGGAGTCCGCACCGGCATGGCCGAAACCTTCGCCTATATCGGCAACGCCGACAGCAACGACATCAGCGTATTCAAGATGGACGCGGGCGGTGAGATGGTGCCGTTGCAGACCGCCGCTTTCACCGGAGTCGAGAAGCCCGGCTCCTCGACGCCGCTGGCGATTACCCCCGACAAGCGCGTTCTGATCGCCGGAATCCGCTCGCAGCCGTTCCAGGCGGTGAGCTTTGCGATCGACCCCAAAACCGGACAGCTCAGCCGTACCGGCAACGGTCCGCTCGCCGACAGCATGGCCAATATCGCGACCGACCGCGGCGGCAAATTCCTGTTCAGCGCCTCCTATGGCGGCAACAAGGTCGCGGTGAATCCGCTGCTCGCAAACGGCCTCGCCGGCGAACCGAAGCAGGTGATCCCGACCGGGCTGAACGCGCACGCGATCCTGCCCTCGCCCGACAACCGCTTCGTGTTCGCAACCAATCTCGGCTCCGATCAGGTGCTGAGCTTTGCGTTCGATGCCGCCACCGGCACGCTGACGCCGAGCGATCCGCCGGCGATCAAGGTGCCGGAAAAATCAGGGCCGCGGCACTTCGTGTTCCACCCCAACGGCAAGTTCGTCTACCTCGTCCACGAGCTCAACGCCGACGTCGCGGCCTTCAACTATGAGGCAAAGAGCGGCGCATGGCGCGAGATCCAGCGCACCACGGCGCTGCCGGAAGGCTTTTCCGGCAAACCTTGGGCCGCCGACATCCACATCACCCCGGACGGCCGCTTCCTCTACGCCTCCGAGCGCACCACCAACACGCTCACCGCCTACAAGGTCGATGCTGCCAGCGGCAAGCTGACCACGATCGGCAGCGTGCCGACCGAGAAGCAGCCGCGCGGTTTCAACATCGATCCCACCGGCCGCTATCTCGCGGCGGTCGGCGAGACGTCCGACAGCATGACGGTGTATGCGATCGACCAGAGCAGCGGCGCGCTCGCCAAGCTGAAATCCTATCCCACCGGCAAGAAGCCGAACTGGGTGGAGTTCGTCAGCCTGCCGTGAGGGGGATCTCCTCTTACACTCCCCTGGAGGGCTAAGCTGTGCACACATCTTATGACTGACCAGCGGCATCGATGAGAATCACGAGTCTTTTCAATGCCCGCTGACCGACTGACATCAAGGCCGTTTCAAAACCGGGGGTCATCTAAGTCCCTGTTCTTGAGTCAGTTTTCGAGACGTGTGCACGCCTTAGCC
>NZ_VSTH01000101.1 GCF_008123965.1 Bradyrhizobium hipponense | reverse complement strand
CAACTTTCAGCGATAGCTCGAAGGTGGCGAGGGGTACACCCTGCTCTGGTCACGGCCGCGCAAGAACGGCGAGTGAGACTCGCTCTAAAGGCCCGCCCGAGTTGATCGGGCGGGTTCCTTTTGGAGCCTAAAGTCGAAATCATCAACGCTGCCGCTGCGTCGGCGCAGTCGATTCGTGATTTTCGCGTTTTAGAGCGCACAGTACCGATCTGGGTGGCCATAAAGTCGCTCTTGCGCAGCGGTGCTATTTCTTCTTGGAACGTGGGCTCGCCCGCTTGCGAACCTTAGGCAAAGTGCTTCGGTGTCGTCGCTCCTCTGGGTGGCTGAACAGAGACTTCAGATAAGTGAACATCCAGCGTCTCGGCCAGCCGGTCAAGAAGATCAGTTGTCGGGTTCTGAGATTGCCTCTCGAGGCCACCCATATATGAGCCGTCAATGCCGGCACTGTGGCAAGTTGCTCTTGGCGCACCGGAGCCCTTGCCGAGGCTAGTGCCAGTCGTGCGGAGCGCGTCTGCCTCGCCGCTGCGCTTCTGCTGACTTGCATCGGGCAGCTACAGACAGGCATCCCTTGGTTGGTGTGCTGTAGTGCGCATTCGGGGAGCGCAACATCAAAGAGGCCGCACCTAGGGCCTTCTATTCCGCCGAACTGCACTCGATGCAGACTTTGAAGTCCGTGCCCACGCCTCTTCTGTTTCCGCGTCGCCTGCTTGATTCAGTGGGAGGCCGAGGCACGGGGTGTCTGCATCGGTCCGAGCATGTGCCGTCATGACAAGCCCGCTGTCCAGAGGCGATCGGGGAAGTGCGGGAGCAGGCGCGTGGAATCCATCGAAGAAGGTAGCCAAGATGCAGGATTTAACCGCGAACACGCGGCTCATTGCATTAAGCAACATCACAGAATTGTTACAGTCAGCTCGGCGCAATCACGTGCGGTCGTAGGAAGCATGTTCAGGCGATATTATCTCGGCGAATCTCGGAGCGTCGATTCTCGCTGGGGCTGCGTTCCAGTAGCTTTGCAATAGAGCGCAAGTTCAAGGCGAGATGGGGGGCTTCTGTACGCAACGCTCCAATCTGGAGTCGAGACACCACCCTTCAGGTGCGAAACGAGATTGTTTGTTCGCTATGTACTGTGTTTTGTCGGAGCAAATGCGCCAAAGTTGCCATTAGCGTCTGCTCGAGGAGGGCACGACCACTCGGCAGGGAGTAAGCTGGCAAGCCAGCCGACCGGCCCGGTGTAAACTGGCGAAAAAGTTCATCTGGGTAGCGCAGATGCCGGCGGGCTCAAGAGTAAAGCGGTTGAATATCTACGTGAATGGGCATCGGCCGGAGTTGATGGCTACAGGCGGGGCACAGGCCGATCTTCCAATGAAAGCCAAAGCGGTTGTGGGCGTGAAGCTATCGGTCCGACTGTACTTCATCGAGAGCCTGTTGGTGCCTGTAGTATGATCATTCGGAAAACTGGTGCAAACTTTGCGCGAACGCGGCCCGTGGATTTGGATCGTGCTTTAATTTCGCCGGGCGGTGAGATGAGCAATTTCACAAAGGAAAGCATACTGAGCGTCCATCACTGGACCGACAATCTCTTCAGCTTCACCACGACCCGGAATCCGTCGTTCTGCTTCCGTAGCGGTGAATTCACCATGATCGGGCGCAAGGTCGACGAGAAGCCGCTGCTGAGGGCCTACAGCCTCGCCAGCGCCCATTACGAGGACCGGCTGGAATTCTTCTCGATCAAGGCGCCGGATGGTCTCTTAACCTCGCGTCTGCAGCATCTGAAGGAGGGTGACGAGATCATCGTCAGCCGCAAGGCGACCGGGGCGCTGGTCATCGATAATCTCGAGGACGGGCGCAATCTGTATCTGATCGGCACCGGCACCGGGCTTGCGCCGTTCCTGAGCGTAATCAAGGATCCCGAAACCTATTTGCGATTCGAGAATGTTGTGCTGCTGCATGGCTGCCGCCGCGTCGCCGAGCTCGCCTATGGCGAGATGATCACGGAAAAACTGCCGAGCGACGAGCTGGTCGGCGACTTCGTGCGCTACCAGCTGATCTATTATCCGACCGTGACGCGCGATCGCTTCCGTAACCGCGGCCGGATCACCGATCTGATCGTTTCAGGCAAGCTGTTTACGGACATCGAGCTGCCGGAACTGGAGCCGCAGCATGACCGCATCATGATCTGTGGCAGCCCCGGTTTGGTGCGCGACGCCCGCGAGCTATTGGTGGCGAAGGGCTTTGTCGAAGGCGATCACGGCGAGCCGGCGCAATTCGTGTTCGAAAAGGAGTTCGCCGAACGCAAAAGTTTGAGCTCTTCTCGGAAAAGAGGTCATGAACCATAACGGCAAGTAGGAATTGCAATGAAGCATCTGCAATGACAGACGAACAGCGCGAGCTGGAGCGCTGCAAGCAAGAGATTCGTCGTCTCTCACAGTTGGTTGCGTTTCTCAAAAGGCAGGTTGTGCGGCTTTCTGAAGTCGTCTTACGCAACGCCGTAAAGAGCGCCGGGAACGGAAAATCGGAACGCACGTGAGTCTCTGAGCGACGCCGAAGTAGCGCGCTGTTTCCCAGTAGCGTGGCTCCCTGGCTTTGGGTGTCGGAGAGCGGCCTCGCCCTTGCACTCATGGAGGCCGGGCTCTTAGTTTTCAGTCAGAAGCACGGTGCTATATGAGGATTAATGTTCAATCATGACGGTGACGTTTGGCCTCAACTTGCGGCCTATCTCTGCGCTGTGCTTGTCGCGTTCTCTCTGTTGTACGGCATTGGTCAACTTCTAACAGGGGCCAATCTTGAGCTGCCTCTTAACCTCGGATGAGAGAGCATCGGTACCTTATTAGAGAGATCGCACGCGCCTAAGCGAATGGGTGGCGGGAGCGATCAAACGGCATCCGCTACGGGTCCAGCCGCGAAAATGGAATTGTAATGAAGTCATCTCCTCTTATGTGGCGAGACAAGGCTGGGGCGACCTCAATTGAGTACGGCCTGACCGCGGGCCGGGATTTCTGCTACTGTTGCCCTTGCCCTGACTGTTCTTGGCACCAGCCGCATGCAATTCTTCAGCTTCTCGGCGCGCCAACTCGACAGGTTGGATCTCGTACGTGAATTCAGCAATGATAGGCAAGGCGAATGACCGTCAGCGAATATCAGTTCAGGCACGAGCTGCGGCAGCTGATCGAGACACACATCAGCTCCTCGAGCACTTTCGAGAACTACGTGCTGATCACAGGGGAGCTGGAAGAGGCGAAGAACAGGCTGGAGCTGGACGCCGAGAAATTCCCGGACGAGGAGGTCGACGCCTGTGAACTATAGTGCCGGCCCGAGCGCTTAGCGCTCGTGGTCAATCCTTGGGCGGAGGCTCAGTTGGAATGACAAAGCGCCTTTAGGCAGCCTATTATGACCATGGTCTTGAAGCCCTAATTTCCGAGTCCTCATAGATGAATTGCCGGGTGAACGACTCATAATCTTGCTATGTGATGCACAATATAAGCGCGAGATAGCGCAGTGCGGTCAAAGCGCTCCGAAGAAGGCGCGCGAATAGCTCTCGCACGAGCTCGACGACCCTCCTCGACGCGCCGATCTACGCGAATTGTTCGACCACAAGGCCGCAAGGGTTACACGCTGCTCTGGCCGCGGCCGCGCAAGAACGGCGAGTATCACGCTCCACCAGGTCCCGCCCGATCTCCTCGGGCGATGGCTTCTTGTTCCAGCCGTCAGCAGCAAGTGCCGGCGCACCAAAAATTTGCCTCTGGCCGAAGTTCTATGACTTTTGCTTCGGCGTCTTGGTTCGCTGTTTCCAGAATTCTTCATCGGGCAACACGAGATGGACGTGGCTAACACCTAATGTGCTCGCGAGTTCGAACAGCGTCACCACCGTCGGATTACGCCGACCACGCTCTAAATCGCTGATGTATTGCTGAGTAAAGCCAGACGCCTCGGAGAACTTCTCCTGCGTGAAGCCTTTCTGCTTCCGCAACTTAGCGAAATTCCGCCCCACCAACTTGCGCATGTCCATCTGCGCAAGTTGCGTCTTTACATACTATGAGGTTTATCTCCTATAGTATGTATTCCCAAGCGGACCTGACTTGGGAACAAAGCCAAGGTGCGGCTTTCAGCGGACGCCCGCTGAGCGTACGTTGGCTGCGGGCGCTCTTATTGTTTTTCTTGCGAGATTCTTGATGCAAACACCGCCGCTTGACCCGGATGTCGCGGAGCTGGCGCCCAACGATGCGGTGCTCACGTCCTATGACGAGCAGCATTTGGTAACGTATTGGCGTCTGCTCGATGCGGAGGCCGATGGCGCGGACTGGAAAGAAGTGGCCCTGATCGTATTGCATATCGATCCGGGTCGCGAACCGGCGCGAGCCCGCAATGCATTTGACAGCCATCTGGCGCGAGCAAAATGGATAGCAGACCAGGGCTACCGCGACTTGCTTCGCGGCGGCACCAATAAATAGCAAAGATTCTATCGTCTCGAATTCCAAATCGAGAACAGATTTCTCCCGCTGAAAGCGTGATCGCCAGCGCGCATCACGCAATGCACATTTGGTGACTTCCCCGACAACCCAGGGCTTTATAAACATTTCGCGGCAATCGATTTACGGCAGGGGATCAGAGTAATGTCTAAGTTCGACTGGCGCTCTCCCGAGGCGTATCAGCACGCCATCAAGTCAGCGGAGATGCCGGACTTGGCTTGGGAGTCACTGCGGCGCAGTCCCAACTATCGAGCTTCCTTTCGGGAAGTTCGCTCCAAAGGCGGGCAGGTGACGTCCGAATTCCGGAGGAGATGGGGCGTCTGCTTTCGTTCATGACCCGCAGGGGTCCTTTTACCAACAGACAATCTTCTGGGCACCTGAGGCGTTGCCGACGGTGGTGCCGGTCGTTCGATGCGCGTCCGGCTCAAAAGCGGTCGGCGAGGGTCTACCGCTTGCCGACCTTTCATCGGGCACCATCAGACAGGCATCTGATGGCTGGCATGCCGTATTGCGCATCCAAGGGGCACAACATCATCTCTGGCTGAAAGAGGCGCCGCAGTTTGGTGTCTCTTATGCGGCCGAACTGCCGCTCGATGCGGACTTTGAGATCCGCGCCCACGCCTCACATCGGCTGTGGCGCGCAATCAACGGCCGCCCGCCAGGACCACCCTTTCATCAGCTTTCGGCGCAGCGGCGCGAACGACTCGTCTTGGTGCTGCGAGCGCTCGATGGACACATGGATGGTGCTTCATATCGCGTCATCGCTGAGGTGCTGTTCGGCCGAAAACGCATCCCTGAGCGCGCCTGGAAAACCCACGAATTGCGCAGCCGGACCATCCGCCTGGTGCAGGCTGGCTTGGCTCTAATGCGTGGCGGCTATCGCGCGTTGCTACGTCCCTCATCTCGCAAGGAGTAGAGCAGGGGTGCCGAAAATCATCGCTCAATCTTCGGCATCCCCCTAAGCACTCCTACTGCGCCATCGTGACCGTCGACGCGCGGCCCGAGCCGGCCGCGCTCCAGACGACCACGGAGCCTCGCAAATGCCCGATCCGAACGCCGGCCTGCCGCCGCGATACCTTCGCACGTCCGAAGCGGCGCGCTTTCTCGGACTCTCCGGCCGAACCCTCGAAAAGCACCGCACCTATGGCACAGGCCCGACCTACCGCAAGCTCGGCGTTCGCGTTGTGTATGCGCTCGAGGACTTGAAAGCGTGGGTTGATCGTGGCGCCAAAACGTCCACAAGCGATCCCGGCACGGGCACGGTCCTGCCCGCGAAGCGACACGCACCCATTCCCTATGCCGGCAAGGAGCGGCGCTGACCCATGCCGGACAGCAACTCCACTGCAAGCAGCCGGCGGCGGTCAGAGCGCGACCAACTCGATCTGTTTCGTGCGCTCCCTGGCGATCTGCCGCCACGGGACGAAGACCTGATGGCATATCCGTTCTTTTCGCTGGCAAAATCGAAGCGGATCGTTCCCATCGATTTCCGCGCAGGCACCATCACCATTCGTGTCGAGGCCGTGCCGGAACACGGCATGGCGACGATCTGGCATGCGGACGGTTCTGATCTGGGCTGCATCGCAGATTGTCGAGGCCCGTGATGCCGGCCTGAAAACGTCCCGGCTGATGGTAGCGACGCCTTCCGGTTCGGCAAGCCTGTATCGGAGAAGATCATTGACCAGCACCGGCGCATTCTCTCGTTTATGCCCGGCAGCACCTTCGCGTTCGTGCGCTGGACATCCAATGACTTCGGAACCATCCTGTCTCGCTTCGACATTTTGCGCGCGATCATACCGGGGCAGCGGTATTCGACCGTGCCTTGGGTCAGCCCCGGCGGCGAAAGCCTGCTGCGACTGGCTGGCTGGCGAAAGGTCGAGCGCGTTCTCCAGTTGATCGACGCCGTGGAGTCACTCCGCATTGATCCTGCCGATGCAGCCCCCGAATACTGGCATCACGTCCACAACCGTCTTTCCGTCAACGAAACGCCGCGACCTTATACGCGTGCGCGCCACCAGGCGTGGCTCCGCCGGCGCAGGATGGTATTCTGATGGGACGGCTAAGGATCATCCTTGCGATCTGTGGGGCCACAACGCTCGCGCTTTGGCCGGTCACCGACACCTCACTATCGTACATCTGGAACGCTTCCGAAAATGTGCCGATCGGCCTCTACCGTTTGCAAGGGACCACACGATTGCACATCACTGAGCTCGTGGCCGTTCGACCACCAGAGCCGCTTGCGAGCTTCCTCGACTTCAGACGAGGTGCAGTCCCGATGATCACAATCGCATTTCGTCGCAGGATGTCGAAGCTAGTCGCAGCTTTGAGAGTGGTCGGCAGAGAGCCGGGATTGGGCCACCGGGCGAGGGCCGGATAAACCTTGAGGTGAAGAGGGATACCGACGGCCCACGCCAGGCCGCGTGTTGTGAGCCGCTGACGGAACGGCGCGCTGAGGCCGTAACCGGCATCCGCCGTTTCGCAAGGTCCTTCACAAAGAGCGCTTTCCGTTCGATAAGATCAAGAACGATCGGTTCCGACTGCGTCGCCATCGTGCGCGCGATCTCGGGCCTCGGGCGTAGCCTCAACATCACCACGACCGCGGAGGGCGTGGAGACCACCGAGCAGCTCGATTGGTTTCGCGCCGAGGGCTGCAACGAGGTGCAAGGAGTCTTATTCAGCAGCGCCAAGCCTGCCGCTGAGGTAGAGCAGCTCTTGCGTCGTTTTGGCGCGAGGGCCTCGAGAGCTGCGTAAATTTCGGGCCCGACAGCACCCGGTTTGTAATGAATCGCGTACAGATCCTGATCGGGCGCGATACCGCCCGAGACCGTCTCTCGTGCCCACTGGGCGGCATCTGGGAACGCATTGTGCTGCGCTAAGGTCGTTTCTATCTCAGCTCACCTCTCGCGCATTTCTCGCGTAGACCAAGGATCAGCGCTTGAGAGCGCGAAAAAGCTGCGCAGTTAGTCAATTAGGCGCATATATTCAAACTCTAGTCGGACTAAATTGAGAAACTCTGACTTCAAGGTACGGTACGTTGACCGCGCCGGGACCCTGTCCGGCGGCGAGTAGGACGAAGACGATCTATCGAGTGGAGACCGATAAATGTTGTACGCAACGTACAAAGGCGTGTGCTTGCCGCGTGGACCGGCAATGCAGCCAACGAGTTCGTTATAGTCTCGGGTATCCGCGTCGAAAAACTCTTGATCCACCGTCGACAAAGCCGGATTGCTACTGTAGGTTAAGTCATCCATTTCGACGCTCTTCTCGCGAGCGCGCCCATAATTATTTTGTTGCAGGTCGCCTGTATGTCCACGGGCTCGATCCTGTTCGGTACAAGCAGCACGAATGTCCGGAATCCGCGTCTACTTTACTAACTCAGTGAGTATCTCCGCAAACCTGTGAGGGAAATGATGCGATGACTGTGCGCGAGCAGCTCTTTGCCCTGTTACGCAACCTCCGGTGGATGATTGTTCTATCGGTAGCCATCTCAGTATTGCTATATCTGCCAGATCAGATTCAGGAGCTCTATCGGATAGCCGCTGACGACATTGGTTGGGTGACGGTCAGGGAGTTCGCTGCC
Source organism: Bradyrhizobium hipponense (assembly GCF_008123965.1). Lineage (GTDB taxonomy): Bacteria > Pseudomonadota > Alphaproteobacteria > Rhizobiales > Xanthobacteraceae > Bradyrhizobium > Bradyrhizobium hipponense. Next base: position 45,239 of record NZ_VSTH01000101.1, on the reverse strand, counting down.
CTGGGCGTGATTGCCGTAACGATCTGGGCAGGCGCGTTTCAGCTCACGACTGCGTCCCTGCCAGAAATCCCCCACGCTACGGGCCGTTTGGCCTTTTACATAAGGCTTGCGCCCGTTTTGCTCGGAGCGCTGCCGATAATCGCCGCGACGGCAGGTCAATTCGCGTCGCGCCCAGCGAGAAAGGTCGGTGAGGTCGAGGAAGTCGGAAGTATCTTCCGCATTCAGGACCAGGCGCTCGCGTTCGAGCGTAACATGCTGCTCATCCTCGCAATCGCCATGCTGATCATGCTCGTCTGCTTCGTGATATTTACGTGGCGGATGGGATCGAGAGATCGATCGATTGATCTCGCGAGCCGCGCCAACAATACCTACTTCATCCGCTACAGGTTTCTCGCGCTCACGATCGGCGGCATCGTCCTGTTGACAACGGCATTCATCCTGCTGCCGGATAGGCTCGCACAATTTTTCGGATCGTTCGGCGTGATCGCTCTCTTTGCGGTTTGCGTCGTTGGTCTCGCCGTCCACTTTGCTCTACTGACGATCAAGTTTACCTTTCCATTTATACCCGTTGTCTTTGGCGGCTTGTTTCTGCTTGCCTCCTTGTTGGGAGGCGACGACCACGAACTGCGCACCGTCGCTGAAGCAAACAGCCTGCCGAAAGACGCACGCATGTCTGCGGTCGCGGCGTTCCGTGAGTGGCTCTTACAGAAGCCGCGGCTGGAGGAAGCCAGGAGGCTCGGCGAATATCCCGTCTTCATTGTCGCGGCGCAAGGAGGAGGTATCTATGCTGCCAATAATGCGGCGCGGTTTCTTGCGAGAATGCAGGATCTCTGTCCGGCATTTCGACAGCATCTGTTTGCGATAAGCGCTGTCTCAGGAGGCAGTGTCGGTTCCGCCATCTTCGCCGCTGCGCTCCACGCCGAGAATGCGTCCCTTGATTCGAATGCCGCCGACGGAAAGACATGTCCGAAAATCGCGGACTTTCTGGCCGGCGTCGGACGAGTCCAAGATATTGATGCCCCTGGGCCGGTGGAGCAGCGCGTCGCAAGCGTCTTGGCGACCGATTTTCTGTCGCCTTTGGTCGCCGGCTTCCTGTTTACCGATTTCACTCAGATGTTTTCTCCGGTCGCGATCCCCGCCTTCGATCGCGCGCGTTTTCTGGAATATACTTTGGAGAACGCCGGTGACAGAATGCTCGACAGCCACAAGGGCACCGGCGATCAATCCAATCTGCTAAGGGCCGACTTTCAGTCCCATTGGACAGCCGGCAACAACATGCCGGCGCTGTTGTTCAATACGACAGATGCCGGCAGCGGCAAACGGGCCGTCATCTCTCCATTCGATTTCGATCCGTTACACCCGAATGACACGGACCTGTGTATTCTCGCGGGACTCGAACGCGTCGCAACGGGGGCCGACCAAACGGTCAAGAGCCACTCACTTCGTATTCCGCTCAGCACAGCCGCTTTCGCGAGCGCGCGATTTCCATGGGTGACGCCGGCAGCGACCGTCTCGTTGAAAAATGACTGTATAACCACTAACCCGCAGGCGCGCTTGGTCGATGGCGGATATGTGGAGAATTCGGGAATCGAGACCGCGCTCGACCTAATTGAGAAGCTTAACAGCATCAAGGGCACTTCTGACGCACCAAAATTCCGGATTTACCTGCTGTCCCTGGTGAGCGGGCAATTCGGTGATCATGGTTCATTCATGTTCGGTGAGCTCATGGAGCCGGTACGCGCGCTCTTGAGCACGCGAACCTCCCGAACCTATGTCGCGCTCAATCATGCAACCAGCATCGATCGTCGGCCGGACGCCGAAGTCACCCCCAGCGTGCAGCGTTTTCCAACCTTCGGCCGAACCGACATAACAGGCTTGTTCTATAGCCTTCCGCTCGGATGGACGTTGTCGCAGAAGACCGAAGATATCATCTCACTGAGCAGTGGCCGGTTTTGGGACTGCGTGCCGAAGGACGACTTCGATCAGTCCCGCCAGAGGCAGAGCAACGCTGATTGCCTGCAAGTGAAGTTGTTTCATCTTCTGAATGGATCGGTCGCGTCCGCATTTGAAACGCTCAAAGACGCCAAACTCGCACAGGCTGCCTACGCCGACGAGCTAGCCAAGGAATATCGACCAACTCCAAAGATCAAGCCGCAGCCGTTGCTTGCCTGTTATGAGAGCAATTGGTTGCAAGAGCGCGGTTATGAGAAATATCAGGATAAAGTCGCCGCCTACGAGCACCAGCTGACTGAATCGAGCAAGGACCATTCGCCGGCCCCTTCACCTGTTCCGCCATATCGCAAGAGCTATATGGCATATTTTCAGGCCGAGCAGGTCAAAGCCTTGTTGCAGGAATGGGATCGCGTCGAGGAAACGGATCCCCGTATCCTGGCCTATATTCTGGGATCAGTCTCCTACGACAGCGCCGACTTTACGCGCAGCAGCGAAAACTTCTCTTACAGCGCGGCTTCTCAACTCCCGCAGAAATGGCACGATCGCATCGACAAGAACAACGCAAAGCTTGTGGCCGCAAACAGGCCGGCGGTCGACGTGAACTCATTGCTTAACCATCCCAAGGAGTTGGCCAACTTCGTTCTTGGCTACGACGGCAACCCGTTCGGAAACCAGCCCGGAACGGATGACGGTTGGCTGTTTCGTCCGCGAGGAATGTATCAATTGGTCGGGCGCGAACAATATCAGGAAGCACAGAGCCAAACGCAACAGCTTGACGAGCTGGAAGGACTTGATCTGCTAACGCTTCCCGACGCGCTAAGGGATGCAAAGATTGCAGCCAAGGTGACGTTCGCTCACTTTCGACTCCATCCTTACGAAAACCATCAGACACTGTTCGAGTTGCTGAAAGATCGTGCGAAGGAATGGACGGCCGTGCGTGCATTGCAGACGGACATGGAACATGCCCCGGCTGACGGCGCGCGCGTCAATGCAAGGAGTGAGATGTTTGTCGGCTGTATCGAGGAGGCATTGCATCCGACGAAACTCAAGACCCTGCAAAGCCAGTTCTACGGTGAGGAATGAGAAGCTTGATCCGCCGGTCCGTTTTGCTTGTTGAGTGAACGCTGCGTCGAGATTTCGACGACTGATGTTTGAACTTTTTGGTCTCAAAGGGGGATTGCCAAGATGACAAGGGGTGAGATGTGCGGATCGAGGTTTCGTCGACGGCTTGCAAGACTGTTTGCGGCGGGGGTGGTGTTCGTCACGGCTTTGGGCGTGGGAGCGGCTCCGACGCAAACGGCCGCAAAGCCGCTTTCGCCCAACGATGTGTCCATCCTCTTCCCTCCACCGAAGTCGTCGGCTGACCTGGCCAATCTGATCGCGGCATCCGATCTCGCCGGCCCCACAGGATCTCCGCAGCGACTTTTTTCCGACGCAGACTTCGTGCGCTTTATTGCCAACGCCGAGAATCCCGAGCGTCCGGGAGTGCCAGACTTGGGTGTACGTCACATCCAGCTGCCCGATGCCGTGAAAAAGATCGACGCCTGGTTTGTTGCCGGCATCAGAATCGACCCGGGCGCGCCGGGATTGTCGCCGGATGTCATCGCCCAGTTTGGCCGACAACCGCAAATCCGCCTCATCATTCAGCCGGTAACCAATGGACCAGACGGATTCAAAGTTCATGACACCGCCGGCCACCTTATCTTTAGCTTTAACCTCGACCCGGATCCGCCTCTCGACGGTTGTGCGCCGTTTCCGCGGTTCAAGCCGGACGATGAAGCCTTTAAGGCAATCATTCGTGATGTCGCGACCTTGCGCGATCAACTTGCAGCCGGACATTTTGGCAATGTCAAAGTCTCGACTGCCGGAGATCTGAATGTGCATCCGGGCCTTGTTGGGGCATCGGCAAAGGCGTTTCGTGATGCACTCAAGACCTTACTCGAGAAGCATCTTTCACCGCAGCGCCTCAACACCATGGCTGTCATGGGCATCTCGTCGCCCGAGCCCTGGATTTTCGTCTCGATGTTAAGGGTCCCGCAGGCTGGCTTGATACCCGTGCCTGGCCCGACGCTTGATGGCGTGCACGCAGCGCAGATGTTCAGCATTATCGGCGGAAAACCCATCATCCCGCAGCCGGTTACCAACAATCAGAGTCCGATCACCTGTCGTCACGCGGCATTGCAAAATCCGCCTTTAGCAGCCGCCGATCGCAAGGGTGTTTCGACGTCCGAGTTCATTGATGGCAACGTGCCCAGCAGTCGCATACTCGAAATCGTCGATATCATTGCCGACCCTAAGAAAAGCCACTTCTTCAATACCGATTGCGTCAGCTGTCACACCGAGACGGCGCAGCCACTCGCCAGGAAAATTCCAAACTTCGCAGTGCCAGGCGTGAACCGAGCGGTCTTGCCAAAGGAAAACTGGAATGTTCGCAATTTCGGTTGGTTTCCATCCTTCTTGCAGGGCGGCCCGGCGGCGGCGACGATCACGCGGCGCGCGGCAGCCGAGACGGCCGACGTGGTCGCCTTCATCAATAGCCAATTGCTGAACAAGTAACAGACGCCGCCGCCGTTTCCGGCTGCCCGCCGGCCCGGCTGAACGCACGACAGAGATAGATGGAGTGCTCGCTATGGGGAGACGTTCTTTCGGCTCTCGGCTTTATTCCTCGGTGAGGCGCTGGCCTCATGTCGCCGGGCTGTTGTTCGCAATCGTCGTCGTCGCGATCGTGTCGGCCGGCTTGGTGTATTTCGCGCCGGAGAAGGTTCGCGATGCAGCTCTTAAAATCAAGAACGACGCAAATCTGATCGCTCAACTGCTGCCTGCGACCTTGCCGCAGCCACCGAAAATCGAAAGCGCCTATTGGCTGCCGCAGAATTGGAGCTCGCGCCAGCGTTACTGGTTTCACCACACGTCGCAGGGGACGGCAACCATACCTGTCCCTTATCAATGGTTCCTGGCGTTGGAGCGCCCGGAGTTGTCCTTCTCTTACACAAGCTTGACGGACGACGGCTACTTGCGCCGCCTTGGCTTTATCCCCAGTCCTGGCTCAAATAACTTCGCCGGTAACGCTCCCTCATACGGTTATCACGAAGATGGCTCGAATGGGGACGGTGGGAGCCCCGGTTGGACTCCAAACTTGCCCGACAATCCAAATGGCTTGCCTGTCGGCTTTGCCATCCTTAAGGGCGGTGTCGACCCGACGACGGGAGCCTCATATGAAGATCAGATCGGATTGACCTGCGCCGCCTGTCATACAGGGCATCTGGAGTACAAAAATGTCAGCCTTCGGTTCGACGGTGGGCCGGCGATGGTCAATCTCGGCGAGGTTGAACGAGTCATCGGGCTGTCTATCGGCTACACGCTGATTTTGCCGTGGCGGTTCGAGCGTTTCGCCAGCAGGCTGGAGCAGATCAAAGGTCAAGGCGTTGATCGAAAGCAGCTTCGAAGCGATCTAGAGCTTGCACTTCAAAAGATCAAAAAACAAAAGGTGCAGGGCGATAGGCTTTTGACGGGACAGGGAGTTGCGGATCTCGATGAAGGTTTTGGTAGACTTGACGCGCTGAACCGGATCGGGAACCAGGTTTTCTATAGCAACCTACTCGATCCCCTGACCGGCGAACTCCCGGATCCACTCCTCAAGGGCAACTTTGCCCGCCATGATGCGCCAGTAAGCTTTCCGCCCATCTGGGACACACCGTATTTCCTCTGGGCGCAGTATGACGCCTCCGTTCTCAACGAACTTGTTCGCAATTCAGGCGAGGCGCTCGGTGTCAGCGCGAAAATCAATATGACCGCGCCCGCGCCCGGACGGCCACTTTTTGCCTCATCGATACATCTATCCGACATCGCGCGGTTCGAAGAGCTTCTGCGCGGCGCCGATCCCTTTTCGGCGGCCGATGCAAGCGGCAGAAAATTTACCGGGCTCGTAGCGCCCAGGTGGAAGGACGCACAGGAAAAATTTCGGAGCGACCCGGCATGGGGCATTGACGAAAAGTTCGTTGAAAAAGGCCGCGATCTATATCGCGCGCACTGCTTTGAATGCCACCGAGGCCCGGTCAACGATCCTGCCTTCGACAAAAGATGGCCGGAGGATTCGTTCTGGAAGCCGGAGAACCCCGATCGTTCCGCCAAGAATGAGAAGAATTGGGTGGACATAGGGGGGCGGCATTATTTCAATGTGGTCCAGATGCCGGTCACGGCGATCGGTACCGATCGTCAACAATCCGATGTCCTCACGACGCGCCGCGTTCACCTACCTGAGTCACTTGGATTAAGTCCAGTCGATGACCTCAATAAAGCCTGGGCTTGCGGCCTTCCCGCGAACAAAGGGGCAGATCCTCTTTTCGTACTCGCACTCATGGACGTGGTCGGGAAGACAATCGACCAATGGATCATTGCGAACGGCACCTCCGAAGAAGCCAAGCAGCAGATCTGGGGACCCAGGAAGAATTGTCAAAACCAACGAGTCTACGTTGGGGCTCGGGCGAACCATAACGGAAAGGACGAAGATGTTCTTGCCCTGGAACCTCAATATCGGGCGCGCCCGTTGGATGGCGTTTGGGCGACAGCGCCCTATCTGCACAACGGGTCCGTGCCGACGCTGAGAGACATGTTGTTGCCGCAGAAGGAGCGGCCGACGTCTTTCTGCGTTGGCAGCCGCGAATTCGATCCGGTCAATGTCGGGCTTGTTACGAAAACACAAGCGAGCGACGCCTGTGCGGCCGGTCTGACGGACTTCAATGTATCGCTGCTTGGGAACAGCAATCGTGGACATTCGTTTGAGGGCAAGGAACCCGACTTAACAAAGCTGCCGCCTGGTGTCATCGGGCCAGAATTGACCGACGCCGAGCGGCGAGCGCTTGTCGAGTATCTTAAGACGCTGTGAGAGGTCCGTTGCCCGCACGTGGAAAGTCAAAGCGAGATCTTTCGAATTGTCGAAGCCGTTTGCTCATCTCGACCATACGAGCAGCTCTTCCCTCGGTCGCTTCCCCGAGGTGGGTCAAGCGCAACGACGCTCTGCTCGAGCTTCTGCCAATCGGCGTCATGCATTTCCCGGGCACGGGAATTCAGGACAATCTCGCTGACAAGGCGAAGCGGCTCGGCATTCCCGTCTGGAAGTTCGGCGGCGCGTGAGCGCCGTCTTCTCGCCTCCAAGCTAACGAGGCGGAGTTGCGCTGCAACTCCGCCTCGTTTCGGTTCTATGTCCGAAATTGCGCCATGGTGGTGGTGGTGGAAGGCGCGACTGGTACATCTATGCACATGGAGCCACCACCATGCTCGCTCTTGGGCTCGTTCTCAACACACTCGGCATCGGTTTGTTCTGCTGGGCGATTTTCGCGCTGGCAGTGTATGCCTTGCCGTTTTTCGTCGCACTCCGCGTGGGTGTCGTCGGCGCACTGCTTATCGGAATTGCTTCTGGCGCGCTGACGCTCGCCGCTGGTCAGGTCGCCGTCGCCGTTAGTCGGTCCTTGACCTTGCGCGTCGCGATCGCAACCGCATTCGTCGTCCCTGCGGCAATCGCTGGCTATCATCTGGTGTTGGCCCTGTCGCAGATCGGGGTGCCTTCGCTAGCTTGGCGCGAGGCCTTCGCTTGCCTAGGTGCGGTTTGCATCGGCGGCACGGCATGGGCGCGCCTGACCGTTTTCGCGGAGACCAGCCCGTTCGAGTCGGCTGGCGTGGCGGAGAAGATGCCGCAACCAGTTCTCACAGCCGCCACGCATGAGTGATGAGGCTTCGTCGCCATCATCGGTCGGGCACGACCGCACAGGGCGCCACGTTGAACGAGGGGTCGTCGAGCTTGAGCGAGAGCTAACCGCACTTCTCCTCGGAGCGCTTTAAGCGAGCTCTACCAATCACTGTCTGGCCCACATAGCTGCGGTGGGGCGGCGCGCCGCGCTCGATCATTCCTTCCGGGACGGCCCCCCTTTGCGGCAGATTGTTTCTCTTCCGCGCCGAACCGTACCAACCCCTTGTTCAGCACAACCGAGATTCGCCAGTGTTCTCCTCAAGATTGCGGTTCAGCACGCAGACCACGTGGCCTCTTTGATGGCTTGATCTGGCCGAAGACCGGCTGCGCCTCGATCGTCTGAGCCGCAACGCCGTTGATGCGACTTTCTTCCCCTGGGCTTCGCCCATTCCTCGCGAAACAAGAAAGTCGCTCCAACGGCGTCCTCCGCTGCGCTCCGGCCCTTGCGGGTGCGTCGCCGATCGTCATCGGCCTGCAGATCGCCATCGAGGCCGCGGTGGTCGTGGGCTCGAAACACAACAGGAGAAGTGACATGGCTAACATCGGTTCCTTCAAGAAGGTCGGCAACGATTTCCAGGGCGAGATCATCACTCTCAGCTTGCAGGCCAAGGGCGTCCGCATCGTCGCAGAGACCAATCGCTCCAACGACAACGCGCCTAGCCATCGGGTCTACGTGGGACGCGCGGAAATTGGGGCCGCCTGGTCGAAGCGCTCCGAAGAGGGCCGCGACTACCTCTCGCTCAAGCTCGACGATCCCTCATTCAACGCGCCGATCTACGCGAACCTGTTCGATGACGAAGGCGGCGAGGGCTACACCTTGCTCTGGTCGCGGCCCCGCAAGAACGGAGAGTGAGGCTCATCATAGCCCCGCCCGACAGCCTCGGGCGGGGTTCACTCTTGGAGAAAAGCCGATTGACCAAAGCTGCAGCTGGACCGGCTTGGTCGAGTTGATTTTCACTTGTTTAAGACGCGCCCTTCCGTGGCGCTTGTCCGCATGGGCTGAACTCGCCCAATGCTATTGTTTATTGGAACGTAGACGCGCTGACCTGCGGCCTTTGGGCAACGTCTTGGGTGTCGCCGCTCCCTTGGGTGGCTGAATAAAGAATTCAGATAAATGAACACCCAGCGTCTCGGCGAGCCGGTCGAGAAGATCAATTGTCGGATTCTCAGATTGCCGCTCAAGGCCGCTCATATATGAGCGGTCAATCCCGGCATCGTAGGCCAGTTGCTCTTGCGGAATGCCGCGATCCACGCGGATCCGGCGCACATTCCAGGCCACGAGCGCACGAGCTTTCATGCGCTCAAACAGCCATTAGGCAGACCATCAAACCACTGGCTATAACCGAACTATTCCGGTAAGTTTCGCCCACAATGCAGATTAGCGAAGTGCGCGCATAAGCCTACATGACGAAGCCGCAGCTAGATCCTGATGTCGCCGATGCAGCTCCGGATCAGTCGGTGCTGACGACCTATGACGAGCAGCATCTGGTGACGTATTGGCGACTTCTTGACGCCGAAGCCGATGGCGCGGATTGGAAAGAGGTGACCCGGATCGTGTTGCATATCGACCCGGATCGCGAACCGGCGCGTGCCCGCAATGCGTTTGATAGTCATCTGGCGCGAGCAAAATGGATGGCAGACCACGGCTACCGTGGCTTGCTTCGCGGCGGCGCGACCAAATAGGAAAATCTGTCATGATGAATTCGCACTCGAGAACAGATTTCTCTGCTGACGCGTGATCGCCTGCATGCATCACGCGATGCACAATTGGTGACTTCCCCAACAATCCCAAGCTTCATAGACATTGCGCCGCAATCGACTTACGGCAGGGAATCATAGCAATGTCTGAGTTCGACTGGCGCTCACCGGAGGCGTATCAACACGCTATCAAGTCGGGCGAGATGGCGGATTTCGCCTGGGAGTCACTGCGGCGCGGCCCCAACTATCGAGCTTCCTGTCGTGAAAATCGATCGCAGGTAACTTCCGAATTCCGAAGGAGATGGGGCGTCTGCTTTCGCTCATGACCCCCAGAGGTCCTTTTACGAGCAGACGATCTTCTGGGCGCCCGAGGCCTTGCCCACCGTCGTTTCGGTCGTGCGCAGCGCGTCAGCATCACGAGCGATCGGCCTTGGGCTACCGCTTGCCCAACTTGGATCGGCAAGCATCAGACAGGCATCTGACGGGTGGCATGCGGTCTTGCGCATTCAGGGGGTGCAACATCATCTCTGGTTGAAAGAGGCGCCGCAGCCGGGTGTCTCTTACGCGGCTGAATTGCCGCTCGACGACGACTACGAGATCCGCATGCACGCTTCGCGTCGGTTGTGGCGCGCGATCACCGGCCGCGCCCCAGGACCACCCTTTCATCAGCTTTCGGCGCAGCGACGCGAACGATTGGCCTTGGCGCTGCGCGCGCTCGATGGGCACTTGGACGGCGCTTCTTATCGCGTCATTGCCGAAGTGCTGTTCGGCCGAAAACGCATCCCTGAACGCGCCTGGAAAACCCATGAGCTGCGCAGCCGGACCATCCGCCTGGTGCAGGCTGGTTTGGCTCTGATGCGCGGCGGCTACCGTGCATTGCTACGTCCCTCATCTCGCAGGCAGTAGAGCCGGGGTGGCGAAAATCATCGGTCCATCTTCGGCATCCCCCTGAGCACTCCTACTCCGTCATGGTGACCGTCGACACGCGACCGAACCCGGCCGCGCTCCAGACGACGACGGAGCCTTGCAAATGCCCGATCCGAACGCCGGACTGCCGCCGCGATACCTGCGCACGCCCGAGGCGGCGCGCTTTCTTGGACTGTCCGGCCGCACCCTCGAAAAGCACCGCACCTATGGCACAGGCCCGACCTACCGGAAGCTGGGCGGCCGGGTTGTGTATGCGCTCGAAGACCTGACGGCGTGGGTTGACCGCGGCGCCAAAACGTCCACCAGCGATCCTGGCGCAGGCACAGTCCTGCCCGCGAAACGGCACACGCCGATTCCGTATGCGGGCAAGGAGCGGCGCTGACCTATGCCGGACAGCAACTCAACTGCAGCCAGGAGGCGGCGCTCGGAGCGCGACCAACTCGATTTGTTTCGCGCGCTTCCTGGCGATCTCGCGCCACGGGACGCGCAAGACTTGATGGCATATCCGTTCTTTTCGTTGGCAAAGTCGAAGCGGATCGTTCCGATCGACTTCCGCACAGGCACCATCACCATCCGTGTCGAAGCGGTGCCGGAACATGGCCTGGCCACGATCTGGGACGCGGACGTTCTGATCTGGGCTGCCTCGCAGATTGTCGAAGCCCGCGATGCCGGCCTGAAAACGTCCCGGCTGATGGTAGCGACGCCTTACGAGATCCTGACCTTCGTCGGCCGCGGCACCAGCGTACGCGACTACGACCGCCTCAAGGCTGCGCTCGACCGATTGCAATCAACCAGCGTCATGACCTCAATCCGGCAGCCGACAGAACGGCGGCGGCACCGCTTCTCCTGGATCAACGAATGGAAACACACAAGCGATGTGCACGGGCATGCCCGTGGGATTGAGCTGATCTTACCCGATTGGTTCTACACGGGCGTTCTAAACGAATCGCTCGTGCTGACCATTGACCGCGCGTATTTCGATCTGACCGGTGGACTGGAACGTTGGCTCTATCGCCTCGTCCGCAAGCACGGGGGTCATCAGCATGGCGGCTGGAGCTTCGGCCTCGTGCACTTGCATGCCAAGTCCGGGAGCCTCTCGCCGCTCAAGCACTTCGCCTACGACCTGCGGCAGATCGTGCATCATCAGACCCTGCAGGGCTATCGGCTGGCCATCACACACGACCTGAATGGCGAAGAACGATTGAATTTCGCACCCGTGCCGATCAACCCGCCTACGCAGCGGCTGCGAAAGCGTGGCGTTATCAGCCCTGCGGGGGATAAGCTGTGAATTCGCTCGTGCTATTAGGGACCAGAACCCTCGTGCCATCGGGGACGCGATGCTCGTGCTATCGAGGACCGGAATCAGAGCTAAGGTTCTGCGGCGCCAAGACTTCCTGCTCTCGTAACTTTACTAACGTACTGACACTAACTTCTTGTTGTGAATCAGTGCGTTGTGAACAAGTCAGGCGCGCATGCAGCAGCAGCGAGGATGCCTCATGCGCCCACTCTGTCACGCGCAAAACCGTCCTGCAATGCGAATCTGTTTTCCAATATGCGCGCGCGAGCGCCATCACGCGCAAAATTACGCGATCGCCGGCATCGGCGTCACCGCATCACGCTCGTCGCATTCCCTTGCGGCAGCTCGCTCCTCGAGGAGAACTCGCTAACGTCCGTGGTTGGCACGGCCGCCACCACATGCCGGAATCTGGAGAATGGACGGTCAGGCTCACCAGCGCCGTACTTGATGGCTTCAAAGGTGTCCATGAAGCCGCCGGCAAGAAAAGTTGCGATTTCACCCACATCCCCGTCTGCTCGGGAGACGCCGCTCCGCCATCACGGAAGGAAAAGGCGCGCGTGGAAGCTGCCGGTTCGCGGAGGCCCTTAAGCCGCCGCAGCGACCGGGCCGCGCTTGCCGCCGGCGCCAAACCGGAAGGTCGTGCCATCGATCCAGATCTTGTGCGGCAGAACGGCGAGCGCGCGCGCCACCGTGGTCGCCTCGCACTTCAGATCCTTCTTCCTGGCCCGCCGCAGGACCCGCAGCCGCAGCTTAAAATTCTTCGGAATGCGCGTGAGGATCACGATCGCCGCCTCGTCCAGCATCGCTCGCGTCAGCTCATCGCCGCATTTGGAGATGCTGCCGATCCGGCCGGTCTGGCCGGATTGATAGCCCCGCAGCGTCAACCCGACATGGGCGCCGACATTGGTCGACTTCTTGAATCGCACCGGATCATCGATGGTGGCGCGGAACGTCAGCGCCACGAGCGCGCCGACACCGGGGACGGTCATCATCCGCCGCACCGCGCTGTTGCTGCGCGCCGCCACCAGCGCCAGGCGGTGCAGTTTGGCCAATTGCAGCCGCATCGCGCTTCGGGCGTCCAACAGCGGCGCGACGATCGCTTCCAGTTCTCTCTTTCCGGCAACGATCTCGCGCACCCGCGCGTCAAAACGGCCGACCGAGATCTCGGCGACTTTGAGGCCGAACGGGGGCAACAGGCCGCGGAGCATGTTCTCCATGTCCAGCACCTTGCCGAGCGTCGCCTTGCGCCCGACCAGCAGCGCTCGCACCGTTTGCGCGCCTTCCTATTTGACGTCGACGCCACGGAACCAACCGGTCCGCACCATCTGCGCAATGCCTTTGGCGTCGTTGCGATCGGTCTTCTTCAGCATCGCGTTCGGCGCCGCCTTGGCGTGCTGGGTCTCAATGCAGATCACGGGAACGTCCTTTTCGCTCAAAGCCGTGAACAGCCAGGCAGAATAGGACAACTCCTCAAGCCCGTCGCGCTTCCGCTGGAGTGTCCACTCCGCGAGACACAGCTTAGTCGCGTCCGGATCGGCCTCGAGCGTCGCTTCCTGGACGACGTTGCCGTCGCCGTCCGCCACGCAAACATTTGTCGCCTGCAGCTACACGTCGAGCCCTGCATAAAATTCGGTCGTTCGTCTCTACCATTCTCTGCCGGAACGCGCCGCCAGCTCCGTTCCCGGACAGTCGCGAAGCATCATCTCCGCAATCCCGCCGGCGAGAGGACACAAGTCACTACCTCGGGAAAACCTGCAATGCTTTCGGTTCTTCTAACGAATTGGAGTCTCGCCGATGTGGTCCTTTGCAGCAGGATTGCTGCAAGCCTTCGGCGACCACGATCCATCGAAGCCGTCATTGCAGCCGTCCTGCCGACGCCAAGGCTCTTCGTGCGATGCGCCAGCGAAGCGCATCGTTGGCACGACAAAAAGTCCTCTCAACAATATGGAGCAGTCAGGTGAGCGACCTCACAACTATTGAGCTCTTGTGGCTCGAGAAGCGGATCGAAAATCGAATCCGGTTCGGCAAACCTGCATCAGAGAAGATCGTTGACCATCACCGGCGCATTCTCTCTTTTTTGCCCGGTAGTATCTTCGCGTTCGTGCGCTGGACGTCCAACGACTTCGGAACCATCCTGTCTCGGATCGACATTTTGCGCGCGGTCGCGCCGGGGCAGCGATACTCAACCGTGCCTTGGGTCAGCCCCGGCGGCGAAAGCCTGCTGCGATTAGCTGGTTGGCCAAAGGTTGAGCGTGTTCTCCAACTGATCGACGCCGTAGAGTCACTGGGCATCGATCCTGCCGATGCAGCCCCTGACTATTGGCATCACGCCCATAACCGTCTTTCCGTCAACGAAAAGCCACGAGCTTATACCCGTGCACGCCACCAGGCGTGGCTTCATCGGCGCAGGATGGCACTCTGATGGGACGGCTGGGGAACATTCTTGCGATGTGCGGGGCCATAATGCTCGCGCTCTGGCCAATCAACAACACCTCACCATTGTACATCTGGAATGCTTCGGACAGCGTGCCGATCGGCCTTTATCGCTTGCAAGAGGCCGGACGTTTGTACGTCACTGAGCTCGTGGCGGTTCGAGCGCCAGATCCGCTCGCGATTTTTCTAGACCTCAACGGCTATTTGCCAAGCGGTCTTCCAATGCTCAAGCGTGTGCTGGCGCTTCCTGGCCAAAGCGTCTGCAGAACGGGCCTCACGATCATCGTCGACAGCATACAGATGGGTGAGGCAAACGAGCGCGATCGCCGCGGCCGACCCTTGCCGGTCTGGCAGGGTTGCCGCGTCATTGCTGAGGACGAAGTCTTTCTCATGAACTGGCAGTCCGCGGACTCGCTAGACGGCCGGTATTTCGGCCCCCTGCCGAGATCGGCCGTCATTGGGCGAGCGCTCCCGGTGTGGACCAGGGAGAAGTGACCATGCCGGATGTGCCCGATTGGCCTGTCATTTCTCCATGCGCCTGGTCGCAACATCGTTCCTCCGTCTCGGCCAGCTTCTCGAGAATCGGCGCGCATTGCTGCAGGATCGGGCGGCCTCAAGGTCGGTTGGGAGAAACTTTGTACTTGGCGGCTGTCCGCACAATGCGATGTGGGGCTACTGCTTGCTTTTTGGTAATTCTGCTGACGTTCGGACCGCCCTCGACCGCCACAGCGGAGCTCGCATCGCGCGCACAAGCTGCGCACTCCACAACCCTGCTTCCTAGCCTTGCATACGCCGCCTTCGTGACCGAAGCCTCCCATCGATTCGCGATCCCGGAGCGCTGGATCAATGCCGTGATGCAGGTCGAAAGCGGCGGTAATGCGCACGCCATATCGCCTTCGGGAGCGCTCGGGCTGATGCAAATCATGCCCGCGACTTGGGTCGAACTGAGCGCTCGTCACGATCTTGGTATCGATCCGTTTGATCCGCACGACAACATTATGGCTGGGGCAGCGTACCTTCGCGAGATGCTCGACCGGTTCGGATCGGGAGGGTTTCTTGCAGCCTACAATGCGGGACCGAAGCGGTACGAGCAGCATTTGACGACAGGCCGATCCCTTCCAGATGAAACGCAAACCTATGTAGCCAGAGTAACACCATTGATCGGTCTTGAGCAGCGCGAGAGCGCTGGTTCGGCCGCCAGACAAGTTGTCCTGTGGCAGCAGGCTCCAGTTTTTGTTGAGCGATGCGGCAGCTCATCCGCTGCCGATGGCTGTGCATCAGGAGTGCGCACAATGACTTCGTCGAAGCCAGCGACTAGAGCGGTTGCCAGCGCACTCGTACCTCGCGCGACGGGGCTGTTCATGCATCGATCAGTCAAGGAGCAGTCTCCATGATAGCAATCGCATTTGCTCGCATGGCCTCGAAGGTTCTCGCATCTTTGAGAATGGTCGGGAGGGTGCAGGGGGTAGCCGACCGCCGAGGGCAGGATAAAAGCCGCAAGGTGCGGCCGGTCGGTTGTGCGAGAAAGTCTATCGATTTCAATGATCGACTATACATTGCGGCGACTCGGAGCAAAGTTCATCTTTCGCCAAGGCGCTGTTCTTACACGGCTTTCGGTGCCTTGCGGCGGCCGGAATGACGCGTGACGATGATCTTCGGATCCGTCCCGGCCGTATCCGTTCCACGCGCGCGCCCCGGACAAAGCCCTTTCTGGCGCAGGCACTCACAGCCGCTCAGAAGGCCGGCGGCCTCTCGCGAGGCAAGCATGGCCATGGCCGTAAGTTTGGACGCGGCCGCGCCGCGAGCATCGCTGCGGCGCGGCTCCTCAACGCCCGCGCCCGCGGCGCTATGGTCAAGGCGCGGGTGGTGCGGCGGATGCGTTCGCCGGGCGCGTTGCGCGCCCATATCAGTTACCTGCAGCGCGATGGAGTCACGCGCGACGGCGCTCCGGGCAAACTATTCGACGCTGCGGGGGACGATGCGGACGGTCGCGCCTTCGTCACGCGTTGCGAGGGTGATCGCCATCATTTTAGGTTCATTGTCTCGCCTGATGATGCTGGTGAACTTGCCAGCCTGCGTAGCTTCACTCGGGAGCTGATGGACCGAGCCTCGCGCGATCTTGGCACACGGCTTGACTGGGTCGCGGTCGACCATTGGAATACCGAGCATCCGCACATTCACATTCTCGTGCGGGGCCGTACGGATGACGGTGCTGACCTCGTCATCAGTCGCGACTATATCGCTATGGGCCTGCGCGCCCGCGCCAGCGACCTTGTCACGCGCGAACTTGGCCCTCGCTTGGAGCTCCAGATCCGCCAGAGCCTTGAGGCGGACATGACAGCCGAACGCTGGACCAGGCTCGACCGGGCGCTTGCCCGGGAGGCGGGGACGGCGGACGGCGTCATCGATTTGAGGTCAGAGCGGGATGCCGGGGGCGATCCATTGCGGGAAATTCGGATCGGGCGGATGCGGACGCTTGAGCGGCTCGGCTTGGCGGAACCTGCGGGGCCCGCGGTCTGGGTCCTTGCCGCCGATGCGGAGGCGCGGTTACGCGCGCTTGGCGAGCGCGGTGACATCATCAAGCGGCTGCACAAAAGTCTCACGCGCGACGGCGCCAGCCGCGCTCCTGCATCCTGGGCACTGGAGGGCGAACGTCATGGCGAACCGATCGTTGGTCGTCTCATCGCGCGCGGGCTTGATGACGAGCTCAAGGGCACGGCTTTTGCCATTGTCGATGGGATTGATGGGCGCGTGCATCACGTGAAGCTTCCCGACCTCGAGGCGGCCGGCGATGGGCCGATCGGTGGGATTGTCGAACTGCGCCGGTTTGCGGACGCCCGTGGTCGAACACGGACTGCACTCGCGGTTCGCTCGGAGCTCGGTCTCGATCAGCAGGTCGCGGCGGACGGAGCGACCTGGCTAGACCGCCAGCTCGTCGCGCGAGAGCCTGCCGAGCTCTCGCGAGTTGCATTTGGCGCTGAGGTTCGTACGGCACTCGAGCAGCGCATCGATGTTTTGGCCGGCCAAGGGCTCGCCCAGCGCGATGGCAACAAGGTCCGGCTAAGCCGCAATTTGATCGAAACCCTCCGCGACCGCGAACTCGACGTCATCGCACGACGTCTCATGAAGGAAACGGGCCTTCCGCACTTGTCATCTGATGCAGGTGAGCAGATTTCGGGGATTTATCGTCGGCGCCTGTCATTGGCCTCGGGGCGCTTCGCGATGATCGACAACGGCCTCGGCTTTCAGCTTGTGCCCTGGTCGCCTTCGCTCGAGCGGGAATTGGGCAAACAGGTCAGCGGCATCGCCGGTCCAGGCAGCGTCGACTGGGACTTCGGGCGCAAGCGCGGACTATCGCTCTGACCTGAGGTCCTGGCGCTGCACTGCGCCCAATTGCAGCGCGGGCGAGACTTGGTTGCCCCCGCGTGGACTGGTCAAGACGGGAAAATGGGAGAGAAGCGACAGTGAGCAGCGAATGGCAAATGGAGGATCCACCGTTCTGGACCTATCTCTTTATCGCCCCGCTTTCCCTCGACCTTGGTGGCGCTCGATGGTCGGCTGGACGCAGCTGTGTGGAAAAATGCGCCGTACGATGAGCTTGCTGAGACTCGTCAGCCTCTCAACGGCCAAATCGGCTAGCCGGACCCTTCGAATCTAGATGGCCATCCCGTGTCGCGGAAACGGCATAGGACCTTCCATCTTGAAGTGATCGGAAGTGTCTGGCTGTGGCGTGATCGCGGTGACGGTACTTCCGTGCGTGCTGGTCTCGGATGCCGATGGTCAGATGCTCTGCGCAGATGACTCAGCCGCTTCGCTCACCGCCTTTAGCATCTAGCGGGCCAAAACAATAGGGCGCCAATAGGCGACCGGCTGGAGGAGGGACTCGCTCGATACCGATCTGCGGGAGTATCTCGATGAACGTCGGCCCGGCAGTGTCGTCCCGTCGGGAATAAGCTCCTGCCGGGACGCTCCCCGCATGAGCCTTATACTCCGGGAACTCCGCCTCCTGCCGATTTAATCCGCGAACGTCCGCCTCATCAACAAGGAGTTGAGGCACGCCGCACGCTCTCTGGATCGCGGGCGCTTGACGGAGAGCTTAGGGGGAAGACCACAGCTAGCCTTCGCAGGAATCTAGGAGCGTCGCTTCGCGAAGGCCGGCCCGGTTCGCCTCGAGCGGCAGCACGGTACGAGTTGATTCTGTCATCATCCGAGCGCCGATCACGCGAAGCTGGTTGGGACGGTTCCTTGAGGAAGCCTATTCTAGGCCGCGCGAACTTTTTTCGGCCCAAACGCCGCTTCCCGATCTGATCCGCCGATCCCTTCGCTAGGGCGCGCGCGACTACGAGAAGCGTAAGCCCCTGATTGTAGCCAACGGTCAATGGTGTCGATATCCGCAAGCTATGTCTGCGACAAAAATCATCTGGCATCAGGTGATCCTGGTTTGCCTAATCGCGTTCACCTTCGTGTGGGCAGCGACCGAATGGACCGCCTATCAGCTTGCGTTCCAGCCGCAGCTTGGACCGGCCTGGTTCAGGTTGGGGAACTGGCCCATATACGAGCCGTTTGCCTTCTTCATCTGGTGGTTCGAATTCGACGCTTACGCTCCCACGATATTCCTCCAGGGGGGCGCCATCGCCGGAAGTGGTGGGATCGCGGCAGTCGCCGCAGCAATGGTGCTTTCGGTCTTGCGCGCGCATGAGGCTCGCGATGTCACGACTTACGGATCAGCGCGTTGGGCCGATACGCGCGAGGTCAAACGGGCGGGGCTGCTAGACGCCGATGGCCTCGTGCTCGGGCGTTTCGACGGTCGATATCTTCGCCATGATGGACCTGAGCACGTGCTCTGCTTTGCGCCTACCCGTTCGGGCAAGGGGGTCGGCCTGGTCGTTCCAACTCTGTTGACCTGGCCGCGCTCGGTGATCGTCCACGATATCAAGGGCGAGAATTTCCAGTTGACCTCGGGATGGCGCGCGCGCCTTGGAGATGTACTCTTGTTTGACCCGACAAACGCGGCAAGCGCGGCCTACAATCCCCTTCTTGAGATTCGCCGTGGTGATTGCGAAGTACGAGACGCCCAAAACGTGGCGGATATCCTCGTCGATCCAGAAGGGGCGCTCGAGCGCCGCAATCATTGGGAAAAAACCAGCCATTCTCTGCTCGTCGGCGCGATCCTGCATGTCCTCTATGCTGAAGCTGACAAGACACTTGCCGGGGTCGCCAGATTCCTTTCGGACCCATGCCGCCCGATCGAGACCACGCTGAATGCGATGCTTGCGACCCCTCATCTTGGTGATCGTGTTCATCCTGTCGTCGCTTCAGCAGCGCGAGAGCTGCTCAACAAGAGCGAGAACGAGCGGTCGGGCGTGCTGTCGACCACAATGAGCTTCTTGGGCCTTTATCGCGATCCGGTCGTCGCTAAGGTCACCGCGCGGAGCGATTGGCGCATTCGCGATCTCGTCGACAGACCGCAGCCCGTTTCGCTCTATCTCGTCGTGCCGCCATCCGACATCGTCCGCACAAAACCCTTGATGCGGCTCATCCTCAATCAGATCGGGCGGCGCCTGACCGAGAGCCTGGATCCCGACCGCCGCCGCCAAAAGCTCCTCCTGATGCTCGACGAGTTTGCAGCCCTTGGCCGACTCGACTTCTTCGAGAGCCAGCTTGCCTTTATGGCGGGCTATGGCATTCGCAGTTTCCTGATTACTCAGAGCTTGAATCAATTAGAACGCGCTTATGGGCCGAATCACGCGATCCTCGACAATTGCCACATCCGGATCGCCTTTTCCACGAATGACGAGCGCACCGCCAAGCGCGTCTCGGATGCGCTGGGGACCGCGACCGAACTGCGCGCCATGAAAAACTATGCCGGGCATCGCTTAAGCCCATGGCTTGGACACTTGATGGTGAGCCGGCAAGAGACGTCCCGTCCGCTCCTGACGCCCGGCGAAATCATGCAGCTCTCATCGAAAGAGTCGATTGTGATGGTGTCGGGCCTCCACCCTCTGCGTGCCACCAAGGTTCGTTACTATGAGGACCCGCAATTTCAGAAGCGAATCTTCAAGCCCGCTGAGACAGGAACGATTCTCTTGTCCACGCGCCCGGATGAGGACTGGTCAGGGCACCCAAGCGCTGCGCCCTCGATCGAACCGCTTGCGCCTCGGCAGCGAAAACATGGCGATCCGAACGGGGGGCTGCGGCGCGAGCCAGAATTGCCGCAGCACGAGGAGATCGAAATCAAGGCACCGCTCGCGGAACATGAGTTCGATGCTGGTCCCGATGAGCCGGACGCAGATGCGGTCCAGGCACAAGCCCTAAGCCGCGCAATGCAGGGAGTGGCGCGAGCGACCAGCCTCGACCCTGACGATGGCATGGACCTGTGAGCGGGCTAAATTGGTGAAAAAGATTCAGCTCAGCGTCTACCTTGATCCGCAGACATTCAGAACGCTTGAAGTCTTCGCAGGGCGTCGTGGCCAGCCCAAGTCGCTGGTCGCAGAGGCCGCGATCGCGTCATTTCTCTCGCCTGACGATTCCGATCGACGCGAGGCGGTTGTTGCCAAGCGGCTGGATCGGATCGCGCGGCTGCTCGAACGTCTCGAACGCAATGACACCATCATGCTGGAGACGCTCGCCCTGTTCATCCGCTTCTGGTTGACGTCGGTGCCGGCGTTACCGGAACAGTCTAGTCCAGCCGCCCGAGCCAAAGGCGCCGAACGTTATGATCGGTTCATTGAAGCACTCGGCCGAAGGCTTTCCAGTGGTTCAACTGTTCTGAAAGAGGTGAGCTTCGATTTGAACGCCGAAATTCCAGAGTAAGTCATCGACGGTCGGAGCGGGCGGATCATGCTGTTTGAGAACAGGCTGCGATTGCGCGCGAGGACCGCAAGGGAGCTTCCGAAGGTACCTCGCGCCGAGTGCATTCGGCCGCAAACAACAATAGGGCCAAATCGAATCGTGCGAGCGCGTTTGATCAGAACCGAGGACGGATATCTGAGGGGACAGACTGCATGACATGAATGCTGAAATCTGAAGCGAGTTAAGAAAAGGCTCGGCCTCCATCCGAGCTGCCGCTCAATGGAGAGAGGCTGCTTGCTTGAGCAAGCGCAAGCCTCTCAGCCTTCGCAAGAGCTTCTTAATAGTTGCCCCTACCAGTTTTTGCGGATTGCACGGCAGGTCCTCTGTGTTAGCAATCCACATTGTCCGGCCTGACTTCGCGAACACCATGTCGAAAAATGCGACAACGTACACTGCCCCAAAGATCAGCGAATCGGTGCGACGTCATCTGTTTACGTCAGATAGCAATCAGGCGGTGCCCGAGACCGCCTGCAATAAGTTTCGGCATTCAAAAGGGACGCGAACTAAATCACCCCGTTTCGATGAAAGGGACAACTGGGCCAAGAGAAGCACATTGGCTTGGAGCCGTTCAATGAGACCCAATTCCCCCGGGGTGGCGACGATGGCCAAGCATCCTCACAGCGAGATCAATCTGATCAGCTCTCTCGCCTCGCGGCCAGACGGCGTTACGCAAGCAGAGTTGCGCAAGGCCACGGGATGGAAGCTTGTCCCGATGCCCCTGATCGCCAAGCGGTGCAAGATGCAGCTGATTACCAAACGTGAGAAGGGCAACGTCACTCGCAAGAACGGCAAGATCGCCAGCAAGAGCGGCCACTTCACCACGTACTACATGATGGCGCATCATTCGACTGCGGCAGTAGCCGACGCGACTACCTACACAGCGGGCAGAAAGCCTTGTCCCTCAATGCATAAGCCGAGCGGTGCGGAAAACGCGTAATGAGCCAAAGTCCTGCAGTGCGTTGCGCAGCTATCCGGACAGCGAGGCTTGGCTATTGGCGCTTCTCGCGCCAGCTATCCCGCTTCGAAGGAATGCGCGAAACGATCATAGCCCATTTCGATGCCAATGCCGAAATCGCGAAACTCGGCTCGCTCGCGGAAGCAACGCGGCAGAGCTTTGACGTCTTGAACGTCAATTTCCGCAGATCCGATTTTAACGTTCAGAAGGCATTGCGTCTGATGCACAACGGCAGCGCGATCGTTTTCACGTCTTCTTTGTCCGATCAGGCCGGAATCGCGGCCACATTGACCGTACCGGCATCGAAGGCTGTACGGCGCAACTTCACGCGAAGGCTTGGCGCCGAGCTGATCCGCCGAAGCGTGCGGGTAAACGCCGAGAGCTCGGGCGTCATCGAAGGCCCGCTGTTCAGGAGGTTCGGCATTTCCGAGGTCAGCGTGCAAGAACACGGAAAGGCCCTGCTGGAGCAGATATCCGCGAAACACTTCGGAAAGCCGCGGAAGATCGCGACGGGTGACGTTTCTCGCTTCCGACGACGCATCCTACATCACCGGCATCGACGTGGCTGTCGATGGCGGACGCAGCACGCAGCCCTAAGCCCTGCCGGTGTGCTCGAACCAGCCCGGTGAGAGTCATCTGCCAATGCCACGCCTCCGATGCCGACAATGAGCAGGGGAAGACAATGACAAACATCGTCAAGGCAGCCGCCGTACAGATCAGCCCCGTGTTGTACAGCCGAGAGGGGACGGTCGAGAAGATCACCAAGAAGATTCGCGAATTAGGCAAGAAGGGGGCGTTTC
The DNA here is from genome assembly GCF_008123965.1 of Bradyrhizobium hipponense. Taxonomy (GTDB): domain Bacteria; phylum Pseudomonadota; class Alphaproteobacteria; order Rhizobiales; family Xanthobacteraceae; genus Bradyrhizobium; species Bradyrhizobium hipponense. The sequence continues at coordinate 22,578 of NZ_VSTH01000101.1, read as the reverse complement.
GCCACGTTTCCGGAGACCATCATTCCTTACTACCTGTATTTCTCGTTCGTCCAGCCGCCCTTCACGCATGAAGGAGCATCAGAGGCTGCTTGAGCAATCCCTTACGGTTCCCTCTGCGGAGACGCATGCGATCGCCGCGGCCGCGAAGGATGCCCAAATGGTCGTTTCCGTCGGCGCCAACGAGGGGGACGGAGGGTCGATCTAGAACACTCAGCTCCTGTTCGATGCAGACGGCACGCTGATCCAGCCGCAAGATCACCCCCACCTATGACGAGCGGATGGTCTGGGGCCAAGGCGACGGTGCCGGCCTTCGCGCCGTAGACAGCGCCGTTGGCCGGATCGGCCAGCTTGCGTGCTGGGAGCATTATCTCCCGCTGGCCAGATACGCCTCATGCCCTTGAGTCGGCCTGCTTCGTCGTCAGCGCAACGCATGGCTCAATGCCGACCAACAAGCCCAAATTGCCAACGACACGGGCGGTGCTATCGGTCCGATTTCGGGCGGTTCCTTCACCGCTATCGTTGCCCCCGACGGTCAATTGATAAGGCGAGCCCCTGAAGGGAGGTGAAGGAGAGGTGATTGCTGATCTCGACTTCATCGAAATCGACGGGCGCAAGAGAGTGATGGATGCAAGCGGTCACTACAGTCGCCCTGAATTGATCAGCCTGCTGATCGCCCGGACACCTTCTTCGCACGTCCATGAACGGATTGTTCCTCCCAGGGGCGCGGCTACAAGCGGCCCGCCAGGCTACAGCGCACCTCGTCACAACTGCAGCGGCAAGTCCGCTTCAGGTGTCCGAACTGTTACGCTGGCGGCGCGCATTGTCCATCCATGCAGCGCCTCGCCTCGAGATCTGGATGTTGCCTCGGATGAGGATCCGCTCATACGGAAGGCCGCATCGTCAGCTCGAGACGGCTCGTCCCGGCAGGTCTTTCCGAGCGGCGCGCACCGGCGGGAGATCAGCTCCTGGCGATCCTCGCCGGGGAAGCTGGCGGCTGAAAGTGAAGCGCGCACTATAGGTACGGTGATCTCCATGCAAGAGCATCCTGCATCCTGCGCAACACGAGCGCCCATTTCGGGTTAAGGAATTCCACGGAGGACGATAAAACCAGATTGCCGCGGAGAAGGTGCCCCCGTTTGCCCGCTCGATCAACGATGCGGATCCACCCGCGGCCTGAGCACTGGGCCAAAGAATACGCAAAGCCTTCTCGCAGAGCCGGCCTCCAGACGCCATCAAGATTCATTTACTGCCGCCGCACGGTCCTCCGGGAGGCGCGCGCGCTCTCAGTAAACCACCGCAGTTTCAGGGCGCAGTATCCAGGCCTATGCTGGCCGGATGGAGCAATCAGTACTCTTCAGGTGCCCGCGCATCGGCATGAACGTGCAGCACCTGCTGACAGGGCTGGAGCAGATCGGTCCGGACACTCATCTGCCGGTCGTTTGTCCGGCATGCTCCTCGGTCGATTTCGTGAATGCCTCCACCGGCAAGCTGCTCGGCTACCGCAGTGCGGTGATGGCGGTCGACGGGTGACATCCGGCATGCTCACTCCGGTTTGGGTGCGCATCATTTGCCGGTGTAGGTCGTGTATCGTCCCTGGAAAATCCAGCGCCTTGGAGCCCCATGCGAGGGTTGATGCTTGCTGCCGCTGCAGGCGTCGCAGTCGACCTCGCTGCCGGCAATCTTCGTCAAGCCTCGCCAGCATCGGAGATGGAGCTCACGGCTGGCACGGTGCGGGGAAGCGGCAGCATGCGTTGAAGATTGCGGCTGGCCGGCGAAGGCTTGCCGAGCTTGGCATCGTATTTCTCGGCCAGCACCAGAAGCCGCTTTCGCGTGAACGGGTCGGCCTTATCGGCTAGATCGCGGGCCTGCTGTGCAAAACTCCTGTAGAACTCGACATCCATGATGTACCCCCAGTCAACGCTACCAGGATTGCACTTAAGTACATCGACGGCTCCGACGTCAAGGCGGGCGAGCAGGGTGGGCCCGTCGCAGAATGTTCTGCGATGAGCCTGTAGCAGCCGATCTGGCGCAAGTAAGCTCGCCGTCGGCAGGGGCAATTCACTGGCAGTCCTCCATCGGATCCGGAAGCGATGCCCGGAGTACGGGGGGACGATGAATCTCGTGGCTGGCGAGGACGGGCACAACGAGCGCGACCTCTGCAGCCATCGCGAGCGGACCCGCTGCGTGATCCAGCCGCCCGCCAGTGCGGCCGACAGTTCCCCTGAGCCTCCCGACGAGTGAGTTGGTCGCACCGGGCCAGCAGATACGTTTCAACGGCGCGGCACGCGAACGGTTGTAAGTCCTATCGAACGCTGGTGATGTATGCCGGACATGGGCGAGGCGCGGGTGTATTCGGTCGCGCGCGACATGAGCTGGTGCGCTTGGTATGAGGCGCATCACTCCCACAGGAACGACGCCGGTGCGTCCGCGGCGGTCGTTCGCGCCGTCACGGCGCGAGCGCGCCATCTAGATTGCGCCTGCGCCTGTTTTTTGGATCGGTAACTTTGTCGATTTCAAGCAAGGGTGCACGCACCGTCCGCGAAATCGCTCGTCTGTCGGCGACCTGGCTGTCTAGAGGGACAAGAGGCTACGAGAACGTCTGGCGCTGGTCTCTAGGAGTCCGCCGTTTCTTTCTTTCGGTACGCCAGACTGCGACCAGAATGTCCCCGCGGTTGAAGCGGCATGCGGTCTCGGCCTTTTTGTCGTGCGTCATCGCAGGGCGATCCATCCGTTCCAACCGAACTTCCAGACAACGCGCGTGCAAGTGCGGGCGGTGTGCAGTCGCAGACAGAAGGAAGCTGGAGTATGCAGATTGGCGGCGAGCGCCGGAAAGAACCGGGCTCAAGTCGGAATGAAGCTGAGGTGGACGCGCAGCCAAGTCCAAGCGAAGCTCAGCGGACCAGAAAGATAACGATTCAAGTTTCGGAGAGCATTTTCCAGCGACTTGAAGCCGCGACTGACCGCCCAGGGATGGGCAAGAGCGTCGTCGTAGAGGCGGCTCTTGAACGCTTCCTGGATCCGGCGCCGCCTATAGAGGGTCTTGTTTACCAGGCGATCGAGCGAACGAATGAGCAGGTGCTCAGTCTGCGTACAGACATCGCGATGATCGCGGAAATAGTGGCTCTCCATGCGCGATACCACCTCACTCTGACGCCGCCGATGCCGCCATTCAAGCAGGACGAGGCGTGCGTACTCGGGCTTGAGCGCTTCAGGGCCTTTGCCGAGCAGGTCGATCGTCGCGTACGGTTTGGCCGCCCCTTGCTGCAGGAGACAATCGATCGCCTTGGAAATTCCAGCCAATCCAGGTCTGAAATGGGCGGCGGGGCGTCACGCGACGTTGCACGAGCGCCAGTTGAAGAAGAGCGCTACTGTGTGGCCGCCGTAGGTGAAAGATCGGAAGCGTGTGCTGTCGCCGAGGAGGGCGGCAGCAATATCAACTTTCGACAGCTGCCAAACGCCTTTTGCTAAAGCCAATAGCCGCGCTCGGAGAAGCACGCGCAGCGATTCCACTGGGCGGATATCACGCGAAAAGCCGGTCATCCGGCCTTGGAGCTGGCGGATAATCTCTTGCGTGTTCCTTCCCTTTGCCGCGGGATACTATCTTTCCTACCTGTTTCGGATGATCAATACGCTCATTTGTGGCCGCCTCGCCTCTGAATTCGAGCTTGGTACGGCCGATTTGGGGCTGTTGGCCTCGATCCACTTTCTGGTCGTTACCGGCAGCCAGATTCCGTTGGGCATGCTCTTGGATCGCTTTGGTCCGCGCCGGGTCCAAAGTGCGCTCTTGCTGCTGGCCGCCTCAGGCGCTGCGCTTTTCGGATTATCGAGCGGATTCCTGTCGCTTCTGCTTGGTCGCGCGATGATAGCGTTTGGTACCGCAGCTTCCCTCATGTCTGGCCTGAAAACAGTCGTCCTCTGGTTTCCGAGAGAGCGCGTGGCGCTCATCAACGGCTATATGATCATGCTGGGTGCACTGGGCGCGGTAACGGCAACCGCACCAGCCGAGGCATTGCTTAACTGGATAGGCTGGCGCAGCCTGTTTGAGGTGCTTGCCGTATCCAGTGCCATCGCAGCCGCTGTGATCTATTTTTTGGTTCCAGAGCAAGACGCAACTAGAAAGAGTCCCCGAGGGACAGTCAGTATGAAGACCGTCTATACGGATGGGCGGTTCTGGAGAATTGCGCCGATTTCTTCAACATGTATCGGGTCCGCGTGGGCCTTGCAGTCCTTGTGGGCAGCGTCTTGGCTGAGCGATGTGGAAGGGTTGGATCGAACGAGCCTTGTTACACAATTGCTCGTCATGGCGATAGCCCTAAGCATTGGCGCATTGCTGCTCGGCGTGGTCGCCGATTCGCTGCGTCGGCACGGCAAGAACATTGAAACGTTGCTCGCGATCATAGCTGCTGTGTTCATTGCAGCCGAACTCGCGCTGATCGTGCATCCACCTTTCCTGTCGCTACCGTCATGGACCATTGTGGCGGTGGTCGGATCAGCAATCGCCCTCAGCTGCGCCATCATCGGAGATTACTTTCCGACCGAATTGATCGCCCGCGCAAACGGCGTGCTCAACGTTCTGCATTTCGGGTGGGCTTTCCTCGTCCAGTACGGAACGGGGTTAATTCTCGAGCAATGGCCGGCCAAAGACGGACACTACCCCTCAATCGCGTATCAGACGGCGTTCAGCATCAATGTTGTGCTGCAGCTGGCCGCCCTGGTCTGGTTCATCGCCCCTTGGCTCAAAAAGTTGAATTGGAAATCTCAGATCGCCCTCAGGCGCAAGTCGATGGACCAAAGCAGGTCAGTTCAGGTCGTGATCCCGAGCGCCGAAATGGTCATCCTGGGAACCGATGAAGATGTGGAGTGGTGAACTCGGCCTTTGCGCTGCCTGACTTCCCGCCTCGTCGGTCTACAGGCGCGTCAAGAACGTCCGGCCGACTGATTGCCTGAGAAGCTTCAAACAGCTGGTCGGACATGCGACATGCGTCGCAAGGTCGACAGGAATGACAAAAAAATGCGCAATATCAATGAGCGCTGGCTGGCACGCGACTTGCTATTTTTCTCCGCAGAGCCAGGAAAAGCGAATTAGAGCAATGACCAGTCTGACTGAGAGCGCAAGTCAAGTCGGTGCGGAGAACGTGCTGAGCGTCGGTTCCCCAGCTCCCTCCATCAAAGTTGAGGATTGGCTACGTGGCCAGCCCGTTACAAAGTTCGAACCTGGGAAAGTATACATCATCGAGTTTTGGGCGACGTGGTGCGGACCATGTATCGCCTCGATGCCGAATTTGGTGATCCTGCAAGACAAATACAGGAGCAACGGAGTTGAGGTGGTGGGAGTCGCGGCTCCGACGGTAGATGAAGCGCGAGCCAGCTTGGACGCTTGGTTGACGAAGAGCTTGCCAAATCTGAACTTCGCGATCGCATTCGACGACGCGGGCGAAATGAACAAGATTTGGATGGATCCTAGCTTTTCTGTCGAGATTCCCGCGTCATTCGTGGTGGACCGTGACGGCCGCATCGCCTTTATCGGCCATCCGACGCAACTCGATAACGCCTTGCCCAAGATTCTGAACGGATCGTGGGCAAGGAGCGATGAAGCCAAAGCGCTGGATGCGGAGAGGATAAACACGGGTCAACGCAGAAAGCGTGAACTATCGCAGAAGCGAGGGCTGGCGGAGCCGATCTTTGCCAGACTCGAACCCGCCATAAAGAGTAAGGATTGGCCGACAGCCCTTTCAGCGATCGAGGAGGCCCTCGCTGCGATGCCGGACGAGGTCACCATCCGTGGGCTTCATGCGGAACTGTTGCTTCACAAAATGCGCGACATGCGGGCTGGCCTGCCCGTGTTGCGTCAATTGGTTCGCGATGCGATCGAGAAGAAATCCGTGGTTTGGATGAGCGTGGCGATCCGCCAACTGTTCGACCCCGCGAAAGACTACTCCGGTTTCCCACATGCCGAGCGCTTTGCCATGGGCAAGGACCTCTCCGAACACATCCTAGCGACGAACCCGCCCCAAGGCGGCGAGGGCGCTAAGTTCCTGTCGTACGGGGCGGTCGCTCAGTACTATTACGAGACCGGTAAGAGGGACCGCGCGATCGAGCTGGTCAAGGTGGCGCTGAAGTGGCTGGATGCAGCGCCTGCCTCGGATGTAGCGAAACGGGATGTCGTGCCGTGCTCTCTGCAGGATTTGGCGAGCTACAGGAGTGAGAAGCTCTGTTATGAGGAGTGTTGTTCAGCCCCGCAAAACACGGCTAGCGAAAAACCGGAACCGAGATCGCCAAGTGAGGCAGCGTGAACAATGCTGCGTGCCACGTCTTTTCGGCCTCGTGCTTTTGCGATCGAATTCGATCCCTATTGGGAATGTCGGGGCATTCACATGAAGTGAGGATAGGAGAAGTGAGCGGGTGAACGCGGGCGAGGCCGCACCACCACCAGATCTTTACGGTGGTGAATGTTTCTTCAAGATATGTCGCGCTCGGGCGCGATAGCGGCGAGAGTGCCTGTCCAGGTGAAGAGTGGTCGCCGGCTGCTAAGGTTGGCGTCTTAGAAGATGCTGGATGGCATCTTCGAACAACCAAAAAAGATAGAAATGGGTGGTGACGCTGATGCTTTCCAGCTCTCAAGGAAGCTTTCTCAAGTTTCTATCGCTGCTCTCAGAAGCGATTCAGAACTTCGTTTCGCGTCGACCACAAGCCGATTCGGGAGAGGCGCCAATCCGCGGCAATGGACGGGGCCATCTGGAGCGGTCAGAGTCCCCTGCGCTCCGCACCGAAGGAACACTGAGCGAAGCCGTACCTTCATTGTCACCCCTCTTTGATACCACGGCACCGGGTCGAGCATGATGTACATTCACCGCCAGCGCCGCTCTGTCAAAGCCGCCGCCCTGTTCCAGCCATCTGGCCCCTGGTACAAAGTTCTTTACATCCAGGTACTCATCGCGATCCTGGTTGGCATTCTCGTTGGCTGGTTGTGGCCTGCTGTGGGAACGAGCAGCTGGGTCAAAGCGCTTGGTGACGGTTTCATCAAGCTGATCAAAATGGTAATTGCGCCGATCATCTTCTGCACTGTTGTGTCCGGAATTGCGCATGTTCAGGATGCACGAAAGGTCGGCCGAGTCGGCGTCAAGGCGCTGCTTTACTTCGAGATCGTATCAACCTTCGCGCTCGTCCTGGGTCTCGTGATGGGCAATCTCGTTCAGGCCGGTCATGGGCTCGCTCCCAGGGCTGATGCCGCGGCGGTAGCCAACTACGTCAAAAGGGCGGAAGGGCAGAAGGCGGTCGATTTCCTCCTCAATATCATTCCTGATAGCGTGGTTGGCGCCCTGGCGCGAGGCGACGTGCTACAGGTGCTGCTGTTTGCCATCCTATTCGGGTTCTCGCTGATGGCGCTTGGCGAGCGGGGTGAGCGGATGCGCGGTCTGGTTGACGATGCTGCGCACGCGGTGTTTGGTGTCATTAGGATCGTGATGAAGGCCGCGCCGATCGGAGCGTTCGGCGCGATGGCCTACACCATCGGCGAATTCGGACCCTCCGCGCTCGGTAAACTCATCGGATTGATTGCGCTGTTCTATGTGACAGCCGGGCTCTTCGTGATCATTGTGCTTGGCCTGATCGCGCGCTTGGTCGGCTTTTCTATCCTAAAGTTCATCGTCTACATTAAGGATGAGCTGCTGATCGTGCTCGGAACGTCGTCGTCCGAAAGCGCGCTGCCGCAGTTGATGGAAAAGCTCGAACGGCTGGGTTGTTCCAAGCCAGTCGTTGGCCTAGTGGTGCCGACCGGATACTCCTTCAATCTGGACGGCACCAACATTTACATGACGTTGGCGACGTTGTTCATCGCACAGGCGCTCGGGGTCGATCTCAACTTTGGCCAGCAGCTCACGATATTGGTTGTGGCGATGCTCACCTCGAAGGGCGCAAGCGGTGTTACCGGTGCCGGCTTCGTCACCCTGGCCGCAACGTTGACGGTGGTCAGTCCTGAGCTTGTCCCGGGCATTGCGATCGTATTCTCGATCGACAAGTTCATGAGCGAGGTGCGCGCGCTTACGAACATTATCGGGAACGGTATTGCCGCGGTATTTGTGTCCTGGTGGGAAGGCGAACTCGACCATGCCTCGCTACACGCGCAGCTCAAGTAGATGTGCGAGCTAAGCTCGGCCCTGCGACGGCCAATACCGTCGCCAACGGAATGCCGCGGGCCAGCAAAGTCGCAGTTCAATCTTGTCCGGGAGCGCCCAGCGAAAGGCGTTGAGATTCCAGACTTTGTTGCAATTGCGGACTAGAAATCGCTCCTTGAACTCCTGTATTTTGCGTTGGCAATTATCGTGCAGTAGTCGTCCGGCCTGATTTGGAAGAAATGGTCCTGCAGGGGGCGCGACACTCGCGGTGGTGTACCAGACCAGCCTTTCGGCATTGGTGTTTGCGGCAGCCCGCCGGCTGGTGTGGTTCATTATCCCCGGCCTGACCTTCCTCAAAAAGAAGCGGGATCTCAATCGTGCCCACGTGGGCGAGTGGCACTGGTTCAGGAGAAGCAACTTAGCCTGAGCAAACATCGCTACCGCGAGAGGCGCAAAATCGTAAACGCGGGTCATCAGTCATTGCGGATTTCTCGCCTCGCCGTCGATGGGTCGTGGCGTCAAGCTAGCTCTTTCCAAAAGTTTCTTCTTCTACGCTAGGCTACGAACGGCATATTCCCTTTGTTGCGGTAATACAGGTCCTGCCTTTTATTTGCCTCCAGATGAGGGCGCCGAAGCGGCCTCAGCAGCTTGGAGCAAATCGTGCCGATCCATTCTTTTGATTCAGAAGCGAACTTGCGCGGAGCGCGTATGCTGCGTACCGCGCTGGGGCCCGCCATCGCTGGGTTTTTGGAAGATCCGGAAATCGTCGAGGTGATGCTCAATCCCGATGGCCGACTGTGGATCGACCGTCTGTCGAGCGGCCTTACGGATACTGGCAAGACTATATCCCCCTCTGATGGAGAGCGAATTATCCGCGTGGTGGCTCACTACGTTGGTGCCGAGGTTCATCCCGGGAGCCCACGGATTTCTGCCGAGCTGCCCGAGACGGGGGAGCGGTTCGAGGGGCTGCTGCCGCCGGTCGTTGCCGCGCCAACATTAGCGATCAGAAAGCCGGCGGTTGCCGTGTTCAGCCTCGAGGATTACGTCGCAGTCGGCATCATGACGCCGGATCAGGCCGGTGCATTGAGGGATGCAGTTCGCGCGCGCAAGAACATTCTGGTCGCCGGCGGCACCTCGACCGGCAAGACGACACTGACCAATGCCCTTCTCGCGGAGGTCGCTAAAACGACTGATCGGGTCGTTCTCATCGAAGATACGCGCGAGCTTCAGTGCCTGGCGCCAAACCTCGTGGCGCTCCGCACAAAGGACGGCTTGATCTCGCTTTCCGACCTGGTCCGCTCGTCGCTCCGTCTGCGCCCCGATCGAATTCCAATCGGTGAGGTGCGCGGAGCCGAAGCGCTCGATTTGCTCAAGGCTTGGGGCACAGGACATCCTGGCGGAATCGGCACGATCCATGCCGGAACGGCGCTTGGGGCGTTACGTCGGCTCGAGCAGCTCGTCCAGGAAGCTGTTGTCACAGTCCCGCGTCCGCTTATCGCCGAAACAATCAACGTGATCGCGGTGCTCAGCGGCCGCGGCGCCGAACGCCGCTTGGGCGAGCTCGCCCGCGTCACCGGCTTAGGAGCATCAGGTGATTACAGCCTTTCTGCAATTGGAGACCGCTCATGAGCAAGCCTTCATCTCTCCGCCGCGCCAGCATTCCGGCTACAGCAATTGTGAGCCTTTGGCTGAGCAGTATCCCGGCTTGGGCCGCTGGCTCAAATATGCCGTGGGAGCAGCCGCTCAATCAGATTTTACAATCGGTCGAGGGTCCCGTCGCCAAGATTATCGCCGTCATCATTATCATCGTGACCGGGCTCTCGCTCGCATTTGGCGACACATCTGGTGGCTTTCGTCGCCTGGTTCAGATCGTGTTCGGTCTGTCCATCGCCTTTGCGGCATCGAGCTTCTTTCTGTCTTTCTTCTCCTTCGGCGGCGGCGTGGTGATCTGATGGAGGAGCCTGTCGCAGGCTTTATCGCGCCCGTTCATCGTGCGCTCACCGAACCGATCCTGATGGGGGGTGCGCCGCGTGTCGTGGCGATCGCCAACGGCACGTTAGCGGCGGCACTCGGTCTTGGGCTGCGCCTTTGGGTTGCCGGCCTTCTCCTCTGGTTCGTCGGCCACATGGCCGCCGTCTGGGCCGCAAAACGCGATCCCGATTTCGTGGAAGTCGTGCGCCGGCACGTCCGCATTCCAGGCCACCTCAGCTCCTAGAGTTGCATATGATGAATCTTGCCGAATATCGCCGTTCAAACACGCGCCTTGCCGACTTCCTGCCTTGGGCGGCCCTGGTCGATAGGGGCGTCATTCTCAACAAGGATGGCTCGTTTCAGCGGACGGCAAGGTTCCGTGGACCAGATCTCGATAGTGCCGTTCCGTCTGAACTCGTCGCCGTCGCTGGCCGGCTGAACAATGCGCTCCGACGGCTAGGTTCTGGCTGGGCGATTTTCGTCGAGGCTCAGCGTCATTCGGCCGGGGCTTACCCTGCGAGTACTTTTCCGGATGCGGCGTCAAGCCTGGTCGACGCGGAGCGGAAAGCGCAATTTGAAGAGACAGGCGCTCATTTCGAATCGAGCTATTACATGACTTTCCTTTATTTGCCGCCAGCGGAGGGCGCCGCCATGGCTGAGCGGCTCCTGTACGAGGGCAGTCATCGCACGGGCGCCGCCGATGCACGAGAGGTGCTGGGCGGCTTCATCGACCGGACCAACCGCGTCTTGCAGCTTGTGGAAGGGTTTATGCCGGAATGCAGCTGGCTCGATGATGAGGCAACGCTGACCTACCTGCACTTGACGATTTCGACCAGGCGGCATCGGGTTCGCGTCCCTGAGATCCCCATGTATCTCGACGCGCTACTTGCCGATCAGCCGCTCACGGGTGGACTCGAGCCGATGCTGGGCGAGGCGCATTTGCGCGTTCTGACGGTGGTGGGCTTTCCGACCGCGACCACCCCCGGGATTCTCGACGACCTCAATCGGTTGCCCTTTCCATATCGCTGGTCGACCCGGGCCATCATGCTCGACAAGGCGGATGCTTTAAGGCTCCTGACCCGAATCCGACGGCAATGGTTCGCCAAGCGGAAGTCGATCGCCGCGATCCTAAAGGAGGTGATGACGAATGAGGCTTCAAGTCTTCTCGATAGTGATGCTCACAACAAGGCGATTGATGCAGATAGCGCGCTTCAGGAACTGGGCTCGGATCAGATCGGTGAGGCCTTTGTCACAGCGACGGTCACGGTCTGGGACAGGGATGGCGGCGCCGCCGACGAAAAACTGCGGCTCGTCGAGAAAGCGATCCAGGGGCGGGACTTCACCTGCATGGTGGAGACAGTTAATGCAGTGGAAGCCTGGCTCGGCAGCCTGCCGGGACAAACTTACGCCAACGTCCGTCAGCCGCCGCTTTCCACCTTGAACCTCGCCCATATGATCCCGCTTTCGGCCGTATGGGCCGGTGAGGTGAGGGACCACCACTTGAAGGCGCCGCCGCTATTCTTCGGCAAGACCGAGGGATCGACCCCATTCCGGTTTTCACTGCATGTTGGGGATGTCGGGCACACGCTGATTGTCGGGCCGACGGGAGCCGGAAAGTCGGTTCTGCTCGCGCTCATGGCGCTGCAGTTCCGCCGCTATGACGATGCGCAGATCTTTGCCTTCGATTTCGGCGGGTCGATCCGGGCAGCCAGCATCGCCATGGAAGGAGACTGGCATGATCTCGGCGGCGCGATTGGTACCGAAACCAGTGAGTTTGTCGCTCTCCAGCCTCTTGCGCGCATCGATGATATCGCAGAGCGCGCCTGGGCCTCGGAATGGATTGCCTCGATTCTCGCCCGTGAACGGATCGATGTCAGCCCCGAAACCAAGGATCACGTTTGGTCGGCCCTGGCGTCACTCGCCTCGGCTCCCCTTCAAGAGCGTACGCTCACGGGACTTTCCGTTCTTCTCCAATCCAATGCCTTGAAGCGCGCACTCCACCCGTACTGCTTAGGTGGGCCATATCAGCGGCTCTTGGATGGCGAAGGTGAGCAGCTTGGGGATTCATCCGTCCAGGTCTTCGAGACCGACGGATTGATCGGGACGCCCGTCGCCTCGGCAGTGCTCGCCTACCTGTTCCACAGGATTGAGGATCGTTTCGATGGCCGTCCAACGCTGCTTATCATCGATGAGGGCTGGCTCGCGCTCGATGATGCCGGGTTTTCCGGGAAGCTTCGCGAATGGCTCAAGACTCTGCGCAAGAAGAACGCCTCCGTCGTTTTCGCGACCCAGTCGCTTGCGGACATCGATGGGTCGAAAATCGCGCCCGCGGTGATCGAGAGCTGTCCAACCCGAATTCTGCTCCCGAACGACCGCGCGATCGAGCCACAGATCACCGCGATTTATCGGCGCTTTGGACTGAACGACCGCCAGATCGAGATCCTCGCTCGCGCGACACCCAAACGGGATTACTACTGCCAGTCGCGCTGCGGTAATCGACTGTTCGAACTCGGCCTTGGCGAAATCGCGCTCGCCTTTACGGCCGCGTCTTCCAAAGCCGACCAGGCGCTCATCGAGCGGGCGATAGCCGAGAAGGGAAGGGAGGAATTCGTCAGGGGTTGGCTGCAGGCGCGCGACCTTGGTTGGGCCTGCGATCTCATTCCGCAGCTTGCCAGGAACGGAGGCACCTCATGAGGCGGCTCCGTTTCCCCCTCGCTGCGAGCTTGATCGCCATTGCTGCTTCCGGGGCGCCTCGGCAAGCCGCTGCGCAGTGGATCGTGTTCGATCCGAACAATTATGCGCAGAATGTGCTGACGGCCGCGCGCGAATTGCAGCAGATCAACAACCAGATCACTTCGCTCCAGAACCAGGCGCAGATGCTGGTTAATCAGGCCAAGAATCTCGCAAATCTGCCGTACTCGTCATTGCAGCAGCTCGAGCAATCGATTCAGCGCACCCAGCAGCTTCTCGCTCAGGCGCAGAGAATTGGCTACCAGGTCCAGCAAATCGACAGCGCATTCTCAACCACCTACGCGCCCACGTCAGTGAGCATGTCCGACCAGATGCTGATCGGCAACGCCCAAGCGCGCTGGCAAAATTCGGTGGCGGGTCTCCAAGATGCCATGCGGGTCCAGGCCACCGTTGTCGGAAATCTCGACACCAACCGTACGCAATTGTCGGCGCTCGTGACGGCCAGTCAAGGGGCGACAGGCGCGTTGCAGGCAAGCCAGGCCGGCAATCAGCTGATCGCACTTCAGGCGCAGCAGCTTGCGGATCTGACGGCCGCCGTCGCAGCCCAAGGGCGCTCGCAATCTCTAGAGTCAGCCCAACGTGCCGCGGCCCAAGATCAGGGCAGGGAGCAGCTCCGGCGCTTCCTTCAGCAAGGCCAAGCCTATCAACCCACAACCGTGCAGATGTTCCACTAATGACCACTCGATTTGAACGGCTGCCTGCCTTGATCGCCTTGGCGCTCGCTGTCCTCGTCGTTGCCGCCTGCGCAATCCGGCTCCGTGACAACGAAACCGAAACAGCTCAGTCGCGTGCCGCGCTAGATCACGTGGAAAATCCCGTGGCGGCCAAGCTCGAGCGTTGCCGCGCCGTCACCTACGAGCAGCGGGACGCTCTTCTTGAATGCCAGAAGATCTGGGCCGAGCAGCGCCGGCAATTCCTCAAGAAAAACGATAGCTTTTCACCACGTTCGGACAGCGAGCCTGCAAGCGCTGGGCCAGCGTCACCTGTGCCGCCGAAGGACAACAGCCGCTTGCCTTCGGGCTACCCCACCGTTCCTGCCCAAAGTGAGTGACCTATGGCCAGCACCGGCGTCATCGACCAGTTCCTCGAGACGTTTACGCGATATATCGATTCCGGGTTTGGTCTCTTGGGCGGCGAAGTCGGATATCTCGCGACCACGCTTGCCGCAATCGACCTAACGCTTGCGGGCCTGTTCTGGTCGTTGGGGACCGAAGAGGACATTATTGCCCGTCTGGTCAAGAAAACCTTGTTTGTCAGTGTGTTTGCATACTTGATCGGCAATTGGAACAACCTCGCGCGCATCATCTTCGAAAGCTTTGCGTCTCTAGGCCTTAAGGCCTCAGGCACGAATCTTTCATCAGCAGATTTTTTAAGGCCAGGTCGCATTGCGCAAGTTGGGCTGGATGCCGGGCGGCCGATTCTGGACTCGATCTCCTCCCTGATGGGTTACGTCAGCTTCTTCGAAAACTTTGTCCAGATCGCGGTTCTGCTGTTCGCCTGGATCATCGTGCTGCTGGCCTTCTTCATTTTGGCAATCCAGCTCTTCGTCACCCTCATCGAGTTCAAGCTGACCACGCTTGCAGGTTTTGTGCTGATCCCCTTCGGCCTGTTCGGAAAGACAGCCTTTGCGGCGGAGCGGGTCCTGGGAAACGTCATCTCTTCAGGCGTGAAGGTCTTGGTTCTGGCCGTGATCGTCGGCATTGGCTCGACCTTGTTCTCGCAGTTCACGGCCGGCTTTGGCGGCAACCAGCCCACAATCGCGAATGCGATGGCTTTGGTGTTGGGCGCTCTTTCCTTGTTGGGCCTCGGCATCTTCGGCCCTGGTATTGCCAACGGCATCGTCTCCGGAGGGCCTCAGCTTGGTGCGGGCTCAGCCATTGGTGCGGGCCTTGCGGCCGGTGGTGTGGTGGCGGCCGGAGCCGGACTTGCCTCAGCCGGCGCTGCGTTGGCCGGCACTGCGGCGGTTGGTGCCGCCAACGGGGCGAGAGCTTTTACGAGCGGCGCCTTTGGCGGAGCTGGACTGTCGGGTGCGACGGAGGCGGGTGCCTCGACTGCGGCAAGCCCATTGCGCTCCCTCGCCGCTCGTTTTGCCGGAGCTGGTGGTACGAGCGGTGGTGCCGGCAATAGCTCTTCTTCATCTGAAAGTCCACCTTCATGGGTTCGCCGCATGAAGCGCGCCCAGACGATCAGTCATGGAGCATCAGCTGCGACGCAGGCAGTTCGCTCAAGCGAGCACGGTGGCAGTGGTGGGTCGGTCGATCTCTCGCAAGAGGACCGCTGACGCGTCTTTCCGAAATCCCAATCTCAGTCATGTGTTGAGGTTAAAACATGTTCAAACGATCGGCCGTCCACTATGGCCGTACGCCCGAGCCGGTCACGCCCTATCAGCGCGCCGCGCAAGTCTGGGATGACCGCATTGGCTCAGCGCGCGTCCAGGCCAAGAACTGGCGCCTGATGGCCTTTGCCTGTCTGTTTCTCTCCGCAGGCTTTGCCGGCGCCCTGGTCTGGCAGTCGGCCCAAGGGACCGTCACGCCATGGGTCGTGGAAGTTGACCAGCTGGGCGAAGCGAAAACTGTCGCGCCCGCGAATGCCACTTATCAACCGACTGATCCGCAAATCGCGTTTCACCTGGCGCGGTTCATCGAGCATGTACGCGGCCTGCCGCTGGACGCCATTGTGCTACGACAGGACTGGCTGCGCGCCTACGATTTTGTCACCGATCGCGGCGCTGCCGCGCTCAATGACTATGCCCGCACCGACAATCCTTTCGACAAGCTCGGGAAGACACAAGTTGCCATCGAGGTCTCAAGCGTCATCAGGGCCTCGCCCGAGAGTTTTCGCTTAGCCTGGATCGAGCGCCGCTATGACAACGGTCAGCTTGCCACAACTGAGCGGTGGAGCGCGATCATCACTATCATCGTGGAAGTGCCGCGCGACCTCGACCGCCTGCGGAAGAACCCCCTCGGCATCTATGTTAACGCAATCAATTGGTCGAAGGAGCTCGGCTAGCCATGCTATCAGTTCTTGTATTTGTTTTAATGAGAGTCCGGCCAAGCCTGGGGCTCGCTCTTCTGATCTCTGTGTCTACCCTGGGCGGCTGCACCGTCTTCAAGCCTCCGCAGATCAGCTATGACAGCGAGGTCCCGCCGCTGCCAGACCTGCCGGCGCTTGCCGAGGATCGTCCGCGCCCGCTGCATGTTCCGCCCGCCTGGCGGCCCGCGCGAGGCGGAAAAAACGCCGAGGCCAAAGAGCCCGTCGAGCGGATCGAAACGGCAAACGATGCCGCACGGGTGCAGCCCCGAAAGGCCGGCTACTTCAATGCTGTGCAGGTGTTTTCCTTCAGTCCGGGCGCGCTTTACCAGATCTACGCCGCGCCCGGGCAGATCACTGATATTGCGCTGGAGCCCGGCGAGCAGCTGATTGGCTCAGGGCCGGTCGCCGCCGGAGATACAGTGCGCTGGGTCGTTGGCGACACCGAGAGCGGCAGCGGCGATACGCGCCGTGTGCATATCATGGTGAAACCGACCCGCCCTACGATCGAGACCAACCTCGTGGTCAACACCGACAGGCGCACCTACCTGATCGAGCTTCGCTCCCGCGAGAAGCCGTACATGCCATCGGTCGCGTGGTTTTATCCCGAGGACAGAGCATCGCGTAGCAAAAGTCTGCCGCCCACACCCATGATTCCGGATCTGACACAGCGCCGCTATCGTTACAGCATCGAAGGAGACAGTCCGCCTTGGCGTCCCGTCAATGCCTATGATGACGGCCGCAAGGTCTATATCGAATTCCCAGCAGGTATCGGTCAGGGCGAAATGCCGCCACTCTTCCTCATCGGGCCTGATGGCGACACCGAACTCATGAATTATCGCACTTTTGGAAACATGCTGATCGTCGACCGTCTCTTCGCAGCCGCCGAACTGAAATTGGGCGGGGAACACCAGCTGAAGGTCCGGATTGTGCGAACTGACGGGAGGTCCTCGTGACCGACACTGATCAGGGGAATGGACAAAGTGACAATGCTGCTCGGCCCGCGACGTCGGAAGAGTTGGGTGAACGCCTGAGGCTCCGCGCCGCGCCGCCGCCGGTAGCGCGCCTGTCCCGCAAGGTGCTTGCAGGGGGCAGCGCTGTGGCCCTCGTTTTCATCTGCGGTGCCGCGTTCTGGGCGCTGCAGGGCAGGAGATCGCAAGCGCCTGCTCCGGAAGAACTTTACTCGACCGACCACCACGACGTCGCCGATGAAGTTACGACATTACCCAAAGACTATGCCGCGTTGCCTAAGGACGTGCCACGGCTTGGACCGCCTTTGCCGGGCGATCTTGGCCGGCCAATCGTTGCGGCCCAAGGCTCGTCCTCATCGAGTGCCCTTGGCCTTGATGCCGAACAGCAGCGGGTCAATCAGGAATCGGAGGCGGCGCGCATCAGCAAGGTCTTTGCCAGCACCAATGTCCGGCCCCCGGCAGCGGTGACATCGCCGGGAGAGGCGCCTTCAACGGCGTCGAGCTCCTCCGATGAGGCCTTCGCCCAGAACGCGCAGGATCGAAAACTCGCTTTCGTCAATGGACCTGTCGATAGGCGGACAACGAGCTCCGACCGCTTGGTGAAGCCGGCCTCGCCTTTTGTGGTTCAAGCTGGCACCGTTATTCCAGCTGCCCTCATCACTGGAATCCGCTCCGATCTGCCAGGCCAGATCACCGCGCAAATAACGGAAGCGGTGTATGATAGTCCTACGGGGCGGGCTCGCCTTATCCCGCAAGGAGCAAGGCTCATCGGCACTTACGACAGCCAGGTTGCATTCGGACAATCGCGCGTGCTCCTGGTCTGGACGAGGCTCATCATGCCGAATGGCCGATCGATCGTCCTGGAGCGCCAGCCTGGTGCCGATGCGGCGGGCTACTCCGGCCTTGAGGACCAGGTCGACAATCATTGGAAGGAACTGTTGGGAGCGGCTGCGCTCTCGACTCTGCTTGCTGTGGGCACCGAGGTGAATTCCGGCGCCGATACCGCTAACAGCAACAGCGACCTCGTCGCCGCGCTCCGTCGCGGGGCAGGCGATTCGATCAATCAGATGGGCCAGCAGGTGGTTCGTCGCAATCTCAACATCCAGCCGACGTTGACTATTCGTCCGGGATTTCCAGTGCGCGTGATTGTAAACCGCGACTTGGTGCTCGAGCCATACAGAGGATGAGGAACCATGCCGAAATTGAAATTGGGAGCAATCGAAGACGACAAGCCGGTTAAGGTCACGCACGAACTGCCGGCGAGCGTCCACCGGGATCTCGTGGCCTACGCCGATATCCTCGCGAAAGAGACAGGACAACCGGTCGGAGATCCTGCCAAGCTTATCGCACCCATGTTGGCGCGGTTCATGACAGCCGACAGAAATTTCCGAAAGGCTCGACGGGCGCGTCAGCGTCCGAGCGGAGGTGAGGGATAGCGCTTCGAGAGCAACTTGAGGAAGGCGGTCAGGACAGGATTTTCATTGTCGGCTCGCCAGTATGCCAAAAACTCGAAGCGGCTCGGACCGGCGTCGTCGCGCAGCTCGCGGTAGACGAGGTCTGCATAGTTGATGCCCGTGTCGGATTCTAGCAGAAGACTGATTCCTGTGTTCATGCTGATCAGGCCCTTGATCATGCCGCGGCTGACGTCATGGCGCTCGATTTTAGGACGATTCTCAGGCGACACGATCTTGGAAATCAACAGTTCTTCCAAGTCATTTCCGGGATCGTCATGGCTCAGCAGCACCGTCTCGCCGCGCAGGTCCGTCCAGTAGATGGTGTCGCGCGGGGCGAGGGGATGATCATGGGGTAAGGCGACCAGAACACGCTCGCTCCATAACGATATTGCTTTGTTGTCGAGTAACGGCAGCTTCCCTGTGACGATCACGACATCGAGACCGCCGTTGCGAAGGGCCGCTGCCAGGCGAGTCCGTGATCGCTCGACTGTGACAAGTTCGATCTGCGGGACTGCTTGTTTGAACTCGAGCAGCGAGCGTTGCAGACTGCCTGGCGAAAGCGAAGGGCAGAAGCCGACACTCAGCTGCCCGCTTTCGCTGTTGTCAGCGGATCTCGCGGTCGCGATGAGTGCGTCGAATTCTTCCAGAATAGTCCTCGCCAGCCGAAGAACGTTGCAACCGGCCCGCGTTGGGCGAACTCCTCCGCTATAACGCTCAAAAAGAGCGATACCCAAGTGGTGTTCTATCTCGCCAATTCTCCGGCTGATGCTAGACTGTTGCGAGTTCAGCAACTCCGCGGCTGAACGAAAGCTGCCGCAATCGGCCGCAGCAACGGCCGATCTCAGATGTTTCAGTTCAAGCGCTTTGCGGGCCTGAAGAGAAGGTCTTGATCGAAAGAAATTGTGCATCTTTAAGGCTCACCGGAGATCCCGATAGGGAGCGATGCCGCAACTGGTCTTGCTTTGAAAATCCTACGCGGCCGCTCGGATGACCGGAGCCCAGAGCACCGGACCCGCGATGCGCCCCATCTTGCGGATCCGCTCCAAGGCACCGGTCGATACCTCGAGGAATCCGCCTATCGCTATGGTATTTCCAACAGGACAAGCTTTTCCGATCGGGCGGAGGGGCCAGCCCGCGCGCCGAAGAATGCGTTCCATCCGCGCGTCGGTGACAGTGACGATTTCGGTCAGTTCGATGGAAAGGCCGAACTCAATCATGCCCGCAAACAGCTCGTAAGTGGCGGCAGCAAGTCCGCCACTCGCTTTCGGTGCATCCGGAGGAAGATCGAGCGCAAATCGGCTGCTTTCCCATATCTGCCAACTTCGGGGCGCCGGCTGCCCGTCGAGAAGAATCGGAAAGGTGTCCCTCAGCATGGTTGAGCCGGTCGATGGTAGAAGCCGGACGCCACCCTGAATATGTCCGGCAGGAGAGCGGTTCAGGAGATGCACCGGTCGAAGGACATCAAACTCGTCGATCTCCATGTCGCCGCTGATCTCGACGTTCCAGTCCAGTCGCTGTTTGAAAACGCGATAGCGCAGCCGGTGCATCTCGGCGAGCTCGTGAACGAACTCACCGTAGTACTCGGGGGTGATAAGCTGAATCATACTGCCTGCCTGCTTTGCTGGGAGAATAAGCAAAGAGGGCTAGCGAAGCATACCTGTGCAGTTGCACAGGTGTGGGCGGAGTTTTTATTTTCGAGATTTTGATTCGGTTAGCAACACGATAGCTTGACGAAGCGAGCGGACCCCGAGCTTCGCACGGGCGTTGTCCAGGTGAAATCCCGCCGTTCGCTCGGAGATGCTGAGAATGATCCCGATCTCTCCGGCAGATTTTCCGCGCGCGGACCATTCGAGACATTCGTACTCGCGAGGAGACAGCACCACCCCGCCGACCATGCGATCAATCGTCCAAAACCGCTTCGCGTGTGAATGGAAGAACCATGCGATGAGCCGCAGGCTGTGTGCGTGCTCGAGTAACGAGCGGTCGAAAACCGTGCGATGCTCGTCCGTCGCAAAGCTCAAAGCGGCGATCGCGCCCCGGTCATCGTGGATCGGGAATGTAAATCCGCAGCGAATTCCAAATTGGGCCGCCTCTTCGAACAACGTGCGTTCTGAAGCCGACCGATTGTGCTCTTCGATTCCAAGGCCCCACCGGAACGGTTTAGGCTGGCGGATCGCCCGGCGTACCACCGGATCGACGGAGTCGTACCCACGCCGCAGATAAAGACCGGTCCAGGAAGATGGATATGTCGAGATTAGGTTCGGGACGCCGCCGGCCCTACTGGGTAATGCAAGATATGCGAAGTAAGATAATCTCAGCGCAGCGGTGACATCGGCCATGCTCTGCTGAGCTTCATCTGGGTGTGAGCTTGCAGTCAATCGCTCAGCAAAGTTCTGAAAAACCCGATCCATCGTTGATGAACCCGCGGGCCTCCCTCATAAGCGCTACTCGCAGTATCAGAATCGAGCATTACTGCGAAAGGGGCAAAACAAGGAAGAAGTCGGCGTCTTCGAGCGTAGATCAGTGTGATCGCGAGGGGTGATTAGCCATCTCCTGGCGGTCACGGGTGCTAGCTCTGCCTGCTCCGCGTCCGCTGTTCGAAATCCTGCAACGGTACCGAGAAGATTGATGGATTACTGCGCTATTTAGGCATCCGGGTTGGAGGTTCGTACCGCTCTTCCGACTACAAAGAGCCGCTCGCCAAGGAGACTGCAATGAAGGTCGGCATTCCCAAGGAAATAAAGACACACGAATACCGCGTGGGGCTGACGCCTGGGACCGTTCGCGAGTACGTCGCGGCCGGCCACAGCGTCTTGGTTGAGACGAATGCCGGTGCGGGGATTGGCGCCACAGATGATGCCTATCGCAAAGCTGGCGCTACCGTCGCGGCATCTGCTCGCGAGGTGTTCGCGTCGAGCGAAATGGTGGTGAAGGTCAAGGAACCACAACCCTCCGAATGGACACAACTGCGCGAAAACCAGATCCTTTTCACTTACCTCCATCTAGCTCCAGATCCGGAGCAGGCCAAAGGCCTCATCAAATCGGGCTGCACCGCAATTGCTTATGAAACGGTCACTGACGCGCAGGGTGGGCTTCCCTTGCTTGCTCCGATGAGTGAAGTTGCGGGGAGGCTTGCGATTGAGGCAGCGGGTGCGGCGCTGAAGCGGTCCGCTGGCGGACGAGGATTGCTGATTGGCGGCGTACCCGGGGTGCAACCCGCGCGCATCGTGGTGATCGGAGGGGGAGTTGTCGGCACTCACGCGGCCCGGATGGCAGTGGGGCTCGGAGCTGAGGTTACCATCCTGGATCGTTCGATTCCTCGGCTTCGCGAACTCGACGAGGTATTCAACGGGAGAGTTCGTACCAGATTCTCAACTATAGAATCTCTTGAAGAGGAGGTATTTGCGGCGGACGTCGTCATCGGTGCCGTTCTCGTTCCGGGCGCGAGCGCGCCGAAACTTGTCAGCCGCAGCATGTTGAGCTCGATGCGCAAAGGCTCTGTGATCTTGGACGTGGCTATCGATCAGGGCGGATGCTTTGAGACCTCGCGGGCTACGACGCATGCTGATCCAACCTACGAGGTGGATGGCGTTATCCACTATTGCGTTGCAAATATGCCCGGAGCTGTCCCGCTCACCTCAAGCCAGGCATTAAACAACGCCACGCTTCCTTTCGGCTTGGCACTCGCCAACAAAGGATTTGCGGCTGTGCTCGAAAATCCTCACCTGCGGGCAGGTCTGAACGTCTATCGAGGGCGGCTAACCTATAAGGCTGTCGCCGAGAGTCTCGGCCTTCCCTTCTCACCGATCGAACAGGCTGCGGCCTGATCCCAGAGGCCTCCGTAGGGGGCGTTTTCCTCCCTGACTCGGTGGGCCACTCCTTCGGAGTGGCCCTTTTTTAAGGGCGGCACCGCAAACAACATGCACTCGCCATGGCTTGGACGTCGGCGGCTCCACAGAATATCCACGGCCCACCTCAGCAAAACTGCGGTCGGCCTCTCCCCTTGCGAGTTTCCCGCTGTTGACGCGTCGAGAAAAGCCTCCAGCCGACAACGGATGGTAGATGCTGTCTCATCCGGCGGGTACTTACAGGTAAGGGTCGCCCCTGATCTCTGGCTGGCAGCGGATACAGGCGATCGACCGTACGTAAACATCTGCGCGGGCACTGCGGTGCGCTAGTTTGGCAGGCCGCACAATTGTTCGGAGCTCAACGGCTTCTCCGGCGAAATGCCTGGGACAGGTGTCAATCGGCTTGCAAATTTGACCCTCGCATTGCCTCACCCAGAAT
>NZ_VSTH01000100.1 GCF_008123965.1 Bradyrhizobium hipponense | reverse complement strand
AGCCCATCGCGGAGGCCGCCTGACGCCCAATCATCAGTCGTTTCTTCCTAGCGAAGCGAAGCAATCCAGACTGGCTCTGCGGCGGGATTCTGGATTGCTTCGCTGCGCTCGCAATGACGAAGAATGCCGCAACAGCAGCGTATCACAATGCATCATGCGAGCGCGGGGACAGACCCCCACCCGAGCGAGATCGTTCTCCTTGCGTCGCTGCCCTCTCCCACAAGGGCGAGGGCACAGTAACGCGCAGCTTGCTTGCGGATTGGATCGATCCAGCGGCACGCATGCCCTGACACCCCGCGCTCTAATGCGTCCCCGACCATATCTGGAAACAGCCGATCGCGACTTCGATCACGATCAGCACCACCACGGCCACTTCGAGCCGCAGCGAGCGCTGGGTATCGATGATGTCGGTGAGCGCGTTGGCGGTCTCCGATACGGCGGTGAGCTTGCGCTCGAGGGTGTCGAGACGCTCCTTCAATTCGTACTCGTCCTCGAGACGGGAATAGAGCCGGTCGAGCTCGGGCTTCTCCCAGAGCACGTCGGGTTTCTCGGCAATCGCAACACGGCCGGCGACGCGCTGCTGCACCAGCAGCGCGTTACCGATCAGCTGCAAAATGCCCTTGCGCCGGCGCGGAGTGCGGCCGCGCTCGGCGAGCTCCCGCGCAAAGGGCTCGATGACGTCAAATACGGCGGCGACGCGCCGCTCGTCGCGCGCCAGCGAGGTGCTCTTGGCGAGCGCGTCCGCAACCAGCAGCAGCCGGTCGTCGGAGAATTTGGCCAGGCAGATCGGCCCGCCCGGCTGGATCGCCTCGGCGTTCTCGTCGTTGCAGAGCTGCGCCTGCGCAGTCTCCTCCTCGTAGGGGCTGAACGCGCCGATCACCCGCGGCTTCAGGCTGTCGATGAGGATCTTTTCCTCCGAAGGGAGCAACCCGATCAGCACCACGACACCGTAACGGAAGATCACGGCAAGGCCCGTGTGGACGCGGAAGGCCGCGGGCGCCGAGGACACCAGCGTACCGATCTCAAGCCCCGAGGCATTGATGCGGTCGCCCAGCATCAATGCGCGGATCCGCAACGCCGGCGCGGCGTCCTGCTTCACCGATGCTGGCGCCATGCCAACGGAGTGTTGATCGGCGTTCACGCGAACATCCTGTTTGATAGGGCCGCTTTCCATCATTGCAGGTTTTTCCTGTCCAGGCCGCCGATCGAGACGTCAATGCTCGCGATCGTATAACCGGCCGATGCTCGACAATCGCGACAGCGATATCCGGTTTCCTACGTCATCGCCCTCACCTGCCGAAACATTCGGCAATCTTGTCACCCGTACGCGACACATTTGGCTGATCACTGGCGGTGGTTTACCATTGAAACGCCGAAAGCGCCGTCGAACGTTGCGCTCGGAACCGCAGCGTGTTTATGACAACATCATTACAGACTACGCTTCTCCCGAATTTGAGAGACTGAAGCCTCGATCATGCTGAGCGTCATCATTCCGACCGAAGGCGTCGAGCAGACCGCGGTCGCAACTCTGGCCGCGCTGGTACCCGGTGCCGCTGCGGGGGTCATCCGGGAGGTCCTCCTGGTCGACGGCACCCGCAACGGCGTCATCGAGCGCGTTGCCGATGTCGCTGGCTGCCGTTTCATCGGCTACGAAGGGTCCTCGCCGGGCGCCGCGCTTGCCGCCGGCGCGCTTCAGGCCCGTTCGCCGTGGCTGATGTTCCTCCCCGCCGGCGCCGTGCTTGAAACCGGCTGGATCGAGGAAACCACCCAGTTCATCCAGGCCGTCTCGACGAGCGGCCGGGATCGCGCGGCGGTGTTCCGCTATGCACGCTCGCCTTACAGCGATACCGGATTCCGCCACATGCTTCGCGCGGTGGCGCGCAAGCTGATCGGCCCGCTGGGCGATCAGGGACTTTTGATCGGGCGTGATCACTATGACCGGATCGGCGGCTACCCGCCCCAGGCGCGCCGTTCCGAGGCGCGGCTTTTGCGGCGGCTCGGCCGCTCCTCCCGGACCATGCTGCGCAGCCGGATCGTCATGGTGGGGTGAGCCAAACCAAGATACTTGCCAAAGTCAAACACTTGATTGACAATGGCAAGTATTGAGGTACCCCATGCCAGCAAGCCCTTCAACATCAAGTTCTGCGACCGATCAGGTCTGCGATAACCAGGTTCAGGCGGTTCGCGCCTTCAACCGCTTCTACACCCGCAAGCTCGGCGTGCTCGACCAGCAGCTCCTGAAGACCCCGTTCTCGCTCAGCGAGGCGCGCGTGCTCTACGAACTCGCGCATGGTGGTAAAGAAACTGGCGGCGAGCAGTCGGCCAAGGAGATCGGCGTCGCCCTTGGGCTCGATGCCGGCTATCTCAGCCGCATTGTGCAGAACTTCGACGAGAGCGGGCTGATCGTACGCAAACCGCTCGCAACCGACCGCCGGCAATACCAGCTGAGCCTGACCGCGAAGGGCCGCCAGGCCTTCGCAAGGCTCGAGAGCGTGACGCAGGAGGACGTCGCCGCGATGCTGCGAGCCCTGCCGGCCGAGGACCGCAGGCGGCTGACCGGCGCGATGGAGACGATCGAGCGGCTGCTCGGTCTGCCGCGCACGCCGCCCCCGCGCGCGATCTTGCGCGATCCCCGTCCCGGCGACATGGGCTGGGTGGTGCAGAGCCACGGCGCGCTTTACGCCAGCGAATATGGCTTCAATTCCGGCTTCGAGGCGCTGGTGGCCGAGATCGTCGCCAAATACATGACCTCCTACGACGCCTCGCGCGAGCGCTGCTGGATCGCCGACATCGAGGGCCGCCCGGTCGGCTCGGTGTTTCTGGTCAAGGCGAGCGACGATGTCGCCAAGCTGCGCCTGCTGCTGCTCGATCCGGCGGCGCGCGGCCAGGGCCTCGGCCAGCGGCTGGTGGCCGAATGCGTCACCTTCGCGCGCGCCTGCGGCTATCGGCGAATGACGCTGTGGACGCAGAGCATACTCGTTGCCGCACGGCACATCTATGAAGGCGCCGGCTTCAAGCTCGTCGCCACCGAACCGCACCGCAGTTTTGGCCAGAACCTGATCGGCGAGACCTGGGAGCGGGATCTCTGATGATTCCGCAACGGGTGAGATGCGCATTATTGTGCCCTCGCCCCTTGTGGGAGAGGGCAGCTCCGCAGCGAGACGCGAACTCACTCGGGTGAGGGGTCTATCTCCGCGAACTCAATCTTGCACTTGCGAAGAGAGACCCCTCATCCGGCGCCGTAGCCGAAGCTTGGCTTCGGCGTTCTTAAGAACGGCGGCCGAAGGCCGCCTATGCCACCTTCTCCCACAAGGGGAGAAGGGAAGAAATAGCGCCCGCAACTACACCGTCGCGCCTTTTGCCTTCGCCCTTCGCAGATGCTCATCCAGCCGCGGCATGATCTCGACGAAGTTGCAGGGGCGCGTGCGGTAGTCGAGTTGGGCGGCGAGGATGCCGTCCCAGCCGTCGCGGCAGGCGCCCGGAGAACCGGGGAGACAGAAGATGTAGGTCGCGCCCGCGACGCCCGCGGTGGCGCGGCTCTGGATCGTCGAGGTCCCGATCTTGGCGTGGCTCAACATGTGGAACGCGATCGAGAAGCCGTCCATGCGCTTCTCGAATAACGGCTCGATCGCCTCGGGCGTAACGTCGCGCCCGGTAAAACCGGTGCCGCCGGTGGTGATGACGACATCGACACCGGCGTCGGCGATCCAGCGGCGGATGACGGCGCGGATCGCCTCGATGTCGTCGGTAACGATCGCGCGCGCGGCGAGGAGATGGCCCGCGCCCGTGAGGCGGTCAACGAGCGTCTGGCCCGACTTGTCGTCAGCGAGTGCGCGCGTGTCGGAGACTGTGAGCACCGCGATGTTGAGGGGGACGAACTGTTTTGACTCGTCGATCGATGCCATCGCTTGATACCTCCTTGCCCATCCACCGGCGTCATCCTGAGGTGCGCGCCCTTGCGCGCCTCGAAGGATGGGCCGGAGGGTCCGGGGATGACGTACGGCCAGTCTACAACGCCCCGGCGCCGAACGTGTTGCAGCCCTGCACCGTGCCCTGTTTATAGCCGGTCATGAACCATTGCTTGCGTTGCGCGGCCGAGCCGTGGGTGAAGGAGTCAGGCACCACCCTGCCGGTGGCCTGGCGCTGCAGCGTGTCGTCGCCGATCGCGGTCGCCGTAGTCAGCGCTGCATCGATGTCGCCAGCCTCGAGGAAGCCCGGACGCTTCTTCTCCTCGCGGTTGACCCAGACGCCCGACAGGCAGTCGGCCTGGAGCTCCACCTTGACCTGCAGCGCATTGGCCTCGGCCTTGCTGCCGGCCTGCTGTTGCAGCCGCGTCACCCGCGGAATGATGCCGAGCAGGTTCTGGATGTGATGGCCGGCCTCATGTGCGATGATGTAAGCGGCGGTGAACTTGCAGGCATTGCCGGAGCAGCCGCGGAAGCGCGTCTCGACCTCGCGGAAGAAGCCTGTGTCGAGAAAGATGGTGCGGTCCGGCGGACAATAGAACGGGCCCATCGCCGACTGCGCCATGCCGCAGCGGCCGCCATTGGTGGCGTTGCGGAACAGCACGATCTTTGGCCCGGTGTAGTTCTGGCCGCTGGCCTGGAAGATCTCGCTCCAGCGATCGTCGATCTCGCCCAACACGCCGGAGATCATGCTGCCCATCTCGTCGGTCGGCGCGCCGCGCTTGCCCGAGGACGCCTGCCGATCGGTCTGGTAGGTCGGCGCCTGGCCGCCGCCGGTGAGGATCTCGGCACCGCCGATCAGGATGCGCGGATCGATGCCGAAGGCGTAGCCGATCAGGCCGAGCACGATGACAGTGCCGATGCCGAGCCCGCCGCCGCCCATGGGCAGGCCGAACCCGCCTCCTCCACCACCGCCGCCGCCATCGTCGCGACGATCCTCGATGTCGTCGCTGCGGCGGAAATCATCGTAGCGCATGGCGGTTTCCCTCAGTCCTTGCCGGCATCATCTGGGCGCACAAGCGCGAAAGCCCAACGGCCACACATGTAAAATTTCCGTTGCATTGATCAATATCGTGCTCGGCAAAAATTGCCTAGTGCGACAGCGCGCCGATGCCAGCAATATTTTCCGAGGGTCGTGCAATTTTTTCCGAGAGAAATTGCAGTCTTTCTAGGGGTTGAGCTGCTCCCGCAACGCGAAGAAGTGCGAAATACACTGTAAAACACGGAGAATGCGCGCAACAAACCGGGCGCAACGCGCGATGCGGTGCCTGCTCACAAAAGCAGCGGGTTAAGTCGATTTTTACTTTGCCGCTTCAATGTAACGGTCAGTCGGTTGTTTGGTCCCGCGTCGCCGACAGCGTCGCCTGAGTCAGAGTTCTTGAGTCATGGTAGAGTCGCGTCGCGGGGCGTCTGCAAGGGCGCCCCGCACAAATTTTGAATCCGCATCGCATCGCATCGTCCTCGGCGATTGCGTCGCCGAGATGTCGAAGCTTCAGGCCGGTTCGGTCGACCTCGTGTTCGCCGATCCGCCCTACAACCTCCAGCTCAAGGGCGATCTCAAGCGTCCCGACGAATCCCACGTCGATGCCGTCAATGACGACTGGGACAAATTCGATTCGTTTTCGGCTTATGACGATTTCACCCGCGCCTGGCTGCTCGCCGCCCGCCGCGCGATGAAGCCGTCGGCGACGATCTGGGTGATCGGTTCCTATCACAACATCTTCCGCGTCGGCGCGATCATGCAGGATCTCGGCTTCTGGCTCCTGAACGACATCGTCTGGCGCAAGACCAACCCGATGCCGAATTTCCGCGGCCGCCGCTTCACCAACGCGCACGAGACCATGATCTGGGCCGCGCGCGACGAGAAGGCCAAGGGCTACACGTTCAACTACGAAGCGCTGAAGGCGGCCAACGAGGACGTGCAGGCGCGCTCGGACTGGCTGATTCCGCTCTGCACCGGCGAGGAGCGCCTCAAGGGTGCCGACGGCAAGAAAGTTCATCCGACGCAGAAGCCGGAAGGCCTGCTCGCGCGCGTGCTGCTGTCGTCGTCAAGACCCGGCGATCTCGTGATCGATCCCTTCAACGGCACCGGCACCACCGGCGCGGTCGCCAAGCGTCTCGGCCGCTCCTATATCGGCTTCGAGCGCGACAAGGCCTACGGCAAGGCGGCCGAGATGCGCATCGCCGCGGTCGAGCCGCTGCCGGAGGACAGCCTCGCCCCGTTCATGACCGCGCGCGAAGCGCCGCGGGTCGCGTTCTCCGAATTGATCGAGCGCGGCATGATCATGCCCGGCACGAAACTGTTCGACGCCAAGAAGAAGTTAGGGGCGTTGGTCCGCGCCGACGGCGCCATCATGCTCGGGGACAAGGTGGGCTCGATCCACCGCATGGGTGCAGTGGCGCAGGGTTCGGCCGCCTGCAACGGCTGGACCTTCTGGCACGTCGAGACCAAGAAGGGCCTCAAGCTGATCGACGAGCTGCGCGCCGAGATCCGCGCCGGCATGGCGGCGGAGTAGCGTCTCTATCTCCCGTCATTCCGGGGCTCGCCAAGCGAGAACTACGATGCGCAATTGCGCATTTGAGAATCCATTGGACCGCATGTTCAGACGTTCGATGGATTCCGGGCTCGCTCGCTTTGCTCGCGCCAGGGAATGACGACTTGTTGAACACCGCCGCCGCTGGAACTGCGATAGAATCATTGCTTCCGCCCCGACCGGCCGGCTCCCATGCGACGACAGTCCGAGACATTGCTGCTGGTGCCGCTGCTGCCGATCTTCCTGATCGGCATGTTTCCGATGTTCCTGATCGGCCTGCTCGGTTTTTTCGGCCTCGCCCTCTTCGGCGTGCTCGTAATCTGCGTTGGACTGGCCAGCAGCAACGAAGCCCACGACAATTTCAATCACGACGTCATCGTTCACGGCTATGCGCGGGGATCGGAACGAGCAACGCAAGCGTCCAATATGCACACGGCGACGCGGCTGGCCTTGCGGCTCGAGGCCGTCGGCGCTGCCATGGTCATCGCGGCGGCAATCGGCCTCGTCTATCCCGGCTGATCTGCGCGGCGCGCAGATGCCACCCGGCAAACTCGTCGGTTGCGCTCCCGGACAAGCTTTTGGCAAGAGGGGCCGCCTGCGCGGCGATGATGCTGCGTTCGCGCCCGGCAACAGGAGACAAACGATGCTCAAATTCTACTTCAACGGATCGCCGAACCCGACCAAGGTCGCGCTTTATCTCGAAGAGACCGGCCTGCCGTTCGAGCCGGTGAAGATCGACACCCGCACGGGCGAGCAGTTCGCGCCGGAATTCCTCAAGATCAATCCGAACGGCAAGGTGCCGGCGATCGACGACAACGGCACCATCGTTTTCGACTCGAACGCCATCCTGCTCTATCTCGCCGAGAAGACCGGCAAATTCCTGCCCTCAAACCGCGCGGAATTACTGTCCTGGCTGATGTTCGTGGCGACCGGCGTCGGGCCGTATTCGGGTCAGGCCGTGCACTTCAAGCATTTCGCGCCCAAGGACCAGAACCACGACTACGCCCATAACCGCTACCAATACGAGACCGATCGCCACTACAAGATTCTCGACGGTCACCTCAAAGGCCGCCGCTATATGGTCGGCGATGATTATTCGATCGTCGACATGGCGCTGTGGGGTTGGGCGCGGATGGTGCCGTTCAAGCTCGGCGACGATGCCTTCGCGCGATATCCGAACGTGAAGCGCCTGGTCGACGAGATCTCGGCACGGCCTGCGGCGGCACGCGCGATCGCCTTGAAGGACAAGTTCACCTTCAAGGCCGAGATGGACGACGAGGCCCGCGGCAACATGTTCAAGCACATGACGACCAAAGTGGCCTGATCCCGCGACGGCACGATTTCAAGTCCACGCGCATGCGCGTGGACTTTTGCTTTTGAGACGTCTGCGCCGGTCAGGCGGCGTGGATTGAGCTCAGGAACTTGCCGACCTCTTGCTTTAGCCGGTTGCTGTCGGCCGACAGCGAGCGCGCCGCCGACAGCACCTGTGAGGAAGCCGAGCCGGTTTCGGATGCGCCGCGCTGCACGTCGCCGATATTGGTCGAGACCCGCTGGGTGCCGTGGGCGGCCTGCTGGACGTTGCGGGAGATCTCCTGCGTGGCGGCGCCCTGCTGTTCCACGGCGGCCGCAACGGTCGAGGCGATTTCCGAGAGACGCTCGATGGTGCCGCTGATCTCCCGGATCGAGCCGACCGACTCCTCCGTTGCCGCCTGGATGCCGGAGACCTGCTGGGCGATTTCGCCCGTGGCTTTTGCGGTCTGCTCGGCCAGCGCCTTGACCTCGGAGGCGACCACGGCAAATCCACGGCCGGCCTCGCCCGCGCGCGCCGCCTCGATGGTGGCGTTCAGCGCCAAAAGGTTGGTCTGGCCGGCGATCGTGCTGATCAGCTCGATCACGTCGCCAATCCGCGCGGCCGCCTTGGAGAGCTCGCCGACCCGCTGGTTGGTCCGGCTCGCCTGGCCGACAGCCTCGCCGGCGATTCGCGCCGATTCCTGCACCTGGCGGGCGATCTCGCCGACCGAGGAGGAGAGCTCTTCGGTCGCGGACGCCACCGCCTGGACGTTGGCGCTCGCTTCCTGGGAAGCCAATGCGACGTCCGTCGACAGATCCTGGGCCCGCGCCGCGGTCGCGGTCAGCGTGCCGGCGGAGGCTTCGAGTTCGCCTGAAGCCGAGGACACGGTGTTGACGATCTCGCCCACCGCCTGCTCGAACTGATCGGCGAGCCTGGCCATGTCGGCCTTGCGGCTCTCCGCCTGCCGCGCCTCGACCTCGATCTGCTCGTGGCGCAGACGCTCGGTCTCGACCATGCTGTCCTTGAACACCTGGATCGCCTTCGCCATGTCGCCGATCTCGTCGGCCTTGCCGCGTCCGGGAATCTCGACTTCGAGATTGCCGCCGGCAAGCAGCCCCATCGCGCGCGTCATCGCGGCGAGCGGCCCGACGATGCTGCGGGCGATCAGGAAGGCAACAATGCTGCCGAACAGGATGGCGAGGCCGCCGGCGATTTCCTGAACGGACGTCGTGCCTGCGATCGCGGCTTCAGCGGTGCTACGCGAATCCCGGTAGTCCTTCTTCAAGGTGGTTTCCGCGGCCTTGAGCCTGCCGATGCTGTCGACAATGAGAGGCGCGAGGTTCTTGTGGTAGATCTCGTCGGCCTGAAGCATCGCGGCGGATGTCGTCTCGAACGCGGATTTGTAGATTCCGAGCGAGGTCTTCACCGGCGCGAGCGTGGCTCGCAATTCCGCCGCCTGTGGGCTCTTTTCGAGCGCGGCGAGCCGCTGTGATGCCCTGTCCACATTTGTTCTGAAGTTGGCGGGCCCCTTGACGTCGCGCATGGCCAGGAAACGCCAGTTCGCGATTTGAACAAGAAGGAGCCGGGATTCGAGGTCCGCGACGAGGGCCGCGGTGTCTTCATCGACGGCTGCGCGCGCTACATCGACCAGCTTGCCCATCTTGACGGTCAATTCGTCGCCGCTCGGCAGCAGCGTCGCCTTGCCCGTTCTCGCCTCATTGACGGCGTCGCCCAAATTGTCACGCAGGGCGTGCATCTTCGCGATGTCGGCGATGAGACCGTCGTAGAGCTTCCGCCGCTCCTCGGAAGCCGTGCCTTTCGCCCCGACCTGCAACAGCTCGGTCGCCGCGGTCTCGCGTTCGGCAGCCTCCTTCATCGCAGGCTCGCTGCCGTCGTAAATGTATCGCAGATTGGCCCGCTGGATCGCCTGCAGATGGGTCGATATCTCCAAGACCCGCGCGGTACTGTCAGAAAGGGCGGATTGTCTTGCGACCTGATCCTGGACCGCACGGAGATTCCAGACCGCGGTCACGGCCATGGCCAGCCCGACCGCTACGAGAGCCGTAAACCCGGCATAAAGACGACCTCTGATCCGCAAACGAAAGTTCGGCATTCCCACTGTCCACCCAGAAGCAAGAAAATCAGGGCTGCCGAATGCCTTCCGGTATTCGCCATCGGTCACCCTTGCAGTCATCAGGATCGCCCCTGGGATCACTCATGCTGCGAAGCACACAATGGTCGACACTTCTTAATCGTATCCTTCTCTTGTTCGCACGAACTTCTGGAAAGCTGACGAAATCTGCTGATTTTGTAAGCAGATGCGCAGGAATCTCGCGTCATCGCGATGGCAGGCCGCAGGTGCCGGCCACCGCGTTGCTCGTCAGCGCGTCAGTTCGCGGCGCTAAGGGCCGTTTGCGGAAACGGCCCCAGCGCCCGCTCCGTGAGGACTGAATCGCAATACTCCCGGATCTCCTTGATCTTGCCGTCCGCCAGGCGGAACACGAGGCAGTAGTCGTTGTCATAACGCACGCCCTCGGGCGTGACGTTGTCGCCCTTGGCCTCGACGACGACGATGTCGCCGTCGGCGATGAAGCGGTGCGCGACCGTTCGGGTCCGGTCGCGAAGCCGCGTGCGCACATAGCCGTGCAGGTCGTTGAGGATCGACTCCTTGCCCGAGAATGTGCGCGACCAGGAATACTGGCCGGTCACGATCCATTTGGCGTCATCGGCGAGGCTCGTGGTGAATAGCCCCCGGTCGCGTGCGGCCGGATCGGGGTTGGCGGCGGCGGCGAAAATATCCTGCATCAGTTTCTTGTTGGCGCTCGCGCTCATGGCGGCATCTCCGTGTGGTGACATCGCGCAGATCATCGCCACCGAACCAAAATTCTTCAAATCGATAGGTCATATGCTATCTATTCACCCCATGAATTTGAATTCGCTCGACCTCAATCTCCTGACCGCGCTCGACGCGCTACTGCGCGAGGTCAATGTCAGCCGCGCCGCCTTGCGGATCGGCCTGTCGCAACCGGCCGCGAGCCACGCGCTGCAGCGCCTGCGCGACATCTTCGGCGACCCGCTGCTGGTGCGCGCCGGCGCGCGGATGGAGCTGACGCCGCGGGCGTTAGCACTGCGCGCGCCGCTGGCGCAGGCGCTCGATCAGGTGCGCGGGCTGTTCGTATCAGATGAATTCGACGCTGCGCGCAGCGAGCGGCAATTCCGCCTGATGATGCCGGACCTCGCGGTCGAGCTATTGATGCCGCCGCTGATGGAGAAGGTGACGCAGGCCGCGCCCAACGTCCGCATCGACGTCGTGCCGTGGCGGGGACCGGCGATCTTCCACGCCGAGTTCGCCCGCACCATCGACCTCGTCATCTCGATCGGCAACGCATTCAAGGGCTTTCACCGCCAGCTGCTCTACACCGACAGCGACGCGCTGGCGGTGCGGCGCGGCCATCCCGCCGGTGCCAAGCTGAAGCGGCGCGAGACTTTCCTGGCCGCGCGCCATGTCGGCGTGATCATCCGCGGCCAGCCGGAGGACCTGATCGACACCTGGCTGCGCAGCAAGGGCATCGAGCGGCACATTGCTCTCGTCGTCCCCGGCTATCTCGAAGCGCTGCATGTCGCCGCCCGCACCGACCTCGTCGCCTTCGTCCCGCGCCGGCTGATCGCAGCGCTGGCAAAACAGCTCGGGCTTGCCGTCGTGACGCCGCCGCTCGATCCCGGCATCGACGAGCAGTTCATGTTCTACCCGACCCGCGCGCAGATGGACCCCGGCTCGACCTGGCTGAGGCGGCTGATGCTGGAGACGGGACGGGAATTGGAGAAGCGGAAGGCCGGATAGGATGCAGCTTCAGCAAACACGGTGTCGTCCCGGACAAGCGCGCCCCAAGCGCGCGCCGATCCGGGACCCATAGCCACAGGAAGAAGTGGTTACGGGGACTCGGAGTTACCACCTTCGCGCCACAACCGCTCCCTGGGGTTATGGGTCCCGGGTCTGCGCTTACGCTTGCCCGGGACGACAGGGGAATATGGCGCCGCGATGCCTCACGCCGTCTGCGCGTCCATCACCTTGCGCACGGCGGGGCGATCCGACATGCGCTTGAAGTGATCCGCGACCTTCGGCGTCGCGTTGATGTCGACGCTGTCGCCTTCGAGCCAGGTCGACAGGGTGTAAAGGTAGGGATCGCAGATCGTGTACTGCTCGCCCATCACCCATGGCCCCCTGAACATCTTCTGCTCGATGAGCGCGAAGCAGGCGCCCATGGTCTTCGGGACCATCGCCTTCATGTCGGCGAACGAGCTCTCTTCACTCGCCCAGCGCGCGCCTCGCACCTTGTGGGCGTGGTTGATGTGCACGGTCGAGCAGAGGTATGAGTTGAACGACTGCACCTGCGCGAATTCGAAGGGGTCGTCGAGCGGCGCGAGCTTCGCCTTGGGGAAGGTTTGCGCGATATAGGCAAGCATCGCCGGCGTCTCGGTCAAGACGCCGCGATCGGTCACCAGCGCCGGCACGCGGCCCTTCGGGTTGATCGCGAGATAGTCCGGGCTGTTTTGCTGGTTCGTCTTGAAGCTCAGCCGCTCGGCCGAGTACTCGGCGCCGGCCTCCTCCAGGGTGATGTAGGTGGCGAGCGCGCAGGTGCCGGTGGCGTAGTAGAGCTTGAACATGTCGGACCTCATGGAAAAGCTGGAAATTAACGGCTGTCGACCCGAAGGTCCATAGCACGATCTCCTCTTCGCAGTTGCCCACCGCGGCCCCCCTGTGCCAAGACGCCTGCAATTGGAGGGGTTCTGACATGACCGTACTCATCGCCGGTGGCGGCATCGGCGGGCTGACGCTTGCGCTCAGCCTGCACGGAATCGGCGTTCCCGTAAAAGTGTTCGAGAGCGTCGCCGAGCTGAAACCCCTCGGCGTCGGCATCAACGTGCTGCCGCATGCGGTGCGAGAGCTGATTGAGCTCGGGTTGATGGACAAGCTCGACGCCAGCGGCGTGCGCACCCGCGAGCTCGCCTATTTCTCCAAGCACGGCAAGCCGATCTGGAGCGAGCCGCGCGGGCTGGAGGCCGGCTACAAATGGCCGCAATTCTCGATCCATCGCGGTACGCTTCAGCAACTCCTGCTCGACACCGCGATCGAGCGGCTCGGCCGCGACAACATTCTCACCAGCCATCATTTGACCGGCTGGAATGAGACCGCCGACGGCGTGCGCGCCGACTTCATCGACAAGGCGACCGGCAAGGCCGCAGGAACTTACGGCGGCACACTGCTGATCGCCGCCGACGGCATCCATTCCGCCGCGCGAGAAAAGCTCTATCCGCAGGAGGGATCGCCGATCTGGAACGGCCGCATCCTCTGGCGCGGCGTCACGCCGTCAAAAGCCTTCCTGTCCGGCCGCACCATGATCATGGCCGGCCACGAGATCCTGAAATTCGTCTGTTACCCGATCTCGAAACAGCCGGATGCCGCGGGCAATCACCTCATCAACTGGGTTGCCGAGCGCCACATGCCGCCGACCTACCAGTGGCGGCGCGAGGATTATAACCGCACCGCGCGGCTCGAGGAGTTTCTGCCCTGGTTCGAGAGCTGGCAGTTCGACTGGCTCGACGTGCCCGGCCTGATCAAGAACTGTCCGCACGCCTACGAATATCCGCTGGTCGACCGCGATCCGGTGTCGCAGTGGACCTTCGGCCGCGTCACGCTGATGGGCGACGCCGCGCATCCGATGTATCCGGTCGGCTCCAACGGCGCCTCGCAGGCGATCCTTGATGCCCGCGTCATCACCCGCGAGATCCTCGCGCATGGACCGACCAATGCGGCGCTCGTGGCCTATGAGGCCGAACGGAGGCCCGCGACCACCAGTCTCGTCCTGCTCAACCGCAAGAACGGCCCCGAGCAGGTCATGCAACTGGTCGAGGAGCGCGCGCCCGGCGGCTACGATGTCGTCACCGACGTATTGTCGCAGCAGGAGCTGGAAGACATCGCCGCGAACTACAAGCGTGTCGCGGGGTTTCAGGTCGAGGCGCTGAATGCGAGGCCTGCGATTGTGTCGACGACGGATGTGGAGCGCGCGAGAACTTAAACTCTCGCACGAGGCGAGATGCCCGTTGATGTGCCCTCGCCCCTTGTGGGAGAGGGCAGCGACGCCGCCAGATGCAGACTCACTCAGGTGAGGGGTTCTCTCCGCGAATACATCTCTGGCAATTGAGTTCGCTGAACCAACCCCTCATCCGGCGCTTCGCGCCACCTTCTCCCACAAGGGGAGAAGGAGAACTGAGTGCGCGGCTCGATATCTGACACCGAGCGAGATACACATCGATGTGCCCTCGCCCCTTGTGGGAGAGGGCAGCGACGCTGGTGGACGCAGACTTACTCGGGTGAGGGGTCTGTCTCCGCGATCTCTGACAGTTTGAATTCGCGGAGAGACACCCCTCATCCGGCGCCATAGCGGAAGCTTCGCTTCGGCGTTCTTAAGAACGGCCGCCGGAGGCGGCCATGCCACCTTCTCCCACAAGGGGAGAAGGGAAATGGAGTGCGTTGGGAGATCGGAAACCTACCGCACCACCCTCGTCGCCTCCAGCAAACGCTCGCTCGCGGTTGCCGTCGCCAGCACGGTGCCGTCCTCGCTCATGAGCTTGGCCGCGACGAATGCAATCGTCTTGCCGAGTTGCGTCACCGTCGCCTCGGCGATGATCGGGCCGGGTTTTGCGGGACTGAGGAAGTTCACTGTCATGCTGATGGTGGTGGTGTAGAGGCGGCCCTCGCTCATCACCAGCACGGCCGGCCCCATCGTGTCGTCGAGCATGGCCGACAGCATGCCGCCCTGGATGAAGCCCGCCGGGTTGCAGAATTCGGGCTTGCCTTCGAAGCCGAGCTTGATCCAGCCGTCTCCAGGGCGCGCATCGAGCAATTGCCATCCGAGCAGCTCGGCGCAGGGCGGCCTTCGGAAGTTGTCGAGAGCGGTCTTGACCATGCGAAATCTCCGTTTCGCCCCGCTGTTAGCGCAGCCCTGCTGCCAGCATGGTGTCAGGAGGATGCGGCCGGCGAGAGGCCCAGCGCGTGCGCGATCACCTTGCGCATGACGTTGGGCAGCGCTTCGTCGGCAAGGGTCGCGATCGGCACCCAGCGCATGCCCTCTGGTGCCCGCGTGCGGGCTTGCGCCTTGGCCGTGTAAACCACTAGCTCCAGCGGGAAATGCGTGAACACGTGGGTGACGACGCCCAGCTTGCGCTGCCAGCGCGAGAGCCCCTTCAGCTCCGGCGCCTGCTGCCTCGCCCGGGCGTCGTCCTGGCCGGCGAGCCAGTCCGAGCCCGGCACCTCGGTCATGCCGCCGAGCAGGCCCTTTTCGGCGCGGGAGCGGACCAGGAGCTCGTCACCGCGCGTGGCGACGAAGGCAGCACCACGCCGCAACGTTCCGTTCTTCTTCGGCGCCTTGCGCGGAAAACTTTGC
Source organism: Bradyrhizobium hipponense (assembly GCF_008123965.1). Lineage (GTDB taxonomy): Bacteria > Pseudomonadota > Alphaproteobacteria > Rhizobiales > Xanthobacteraceae > Bradyrhizobium > Bradyrhizobium hipponense. Next base: position 29,710 of record NZ_VSTH01000100.1, on the reverse strand, counting down.
TGGATGCCCCGCGCGCGCGCCGTGCAGTCCTCATGCAGCGGACACAATGAGCAGGCCGGCTTCTTCGGCGTGCAGATGGAGGCGCCCAGATCCATCAGCGCCTGCGCGCTATCGCCTGAGCGGGACTCGGCAAGCAGCGTTGCCGCCAATTGCTGGATCAGCGGTTTTGCCTGCGGCAACTCCTCCTCGACCGCAAACAGCCGCGACACCACCCGCTCGATATTGCCGTCGACCGGCATGGTGCGGCGATCGAAGGCGATCGCGGCAATCGCCGCCGCGGTGTAGGGCCCGATCCCGGGCAGCGCGCGCAGCCCTTCCTCGGTGTTTGGAAATACGCCGCCATGGTCGCGCGTCACCGCGACTGCGCAGGTATGGAGGTTGCGCGCGCGCGAGTAATAGCCGAGCCCGGCCCACATCCGCAGCACGTCATCCAGCGAGGCGCGGCCGAGTGCCGTGACATCCGGCCAGCGTGCGATGAACTTCTCGAAATAGGGCCCGACCGCCTTCACCGTGGTCTGCTGCAGCATGATCTCGGATAGCCAGACGCGGTAGGGGTCCGATGCCTCGCCGGGCACCGCGCGCCAGGGCAGGCGGCGGCGGTGGCGGTCGTACCATTGGAGAAGCAGTGTCGGTCGCAACGACGTTTCCGGCAGAACAGGTTCCGACGTGGCCTTGAGGGCGGATTTGGGGCTCATGCACTTTACTGTAACGACAACGCACCGAACTCTCCACGTCCTGCCCGCGCTTGTCGCGGGCATCCACGTCTTTCTTCGCCGAAGAACGTGGATCGGTCGGGACATAGGCGCGCGGAAGCGACGCCGTCCTTCGGACGGCTATGCCCGGCCATGACGGTAGAGCCTGTGGTCCGCGCCCTTGAGTGCTATAAGGGCCCATGTCCAAGCTTCGCCCCATCAAGCCCGGCCCCATCAGCGCAAAGCCGCTCTCGCTGCTGCTCAACGACGTCTTTGCCGAGGCCTATGCCAAGCAGGGCTTTGCCGCCCGCGAATTGGTGACGCGCTGGGCGCAGATTGCCGGGCCGGAGATCGCGGCTCATGCCGAACCGCTCAAGATGCAATGGCCGCGGCCTGTCGAGGGCCAGCCGCAGGAACCGGCGACGCTGGTGCTGCGGGTCGAGGGGCCGATGGCGCTGGAGATCCAGCACTCAGCCCACGTGATCCTGGAGCGGGTCAACCGCTTCTTCGGCTGGAGTGCGGTCGGCAAGCTCGCCTTCCGCCAAGCTCCCCTGTCCCGCGCCCGGCGGCCGGCGCGGCCCGCCCCGCCGGACCCCAAGACCGTCGCCAAAGTGGCGGAGAGCCTGGGCGAAATCGAAGATGAACAACTGAAGACGGCGCTGGCGCGCCTCGGCGCCGCAATCAAGCGAAATTGAGCCTCATTCCGGCGCCAATCTGGACCCGTCCTTGCGGCCCGCCATTGCCTCAAACGACGTTTCAAGCTAGCGACAGGCCGCCCGAGCGGGAACTTTGATAAAGGATCCGTAGGGCAAGACCACACCAATCCGGGAGCCGACCTTGATCATCACCCGCCGCGCCTTCACCACGATGCTGTCGCTGACCGGGCTTGCTGCGCTCGCCGGGCTCTCGCCGCTGCGGTTCGTCTCCGAGGCCATGATCCCTGAAGCCATGGCGCAGGCGGCTGGCGATGTGGCAAAACCCGTGTCGCTGCCCGACATGGCGCTCGGCCCGAAGGACGCCGCCGTCACCATCACCGAATACGCCTCGATGACCTGCCCGCACTGTGCCGCCTTCAGCGAGCAGGTGTTCCCCAAGATCAAGTCGGAATACATCGACACCGGCAAGGTCCGTTACGTCTTCCGCGAGTTCCCGCTGGACATCAAGGCCGCCGCCGGCTCGATGCTGTCGCGCTGCATAGCCAATGGCGACGCGCCGAAATACTTTGCGGTCACCGACATGCTGTTCCGCCAGCAGAACGACTGGGTAATGAAGAACACCACGGAGACCTTGACGCGGATCGGCAAGCAGGCCGGGCTCACCCAGCAGCAGGTCGAGGCCTGCCTGAAGGACCAGGCGCTACTCGACAAGATCGCCGCCGACCAGAAATATGCCAGCGACGTTCTGAAGGTCGATTCGACTCCGACCTTCTTCATCAACGGCGAGAAGATCAAGGGCGAGACCTCGTTCGAGGAATTCGCGAAGAAGATCAACTCGCTGCTGAAGAGCTGATTCTCACGCCTCGCTCCTGATTCGCGGGCTCCAAAGCCGTATCTTTCCCGGCATAAATCCCTTGGGAAAAGCGGCTTTCGCCGGTTGCCCTCACGGCGCACCACGGCCATTGTCCAGCCGCATGAGCCGCCTCGCGCGACTCACCCAGAGAGCGACATTGCCTTCCATGGTATTGTCCGGGCAGGGGGATTCGCGCCTGCCAACAGAGATGCGTGCTTATGAAGATCACCCGCCTGCGCCTTCACGGCTTCAAGTCTTTCGTTGAGCCGACCGACTTCGTCATCGAGCCCGGCCTCACCGGCGTGGTCGGCCCCAACGGCTGCGGCAAGTCGAATCTGGTCGAGGCGCTGCGCTGGGCGATGGGCGAGACCTCGTACAAATCATTGCGCGCCGCCGACATGGACGCGGTGATCTTCGCCGGCTCCGGCAACCGTCCCGCGCGCAACCACGCCGAAGTGACGATGACGATCGACAATGCTGATCGCACCGCGCCGGCGGCGATGAACGACAGCCAGCTTCTGGAAATCTCCCGCCGCATCGAGCGCGAGGCGGGCTCGGTCTACCGCATCAACGGCCGCGACGTGCGCGCCCGTGACGTGCAGATCCTGTTCGCGGACGCCGCCACCGGCGCGCGCTCGCCCGCCCTCGTCCACCAGGGCAAGATCGGCGAGATCATCCAGGCCAAGCCCGAGCAACGCCGCCGCGTGCTGGAAGACGCCGCCGGCGTCGCCGGCCTGCATGCCCGCCGCCACGAAGCCGAGCTGCGGCTGAAGGCGGCCGAAACCAACCTTACCCGCGTCGAGGACGTGATCGGCCAGCTCGCCAGCCAGGTCGAAGGCCTCAAGAAGCAGGCCCGCCAGGCCGTGCGCTATCGCGAGGTCGCGTCCAAGGTCCGCAAGGCTGAAGCGACCCTATTCCATCTGCGCTGGGTCGGGGCCCATGCCGAGGTCAACGATTCCGGCCAGACCCATGATCTCGCCGTGCGCGAGATGGCCGAGCGCACCCAGCACCAGGCCGAGGCCGCGCGCATCCAGGCGATCCGCGCCGCCGAAATGCCGGCACTGCGCGATGCAGAAGCGCGCGCAGCCGCAGGCCTGCAACGTCTGACCAACGCCCGCGAACTGCTCGACCGCGAGGAAGAGCGCGCCAAGGAGCGCGTCGCCGAGCTCGAGCGCCGGCTGGCGCAGTTCGAAGGCGACATCTCCCGCGCCCAGCAGCAGACCATGGATGCCGACGTCGCACTCGAGCGGCTCGACACCGAGGATGCCGAGCTGAAGGAAGAGATCAAGTCGCGCGTCGAGAAGCGCTCAGGCGTCGACGAGCGCGTGGCCGAGGCCGAGGCGACGCTGACCGAAGTCGAGCAACGATTCTCCGAGCTCACAACGGAGCTCGCCGACCTCACCGCCAAGCGCAATCAGCTCGAGGCCAATGTCCGCACCCACCGCGACAAGCTAGCCCGGCTGGACCAGGAGCTCGCGAATGTCGCCGCGGAAGAGCAGAAGCTCGCCGACGAGACCGGCGGCTTCGGCGATCTCGACGAGCTGACCGCCACGGTCGAGAACGCGGAGCAGACGCTCGCCGCTTCGGAAGCCGCCGCGCAGGCGAGCGAGGCCGCCCACGTCGCCGCGCGCCAGACGCTGGAATCCTCGCGCTCGCCGCTGAACGAGGCCGACAAGCGCGTGCAGCGGCTCGAGACCGAAGCGCGCACCATCTCCAAGATCGTCAACGGCGAGACCAAGAACCTCTGGCCGCCGATCATCGACGGCATCACCGTCGACAAGGGCTTTGAAAAGGCAATCGGCGCCGCGCTCGGCGACGATCTCGACGCGCCGGTCGATCCGTCGGCGCCGATGCGCTGGACCAATGCCGGCGTCACCGAGGGCGATCCGGAGCTGCCCGAGGGCGTGGTCCCGCTCGCCAATCACGTGCAGGCGCCGGCTGAGCTGGCGCGCCGCCTGGCGCAGATCGGCGTGGTGCCGCGCGAGCGCGGTGCCGAGCTAGTGTCGCAGCTCAAGACCGGCCAGCGGCTGGTCTCGCCCGAGGGTGACGTCTGGCGCTGGGACGGCTTCGTCGCCGCGGCTCACGCGCCGACCGGTGCGGCACGGCGCCTTGCCGAGCGCGCGCGCCTTGTCGACATCGAGAACGAGCTGGAGCAGGCCCGCATCGACGCGCAAATCAAACGCCAGGCGCTGGAGAATGCCGAAGCCGAATTGCAGATGGCGGCCAGCACGGAAGCTGCCAGCCGCGAAGCCTGGCGCGCCGCGCAGCGCGAGCTCAACGCCGCACGCGAGCGCCATGCCACGGCCGAGCGCGAGATCAACCGCCGCGCCGCCCGCAAATCCGCGCTGATCGAAGCGCATACCCGCCTCGCCGCCGACCGCGCCGAGGCCGAGGCCGCGCACGAATACGCCGCCGCTGCGATCTCCGAGCTGCCGTCGAGCGAGGACACCGAGACCCGTCTCGCCGCGGTCCGCAGCGACATCGAAGGCCATCGCCGCATGGCCGCCCAGGTCCGCGCCGAGGCCCAGGCGCTGGCGCGCGAGGCTGAGCTTGCCGACCGCCGCGTGCAGGCGATCGTCGCCGAGCGTACCGAGTGGCAGAACCGCAAGGGCAGCGCGGCCTCCCATATCGACACCATCCAGGCCCGCATCACCGAGGTCTCGATCGAGCGCAGCGATCTCGAGAACGCGCCGGCCGTGTTCGCCGAGAAGCGCAGCGCGCTGATCACCGAGATCGAATACGCCGAGAACGACCGCCGCGTTGCCGCCGATGCGCTCGCCGCCGCGGAAACGGCGATGGCGGAAACCGATCGCGCGGCCAAGCTGACCCTCGAAGCGCTGTCGAGCGCACGCGAGGCGACCGCACGCGCCGAAGAACGCATGGAAGGCGCCCGGCGTCGGCTCGAGGACATCGAGCGCGAGATCCGCGACATGCTCGAAGTCGAGCCGCAGGCCGTCGCCGGCCTTGCCGAGATCGAGCCCGGCGCGGAATTGCCACCGCTCGGCGAGACCGAGGAAGACCTGGAGAAGCTGCGCCGCGACCGCGAGCGTCTGGGCGCGGTGAACCTGCGCGCCGAGGAAGAGCTGCGCGAGGTCGAGACCCAGCACACCGGCCTCACCACCGAGCGCGACGACCTCGTCGAAGCCATCAAGCGGCTGCGCCAGGGCATCCAGAGCCTCAACAAGGAGGCCCGCGAGCGGCTGCTGACCTCGTTCGAGGTCGTCAACAACCACTTCAAGCGCCTGTTCGTCGAGCTGTTCGGCGGCGGCGAGGCGGCGCTGCACCTGATCGAGAGCGACGACCCACTGGAAGCTGGCCTCGAGATCATCGCAAAGCCGCCGGGCAAGAAGCCGCAGACGCTGTCGCTACTCTCGGGCGGCGAGCAGGCGCTGACCGCAATGGCGCTGATCTTCGCGGTGTTCCTCACCAACCCCTCGCCGATCTGCGTGCTGGACGAAGTCGACGCGCCGCTCGACGACCACAACGTTGAGCGCTACTGCAATTTGCTGCACGAGATGACCAGCTCGACCGACACCCGCTTCGTCATCATCACGCATAACCCGATCACGATGGCGCGGATGAACCGGCTGTTCGGCGTCACCATGGCCGAGCGCGGCGTCTCGCAGCTGGTGTCGGTGAACCTGCAAGAGGCCGTGGACATTCTCGACCAGAACGTGGCGTGACGCGGTCGACCCGCAACCATTGACGTCATCATTCGCCTTGTGCGCAATGCGCGCTGGGCGGATGATCCAGCACGCTGCGGCCTCTCGGTCGACCGGCGCTGTCTCGGAATACTGGATGCCCCGCCTGCGCGGGGCATGACGTTGGAAAGATGATCTCCCCTTCCCTTCCCGCCGAACTCAAGGCCGCGCTCGACGCCAAGCTCCAGGGCTTTTCGCGCAGCGATGCCGCACAGCGATCACAGAAGATCTCGAACGCCTATCGCGCGGGTGGTGGTTCCGGCACGATCAAGTCGGAGGCCGATGCGCTCGCCTATGCACTGGCGCGCATGCCGGCGACCTATGCAGCGGTGGCCGCGAGCCTGAACGCGCTGACCGAAATCGCGCCGGACTTCACTCCTGAGACACTGCTCGACGTCGGCGCAGGTCCGGGCACCGCGAGCTGGGCCGCCGCAGAGGCTTTTGGCTCGCTGCAATCCTTCACCCTGCTCGATGCCAACGCGACCCTGAGCCGGCTGGCGCTCGAGCTCGCGCAAGACAGCACGCGGCTGGCCGATTGCCGCTATCTGCCGGGCGACGCCGGAGCGAACCTCGCCGAAGTCCCGCAAGCCGATCTCGTCGTTGCGAGCTACATCATCGGCGAGCTCGGCGAGAGCGACCAGCGCAAGCTGACCGAGGCAATGTGGGCAAAGGCACGTCACGCGCTTGTGGTGATTGAGCCCGGCACGCCGGCCGGCTACGCCCGCATCCTCGCGCTGCGCCAGCAACTGATCGCGGCGGGCGCCTTCGTCGCCGCCCCCTGCCCGCACGAAAGACCCTGCCCGCTGATTGCACCCGACTGGTGCCATTTCTCCCAACGTTTGCCGCGCTCGCAGGCGCACCGCCAGGTCAAGGGCGCCGAGGTGCCGTTCGAGGACGAGAGGTTCATCTACGTCGCCCTGACCCGCACGCCGCCGGGGACACGCGCCTCGCGCGTGCTGGCGCCGCCGGACATCGGCAAGGCCGAGATCACGGCCAAGCTCTGCACCGAGCAGGGCGTCGAACTTGCGAAGGTGCCACGCCGCGACAAGCCCGCCTATGCGAATGCGCGGCGTTGGCGCTGGGGCGATGCAGTCCTGTCCGAAAGTTAACCTCGTTGCCCGCTTTTGCCTTGAACTCGGATGGCTGCCGATCCGACCAAGTCTAACCTTCCCTCTGCGCCGGGGCTCTCGCTCCGCGCCAATTTGGTCTAGGCTGCGCCCGCCTCAATCCCCTTCAGGAGTTCTCCATGTCGACCGGCTGGATCGTTCTCGGCGTCATCGTCGTCCTCGTGCTGTTCGCCTTCAGCGCCTATAATCGGCTGGTGGCGCTGAGCCAGCGCGTCGGCCAGGCCTTTGCCGATATCGACGTGCAGCTCAAGCAGCGTCATGACCTGATCCCGAACCTGGTTGAAACGGTGAAGGGCTATGCATCGCACGAGCGCGGCACGCTCGACGACGTCATCAAGGCACGCAATTCGGCGATGTCGGCGCAGGGCCCGGCCCAGGTGTCCGCCGCGGAGAACCAGCTCTCCGGCGCGCTCGGCCGGCTGATCGCGCTGTCGGAGGCCTATCCCGACCTCAAGGCCAATGCCAATTTCCAGCAGCTTGCCAGCGAGCTCTCCGACCTCGAGAACAAGATCGCGGCGAGCCGGCGCTTCTTCAACAACGCGGTCCAGGAGTACAACACCGGCATCCAGCAGATGCCCGCCGCGCTGTTCGCCGGCATGTTCGGCTTCACCCGGAAGGAGTTCTTCGATCTCGGCGCCAGCCGCACCGAGGTCGAGGCGACGCCGCAGGTGAAGTTCTGATTTAAACCGCCGGGCCGGCAGGGCAGCGCGTCATGGCCGCGTATGGTCTCTACACGCACATCGCCTCGAACAAGTTTCGTTCGATGCTGCTGCTCGCCGGCCTGTTCCTGCTGATTTACGTGCTGGTCTATGCCGGTGCGCTGATCGCCGAAGTTCTCATCGACAGCGATCAGACCGTCGCTTTCTATCTGAGCCGCGCCTTCTCCGACCTGCTCAAGGCCTCGCCCATTGCCACGATCGTGGCGGCCGCCTGGATCGTGATCGCCTATTTCTTCCACCAGTCGATGATCGACGCGGTGACCGGCGGCCACGACGTCACCCGGCAGGAGCAGCCGCGGCTCTACAATCTGCTCGAAAACCTCTGCATCTCCCGCGGCATCCCCATGCCGAAGCTGAAGATGATGGAGAGCCCGGCGCTGAACGCGTTCGCGACCGGCCTCAACCCGCGGCAATATGCGATCACAGTGACCACGGGCCTGCTCGATGCGCTGGACGATAAGGAGATCGAGGCGGTGCTCGGCCACGAGCTGACCCACATCAAGAACGGCGACGTGCAGCTCATGGTGGTCGCCGTCATCATCGCCGGCGTGGTCGGCTTCTTCGGCGAGTTGTTCTTCCGCGTGTTCACCAGCTTCAACTGGAGTTCCAGCTCCGGCGGCTCGCGGTCCTCTAGCTCCTCCTCGTCGTCCCGATCGTCCTCGTCGTCGAGCGATAGCAAGAGCTCGGGCGGCGGCGCGGTCGTTGTCATCATCATCGCAGTCGTGCTGATCGTGGTGGCCTGGCTGTTGTCGCAGGTGGTGAAGCTCGCGCTGTCGCGGTCGCGCGAATATCTCGCCGACGCCGGCTCGGTCGAGCTGACGAAGAATCCCGACGCCATGATTTCGGCCCTGCGCAAGATCGAGAACCGGGGCGAGCTGCCGGGCGCGACCTCGGCGGTGATGGAGCTCTGCGTCGACAATCCGCGCGAGGGCTTTGCCGATCTGTTCGCGACCCACCCGTCGGTGCAGTCCCGGGTCGATGCGCTGGTCAAGTTTGCCGGCGGCCACGATCCCGGCCCGCTGCCGCCCGACGAGGACACCAAAGAGCCCAAGGCGCAGGCCGACCAGCAGGATGCCCCGCCGCCGCTGTCACAGGGGCCGTGGAACGACGCAGGCGGCCAGGCCAGTCCGCCGCCGCTACCCGCGCCAAGGCCTTCTGGAACCGCAAGTGGCAATCCGACGGGGAATCCCGTCGGTCCGTGGGGCCGCCATTGAGCGCGTGATTTGACATCAAGCGCGATTAGTTTCGCGGCGATTGAGAAAAACCCCGGGAATTGCCGCAACGACGTGCCGAGGAATTGAATTCTCCCTTGTTTCTGCCATGTTCGCGCCCAACAGCAGACTCGGGACATCGATTTGGGGCCCGGCCGATTGCGACCTCGCGATCGGGGGCGCGCGTTAGGGGACAGCAATGGCAAAGCCGGCAGTGGTTGTGGTGGGCGCGGACAAGGGCGGGGTCGGCAAGACCACGGTCTCGCGCACCCTGCTCGATTATTTTTCCGCCAACAACGTGCCGACGCGCGCCTTCGACACCGAGTCGCCGCGCGGAACGCTGAAGCGCTTCCATCCGGGGATTACCGAGATCGTCGATATGATGACGACGTCGGACCAGATGAAGATCTTCGATACGCTCAACGCGGCAAGCCCGTCGGTGACCGTGATCGACGTCCGCGCCGGCCTGCTCTCGCCGGCCCTGGCCTCGCTGCGCGACATCGGCTTTCTCGATGCCGCCAAGGCCGGCCAGATCACCTTCGCGGTGTTCCACATCCTCGGGCCCTCGATCGCCTCGCTGGACGAGATCGCCGAGACCGCGGGCTTCATGACCGGTGCAAAATATTTCCTGGTGAAGAACTTCATCAACGACACCCAGTTCTTCCAGTGGGATCAGGCGACCTACAATTCCTACTTCCACCGGATCAAGGACGCGACCGAGCTGACCATTCCTAAGCTCAACGAAATGGCCTACGAGCAGGTCGAGGTGTCCTCCGTTCCGTTCCTGAAATTCGTCGCCAACAAGGGCATCAACGACGAAGCCGCCAACTATTCCTTCGTGCTGCGCGGCTATGTCCGGCACTGGCTCGCCAACGTCTGGAGCGAGTTCGACCGGATTCGGCTGACCGATATCGTCGGCTCGAAGTCCGCCGGCCGCAACAGCGAAAAATAGTTGCGCAATTCGGGCGGATGCGGCTGGATTGAGCGGTAAATCCGCGCAGATATGGCTGTCGATGCCCGCGACGTCCCTGTACATCATCTGCTCGCCCCGCCCGCAGGTCGGCAAGACGCTGCTGGCGCGGCTTTTGAGCGAATTTCTGCTGCTCAAGAACGGCGACGTCGCGGCCTTCGACGTCAACCTGAAGGAACCGTCGCTGGTCGACTTCCTGCCGAAGATCACCGAGACGGCTGATGTGATCGACACCTTCGGCAAGATGCAGCTGATGGACCGCGTGATCGTCGACGACGGCCTCGCCAAGGTGATCGACCTCGGCTTCCACGCCTTCGACGAGTTTTTCAAGATGGCCGACGAGATCGGCCTGCTGAAGGAGGCGGCGCGCCGCCGTGTCGCGCCGATGATCCTGTTCGTCGCCGATACCGACCGCGCCTCGGCCCGCGCTCATGAGATGCTGCGCGGGCAGATCCCGCGGATGAACCTGATCACCGTCGACAACGAGTTCATCATCCGCGGCGAGCTGCCGCCTGCGATGGCCGGCGGCCGGCTGCTCCGCCTGCCGGCGCTGCCCGGCTTCCTCAAGACCTATATCGACCGGCTGAGCTTCTCCTTCACCGGCTATCTCCGCCAGGAGAAGGACTCGTCCACCGAGCTGCACCAGTGGACCCGGCGCAACTATCTCGCCTTCCGCGAGCTCGAGCTCAGCCTGATCTTGCAACGGTCCTGAGGCGACAAATTATACCCGGGCGATATTTTCTGCCCGTCGCCGCTCAATGCCCCTCGAACGTCATCAGCGTGCGCACCGGTACGTCCATCGCGCGCAGCTTGGCGGCGCCGCCGAGCTCGGGCAGGTCGATGATGAAGCAGGCCGCGACCACGTTGGCGCCGATCTGCCGCAGCAGCTTGACCGCGCCTTCCGCGGTGCCGCCGGTGGCGATGAGGTCGTCGACCAGAATGACGCGCTCGCCGGGCTGGATCGCGTCGACATGCATCTCCATCTCGTCGATGCCATATTCGAGAGAGTAAGCGATGCGCACGGTGGTGTGCGGCAGCTTGCCTTTTTTCCGGATCGGCACGAAGCCGGCCGAGACCTGATGCGCCACCGCGCCGCCGATGATGAAGCCGCGCGCCTCCATGCCGGCGACCTTGTCGATCTTGTTGCCGGCCCAGGGGTTGACGAGCTCGTCGACCGCGCGGCGGAATGCGCGCGCGTCGGCGAGTAGCGTTGTGATGTCGCGGAACATGATTCCGGCTTTGGGGTAGTCCGGGATGGTGCGAACGCTCGCCTTCAGATCGTGGTCAAACATCATTGGTGCCTCTCAATCGACGCTCGCATTCAGCCGGAATGCGTTCTCGACAATTCGTAAACCTACCTCGCCGCTGAGCGACATCAGCGATTCCGGATGGAACTGCACGCCGGCGACCGGCAGCGTCTTGTGCTCCAGCGCCATGGCGACGCCATCCTCGGTGCTGGCGGTGACGGATAACACCTCCGGCATGCTGCCCTGCTCGACATAGAGCGAATGATAGCGGCCGATCACGATCTCGTTCGGCAAATTGCGCATCAGCCGCCCGCCGCGCACCTGAACCCGCGAGGGCCGGCCATGGGCGGGATGGGTGAGTTGCCCGAGCTCGCCGCCGAAATATTCGCCGATCGCCTGGACGCCGAGGCAGACGCCGAACACCGGCAGCGTCTTCTCCAGCGCCGCATCGATGGTCTTCTTGATTCCGAAATCCTCAGGGCGTCCGGGGCCGGGCGACAGCACGAGCAAATCCCACGTCCTCTGCTTGAGCATGTCGAGCGCATGCACGTAACGGACCACGGTGACGCTGGCGCCGACCTGACGGAAATAGTCCGCCAGCATGTGCACAAAACTGTCGTCGTGATCGATCAGCAGTACCCGCTTGCCCGAGCCCGTGGCGTCGGGCGCAAAGGCCGAGAGCGGCTTTGGCGGATCGCCCCGCAGTGCCTGGAACAGGGCCGCGGCCTTGACCTGGCATTCGCGATCCTCGGCGGCGGGATCGGAATCGAACAGGCAGGTGGCGCCGACGCGCACCTCGGCGAGACCGTCCTTCATGCGGATGGTGCGGATGGTGAGACCGGTATTGATGCTGCCGTCGAAATTCACCGCCCCGATCGCGCCGGCATACCAGCGCCGCGGCGAGCGTTCGTGATCCTCGACGAATTGCATCGCCCAGAGCTTTGGCGCGCCGGTGACAGTGACCGCCCAGGCGTGGGTGAGAAACGCATCGAGCGCGTCGAAGCCCGGGCGCAGCGTGCCCTCGACATGGTCGACGGTGTGGAACAGCTTCGAGTAGGTCTCGATCTGCCGCCGCGCCAGCACCTTGATCGTGCCGGGAACGCAGACGCGCGCCTTGTCGTTGCGGTCGACGTCGGTGCACATGTTGAGCTCGAACTCGTCCTTCTCCGAGTTCAGGAGCTGGCGGATCTGCTCGGCGTCGCCGATCGCGTCGGTGCCGCGCGCGATCGTGCCGGAGATCGGGCAGGTCTCGACGCGGCGCCCGTCGGAGCGCACGAACATTTCCGGCGAAGCCGAGACCAGAAATTCGCCGTCGCCGAGATTCATCAGTGCGCCGTAGGGCGACGGGTTGATGACGCAGAGCCGCTGGAACACTTCCGCCGGCGAGCGGTCGCAGGGTTCGGCAAAGAGCTGCCCGGGCACCGCCTCAAACAAATCACCACGCGCGAAGGCCGCGCGCGCGGTCTCGACGGTGGCCTGATATTCGCCGGGCGCATGATCGGCAAAACCCTGGCGCGGGGTTTTGAGATAAGGACTTTCGGCGGTCTCGCGCGGCAGGCCTTCGGTGGATTTGCCCTTCCAGGCGAAATCGTAGCTCAGCACCACGCCGCGGCCGGTGGCGCGATCATAGGCGAGCAGGCGATCCGGCACGTAGAGTACGATGTCGCGCTGGTCTTGCTCGCGCGCGCGCTTCTGCACGAGGTCCTCGATCTGGAACACGAGATCGTAGGCAAAAGCGCCGAATAGGCCGAGCAGCCCGTCGTCATTGGCGGAGGAGGCGGCAACGAGATCGCGCACCAGCGACATCACGCTGGCGCGGCGCGTGCGCTGGTCTTCCTCGACCGGCGCTTCGCCGCGGATGATGTGGCCGGCAAGGCGCGAAGCGGTCGTCTCGGAGATTACCACGCAGGGCTCGCGCAGAACGTCGGCGAGGAAGGCGATCAGCACCTGCCCGCGCTCGTTGAGCGCCTCCAGCGTAAAATTGAAGCCCGTGGTCTCGAGCTTGAGCGGCGGGTCGGAGAAGCCGAGATCAAAACTCTCGTAGCGGCCGGGCACGGTCGTGCCTGACGACAGCACCACGCCGCGGCGGCGGTCGAGCAGGCTGACGAGATCGTCGAGCCGGTTGGCGCCGCCGGAAAACTGCTCGGCCACGCGCGTGATCGCAAGACCTGCGCGGGTCACATAGTCGCTTCTGGCCGGGAGGGTAAAGACGGTCCTGTTCATGTAATCCTCTTGGGGTCCTCTTACGAGACTTGCCGAGGAAACGCCACACAGGACAAACGATCAGGCCGCCGCACTGCGTTGGCGACCTCAGACGATTTGGGAAAGGAAAATCGCACCGGCCACCTCGTTAGGAGGTGCGCCACCAAAGACGGGCTAGGCGAACGGCGGTGCTCATGGGGAACTAACACCATGGCGCGGCGGCGGCGTCAAGGGCAAGACTTGGAGACCTGGCTCCCAAGAACCTGGCGCCGAGACGCCGGGGCGTTTCTTCTCAGTCCGGCAGGCCAGCCGCACGAAGGGCCGCGATGTCGGCTTCGAATTCGGTGGTATCGCTGCGAAACTGCGTCGCGATCCACCCGCTGATGGTAAAGTCCGGCACCGCCTTGAGGAGGCGGGCTGCGGCATCTTTTGCTTCGTCGTGCCGGCCGCTGCGCTCATAGGCAATCACCAAGTCCCTGCCTCCAAAGCCCGGCATCCGGGCAGAGTACTCCTCCAACGTGGCGATCGCCTCGTCCATGCGTCCAGCGAGGCGGTAGGCATTGCCCAGAAAACTGAGGTAGAGCTGCGGGAAATGCGGGTTCAGCCGGATCGCCTTCTCAATTTGGGCGATCGCTTCCTGCGCAAGCCCAGTCGCCGTGAAAACGTAGCCTGCGAAGGTTGCGATCTTTGGCGCGCCTGGCGCCAAGTCAACGGCTCTTCGGGCTTTGCCCACCGCTTCATCGAAACGGGCTTCCATGAGGCAGGCGATCGCCGAACTGACCAGCGCTTCCGCATTCGTCGGGTCGATCGACAGAGCCTTCTCGATGTGCATCGTTCCGCTTGCCAGGTAGGCTTTCCGATCGCCCCACCACCCGAACCGCGCATTCCACGTATGCGCAAATCCCAACATCGCGTGCAGCGCTGCGGAATGAGGGTCGTGCGCGAGCGCCCGTTCCCAATGGCGGCAGGCGATCGCCATGTCCTCGCCAGGCTTCGTCTGTCGGTCGGGCCAGAAGATGGTGGCGAGCCCCTTCACGTAGCACGCCCAGGCCTCGACGTTGGTCGTCGTGGTGTAGTACTGAAGCCGCGCTTCCTCGCCTTGCATGAAGATGACCTGCATGTCAGTCGCAAGGCGTAGCGCGATCTCATCCCGTATGGCGAAGAGATCGGAAAGCCCGCGATCGTAGCGTTCGGCCCAAATGGCGGCAGCGCGCTCGACATCGCTCAGGCGGACGGAAATTCGAATGCGGTCCCCGCTCTTCTGCAGGCTGCCCTGCAGCACATAGCGCACACCGAGGTCACGCGCGATCTCCCGGATATCCGTCTCGCGCCCCTTGTAAAAAAGGGATGAGTTGTGGGCGATGACCGTCAGACCGGAGAGTTTCGAAAGGGTGTTGATGATGTCGTCCACCAGCCCGTCGGCAAAGAGCTCCCGGTCCGGTTCAGGGCCGAGATGCGCGAAGGGAAGGATCGCGATCGAGGGCCTTTCGCCGTTTCGCGGGGGTGTCGCGCCGGCTTTCTCGGGGGCCGGAGGCCTGAAGCGATAGCCAACGCGCGGAATGGTGATGATCCATTCGCCGCCTTCGGGCGAGGGCCCCAGCGCCTTGCGAAGCTGCGCGATCTGGACCGAGAGGTTGCTCTCTTCAACGGCAAGACCAGGCCAGCCCACGTCGAGAAGTTCCGACTTGGTCAGGACTTCACCCGCGCGCCCGAGCAGAGCCCTCAGCAGGCGCGCGCCCCGTCTTCCAATGGGAACGTGCTCCCCCTCCCGCGAAAAGCGCACCGCTATCGCAGTCAAGACGAAAGGGTCCAAAGGTCAGGCCACGATCCTGCACGGCGGGGAGATTAGCTGCTTCAACGTCTTTTCGGAACTCCTTCGGCGAACCTTCGATACAAGCGCTTTCCGTGCCTGCACAGTCTCCCGCGTCACGGATGTTTTACACCGCAATTCGGCGGGAGAGATCGATGGTTTATTGGGACTATTACTATCTTTGCCTTATGGAAATCGAGGCCGCACGAAGGACCAGTTCGGCTGCAAGCGACCGTATTCCCCCGAAAGTCGTGTCGTCGCCGGCCCGCCTTCCTTGGCCATTCGGTGTGGCCCTTCTGGTGGTTGCGCTGGGCACGATAGCCGCCGCCCTCTGGCACTCCTGAAACGTTGCCAAGGAGAGGCAGATGACTATGGCTCTTCCCACCCTCACCCATAAGCTTCCCGACAGCACGCGGCTCGGCCGCGCTCATCTCAAGGTCACGAACTTTGAGCGGGCGGCTGCGGTGTGGCGGGACCTCGTTGGCCTCTCAATACTTTCACGCGACCGCGATAGTATGGAAATGGGCGTTGGAAGTCGGGTGCTCCTGGCCTTCTGTGCCTCCGCACGCGACGAGGCCTCGGAGGCATCCCTTGGCCTTCATCACGTTGCCCTGCATATTCCATCTGACAAGGAATTCGCGCGTGTTGCCGCCCGGCTTGGCACAGTGGGCCGCAGTTTTCGCGCCGTAGACCGCACCGTGGCAAAGGCGATCTACCTGTCGGACGACGACGGAATCGGAATTGAACTCGTACTGGAGACGCCGCATCGCGGTCGGCTGGAAGTCGTCGGCGGAGGGCTGCGCGCGGTATCAGTTGGTGGCGAAATCCATCCTGCCGCTCTGCCTCTTGATCTCCGGCCGATGGTTGGGGACTTCATCGATGCTGCGGGACTTGCCCATCCGCTTCCAGGCGGGACCGAGCTTGGCCACATCCACCTGCGCGTTCGGGATCTCGATCTGACCAATCGATTTTATGCGGATACTATCGGCTTCCTGCCGCTGCTGCAGGTCCCGGCCTTCGGTATGTACGACGTGGGGACCGCCACACGACCGCATCTTGTCGCCTTCAGCAACTGGACTGCTGCGGATGCTCCGGATGCATCCGCTGCTATGGCCGGTCTCAAGTGGTTCACAATCTCGGTTCCCTCACCGGATGTGATCGAGGGCGTGGCGGGCCGTCTGGCTGCCGGCGGCATTCGCTTTCTCGAATCCACAAATGCCGTGCAGGCCAACGATCCCGATGGAAACAGCATCATCGTGACCTGCGACGACTGATGCAGCCTCCAGCGATCGAACGATCTACGATGCCCCTACCCCAGATGCTTGCGGAAAAACTCCGTCGCGCGGCCCCAGGCGAGCTCGGCGGCTTCGCGGTCGTGCACGGCCTGGCGCTGCTCGTTGACGAAGGCGTGCTCGGCATCATAGCGGAACAGCTCGAGCGACTTGCCGGCGGCCTTCATGCTCTTTTCGAAGGCATCCACCAGCTGCGGCGTGCACCAGTCGTCCTTGTTGGCGAAGTGGGCCTGAAGCGGGATCTTAATGTCGGCGGGCTTGGCCGCCTGCTCCGGCGGGATGCCGTAGAACACGACGCCGGCCGCGAGCTCAGGGATTTTGGTGGCGCCGATGATGGTCACGGCGCCGCCGAGGCAGAATCCGGTCAGGCCGACCTTGGCGCCATTGCGCGACAGATATTGCGCGGCGCCGCGCACGGTCTGCGTGGTGGCATCCATGAAGTCGAGCGAGTTCATCTCGTTGTTGGCGGAATCGGTGTCGTGATAGGGCACCACCTTGCCCTTGTAGAGATCGGGCGCCAGCGCATCGAAACCGGCCAGCGCAAAGCGATCGCACAGCCCCTTGATCTGGTCCGACAGACCCCACCATTCCTGGATCACGACCACGCCCGGCGCATTGCCGCGCGCCGCATTGGCGAGATAGCCCGAGGCGTCCTTGCCGTCCGGACGCTTGAAGGTGATCGCGGTTCCCATGGTGTCCTCCGATGATGTTCTGGGGGCGTTGAAGGCATTTTGGCGATTGAGAGAGCTCGGCGCAATCCACACTCTCGTCATTCCGGGGCGCGCCTAGCGCGAGCTATGATGCGCAATTGCGCATCTGAGAGCCCATGGTGCTACGGAGTTGGTGGATGAATGGATTCCGGGCTCGACGCTCCGGGCCGCGCTTTGTGCGGTCCCGTCGCATCGCCCCGGAATGACGGCAACAAAAAGCCCCCTCGCGGGGGCTTTTCTATCTCGTCTCGCTCGCGCCGCTCAGTGCGACTCGGCCCAGACTTTCTTCTTGGTGAAGTACATCAGGCCCGCGAAGATGATCAGGAAGATGAACACCTGGAAGCCGAGGCGCTTGCGCGCTTCCATGTGCGGCTCGGCGGTCCACATCAGGAACGTGGTGACGTCCTTGGCGTACTGCGCCACCGTGGTCGGCGAGCCGTCGTCATAGGTCACCTGGCCGTCGCTGAGCGGCTTCGGCATCTTGATGGCGTGGCCCGGGAAGTACTTGTTATAGTAGGAGCCCTCCGGGATGGTCACGCCTTCCGGCACCTTGTCCTCAAAGCCCTGGAGCACCGCCGCGACGTAGTCCGGGCCTTGCTCCTGGTATTGGCTGAAGAAGTCGATGATGAACATCGGGAAGCCGCGGCCATACGAGCGGGCCTTGGTGATCAGCGACAGATCGGGTGGCGCCGCGCCGCCGTTTGCCGCACGCGCCGCCTGCTCGTTCGGGAACGGCGAGGGGAAATAGTCGGCAGGCCGGCCCGGACGCTCGAACATGTCGCCGGCATCGTTCGGGCCGTCCTTGATCTTGTAGTCGGAGGCAAACGCCGTCGCCTGCGCCACCGAATAGCCGGGGCCGCCGGCTTCCGCGAGGTTGCGGAAGGCGATGTAGGACAGGCCGTGGCAGCTGGCGCAGACCTCCTTGTAGACCTTCAGGCCACGCTGCAGCGCGCCTCGGTCAAACGTGCCGACAGGGCCAGCGAAGGACCATTTGTTGCCCGGCGGCTTATCGCTGCCTTCGGCCGCTTTCGCGCTGTCGATCGAGCCCGCGAACAAGGCGCCGGCCAGCGCAAGCACGATCGCGGTCGACACCATCGGCGTCGACTTGCTGCCGGTCTTGGCGAGCACCGCGTCGGCGATCGAGTTCGGCACCGGCCGCGGCGTCTCGATGCGCGCGAGCAGCGGCAGCACGATCAGGAAGTAGGCGAAGTAGCAGAACGTCAGGATCCGGCCGGCGATCACGTAGATGCCTTCCGGCGGCTGAGCGCCGAGATAACCGAGCAGGATACAGACCGCGACGAAGATCCAGAAGAACTGCTTGGCCAACGGGCGATACTTCGAGGACCTCGTCTTGGCGCTGTCGAGCCAGGGCAGGAAGCACAGGATGAGGATTGCCGAGAACATCGCGATGACGCCGGCGAGCTTGTTCGGGATCGAGCGCAAGATCGCGTAGAACGGCAGGTAATACCATTCCGGCACGATGTGCGGCGGCGTCACGCCCGGGTTCGCCGGAATGTAGTTGTCGGCGTCGCCGAGATAGTTCGGCATGTAGAAGATGAACCAGGCGTAGAGCAGCATGAAACAGGAAACGCCGAACATGTCCTTGATGGTCGCGTGCGGCGTGAACGGAACCGTGTCCTTTTCCGTCTTCGGCTCGACGCCGTCCGGATTGTTCTGGCCGGCGACATGCAGCGCCCAGACGTGGAGCACGACCACGCCAGCGATCAGGAACGGCAGCAGATAGTGCAGCGAGAAGAAGCGGTTCAGCGTCGGGTTGCCGACCGAGTAGCCGCCCCACAGCAGTGTCACGATGCTCTCGCCGGCATAGGGAATGGCGGAGAACAAATTGGTGATGACGGTGGCGCCCCAGAAGCTCATCTGGCCCCACGGCAGCACGTAGCCCATGAAGCCTGTCGCCATCATCAGGAGGTAGATGATGACACCGAGGATCCACAGCACCTCGCGCGGCTCCTTGAAGGAGCCGTAATAGATGCCACGGAACATATGGACGTAGACCGCGACAAAGAACATCGATGCGCCGACCGCGTGCATGTTGCGGAGCAGCCAGCCGTAGTTCACGTCACGAACGATCAGCTCGACCGACTTGAAGGCGAGATCGGCGTGCGGCGTGTAGTGCATCGCCAGGATGACGCCAGTCAGGATCTGGATCCCGAGCATGAAGGAGAGGATGGCGCCGAAGGTCCACCAGTAGTTCAGGTTGCGCGGGGTCGGATAGGCGACGAAGGAGGAGTGGATGAGACCAAAAATCGGCAGGCGCCGCTCGATCCATTGCAGCGCCGGATTGCTCGGCTGGTAGTCGGATGGTCCGCTCATGATGCGATCCTGAGGAAATAAGACGACGAGACGACGCGAGGCTTCGGATGCGGGTCCGAAGCTCAGCCGATCTGGATTTTGGTGTCGGAAACGAACTGGTACGGCGGAACCGGCAGGTTTGCGGGCGCGGGCCCCTGGCGGATGCGGCCGGACGAATCGTACTGCGAACCATGGCAGGGGCAGAAGAACCCGTCGTAATTGCCCTCATGAGCGATCGGGATGCAGCCGAGATGGGTGCAGATGCCGATCACGACCAGCCACTGCTCGTGGCCGGACTTGACCCGGGCGTCGTCAGCCTGCGGATCGGGCAGGCTCGCCACGTTGACGGCGCGCGCCTCGTCGATCTGTTTCTTGGTGCGGTGGCTGATGTAGATCGGCTTGCCGCGCCAGAACACCTTGATGTCCTGCCCCTCGGCGACCGGGCTGAGATCGACCTCGATCGGCGCACCGGCGGCGATCGTCGCGGCGTCCGGATTCATCTGGGAAATGAAGGGCCAGAGCGCGGCCGCGCCCCCTACTGCTGCGGCTGCCCCGGTTGCAACGAATAAGAAATCACGGCGTGTCGGATGGTCCGCCGAAGACGCTGTCGTCACGATTCCAACCCTTTCTTCTTATGCTCCCGGCGGAACCGCTCCAGGGGGCGCCCAAACGTCCCCAGAACAGCCTGCCGGCGCCCGCGGCCCCCCCGCGGCGGCAGAACTTCGCATGTCCTCACCAAAAAGGGCAAAAACTGCAGTCCAGAATCGTTCTATTCGCACCCTTGCCGGACGAGCGCAAGCCCGCTATCGGCGCGGGAGCGTGCAATGCACGAATTCCCGCGCTAGCGATGTTTTATTGAGACATTTCCGATCCACACCAGCCCACTGCCCGGCCATGCACATCGCACTTTTCCAGCCCGACATTGCCCAGAACACCGGCACGATTCTCAGGCTCTGCGCCTGTTTGGGACTGTCGGCCCATATCATCGAACCGGCCGGCTTCCCGTTCTCGGACCGCCTGTTCCGCCGGGCGGGAATGGACTATCTCAACCACGTCAGCGTGACCCGTCATGACTCCTGGCCGAAATTCGAGGAATGGCGGGCGGCGCAGGGCTGTCGGCTGCTGCTGTTCACCACCAAGGGCGCGACCGACTACCGCGATTTCGGTTACCAGACGTCGGACATCCTGCTATTCGGACGCGAGAGCGCCGGCGTCACCGACATGGTGGTCGAGGCCGCGGATGCGCGGCTGGTGATCCCGATCGCACCGGGGCTGCGGTCGCTCAATGTGGCGATGACCGCGGCGATGGCCGCAGGCGAAGCCCTGCGGCAGGTCCGCAACCAGCCAGTTTGATACGTTGAGGAGAGACGATTGAGTTACGCGGTCAAGGAGGTCTTCCTGACCCTGCAAGGCGAAGGCGCCCATGCCGGGCGCGCTGCCGTGTTCTGCCGTTTTGCCGGCTGCAATCTCTGGAGCGGCCGCGAGGCCGATCGCGGCGATGCCGTCTGCAAGTTCTGCGACACGGATTTCGTCGGCACTGACGGCACGCTCGGCGGGCGCTACGGCTCGGCCGCAGACCTCGCCGGCACCATCGCCGCGCAATGGACGGGAGCGGCCGACAACCGCTACGTGGTGCTGACCGGCGGCGAGCCGCTGTTGCAGGTGGACGCAGCCCTAATCGACGCGCTCCATGCCCACGGCTTCGAGATCGGCGTGGAAACCAACGGCACGATTACCCCACCTGACGGGCTCGACTGGATCTGCGTCAGCCCGAAAGGCGGAAGCGAACTCGTCTTGCGCCACGGCCACGAGCTGAAGCTGGTCTATCCGCAGGCGCTCGCCGCGCCGGAGGCCTTCGAGGGCCTTGCCTTCGAACGCTTCTCGCTGCAGCCGATGGACGGGCCCGAGGTCGCCGAAAACACCGCGCGCGCCATCGACTACTGCCTGCGTCATCCGCAATGGCGGCTCAGCGTGCAAACGCATAAATCGCTCGGCATCAGATAGGGTTGGTTTTCGAACAGATGTGGGAATTGACGAAATCGTTTCGCTTCGAGGCGGCGCATTCACTGTCGGGAACGACGTTTGGCGCCGCCAGCGAAGAAATCCACGGCCACTCCTTCCGCGCCGAGGTGACGGTGCGCGGCACGCCCGATCCGGACACCGGCATGGTGGTCGATCTCGGCCTTCTCCAGCGCGCGATCGAGGACGTGCGGCTGATGCTGGACCACAAGTTCCTCAACAAGATCGAGGCGCTCGGCACCCCGACGCTGGAAAACCTCTCACGCTTCGTCTGGGAGCGGCTGGCCCATATCGGCAAGCTCACCCGCGTCAGCGTCCACCGCGACAGTTGCAACGAGAGCTGCACCTATTACGGTCCGCAGGGTTAGACTTCGTAGGGTGGGCAAAGCGGAGCGTGCCCACCATTCGAGACGACGGTGGAAGATGGTGGGCACGGCGCAAGCGCGCCTTTGCCCACCCTACGCGACAACTCCGATGGGAATGCAGATGGACGTTTCGACAATCGACGGTCGCAAGGCCCGCGCCCGCGCCTGGTTCGAAGCCTTGCGCGACGACCTCTGCGCCAGCTTCGAGCGGCTGGAAGACGACGCGCCGCAAAGCCTCCATCCCGGCGAGGCCGGCCGCTTCGTGCGCACGCCCTGGCAGCGCACCGACCACTCGGGCGCACCCGGCGGCGGCGGCGTGATGTCGATGATGTACGGCCGACTGTTCGAGAAGGTCGGCGTGCACTGTTCGACCGTACACGGCGAGTTCGCGCCTGAGTTCCGCGCGCAGATCCCGGGCGCCGCGGAGGATCCGCGGTTCTGGGCCTCCGGCATCTCGCTGATCGCGCATCTGCGCAATCCGCACGTGCCCGCCGTGCACATGAACACGCGCTTCGTCGTCACCACCAAGGCCTGGTTCGGCGGCGGCGCCGACCTCACGCCGGTGCTCGATCGCCGCCGCACCCAAGAGGACGCCGACACAATCGCCTTCCACGCCGCGATGAAGCGGGCCTGCACGCAGCCGAACGGCGTCGCCGACTACGACAAGTACAAGACATGGTGCGACGAGTACTTCTACCTGCCGCACCGCAAAGAAGCGCGCGGCGTCGGCGGCATCTTCTACGACTGGCACGACAGCGGCGATTGGGACGCAGACCTCGCCTTCACCCAGGATGTCGGCCGCGCCTTCCTGAAAGTCTACCCCGACATCGTGCGCCGCAATTTCGCGACGGCCTGGACGGCTGAGGATCGCGAGGAGCAACTGGTCCAGCGCGGGCGCTATGTCGAATTCAACCTGCTCTACGACCGCGGCACCATTTTCGGGCTCAAGACCGGCGGCAATGTGGACGCGATCCTGTCGTCGCTGCCGCCGGAGGTGAAGTGGCCATGACCACGATGAAGCCCGCATCGAGGCCACTGCCCCGCGCCATGCTGATCGACATGGACGACACAATTCTCTCGGCCTACGCCCGGCCCGAGATCGCCTGGAACACGATCGCGAACGAGTTCGCCGCGGAGCTTGCGCCGCTGCCGCCACAGCAGGTCGCAACCGCGGTGCTGGCTTTCGCACGCAACTTCTGGGCCAATGCGGAAGCCGCATGGCGGCTCAAGCTCGCCGAGGCCCGGCATCTGACGGTCAAGGGCGGTTTTGCCGCGCTCGCCGCGGCCGGTCACCGCGCCTTGCCCGACGATCTTGCAATTCGCCTCGCCGACCGCTTCACCGCCTATCGCGAGGAGGAGATGTTCGTCTTCCCCGGTGCGCATGATGCCATCGACAGGCTCAAGTCGCTCGGCATCAAGCTCGCGCTGGTGACCAACGGCGCCGCCGACACCCAGCGCGCCAAGGTCGAGCGCTTCGAGCTGGCGCATCGCTTTCACCACATCCAGATCGAGGGCGAGCACGGTTTCGGCAAGCCCGAGGAGCGCGCCTACCTGCATGCGATGGACGCGCTCGGCGTCACCGCAAAGGACACCTGGATGATCGGCGACAATCTGGAATGGGAAGTCGTGACACCGCAGCGCCTCGGCATCTACGGCATCTGGATCGACGTGCATGGCGACGGCCTGCCCGAAGGCTCGACCGTCAGGCCCGACCGCATCATCCGCTCGCTGACGGAGCTGGTGCCGAGCCCACCGTAACCAGAGCGCAAAAACAAAATATCGCAAAACAACCCCATGCACAGAAGACCGTTGCTGCAAAATCAACGGCTTACGGATTTTACGAAAAAAATTTTGATCCGTCGGGCAAAACAGGGGCATAATGTCATCATCGCGGCGCATGGGATAGAAACGTCCTTGCGCAACCGATCGAACAGGCGTCCATGCTCTCGTCACGCGTCCGCTCCGGCTTGAAACGCCGTCATCGGCGTTTCAGCAGTCTGGCAGCGGATGCAGCTGTCGCAGCACATCCACCAATCCAGCATCTCGTGGTCGGCGTGTCATGCCGGCTTGCTAACTTCTCTCGTCAATCAACCCAAGAGGACCATCCATGGAACTGAAAGCCGGCGATATCGTCATGTTGAAATCCGGCGGGCAGCCGCTCACCGTCGCGGACGTGAAGGGCGACGACGTGACCTGTCTCTGGATGGGCGCAGAAGGCGACCTGTTCCGCGAGACGCTGCCGCTCGCCGTGCTCGAACGGCTGGAAGAGGTCGATGAAGACGAAGATGAGGATGACGACGACGAGGAGTAGGCACGTCTAAGGCCGCGTCCTGGTTAGATCGGAGTTCTCGGCTCCGGCGCACCTGATGTCCGCTACTCTGCCAACAACGGCGCAATAGCGGACATCGCTGAATGTCGCAGAAGGGCCAAGAGGAGACGTCCTGTAGCAAGAGGCCCGTTTGCTCCGCGGCGCGCGGATGATGGGATCAGACGGCGCAATCCGGATGGGTCTTCGGTTAACTAAGGATGTAGATTGATCTTAGGAGGCAGCATCCGTCTTCTGCTATGATCGCCCGCGAAACTCATAGTTGCGGTTCAGCGATTAATAATGAACGGTAATTGGGATCAGGAACTCCTGCGGAGTCTCAACTCGTTCGGGGGAAGCGAGGCGCGGTATCTGTGGGAGCTTAGCAACAATCAGCTATTCGGAGGCTTTCCGGTATTCTTTGCTTTGATCGCCCTGTGGTTCTCCGGGGATTGCAGAGAGCGTCGCAGCCGAATGCTGACTGGACTCCTTGCAGTCTGTCTAGCGACTGTCCTCTCGGTTTGGATGCAGTTTCATCTCGCTGGGCATACACGTCCACTTTTGGACCCAGCGCTTCACCTGAAAATAATCGACGATCACAGATTGAGCGTGGTGGCCTGGGATCGTACAGGCTCGTTCCCCAGCGATACGTCGACACTGTTTTTCGCCTTGGCCACGGTTATTTTGTTGGAGAATCGATGGGCGGGCTTGCTTTGCTTCCTTTGGACCACGATGGTCGTTGCACTCCCTCGGGTCATTTTTGCGTGGCACTATCCAAGCGACATCATTGGATCGCTGATCTTGGGACCGGCATGCGTCTCTCTTTTTAGCGCAATCCCATACCCAAGAATAATGTTTGAGCGCGTACTGATGTGGTTTGAGGGCCGCATGTATATTGTCCATGCACTTTTATTCATTTTCTTGACAGATGCGTCCAACCTATTTCAGAGCTTGCAACAAGCCGGAAAAACCCTTGTGCGAACGTTGGGATAGAAACGCTTAGTTGATCACAGAAGTAGATTTGCTTGCCTGCTCGAGAGGCAGGTCGCCGGGCTCAACCGCGCCGCTTAGTGGCGCAGCAGCGCGTGCTTGAAGGCTGCACGTATCCAACCACGCCCCACGTCAACCCCGCGCAATTGCTTCTGGCTCCCCTTGGAGCAACATTCTTCGACCAAGACCATGCAGCGCAAGCTGTCCGGCACAAAAGATCGACATGCATGAACCAGGAATTCGTTGCTCCTCGCAGACCACCTAGGTTCCACCGGTGTCGCGCAGGGAGCAGACAGACACCGAGGTCTGCAATGGGCCAAAAGCGTCGTTCTAGTCGCCGCTAGTCACTTCCGGTCTGCTCCGATTGAGGACGATTGGGGGCCCGCCCAAGGGCAATCGCGTGGGGTTGATCCTTGGGGGAATCGCGTCCCGCCCTATCTTCATGTGTGCTACCTAGTTCGGTAGCAATGGTCAGGAGAAACCGATCATGACTGACGATCAGGTCAATCTCGTCGTTCAGCACCTTTGCGAGCATTTGCACTTGGCGCTCCGATTGAAGGACAGCGAGGCACATCCACCAAACGCCAAGGATATTGGATTTGATCCTGCCTCTGTAAGAACTGTATTGCTGACTGGGTTGCGTTCGGCGGGTGTCGCGACCCACCACGAGGCAGCCGGGGCGAGCGAAGAGCCGCCGTGGTCCTAAACGCAAAACGCGGGACAGAAGCCCCGCGCCAGTGTCTCAGTTGGGTTATCCGCGTCGGTTTGGCCGCATTTCGGCAGTTTCCGCTCCGCTATCGACTGCAGAAGTGGCGGCGGCGCGATGTTCGGCTCAGGGCCAAACGCAGACTCCCGCAGCACGGCAAAGGCAATGCTTATTCGACGACCGAATCAGCCGTTGCGAGCAGCGCTTCGGGCACGTTCAGTCCAAGAGCCTTCGCGGTCTTGAGATTGAGGGCGAGTTCAAACTCGGTTGGCAACTCGACCGGCAGATCCTCCGGTTTTGCCCCCTTGAGGATCCGGTCCACGTAATACGCGCCCCTCTGCAGCAGCGCCGAGCCTTTCGGGCTATACCGAGAGGCACATGCCAACCTTCGCGTACAAGCTGTATTCGGTTGCAAAAGGAAGCTTGTTTGCGATTCCGAACGCCGCAATCTGCTCGCGAAAGTTCTATATGATCGGATCTGAGATCATGAGTACGGCATCGGGCCGATCGGCCAATATTTCGCCCAACGCGCTTTCAATCTGCGAACGTGCATGAAGTTCGACCAGCCTTACTTCGATTCCATTGAGCAAGCCGGCGCGGCCGATCGCGGAGATCCGAGAGGGATCAAACTCGAAATTACGGAAATTACGGTCACACCCATTAGCGGGCCGCTCGTCAAGAGCGCAGATTTTCTTTGGCAGCGCGAGCTGCCAATCTATTCACTGATCGCTTCCAGCTACCGTGTTTGTATCGCGTCCGTTTCTTCGGTTGATGGCTGCGTCCGCATCGCGGATCCCGCCAGACATCCATCGGGATCAAGCTTCTGCGTGAGCCGCATCCGCTCGGCGAGCCGCTGCCGGGCGCGATCTGACAACTCCCCTGCCCCACTTGAAGTGAAATGCCTCACAATCCGCAATCCGGGATTGCAGTACCCTCGCGCCGTAGGCGTGGAGTGAGTTGGAGGCGACGATGGAGCAGGACCTTCCGAAGGACGCAGCGGGCACGCAACGGACGGCCGAAGGCCCCCTGACGTGGCTGACCAAATTCGATCGCGGATTTACCCTCGTCAAGGGCCTCTCGCTGGTGACGGTGTTGAGCAGCCTTCTCGTCGGCTACTTTCAGTATCTGGGCTCCTATCAGGAGAAGGTGAACGCTCAGGCCAAGGAAAACATGCAGACCGCGGCGAAGACGTTCGACACTATCTCGACGAAATTTTCCCTGGTCCAGGCATTGCAACAGCAGTTGTTCTCCGACTATTCGACTGCACTCGATGATCGCGCCGACGCCAACGAACAAGCTCTTGCCATCAAGAGCGCCCAGGACATTCTGAAGGACTACGAAAGCGCCCAACTGACCTTGTTCGAAACGGGCGAGTTGCTGGCACGCAACGCCCAGATGTACATCGATTGGGCCACGAACTTCAGGCAAAATCCGGCAGAACAGCTTACCCCAACCAGTGATCCGCTCGACCAGACCCTGCTTCGGGCCTTTGACTTCGATTGCGATCACAACTTGCCGCAATTCGTGCCATCCAAGGGCGGCGCGGCGACCACTCCGCGCGTGTCCGCCGAGAATGCGTGTTCGGTCGATGCCCGCTACAATTGGGACCCGGCCGATTCATACGTCGATGTTTGCCCCAAGAACCGGGAGAAGGCCGGATCAAACGACTCCGTGACGATTCACTGGTTCAGCGCAAAGCACCAGGTGCTGGTGATGCACTATTGTCTTCGCAATCTGCA
Organism: Bradyrhizobium hipponense; assembly: GCF_008123965.1. GTDB lineage: Bacteria > Pseudomonadota > Alphaproteobacteria > Rhizobiales > Xanthobacteraceae > Bradyrhizobium > Bradyrhizobium hipponense. The sequence goes on along the minus strand of NZ_VSTH01000100.1, from coordinate 2,083 downwards.
TGAAAGATTGGCGCCGGTGCGCCACTGGGCCTCGCAACCCGAAGCAAAGCCGGAGACCAAAGCTTCACCACAGGTCGATCGCGACCGCATTCAGAGCGCGATCGACCTTCAGGCCAAGCGGCTCAACGCCTTCATGAACCTCGCGACCTTCCACATGGACGGAATCCGGGAGAGCTATCGCCCGGACAGCTTTGCCTGCCATGTCCCGATCGTCACATCAGTGCTGAGCCTCTTCAACGATGCCTGCACCCCCGTCAAGACGACGCCGATCATCGTCAGCAGGCGTTGATATCCTGCCGTAGCCTGGCCGGTGTATCCTTACAATCGGGCGAACGCGGTCGACCGTGATCACTCTGTCATGACGGCTTGCTAGCTCTTCACTGATCGACCACTCAGGAGGACAATCCATGGAACTGAAAGTCGGCGACGTCGTGATGCTCAAATCAGGCGGCCATCCGCTGACCGTCGCCGAGGTGAAAGGCGACGACGTGCTCTGCCTCTGGATGGGCATGGAAGGCGATCTGTTCCGCGAGACGCTGCCGCTCGCCGTGCTCGAGCAGGTGGAAGAGGAAGATGAGGACGAAGAGGAAGACGACGAAGACGAGGAGTAGGCACGCCTAAGCCGCATCCTGGTTAGTTCGGAGTGCTGGGCCCCCGGCGCACCTGATGTCCGCTACTCTGCACAATGGCGGACATCGCCGCATGTCGCAGAAGTCACAACAGGAGACGTAGCTTTCGCAGAATTGGGTAGCTAGTTTTGTCCGATCGTAGCGACGCGGATGGACTCCGATGGTTCAGATTTTGGACGTTCCTAAGAGCTGATGATAAGCTTTCGCAATTCCTTAGGAACGACGTCGCGTAACCCCGCATTGGTGCTTGCCGTTGAGGGAACACTTCGTTAGCCATATTCAGCGACCGGCTACCTTTCCAGGCTCCAGCTTTTCCGCCGCCGTTCGGCTGACATGATGGAGGGTCTCATGCGAATCGCCGTGCTGGTTGTCTTCATGGTGGCGGGGCTTGCTCCCGCAGCACACGCTGAGCGTGACTACCCCTGGTGCGTCTTTGGCGGAGAGCTCGGCGCTTCCGGCGAGTGCATGTATGAGACGCGGCAACAGTGCCTGGCTTCGGCATCCGGGCGGTGGAACACCTATTGCGATGTGAACCCGCGCGTGAGGTTCAGACAGCCGCCTCCGTACCGGACGCGCTGACCACAACAAAATTACGGTGCAGTGCACTTAACTTGAGCCGGGTTGAGTGCACTGTCACGTAATCCCCGCGTCTCACAGCCAGCGCCGCACCCGCGCGACATAGTCATCATAGGCCGTGCCAAACTGGCGGCGCATTTTGGCCTCCTCGAAGGGGACGTGGACCCAGTTGACAGTCACGAAGACGGCAACGGGCGCCATGAACATCGGCCAGGCGCCGATCCATACGGCAACTCCCAGAGCGAGAGTGACGAGGCCCAAATACATCGGGTTGCGGGTGAACCTGTAGGGACCGCGCGTGACAAGTTTGCGGTTGGTCGGCGATGCCGGATTGATTTCGGTATCCTCGCTCCGGAACAGGAGGAAAGCCAGGACGGGCGGGATGAACGCAAATCCCACCAACACTATTCCCAGCGCTGGAAGCGGCAGGCCGGGAATTGCCGGCCAGTCCAGTGACCAGCTCAGCGCCAGGCAGAGCAGGATGAAGATCAACGTCCAAATTGGCGGAGCAAGTTTGAGCATGATTGAGCCACCTGAACTGGATGGTCCGACAATATCTCATTCGCCGCTCGTGGAGGGCCGGTGCCGCCCGGGACAAAGTTATGACGATAACCTGTCATAATGAGGTGATTACAGAAGAAAGCGATGGGTTTCGCAAGGGCTCAACCCATCCTACGGACTCCGCGTTGGCTGGTTCCCGCCGCACGTCCGCCCTCCGAGCGCCCGATTTTGAATGAATGAAAGAAAACATAGTCGGGTCGGCGCGTTGGTCCGACCTTGGGCGCGGACCTAGGGGATGCAGGAGATCATCGTGATGAAAGTAGCTAAGCTAGTCGCAGTACTCGCCATACCGGCATTGTTGATCGCAGGGTCAGGCC
>NZ_VSTH01000010.1 GCF_008123965.1 Bradyrhizobium hipponense | reverse complement strand
CTCATACCGGTTACGTTCGAAAGATATCGTCGAGAGGTCAGTAAGGAACTTCGCCGGGCGGGAGCCGCGACCCCGGTCGCCACCCGGGGGGATTGGGCTTGCAACCCGTTGCCGTATGATGCCAGCCGCGATTGCAGCCGGTCTTATTTGCCTGGATACAACGATTTCTATTGCAGTCCGAACGACAGCTTAAGATCGCCGCGCCGGTGTAATGTCGGTCACAAACCATGTAACAAAATACGCAATCTCCGCCGGATCTTCCCTGAGCCGCGGCTGGCAATATCGGTGCAACTAAACAATTGACAAGCAACACGAGAAACACGAAAGCCTTGCTCTGACTCAATGCATACATCTCAAAAGCTCCGGATTGACCAGTGATCCACCCAGCGCATTCAGAGTGGTGCGTTCATATGCGGCTTCAGGCTTGTTCGATGCGGCCAACGGCTTTTTGACGCATTGGTCGCATGACAGTTGACAGGGCGATCACCCCAACCAAGCTTGCCCAGCCCAGGACAAGCTCGTGCTGAGCCCAAGACTGGTGATGGGATATGCCTATTCGCGCCCATCCGCTACTTCGTTGCCGAAGCTCGAGAAATATGAAGCCGCAGTGGATGACGATGATTGCAGGACGGTTCGATGCCGCACCCCTTGATGCCGGCTATAAGCTATTAGTCGCAATCCCACGATAACAGTTCATTCGATCCAGCCCATTTCGTGGCTGATCTCATTTGTCGGCGAGTCTGCAGTGCTTCGGCGCTCCGAGGTTAGCGCCAAACCGGCTCAGCCCGGAGCCTCACGTCGTGATCATCGTTCAGCAACTCAACGGCCGCTTTTAGCCTGCCCGTAGTCAGGGCATCCGGCATCGAGCCGTCTCCGACACTCGTTGCCGGCGCCGACGAAGTGATCGAATAGTCGGTCGTCGGCCTATCGCGTCGATATCGACATTGGTAGAGAGCCGCTATCGAAGGTCGCCGGACTGTCCTGAGAAACTCGGAAGACCGCTGCCCATGAGGCCCGATGAAAGACCACAGGCCATCGCAAGTCAGTCGGTCGGAGCGCATAACCGATCCATGGCACCATCGCGCTAGGCGAAACAATAGTGCCCATGTTCATTGGCCGTGTTCGTTGGCCGTGGCGCGCCACTTCCTCTGGCCGATTTCGCCACGACCAACCGCCCGCTTTGCGCGCCCTGGTGGCGTCAGTGCTTCATCTGCTCGAACACCACGATCACGCCGGTCGGCTCGGGCTCATGCGCCGTCAGGCGCGTCAGGTCCGAATCGGCCCAGTTGGCGAGACTGACAACTTCGCCGCTCTGACGGTCCGTCGCGGGCGATGGAGTGGGTTCGACAACCTTGAGTCCTGACTCATCGACGAAGAACGTGTGCTCGCCGAACATGCTGCTGAGCTGGGGCATGGCGGGATGCTCGTCGGGCAGCACCTGAGCGCCGAGTTGATTGACGGTCTGCTTGACCTGCGCGGATGTTAGCTTCATGGGCTGCTCCGTTTTTGTGATTTTCGGTTTCGTTGGCTTTTCGTTGGCTTGGGCCAGAGCAGGCGTTCCCTGCGTTTCTGTTCGCCTGGCTCAAACTCCCGAACGGATGCTGCGCACAATAGTTCCGCCGAAATGCATTTCGTGATGACGAATCGCGCCTGCCGCAGCTTCGGCGCGAGGTCGCCACACCATGCACATCATTTTGACGCTCCGGCGCCAGCGCGCTAGAGATCGAAATTGGTCGGCAGCACGACGACGTCGCGAATCGTCATGCTGCGCGGCCGCGTCAGCATGAACATCACGACGTCGGCCACTTCGCCGGCTTCCAGCAGGCTGCCGGAGTCCCGGGCCTCCTTCAGTTTTTCAGGCGGCCAGTCCGCGAGCAGCGCGGTGATGACGGGACCGGGCGACACCGAGCCGACGCGGATGCCGTGCTTGTAGACCTGACGCCGCACGGTCTGGACGAAGCAATTGATCGCCCATTTCGACGACGCATAGACCGGCTCCCACGGCGTTGGAAAATGGGCCGCCAGCGAGCTCGTCACGATGACGTCGCCGGTCCGGCGTTCGATCATGTGGGGCAGCACGTCGTGCACATTCTTCATCACGACGTTGATGTTCAGGTTCAGCATCCGGTCGATCGCAGTGCTGTCGGCATCGACGAGGTCGCCGCCGACATAGGCGCCCGCGTTGGCGTGCAGGATGTCGAGCTGGCCGGCGCTCTGCAAAACTCTCGGCAGCAGCGTGGCGCAGTCCGTGGGATCAAGGAGGTCGATGACGAGCGGGATCACGGCGTCGCCGTGCGCGCTGCAGAGCGCCTTCAATGCCGCGCCGTCGCGGTCCACCGTCACCACGCGTGCGCCGGCGGCCAGCATCGCCTTTGTGCTGGCCAGTCCGATGCCCGACGCAGCTCCCGTGACAACGGCAACCTTGCCTTCCAATTCACCTGCCATGAGCCTCTCTCCGTTACTCTCCTCGCTAGTCTTCCCGGTTCTCGCCAACCGACAGCGCGCAGATCCGCGACAAATGTGTGTAGGGCAGTCCGGTCTCCTCGGCCCAGGCGTTGAACTGCGCCTGCACTTGGGCGAGATCGCCCTTGGATTTGACCTCCTCGGCAAGGTCGAGGCCGGCCTCGCGCATGCAGGCAACGACGTCCTTCGACGTGACGAAGCCATCCCAGCCGACGAAGCGCAGCAGCATCTGGCCGGTATTGCCCCCGAGCCGGCTGCCGCGCTTGACGAGGAAGTCGAGCAGGCCAATCTCGTCGGACGATGGCCACTTCGCCAGAAACCTGCCGAAGCTGCCATGCTCCTTTGCGATGTCCTGTACAAAGGCGGCGTTGTCACGCACCGACATGATCTTGGCGCCGTTGCGCACGATGCGCGCGTCGCGCAGCAGGCCCTCCCAAAAGTCCTCGGGCTGGAAGGTGAGCCTGGCCGGCTCAAAGCGCAGGAAGGCGTCCTCGAAACCGTCCCATTTTGCGTCGATCACGCTCCAGGCAAAGCCTGCGCAAAAGACCCGCCTGGTCATCTCGGCCAGGATGCGATCGTCGCCGAGCCTGGCCAGCCGCTTCAAATCGGGCTTTGCCGGCATCAGCTTTTCGAGTGCCTTGGGCCCGCCCTTGCGCTTCTCGGCGCGGGCGCGAATGGTCTTGAAGGAGATCATGCGATCACCGCGTGGGGATGCGCCACGACATCAGAATTCGATGATCCGGTCCAGCCCTGCGGCGTCAGGCACTTGCGTGTCCGACCACGCGGGAGCATGCTTGCCTGATCGGATTGACGTCAAGGAGCGGCCATGCTGGTCTGCTTCTTGCTTAGTGCATTTTGTAATTTCCAGATATTTTTCAATCTCTCGCTCACGGATTTTCCAATGCGCTGCCTGGTCGTTGCCGACCTGCATTACTCGCTGCCGCAATTCGACTGGCTGGTCAGCGCGGCGCCGCAATTCGACCTCGTGATTTTCGCCGGCGATGCGCTCGACATCGGCTCGATGGTGGATTTTCGCGCGCAGATCGTGGTGGTGAAAAAATACCTTGCACTGCTCGCCGCCCGGACGCGGGTCATCCTCTGCTCCGGCAATCACGATCTCGACGAGCGCAATACGGAAGGCGAGAAGATCTCGCGCTGGATCTCGGAGGTGCGAGAGCTCGGGATCGCCTGCGACGGCGACAGCCTCACCATAGGGGATACACTATTCACGGTCTGCCCGTGGTGGGACGGTCCGTTGGTCAAGCAGCGTCTCACCGACCAGCTTCGCGATGCCTCCCTCAACCGGCCGCAGCGATGGATCTGGGTGCATCACGCGCCGCCGGCGGATTCGCCGACGAGCTGGGGCGGCAAGCGCTTCTTCGGCGATGTCGAGCTGGTGCAGTGGATCATGCAGTACCAGCCGTCGCTGGTGATCTCGGGCCATGTGCATCAATCGCCCTTCATCAAGGACGGCTCGTGGTTCGACCGGCTGGGGCCAACCTGGGTCGTCAATGCCGGCCTGCAACCCGGCCGGCCGCCGACCCATATCGTGCTGGATCTCGAGGCGGAGCAAGCATTCTGGCTGGCGGCGGGCGAAGCGCAGTGGATCGATCTCGGCGCGCCGCTGAAGCGACCCGCTTTGCCGGTCGCGGCTGCGCCGGACTGGCTTACATCCTTGGATCGGATTGTCGATCCGAGCCTGGCGAGACCTCAAGCGGCGGCAGGTTGATCATGCTCTGAAGAACCTCGCCGACCATCGCCAGATGCGTGCCGTGGCCGGCATATTGCCGCTTGAGATCGGCGAGATAGGTGTTGGCGACATTAAGCCGCTGCGCCAGCAGGCGCGCGATCAGCAGCGCAACCTCAGGCTCGCGCTTGAGGACCGAGGCGGCATCCTCGAACTCGTAGACGACCGAGTCGGAGCAGGCCCGCACCGTCGCCGTGTGCGGCTGTCCCAACAGTACCGACATCTCACCGAGCACCGCGCCGGGCTCCGTGACAATTGCGACCACCATCTCGCCCTTGAGCACTTCGAGCTTGCCTTGCATCAGCACATAGAGGTGACCGGTGGTACCACCCTCGGTGATGATGAACGTGCCGGCCGTGACCCGACGTTCCGTTCCGCCGGTGCAATAGTCCAGAACTGCGCGCATCTTGCGAAAAACTCCCGTCGCGAACGGCCACTAGAGCACGATCCGCGGTAACGTGCAGCGGTTTTCGAGCCTGCCGCACGCTTGCTCAAGTTTTCGGCACATCGACGAAAAGGCGCCTGTTGCAGCCAGCCGCGCATTTCAGCGCTCGTTCGCGCCTCTCGCTGCCAGGCATCACACCCGTGAGAGCGACGGCACCTCCTCCGGGACGATCGCCTGCAGGCCGCCGAAACGACGCTCTCGGCCATGGAATGAAGCGAGCGCCTCGGCGAGATCGCTCGCATCGAATTCGGGCCACATCCGCTCGGTGAAGTGCAGCTCGGCATAGGCGCCTTCCCACAAGAGGAAGTCCGACAGCCGTTTTTCGCCGCTGGTGCGGATGATGAGGTCGACGTCGCGCAGGCCGGCCTCGCCGGTGACGAGCTGCGAGAAGGCCTCGCGGGTAAGGCTGGTGAGCGCCGCCGCTTTCGCCGCGGCATTGAGGATGGCATCGCGCGCGGAATAGTCGACTGCGATGCGCAGATGAAGCGTGCTGCCGTGAGCGGTGGCGGCTTCGGCGCGCGCGATGGCGGCGGCGATGCCGTCAGGCAGACGGTCGCGGCGGCCGATCACCGTGAGGCGCACGCCGTTCTTCACCAGGCTCTGCACCTCGCTCGCGAGATAGAACCGCAGCAGCGTCATCAACGCGGCGACCTCAGCCTTGGGCCGGCGCCAATTGTCGGTGGAAAAGGCGTAGAGCGTCAGCGTGCCGACGCCCTGCTTGGGTGCGATCTCGACGACGCGGCGGATCGCCTCGACGCCGGCCTCATGGCCGCGCGCGCGCGACAGGCCGCGGCGTGTCGCCCATCGGCCGTTGCCGTCCATGATGATACCGACATGAAGCTTCTCGTTCTGGCACGTGACGTCACTTTGCATTGCAAAGTCTCCGGTCAAAAAGGGGGACGATCAGGTCGAGAGCATGCCGAGGCGACCGAGCGGCGGCGCCTCGCGGCCGGCGGCCTTGGCAGCGTCGCGCACCAGGCGCTCGAGCACGGCGAGATAGTCGAGGAAGCGGCGGCGGCCGGCCTTGGTCAGGCGGCAGGTGGTGTGCGGACGGTTGCCCTCATAGCCCTTGGTCACCTCGACGAGGCCGGCATCCTGGAGCACGGCGAGATGCCGGCTGAGATTGCCGTCGGTCAGGCCGCAGAGCTGCTTGAGATCGGCGAACGCCAGCCCTTTCGGATGCGCCATCAGCGAGGTCAGAAGCCCGAGCCTCGCCTTCTCGTGAATGACGCGGTCGAGCCCCTGATAGGAAAACGGCGCGCTGTCAGTCTTCGACATCGTTGTCTCCGGACGCGAAATACAAAATGGCGGCCATCACCGACTGGCCGATCACGAAGGGCAGGCCCATGGTCCATGGCGACAGCGTATGGGTCGCGCTTGCCAGCACCACAACCGCAAAGCCCGAAATGAAATACCAGGCGCCGGCAAGCGCGACCGTGCGCGGCAGCGAGCGAACGGAAGCGAAAATGCCGAGCGACACCAGGATCTGCCACAGCCCAGGCAGGAGCCACAGCGTCTCGGCCGCGAACTTCCACATCACCACGGCAAGCAGGACGCCGGCGACGCCGGCGGGGAGGAACTGTTCGACCGCCTGGTGGATCATGGCATCGGCGAGACCGGAATGATGGCGACGCGAACGCGCGCGCATCTCGATCCCGATGATCAGGCCGGAAAGTGCGGCGGCGATGAACCAGCCGAGAAAGAAGCCGAGCGGCTCGCTGGTGGGATCGCCGAGCAGCCAAAATTGCAGCAGCGAGGTGACGAGCGCGATCGCGCCGGTTGCAGCCATTGTCGCCGGGCCGTAGCCGCGGAACGCGGTTCCGGCCGCGATCTGGCTTCGGATCGCCACGATGTCGGCCAGTGCCTTGTCGAGATCACGCATTGGCAACACCAAGCCCCGCTCCGCCCATGCTTTCAGGATCGCCCACCCTGTTACTTTGTACTGCAAAGTATATCGGATTGCAAAGTAAAGGCAAGACCGAGAGTTGCCCTGACGGGATCGAGCCTGAACGAACAACTGCCGGTTGCGCGCCGCGTCCTCCCACGGATAAGATGGACCCCAAAGCGTCCCGGGGGGTGGTATGTGGCTTAAATCATTTGTCGTTGCGGCTCTGTTGCATGTGAGCGTCGTCGGAGTAGCGAACGCGGCGGGGCCGTTCGGCTCGGTCAATATCGGCAATTGGATCGGCGGCGCCTTCAGTAATGATGAAACCGGCGCTTTCTCCCATTGTGCGGCGACGACGCCCTACGCGAACGGAGTCATCCTCGTCGTGGGCTACAATGCTGCCGGCACGTGGTCGCTGGCCTTTGCGAGCCCCGGCTACCGTTTCAACAAGGGCGAGAACGCGGCGATCGACGTCATCTTTGACGGACAGGAGCAGGCCAGGCTGTTTGCGACCGCCTATCAGCCGAACATGCTCACGGCCATCATGCCGGCCAACGTCGTGCGAACCTTTCAAAAGGCAAGCCTGATGGTCGCGACGGCCGGCCGCACCGTCCTGAATTTCGATCTGACCTCGACCGGGCCCGTGATCGCGGCATTGACCAATTGCGTCGCCAAAGTGAAAGCCGATGGCCTGAGCAAGGCCGGCGATTTCACCAAAGTGGCGGCGAAGCCCGCAGCGTCCGGTGACAAGCCAGGCACGCCGCCCGCGGCCAAGCCGGGACGAACCGGAACCTTCACCGGTACGGGCTTTGTGGTCAGCCCCCACGGACATATCGTCACCAATCATCATGTGATCGACGGCTGCGTCGGGGATATCAAGGGTAATCTCGCCGGTGACGCCGCAATGGTGCTGCGGGTCGTCTCCAGCGATGCGACCAATGATCTAGCACTACTGCAAGCGCCGACGACTGCGACATTCAAGGATTTTGCAAGAATCCGTGATCGCTCGATGCATTCGGGTGATTCAGTCGTGGCGATCGGCTATCCGCTCCACGGAATGCTCACTTCCGACCTGACCGTGACCACCGGCATCGTGAGTTCGCTCAGCGGCATCCGCAATCACACTGGACGCCTCCAAATCAGCGCCGCGATCCAGGCAGGCAACAGCGGCGGCCCCTTGTTCGATATGTCCGGTCAGGTGGCGGGCGTCGTCGTGTCCAAGCTCAACGCACTCAGGATGATCAGGGAGACCGGTCAGTTGACCGAAAACGTCAACTTCGCCATCAAGACGGGCGCGCTGCGCGACTTCTTGGATAATTCCGTCGTGCCCTACCAGACCGCAGCGCCGAAGATCGAGTTGAAGGCCACCGACATTGCCGCCAACGCGCGGCCCTACACGATGCTGATCTCGTGCAACGGGACCGAGCAAGCGGACGCGAAGCGTTAAGGCGGGCTGCGCAACAAGTCCCGTCATCCTTCCAGGCCTCCGCTACGCTCGGGCACTTCAGGATGACGGTGATGGATTGCTCACGCCAACATCAGCTCACCCGTGGCAGCACGACGCCTTCGTCACCTGCGGTTCGTACTCGTCCCGCAGGCGGACCCAATCCATCGGATAGGGCAGTCCTTCCTCGTGACGGCCGAGCGGCGTCAGGTCGAGGTATTGATAGGCGGCGTTCATCATGTCGAGGCCGCGGGCGAAGCATGAGTAGGTGTGGAAGACCTCGCCGGCCTCGTTGCGGTAGAACACGCTGATGCCGGGCAGCTCGGGACCATAGATGCGCGTGGTGCCGAAATTGTACATCGGCTTGCCGGTGGCGATTTGCTCAGGCGAGAACGTCACGCCATAATCCTGGTTGAAACTGTTGCTCCCTGAGGAGACCCAGTCGAAGCTCCAGCCCATCCGCTTCTTGAAGGCTTCGAGCTTGGCGACCGGCGCGAGCGACACCGCGGCCATGGTGGTGTCGCGCGCGGCCAGATGCGGCACCATGCGCTCAAAACCATCGGCCCAGAACGAGCAGCTCTTGCAGGCCGCGTCCCAATCGGGCGCGAACATCACGTGCTGGACGACGAGCTGAGGGCGCCCCTTAAAGAGATCGCCGAGCGTCACCTTGCCGTTCGGCCCGTCAAAGACGTAATCCTTGTCGACCTTGACCCATGGCAATGCGCGGCGCTCCTCGGCGAGGCGCTCGCGCGCTTGTGTCAACTCCTTCTCGTGGACCAGATGAGCCTTGCGGGCTGCGATCCATTGCTCGCGCGAGACGATCTGATGTTGTTGCATGATATCCTCCTTTGACAGGGATCAGGCGACGAAGGCGTCGAGCTTGTCGAAGAACGAGGTCCAGCCGCGCTGGTGGTTGTCGCGCGCGGTCTCGTCGAAGAACTGGGCGTGATGGAACACCATCAGCGTGCCGGCGGCCTCGGGCTTCAGCGTGATCGTCACCAGCGACTCGCGTTCTGGTGTCGAATGCCAGGCCCAAGTGAAGACCAGCCGCTCGTTCGGGACCACCTCGCGATAGGCCCCGCGGGCTTCAAAATATTCGCCGTCATCGCGCGTGAAGCTGATCCGGTAGCGGCCGCCGGTGCGGACATCCAGCTCAGCATTGAGCGTGGCCGGCTTCATGTTCGGCGGGCCGAACCATTGCATCAGTTGCTCGGCTTGCGTCCAGGCGGCGTAGACTTTTTCCGGCCGCGCACGGAGCCGGCGCGTGAGCGTGAGGCTTGGACGCTCGGTTGGACGTTCGTTGGCGCGGGGGTCGGCATTGACGGCGGCGTCGGCCATGAGTCTTCCTCCACAAAAGCGGCAAGGCGATCGAGATTGTCCGACCAGAACTGCGCGTAGCGATTGAGCCAGTTCATCGCCTGCTCCATCGGCTGCGCGGTAAGCCGGCAGGAGACCGTACGCCCGGTCTTCTCGCGCACGACCAGACCTGCATCGGTGAGCACGTCGAGATGCTTGATGATCGCCGGCAGCGAGATCGGAAACGGCGCGGCCAGTTCGCTCACGGACAGGCTGCCCCCTCCGCCGAGGCGCGCGAGCAGCGCGCGCCTCGTCGGATCGGATAGCGCCGCGAAAGTCCGGTCCAGGATCTCGTCTTGATACTTAACCATATGGTTTAGTATAGGCTCGAACGGAAGCGCGTCAAGCCTCTCAAGAAAAAAGCCCTGCCATACGGCAGGGCTCCATCCCAACGATCACAAGATCGCTACTCGACCTTCAGGCCGGCGAAGTCGACGACCTTCTTCCACTTCTCGGTCTCGGCTTTGATCTCCTCACCGAACGCCTCGGGCGTCTGCACCCGCGGCTCGCCGCCAAGCTCGACCAGGCGCTTGGTCATGTCCGGCTCCTTCATGAGCGTGTTGATCTCATTGTTGAGCTTGGCGATGATCTCCTTCGGCGTGTTCTTCGGTGCGCTCATGCCGAACAGCGCGCTGGCCTCGTAGCCCTTCACGGTCTCGTCGACCGTCGGCACGTCGGGCAGTTGCGCCGAGCGCTGCGTGGTGGTGACAGCGAGCGCGCGCAGACTGCCGGAACGGATGTGCTGGATGATCGAGGGCATGTTGTCGAAGATCACCTGCACCTGGCCGCCGAGCATGTCCGTGATCGCGGGCGCGGCACCGCGATAGGGCACGTGCTGCATCTTGCAGCCGGTCATCGCCATGAACATCTCGCCGGACAGATGCACCGAGGTGCCGTTGCCCGACGAGGCCATGTTCACCTTGCCGGGATTGGACTTCACGTACTCGATGAACTCGGCGACGGTCTTGGCCGGCACGTCCTTGTTCACGGTCATCACGTTTGGCACGCGCTGGAACGAGGCCACCGGCGCGATGTCGCGCACGAAGTTGAACTTGAGGTTGGTGTAGAGCGAAGCGTTGATGTAGTTGGCCGGATTGACCAGCTGCAGCGTGTAACCGTCAGGCTCGGCATTGATGACGGATTCGGTGGCAATATTGTTGCCGGCGCCGGGTTTGTTTTCGATGATGAATTGCTGGCCGAGCCGTTCCGACAGCCGCTGGCCGATCAACCGCGCCAGGATGTCGGTGGCTCCGCCCGGCGGATAGCCGACCACCCATTTAACCGGCCGGGCCGGGTAATCGGCGGCAAAGGCCTTCGACAGCGGAGTGGCTGCAAGCGGACTGGCGGCGAGCAGGCCCAGCGCGGTACGGCGAGTGATCATCTCAAGGGTTCTCCCACGTGTTGTTCTTCAAAGCCGGATGTCTTGAAAGTGGCGTGAGCGGCGTTGTAACAAAGCCCGGAGCACGCGGAAAGTGCGCAACGCACATCGCGACGAAAGGATTAAGGCATGCCGGTCAAGGTTCAGGCCCTCGATCACCTCGTCATCAACGTCGCCGATGTTGCAGCTACCGCCGAGTGGTATCGCAAGATCCTCGGCATGGAAGTCAAGGTGTTCGACCCCGGCGGCGGCAAAGCGCCGCGGACTTCGCTGCAATTCGGTAACCAGAAGATCAACGTCCGGCCGCGCGACACCGACAAGGTTGAATGGTTCACCGCGGACCATCCGGCCGCCGGCAGCGAGGATCTGTGCTTCCTCACCTCCGCGACACCCGAAGAGGTCGTGGCGCATTTACAGGCCAACGGGGTCGCGATCGAGGAGGGTCCCGGACCCAGGCAAGGCGCTCGCGGCACGTTGCGCTCGGTCTACTGCCGGGATCCCGACGGCAGCCTGATCGAGATTTCGTCGTACGAGGATTGACGGATCCATTTGCTCGCTCCGCCAAGATGCTGGAGCGGACGAATCGCTTCACCGGCCGTGGACCGTCAGAACGATCCCAGCGCCACCGGGCGGAACGCCTGCAGCAGTTGCTGATCGAGCTTGCCGCCCATGCCCTCCATCATCGTGAAGGCGCGGGAGTGGGTGAAGGGCATGCGGTAGGCGCGCTTTTCCACCAATGCGGCGTAGATGTCGACGATGGTGGTAAGGCGGACGATATCGCTGATCTGGTTCGACGACAGGCCGTTGGGATAGCCGCTGCCGTCGAGGAATTCATGGTGGTGCAGCACCACGTCCAGCATCTCGGGCGGGAAGCCGCCTTGCGCTGCGAGCGCGTCATAGCCGCGGCGCGGATGCTGGCGGACCTCATCCATCTCCTCGTCGGTGAGCTTGCCCGGCTTGTCCAGCAGCGCGGACGGGACGAAGGCCTTGCCGACGTCGTGCAGCAGGGCGGCGCGGGTCAACCGGCGCTGATCGTCCTCGCGCATGCCGAGATGCTGCGCGAAGGAGACCGCAAATCCAGTGACGAACAGGCAGTGCCGATAGCTGCCGACATGGTGGCAGCCGACGGTGGTGAGCCACTCGCGCAGCGAGGAGTGCTTGATCGCCTTCAGGATCTTGCTCTCGGCGGCGATGATATCGTCGAAGGTCAGGGGCACGCCGAGCGGCAGCTTCTCGAACATCTTCCTCAGCACCGCATGCGCCGCCTCGACGCCGCGGTTGAGCGTCTTGCCGCGATCGGTCGCGTCATAGCTGGCGGTGTCGGGAAACGCGGCGCGGATGCGCTGCAAAATCGCCTCTGGCTGAAGCGGCCGCGAGATCGTATCGGTGGCGCCAAGCGCCCAGGCCTGCATAGTGCCGTGATGTAGCGCGTCGGCGAGCACGAACAGCCGCGGCATCGCACGATAGGCGTCGCCGCGCAATTTGTTGCGCACCCGCTGCACGCTCTCGGACGAGCGCAGGTTGATGTCGACCACGAGGCCGGAGAGACCGCGCGCGGGCTGCTCGGGGATCTCCTGGGTCGTCACCGTGGAGACGTCACCCACCGCCTTCAGGATGCTGGCGAGCTCGCTGCTCTCGTCGCTCCGGTCGGAGGCGAGCAGAAGCCGGCGTTTGGCGGTTGGTTTGGCTGAGGCGTTCATGGCTTCCCCAAGAGCAACAAAAGTGCACGGGACTGTGATCGCATCAGCCTAAGCCCGATCAGGTTCTCCGGCCCTTAAGAGGCGTGCTCAATGGAGGCCTGCGGAGATCCGTACAATTTTAGGAATTGGCCAGCCCCTGCGCCCCTGACCAAAAAGTCGAAAAACAACCCCATGCACAGTAGACGGACCGTTGATGATAAAGGGAGTTTTCGAACACCAAAGCGTCGTCATGGCCGGGCTTGTCCCGGCCATCCACGCCTTGACCTGCGGCACCAAGAACGTGGATGCCCGAGCCTTCGCCTCGCCGAAGCGGCTTCGGCCGCGCAGGCGGGACAAGCCCAGGGATGACGACTGCCTCAAAACCAAAAAATCCGCCGGAGGTTGCCCTCCGGCGGACCAGGTAACCCGGCGCGGTAGAAGTGAGGTGAAGTTAGCTACCAGTCGTCCCTTCTCCCCTTGTGGGAGAAGGTGGCATAGAGGGCCTTCGGCCGCCGTTCTTAAGGACGCCGAAGCGAAGCTTCGGCTATGGCCCGGATGAGGGGTATCTATCCGCGAATTCAATAGCAGTTGGACTCGCGGCCGGACACGCCGTCAACATCGATCAGCCGCAGGCTTTTGTTGACGCGGTGCGGCCTTTCCTGAAGAACTTGCCGGCATAGGCCGGTCAGACGGGAACGCAGACGATGAAGCAGGCGATGTTGGCCGCGATCATGATTGCGGGATTACTCTCGGCGTCGGCGCGCGCCGAACCGTTCGGTGCGCCGCCGCCGGGCCTGCCATTCGTCGCGACATCGTCAAACACTACGCCACTGGCATTCGGAATGGATGCCGGGCAGACCGCGCGTGCCCTGGGCCAGCCGTTGCAATACGTGCGCGGGCGTGCCGGCAACGAGATCTATCTCGCCCTGCGCAACATCGGCGGCAGCGGCTTGATCCCCTCTCGCCACCGCCTGTTCCTGCAGTTCCGTCACGGACGGCTGGCAGGATGGAAGGAGGATTACGGCGAGAACTGGATGTGGGAGTGACGCATAACTCTCACCCTCATGGTGAGGAGGCGCGCAAGCGCCGTCTCCGGACGATGCTTGCATCGCCGGGCGAACCACGAAGGCCCTCGCGGCCGCCTCTCGGCCTCCATCCTTCGAGACGCGCAAGGGCGCGCTCCTCAGGATGAGGGGTGAGAGTGTAACTCGTGATGGACGATCAACAAGAAGGACAACCCGCGTGGGACAAGACATCAAACTAACCGCCTCCGACAATTTCCAATTCGGCGCCTATCGCGGCGATCCGGCAGGCAGCCCGAAGGGCGCGGTGGTGGTGATCCAGGAGATCTTTGGGGTCAATCATCACATCCGCTCGGTCTGCGACCGCCTCGCCGAGGAGGGCTATGTCGCGATCGCGCCGTCGATCTTCGATCGCACCGTGCCCAACTTCCAGTCGGGCTACTCGCCCGATGAGGTTGCCGAGGCGCGCAAATTCGTCGCCAATCCGGATTGGACGGCGATGCTGCGCGACACCCAGGCGGCGATCGATGCGGTGGCGAATGTCGGTCCCGTCGGCATCATCGGCTTTTGCCTCGGCGGCAGCGTGGCCTTCGTCGCGGCGACGCGATTGTCGGGCCTGAAAGCGGCAATCGGGTATTACGGCGGCGCGGTCGTGCGCTTTGCGGACGAGACGCCCAGGGTGCCGGTGCAACTGCATTTCGGCGAGAAGGACGCAGGCATTCCGCTGACCGACGTCGAGATCATCAAGGCAAAGCGACCGGACGTGGAGGTCTTCGTCTATCCCGGCGCCCAGCACGGCTTCCATTGCGACGAGCGCGCGAGCTACGACAAGACCAGCGCCGACATCGCCTGGCCGCGCAGCATGGGATTTTTCGCCAAGCATTTGAAATAGCGCGCGCGGCCCTCCCCACTGTCATTCCGGGATGCGCCGACGGGCGCAGGCCCGGAATCCATTGTGCGTCAGTGTTGGTGGAAGAATGGATTCTCTGATGCGCAAGTGCGCATCAAAGTTCGCGCTCTGCGCGCCCCGGAATGACGGGGAGAGGTTGGCAGGAATCGGGTGGGCATTGCGTGATCCCTGACGATAGAGCTGGCCAATCAAGCCAGCTCACGCCGGAGAACAACATGCAGCAGGCCGTCACGCACCTCGTCATCCGCAACCCCTTTGGAACCATGGACGTTCCCGAGCCCGGCGATTCCGAAGTCATGGACTATGCCGCGACCGCCACGCTTGCCGGCGATGCGGCCGACGACAATGCGGCACAGTGGGCGTCCTTTCCCATGCCCGATCCGCTCGACGGCACCTGGGCAAGCCGCTGGAACGGCGGCGCCGATCCGACCATCGCCGGCGACACGCCTGAGACATGGAAACAGGGCCGCGCCGAGATCCGCGCCGTCGGCGAGCGGGTCTATCTGCGCTTTGACTGGGACAATGGCCGCCGGCACGGACTGATCGATGCCGCACGCGACGGCGCGCATCGGCTGGTCGGCAAGTACATCAACCTGACCACGCCCGCGATCAGGCGTCCATGGGTCGGACTCGTGGTCGATGCCACGCGCATTGACGGCCGCTTTCCGAACGGACGGCTGGATTTTCGGCGGTGAGGCGCGGCGCGACGTGCCCCTCTCATCGTCGTCATTCCGGGATGCGCCGACAGGCGCAGGCTGTGATGCGCAATTGCGCATCATAGCACGCGCTACGCGCGCCCCGGAATGACGAAAGGAGAGAATTGTTAAAACCAGCGCTCGCCGACGAACACGGTGTCGCCGGGGTTGAGGGGGGTGCCGAGCGGCACCATGGCGCGCATGGAGCCGCCGGCTTCGGTGTGCGTGATGGTGACCACGTCGCGCTTGGCGCGCGGCGAAAAGCCGCCGGCGATGGCGACCGCGCTCTCGACCGTCATGTTCGGCACGTATGGATATTGCCCGGGCGCGGACACTTCGCCGAGAATGAAGAACGGGCGATAGGCCTCGATCTCGACCGCCACCGAGGGCTCGCGGATATAGCCATTGCGCAGGCGCGCGCCGATTTCGCCGGCGAGACCCGCCGTGGTGCGGCCGCGCGCCGGCACGGCGCCGATCAAGGGCATGGTGATCGAGCCGCCGGCATCGATCGCATAGTTGTTGGTGAGACCTTCCTGGCCATAGACCACGACGCGCAGCTTGTCGCCGGCGTCAAGATGGTAGGAGGCATCGTAGCGGACCGGTGCTGCCATCGGCGCGGCGTAGCCGACCGGCATGGGTGCTGGAGCCGACGCAAAGGAATTGCGCAACGCGCCGATGGCACCGCCACTGTCGGCAACGACAGCCGGCTGCGGCGCGCCGTAGGGCTGGCCATAAACCATCGAGTCGAGATCGGCGCGCGGCTGGGCGATCGCGACCGGACCGGCGGTCTGCATGCAGCCGCCAAGGGCAAGCGCGGCGGACGCTGCCAAGATCGACAATCGAAACGCGCGCACAACCCGCACCAGAGCCATCCCTCGAAACGAGACAGCGTTAGTGATGCACCGGGTATGGTTAATAAAGCGTTGAGGGGGGTGAGGCGGGACAGTGGACGCGGCGTGCGCAGTGTGCTCCCTCTCCCGCAAGCGGCAGGGCAATCGCATATGAAAAAGAAGCCGGCGTGCGGTTTGCTTGTGGCCGATCCTTCGAGATGCCCGCCTTGGGGCGGGCCCTCAGGATGAGGTCTTGTTTCGCGGCGAATTCTTGGACCCTCATAGTGAGGAGCCCGCCAAAGCGGACGTCTCGAACCATGCAGGCCGAGCACTTTCATGGCCCCCAAGTGCCATATGCGATTGCCCTCCCGCTTGAGGGAGAGGGTGCTTCCGCAATCGACAATCCCGATGCCGAGCGAGCCCTCACCCGCCACGCTCGGGACGATGCTTCGCATCGCCCGGGGCGCGTCGACCTCTCCCGCAAGCGGGAGAGGTGCACCGAATTCGTCGCTAGCTTACGCGCTCACGCCGGCGCCGATCGGGCAGGACACGCCGGTGCCCCCTAGGCCGCAATAACCGGCGGGATTTTTTGCCAGATATTGCTGGTGGTAGTCCTCGGCGAAGTAGAACTCGCCGACAGGCGCGATCTCGGTCGTGATGGCGCCGAGGCCCTTGGCGGCGAGCGCTTTCTGATACAGCGCCTTCGACTCCTCGGCCGCTTTCTCCTGCGCACCCGAGTAAGTGTAGATCGCGCTGCGGTACTGCGTGCCGACGTCGTTGCCCTGCCGCATGCCTTGCGTCGGATTGTGGCTCTCCCAGAACGCCTTCAGCAGGCGCTCGTACGAAATCTTCTTTGGATCGAACACGACCAGCACCACTTCGGTGTGGCCGGTGCGACCCGAACAGGTCTCTTCATAGGTCGGGTTCGGCGTGTGACCGCCGGCATAGCCGACCGCAGTGACGTGGATACCCTCGCCGAGCTCCCAGAACTTGCGCTCGGCACCCCAGAAGCAGCCGAGTCCGAACACGGCCTGCTCGAGGCCGGCGGGATAAGGCGGCTTCAGCTTGGCGCCGTTGACGAAATGGGTGGTGGCGGTCGGTAGAGGCTGCGCGCGGCCCGGCAGCGCCTCGGCTGCGCTCGGCAGTGCGGTGGTCTTGCGCATGAACAGCATGGTCGGATCTCCGAGACGAGCCGTGTGTCGCCCAAATCAATCTCCTGACAAGTCAATCTTCCGACAAGTCAATCTCCTGAGCCAACGCGCTCAGGCGGCGAGCTCGCGATAGAGTTGGAATATAGGCATTTACGCAGCGATAGGCAGCTCCGTTACGCCGCGGCATCGCGCGAAAGCTCAATCCCGGGAATAGCCGATCAAAGGCCTGCGCGGCCGGAAGAGGATCATCAAGAGGATGCCGAGGATGCCGAGGACGGCGAAAACCGGCTGATCCAGCACTAGGCGGATCACGGAGGTCCAGAGCCAGGGCGCCTTGGCCTCGACCCAGGTCCGGAACGCCGCTTGGCTGGCCTGGTGGATGTCGTTCCAGAACTGGCCGAACCGGGTGAACCGTAGGGTCTGGTCGGCCACCCAGCGGGCGCCGTCATAGACCATGAATATGAAACCGCCGGCGAGCAGCAACAGCCCAATCAGTCGAAAAAAGCCGCGGATCATGCCTCACCTTATATGGTCGTCCGATCGGACGACCCTCAGAACGCTGCCAGCCAATAGCCCCAAGACGGCAGAAATTCAACCTCATCAGGGCGTTAAGGCCACAGCTGGCGCGCCAAAGGGCCGGTTTTCCGGGCCTGGAAAGCGTTGACGGTGCCGCGGCCCCCCTCTATAAGGGCGCCAACTGGCGGCGGGCGCAATCCTGCCGCCGCTGTTCTTTGAGCATTTGCAGGCTCCTCGAGCCTCGGAGATCGCCGCAAGGTTGTCGCTCATGTTCCGGGAATGGCCTTGAACCGAACACCCTAAATCCGAGCGTCGATTTCGCGGTCAAGCAGCCGGCGCCACCCGATCAAGACGCGACCGGTACCCGCAGAGGACATTTGAGACCATGGCCAACACCACTTCCGCCAAGAAGGCGACACGCAAGATTGCCCGCCGCACTGCCGTCAACAAGTCGCGCCGCACCCAGATGCGCGGCGCCGTGCGCACTGTCGAGGAAGCCATCAAGACCGGCGATCGCGCCGCCGCCGTGACGGCGCTGGCGAATGCAGAGCCCGCTCTGATGCGCGCCGCGCAGCGCAACATCATTCACAAGAACAATGCCAGCCGCAAAGTCTCGCGGCTCACCGCGCAAATCGCCAAGCTCGCCAAGTAACGAGCTCGCCAAGCAAAACAGGCAAGGAAGCTGGCCAAGTCATCGATCGATCTGATCGATGATCGCAACCATCAATCAGCCCGGCATCTCGCCGGGCTTTTTTGTTGCCTGTCATAATCGCGCCTGCGGTCGTTCGGCGCCCGCTCGGGATGGTCGACGAGCTGCGCTCCGTAATTTTACCTGCCGGCGATTTTGCAAGACTGGAAACGCAAGACTGGAAACGGCGAGTGCGCTGCGAAAAACCCTTGCGAGGCGGGCTCAAGTTGAATTCGCGCGCGCCCGAGCTCTGCGCACCGTAGTTTACCGGAACGGGTATCGCGGTGGAGTTACCCTGCGAAACGAGACTCAAAAAACGGTGCTTCGATAATCACTTATCCACATAGTGACGACAAGCATTTGGAAAATGAGCCGGCGCGGCACTCGCGTGAAGGTTTTGTAAAATATTTTTGGTCGGCGTTCGAGAAATGTCACACATCGCGTTTCGTCTTCGATTCTGTGCGCTGATTCAAAACGTTGCTCTCAAGCCTGTGAACAACTCGCGCGCGGCGTTAACGCAGATCAAGTTTTTTGATGCCTCAAGTGTGAATCAATTTCGTTGCGAGTCTTTCCGCATAGTGTATTCCTTAAGTCGTTCGCGGCGCCCACGATCTTGAGACCAGCGCGGTTTTGGAAAACGGGGCGAGCGTGCAAATCGGCGGCGATGTGCACGTTGGCGGCGCTTAATCAAGCGATGGTCGGTTCGAAACCCATAGCGATATGGGAACGGTAGTTCTTTGTCTGAACGTTTCCAAGCGGGATCTTAAGGGTCTCGTTCGCGCCGAGCGCAAATGAGAGACGGTTGAAGCTACCCGACACGCACGATGGCGAAGCCAGGCGAACGACTTGTACAGAGGGCAGGACAGTCGCGGCTTTTGACGGGGTTGTCTTCAGGACACGCAGGACCTTGCCGTGAGCAATCACGGCAGGACGGGGAGGTATCATGTCTTACGGACTCAACGCGGTATTGAAACAGGTTTTCCTTTGCAGCGACGCCGTCCTAGATCCGTCCGACCTTCAGCCTCCCGCGTGTAACAGAGCGCCGAGTACGCGCTGACCTCGCGACCCCTCCATCTCTGACATCATCGATCGGGCGCGGCGTTCTCGCCGAACGGTCGAGCCATGCCTGAGGATGGAATCGCTTGAGGTCTCGCCATTCTAGGGGTCCTGGCAGGAACCCTGCATGGCGCCCACCACCACGCAACCTTATCTCTCAAGAAAAGTTTTCAAACGATGACAACACCGGAACAGGATCGCTGGTCACGCGTGAAGGGTCGGCTGCGCTCGAGCGTTGGCGAAGACGTCTACACGAGCTGGTTTGCGCGCATGGATTTGGAAGGCGTGCAGGAAGAAAGCGTGCGGCTCTCGGTCCCGACCCGCTTCCTGAAGAGCTGGATCCAGGCCCATTACGCCGAGCGCGTGCTGTCGTGCTGGCAGGCCGAAATGCCGGAAGTGCATCGCATCGATCTCACCGTGCGCACCGCGGTGCGCCCGATCGCGCCGCCGAAGGAAGCGCCCGCGCCGGTCGAGATGCGCCGCGCGCCGACATCCGAGCTGCGCTCGACCGCGACCGTGCCGGTCTCCGCCAATCATGATGCGCTTGGCGGCTCGCCGCTCGATCCGCGCCTGACCTTCGCAAGCTTCGTCGTCGGCCGCTCCAACACGCTGGCCCATGCGGCAGCGCGCCAGGTCGCGGAAGGTCGCAGAGGCGATCCGGTGATGTTCAACCCGCTCTACATCCATGCCGGGGTCGGGCTGGGCAAGACGCATCTGCTCCAGGCGGTGACCTGGGCCGGCAATTCCGGCAACGAGCGCAAGGTGCTTTATCTCACGGCCGAAAAGTTCATGTACGGCTTCGTCGCCGCGCTGAAGACGCAGACGGCCCTCGCCTTCAAGGAGGCGCTGCGCGGCATCGACGTGCTGGTGATCGACGATCTGCAGTTCCTGCAGGGCAAGTCGACCCAGGCCGAATTCTGTCACACGCTGAACGCGCTGATCGATGCCGGCCGCCAGGTCGTGATCGCGGCCGACCGTCCGCCGTCCGACCTCGAAAGCCTCGATGACCGCGTGCGCTCGCGGCTGGCCGGCGGCCTCGTGGTCGAGATGGGCTCGCTCGGCGAAGAATTGCGGCACGGCATCCTCAAGTCGCGCGTCGCAGCCGCGCGCGCCCATCATGCAACGTTCGAGGTGCCGGAGGAGGTGCTGACCTATCTGGCCCGCGCCATCACCCACAACGGCAGGGATCTCGAAGGTGCGATCAACCGTCTGCTTGCGCACTCGAAACTCAATAACCGGCCGGTGACGCTGGAGATGGCGGAGCACGAGGTGCGCGACCTGATCCGGCCGCAGGAGCCGAAGCGGATCAAGATCGAGGACATCCAGCGCGTGGTCGCGCGGCAGTATAATGTCAGCCGCTCCGACCTCTTGTCCTCGCGCCGGACCGCCAACGTGGTGCGCCCGCGCCAGGTGGCGATGTACCTCGCCAAGACGCTGACCCTGCGCTCGCTGCCGGAGATCGGCCGCCGCTTCGGCGGACGCGACCACACCACGGTGCTGCACGCCGTGCGCAAGATCGAGGCCCTGGTCAGCAAGGACACGGCACTGTCGGAAGAGGTTGAATCGCTCAAGCGCCAGCTTCAGGAATAAACGCCTAGGCTCACCTTTCCCCGTTCGACCGCCGCCCCGGCCACGCCGGGGCGGCGGCGGCGTTTTTGCCTGTAAATCGTGGGGGAACTGCCTCCCAATCCCTTGAAACCCAAGGCTATCCGCGCCACCTTGCGCGACCCTGACGGCTTTGGTCATATCGGCTGGGTGATCCGGCTTTTCGGGGTCTTCGGTGCCGCGGCGCGCTTTTCGGCCGTCCGGCTTTTTCAACGTTGTGTTTCCTTGGGGATCGGGCGAGTAGTGCAATGAAGGTTACGGTCGAACGCGCGCAACTCCTGAAATCGCTGGGCCATGTCCACCGCGTGGTCGAGCGCCGCAACACGATTCCGATCCTCGGCAACGTCCTGGTCCGCGCCGAGAACGCCAAACTGTCGCTGAAGGCGACCGACCTCGATCTCGAGGTGACGGAAACGCTCGCGGCCGAGACTGCGACCGCCGGCTCCACGACCGTGCCGGCGCACATGTTCTACGACATCGTGCGCAAGCTGCCGGACGGCTCGCAGATCGTGCTGGAGGCCGACGGCGACCGCGCCGTGCTGGCGATCCGCGCCGGCCGCTCGCGCTTCACGCTGCAGACCCTGCCGGAGAATGATTTTCCGGATCTGGCCGCCGGCGACATGTCGCATTCGTTCTCGCTCGCCGCCAAGGACGTCAAGCGGCTGATCGACCGCACCCAGTTCGCGATCTCGACCGAGGAGACGCGCTACTATCTCAACGGCATCTATCTGCACGCCGCCGGCACCGCGAAGGCCGCCACCTTGCGCGGCGTCGCCACCGACGGCCACCGTCTCGCCCAGCTCGACCTGGTCCAGCCCAAGGGCGCCGACGGCATGCCCGGCGTCATCGTCCCGCGCAAGACGGTCGGCGAGGTGCAACGGCTGATCGAGGACAACGAGGCCGAGGTCACGATCGAGCTGTCGCAGGCGAAGATCCGCTTCACCATCGGCAATGTGGTGCTGACCTCGAAGCTGATCGACGGCACCTTCCCCGATTATGGCCGCGTCATTCCGCAGAACAACGACAAGGAACTGGTGGTCGACAAGAAGGACTTCGAGAACGCGGTCGACCGCGTCTCGACCATCTCCAGCGAGCGCGGCCGCGCCGTGAAGCTCTCGCTGTCGCCGGGCAAGCTGGTGCTGTCGGTGACCAATCCGGATTCCGGCAGCGCGACAGAGGAGATCGAGGTCGAATACGCCTCCGACGCGCTCGATATCGGCTTCAACTCGCGCTATCTGCTCGACATCGCTTCCCAGATCGAAGGTGAGGTCGCAACACTGAGGCTCGCCGACCCCGGCTCGCCGACCTTGGTGCAAGACCGCGACGACAAGAGCGCGTTGTACGTGCTGATGCCGATGCGGGTGTGAGTTTCAATCGGCCCTCAAAGGTGTAGGGTGGGCAAAGGCACGCTCTTCGCGTGCCGTGCCCACCACCTCTCGGCGATCTCGGCCATTGCATGGTGGGCACGCTTTCGCCTTCGCTCTTCGAGCTGCGGCGGAAGCTTTGCCCACCCTACTGCTGACCCCACAAGGGGGAGGGTAAGCGCAGCCCGGCAATGACAAAAACAATATGACCCCTTCCCGCATTCATCGCCTGACGTTGACGCATTTTCGCAATTATCGGGCGGCGGGGCTCGAGACGGCGGCTGACATGGTGGCGCTGGTCGGGCCCAACGGGGCGGGCAAGACCAATTGCATCGAGGCGATCTCGTTTCTGTCGCCGGGCCGCGGCTTGCGCCGCGCGACGCTGGACGACGTTGCCGACAACCAGGGCGACGGCTCCTGGGCGGTGTCCGCGCAGGTCGAGGGCGCGCTGGGCCTTGCCACGCTCGGCACCGGCATTGACGCCCCGCTGCCCGATGGCGCGGTCAGCCGGCGCTGCCGCATCGACCGCGAGCCGGTCAATTCGGCCAGCAGCTTCGGCGACCACATCCGTATGGTCTGGCTGACGCCGGCGATGGACGGGCTGTTCATGGGCGCAGGCTCCGAGCGGCGGCGCTTCTTCGACCGCCTTGTGCTCGCCATCGACAGCGACCACTCCAGCCGCATCTCGGCGCTCGAACGCTCGTTGCGCTCGCGCAACCGCCTGCTCGAGACCCGCAACTATGACGACCATTGGTGTGACGCGATCGAGCGCGAAACCGCCGAGCTTGCGGTCGCGGTGGCGGCCACGCGCGGCCAGACCGCCGCACGGCTGACGGGCATGCTGAACATGCGCGCGCAGGCCTCCGCCTTCCCGTCGGCTCAGATCGCGCTCGACGGCTGGATGGAGAACGCGCTGCTCACGGAGACCGCGACCGCGGTCGAGGACCGTTACCGCCAGATCCTGCGCGACAACCGTCCGCGCGACGCCATTGCCGGCCGCACCACCGACGGCCCGCATCTCACCGACCTGCAGGTGATCTATGCGCCGAAAGGTATGCCGGCGCGCGATGCCTCGACCGGCGAGCAAAAGGCGCTGCTGATCGGCCTTGTGCTGGCGCATGCGAGCCTGGTGGCCGAGATGACCGGCATCGTGCCGCTGCTGCTGCTCGACGAAGTCGTCGCCCATCTCGATCCGAACCGGCGTACAGCGCTGTTCGAGGAGTTGCGCAAGCTCGGCGCGCAGGTGTGGCTGACCGGCGCGGATCCCGCTGCCTTCGCCGAGATCAGCGCCGGGGGCGACGTTTTCGACGTCGAGAACGGACGGGTGTCGGCCCGGCGCTAGCTGCCCCTGTTGAACCTCTCCGGTTCCTGCCGCGACTAGTTGTCTGAGGCCGCGCCGACGGTGTCGCAGCCTGCAGTCGCGCGTGGAATGAAGACCGGCGCGAAATCCAGGAGTTTTGGCGATGTCGATGATCAAGCGCGGGGCCCAGGTCCCGGCACGCTGGCGGCTGCTTGCCTGCAGCCTTCTGTTCATGGCGAGCGCTTCGCTTCCCGCGCGCGCTGACGACGGCATCGTCGACGTGCACGCCCTGCCGCAGCTCGAGGGCGCGGTTGAGGACACATCGCACCCGGATCGCTACCGCGTGGAATATCGCGTGCCGACGCCACAGGTGGTGACATTGCCCGCCGTGCGAAAGCTCCTGAGTGCCGACGGCTGGGTGCCCTATGTGATGCCGCTGGAGGAAAAAAGCACCACGCTGAAATTCAAGAAGGGGCGGCAGGGACTTTCGGTTCATTTCACCCAAGCACTCGGCCGGCCCGACCAGTCCGTGGTCTATTACACGACCGACCGGATCTATTCGAACGTGCCGTTCCCCGAGGGCGCAAGCGACATCGTGTTCGATGGCACAAGGCCCTATCTGGGCTGCGTCGCGCCAACCGCGCCCGATACAACATCGGATTTCTACACCAGCCAGATGGCGGCGATCGGCTGGCGGAAGCTGACACCCGAGACGGCCGCCCCCTGGACGACGACCGGTCTGGACGAGACCGTTCCGAATGGCCAGCGCGCGTTCTTCGACCATCCCGACGGCGACGTCACCGGCTTCTACAAGCAGAAGCCGGTCATGCTGACGCTGACGCGCCGCGACGACGGCAGGACCAATGTCGACATCAGGATCGCGCCCTTCGCTCTCCCCGCCGATCTCAGGGCAGACAGCGACCTCGCCGGCCTGCCGCGGCCGAGTCCAACCAAGACGGCCATGGGTAAGGGCAGCGCCAGCTCCGACAAGCGCGAGATGTCGGCCGCCGTAATGGCCGAGCTGCCCGCGGTGCTCGCCTTCTATCGTCGCGAGCTCGCTGCGCGCGGATGGCAGGAGAATGGCAACGCGACGGTTGCCACGGACGACGAAATGGCGATCAAGGTCTCCTCGGCCGAGGAAAGCGGCGTGCTGCGGCTCGGCCGCAAATATGATTTCACCATTGTCAGCATGGCCACGCAGTTGACGGAAGCGGCGCTGGCGGCGCGGATCAAGGCGAAGAAGGAAGCCGACGAAAGATTCTTCAAGGATGCGGAGACGGCCGCCAAGCAGGTCATCGCCGCCGACGAAATCCGCCGCAAGACGCAGGCCGCAACACTGTCCGACGCGCCGCTGAACGCGCTCGCTGACAGCAAAACGCCTGTGCCGCTCCCCGAAACGGCCGAGGGCGTGAAATTCGCGGGCGACGACGGCCAGCTCGAATTCTCGTCCAGCTCAAGCGTGAAAGCGCTCACCGCCTTCTATCGCGCCTCGCTGAAGTCCGCGGGCTGGAAGGAGCAACCATCAGTCATCAACCAGCCCAACATGGCGATGATGGAGTTCTCGAAAGCCGGCAAGGCGGTCTCGATGACCGTGATGCAGATGGGCCCGAAGGTGAATGTCCGCGCCGACGGCTCCGGCCTCATGGTGGCCGCAGCCAAGCCTGCGGCCGAGGCACAGGCCAAATCCGCGGAGCCGCTCAAGCCCGATTCCGAATCTCAACTGCCGGTACCGACGCAGCGTTCATCGACCTCGCTTGCCGCTACAAAGCTGCCGGGCAGCGAGGCCCCATTCCGCCGCGAGTTGGAAGCCAGCATCCCTGCCCCGCTTGGCGACGTCCTGGCCTTCTACCGATCCGAACTTGGAAAGCTCGGCTGGGAGGAAAAGGCCAACGGTGCGACCGTGTCCGCAGAACGCGCGCAGATCGACTTCACCTCGCCGCAGGGCCCCGCCGTGCTCAAGCTCGGCCGCGCCGGGGGCGAGACCACGGTCAATCTGGCGCAGAAGAATCCGGATGCCGCGACCAGGGCCGACATCATGCCGAAGCCCGGACAGGCCAGGCTGATGCTCGGCAATGTGGGGCAAAAGGAAGCTGCGCTGACGATCAACAAGCAGACCATCAAGATCGCAGCCGGTGCTGGCAGCCCGCAATCGCCGAAAGGCCCGATGCTCGACCTGCCGCCCGGCAAGTACCAATATGCGCTGCGCGTGGCCGGGCATCCCGCCCGCAATGAGACCCTCACCGTGGCCGCCGGCGATACCTGGGGCCTCATGGTGGGGCCGAGCGGCGATGTCCTGCCGCTGCAGATGTACTGAGCGCGGGTCGTTCCGGGGCGCGCAAGGCGTCTCGGAACCGCGCTTCCCATACCCGCAAAATCCACGCCTTCCGGGACTGAAAACCAGGGGCCGAATCGGGCTTTTCGCAGTGCCCCAAATCAGCTTTCAAACGGCTTGAAAACCGGGCGAAAATCCCTATCTGCTCAAAGGGTTGCGGGAGGATACTTTGCGCTAGGCGCAATCCTCCTTTCATGGCACAAATAGCTGCAATCAGCGCCTTTTTGCGCCGCTGATTCGACGACATCCTCGAAGGCCTCTCAATGACAGAACCTGCCCGGCAGACGACCGCCGAAACCGAGCCCACTCCCGCGAATGAATACGGCGCGGAATCGATCCGGGTGCTCAAGGGTCTCGATGCCGTCCGCAAGCGTCCGGGCATGTATATCGGCGATACCGACGACGGCAGCGGCCTGCACCACATGGTCTATGAGGTGGTCGATAACGCCATCGACGAGGCTCTCGCCGGCCACGCCACGCGCGTCGATGTGATCCTCAATGCCGACGGTTCCGTTACCGTGCGCGACGACGGCCGCGGCATTCCCGTCGACATCCACAAGGGCGAAGGCATCTCGGCGGCGGAGGTCATCATGACCCAGCTCCACGCCGGCGGAAAGTTCGACCAGAACTCCTACAAGGTGTCCGGCGGATTGCACGGCGTCGGCGTCTCCGTGGTCAACGCCCTGTCCAGCAAGCTGGGCTTGCGGATCTGGCGCGACAACAAGGAGCACTACGTCGAGTTCGCCCATGGCGATGCCGTCGCCCCGCTCAAGGTGGTCGGCGACGCGCCGGGCAAGCGCGGCACCGAGGTGACGTTCCTCGCCTCGCCCGACACCTTCAAAAACATCGAATATGATTTCGCGACCCTCGAGCACCGGCTGCGCGAGCTCGCCTTCCTCAACTCCGGCGTCAACATCGCCCTCTCCGACATGCGTCACGCGGTCGAGAAGCGCGAGGAGATGCATTATTCCGGCGGCGTCGAGGAGTTCGTCAAATATCTCGATCGCAACAAGAAGGCGATCGTGCCGGCGCCGATCATGGTGCGCGCGGACGCCAACGGCATCGGCGTCGAGGCCGCGCTGTGGTGGAACGACAGCTACCATGAGAACGTGCTGTGCTTCACCAACAACATCCCGCAGCGTGACGGCGGCACTCATCTCGCCGGTTTCCGCGGCGCGCTGACGCGCCAGGTCAACGGCTATGCCGAGAACAATGCGAAGAAGGAAAAGATCGCGCTGACTGGCGACGACTGCCGCGAAGGCCTCACCGCGGTGCTGTCGGTGAAGGTGCCCGATCCAAAGTTCTCGTCGCAGACCAAGGACAAGCTGGTGTCCTCGGAAGTGCGTCCCGTGGTCGAGAACGTCCTGAACGAGGCGCTGCAGGCCTGGTTCGAGGAGCACCCCAGCGAAGCCAAGATGATCGTCGGCAAGGTGATCCAGGCCGCCGCCGCCCGCGAAGCCG
Source organism: Bradyrhizobium hipponense (assembly GCF_008123965.1). Classification (GTDB taxonomy): domain Bacteria; phylum Pseudomonadota; class Alphaproteobacteria; order Rhizobiales; family Xanthobacteraceae; genus Bradyrhizobium; species Bradyrhizobium hipponense. Next base: position 23,137 of record NZ_VSTH01000010.1, on the reverse strand, counting down.
CGCGAAAAGCGCGCGAGCTGACGCGCAAGAGCCCGCTTTCGGTCTCCTCGCTGCCCGGCAAGCTCGCCGACTGCCAGGAAAAGGACCCGGCGAAATCCGAGCTGTTCATCGTCGAGGGCGATTCGGCAGGCGGCAGCGCCAAGCAGGGCCGCAACCGCGAATTCCAGGCGGTGCTGCCGCTGCGCGGCAAGATCCTCAACGTGGAACGCGTGCGTCCTGACAAGATGCTGGGCAGCGAGCAGATCGGAACCTTGATCACCGCGCTCGGCACCGGCATCAGCGACGAGTTCTCGATCGAGAAGCTGCGCTATCACAAGATCATCGTGATGACGGACGCCGACGTCGACGGCGCGCACATCCGCACCCTGCTGCTCACCTTCTTCTACCGCCAGATGCGCGATATCATTGACGGCGGCTATCTCTATATCGCCCAGCCGCCGCTCTACAAGGTCAACCGCGGCAAGTCCGAACAGTACCTGAAGGACGAGCGGGCGCTGGAGGATTATCTGATCGATACCGGGCTCGATGATTGCGTTTACAGTCCCGGCACCGGCGGCGATCGCACCGGCCGCGATCTGCGTTCGCTGATCGACGATGCCCGCACCGTCCGCGGCGTCCTGCGCAGCCTGCACAGCCGCTACAATCGCAAGGTGATCGAGCAGGCCGCCATCACCGGCGTGCTCAACAAGGCGATCTACGGCGATCCGGAGAAGGCCGCCGCAGCCGCAAAATACATTGCCGCCCGCCTGGACACTCTGGCCGAGGAGGTCGAGCGCGGCTGGATCGGTCAATACGTGGAAGGCCAGGGTTTCCAGTTCGAGCGCACGGTGCGCGGCGTCAAGGAAGCCGCCGTCATCGACGACGCCTTTCTGGGATCGGTCGAAGCCCGCAAGCTCGACGAGTACACGGAGAAGCTCCAGGAGGTTTACGCCCGCCCCGGCAAGCTGCGCCGCAAGGATGTCGAGCACATGGTCTACGGCCCCGTCGACCTGTTCGAAGCGGTCACCGACGCCGGCCGCAAGGGCGTCACGCTGCAACGCTACAAAGGTCTCGGCGAGATGAACCCCGAGCAGCTGTGGGAGACGACGCTCAACATCGACGCGCGCTCGCTGCTCCAGGTCAAGGTCAAGGAGGTCGACGAGGCCGACGACATCTTCACCAAGCTGATGGGCGACGTCGTCGAGCCGCGCCGCGACTTCATCCAGGAACATTCGCTGAGCGCGACGATCGATATCTGAGGCTTGCATTCGCCCTCATCCTGAGGAGCCCGCGACAAGCGGGCGTCTCGAAGGATGGCCGCGGGCGAGAGCGGGGCCTTCATGGTTCGAGACGCGCGTACCGCGCTCCTCACCATGAGGGTCTTGTGACGCGGCGAGCCCAAAGGCCTCTTCGGGCCCAATGAGCGACCTCAGTCCGCGACAAGTGCAGAATTGCTACCCTGCTCAATTCTCTGTATTTTCCGCTCCCGAAGCGGCCCGGCTCAATCAACAGGACAGAACCCAAGTGGCGCCCATCCAATATATCGTCGAGGGCGGTCACCGGCTCTCGGGCTCGATCGAGCCGTCCGGCAACAAGAATTCGGCGCTGCCGATCATCGCGGCCGCGCTGCTCACCGAGCATCCGGTGACGCTGGAGAACGTGCCGCGGATCCGCGACACCGAGACGCTGGTCGAGCTGATCCGCTCGGTCGGCGCGTCGGCCGAATGGACCGCCCGCAATACGCTTGTCATTCACGCCAAGAGCATCCGCGCCGCCGATCTCGACCCCGAGCTCTGCGTCCGCATCCGCGCTTCCATCCTGCTCGCAGGTCCCCTGCTCGCCCGCTGCGGCGAGGTGATGCTGCCGCCGCCTGGCGGTGACGTCATCGGCCGGCGCCGGCTGGACACGCACATGCTGGCGCTGGAGCAGCTCGGGGCCAAGGTGACCGCGACCGACCGGCTTGAATTCCGCGCTTCGAAGCTCACCGGCGCCGACGTGTTCCTGGACGAGCCCAGCGTCACCGCGACCGAGAACGCGCTGGTCGCGGCCGTGGCCGCCGACGGCATCACGTATTTGCGCAACGCCGCCTCCGAGCCGCATGTGCAGGACCTCGCCAACTTCCTGGTGGCGCTCGGTGCCAGAATCGAAGGCATCGGCACCAACACCATGATCGTGCACGGGCCGGCGACGCTGGGTTCAGTCACTTACAGGATCCAGCCTGACCATATCGAGGTCGGCTCGCTGATCGGACTTGCCGCCGTGACGCGCTCGCCCTTGCGCATCGTGCGCGCCGGCGTCGAGCATCTGCGCTCGATCCGCATGGGGTTCGAACGGCTCGGCATCGTCTGCCGCGTCGAGGGCGACGACCTGATCGTGCCCTCGAACCAGACGCTGAAGATCCAGGACGATTTCGGCGGCCACGTGCCGAAGCTGGAGGACCAGCCCTGGCCGGCCTTCCCCGCCGACCTGATGTCGATCGCAATCGTCACCGCCACGCAGTGCGAGGGCGTGATCCTGATGTTCGAGAAGATGTTCGAGTCGCGGATGTTCTTCGTCGACAAGCTGATCGCGATGGGCGCGCGCATCGTGCTGTGCGACCCGCACCGCGCCATCATCGCCGGACCCAGCCGCCTGCGCGGCGCGCCGATGACCTCGCCGGATATCCGCGCCGGCATGGCGATGCTGCTTGCGGCGGTCTGCGCCGAGGGCACATCGACGATCAACAATGCCGACCAGATCGAGCGCGGCTACGAGCGCATTGAGGAACGGCTGAACGCACTCGGCGCCAGGATCAAGCGCGTGCCCGAACGCAAGGGCTGAGGGCTCCCTCCCTTCTCCCCTTGTGGGAGAAGGTGGCGCGAAGCGCCGGATGAGGGGTATCTATCCGCACGACGACTGCGAAAGGCTCGCTCGCGGAGACAACCCCTCACCCGTCTCGCCGCTACGCGACGAGCCACCCTCTCCCACAAGGGGAGAGGGGAAAAAAGCGGGGCCATGTTTTCGACGCGTGGCTGTGTTATTCACCCGCCATGCTCGACACCGTCCAGTCTCGTTCGCAGCCGCAAGGCGTGCAGCCCAACCATCTCGCCGATGAATTCGTCGAGACGCTGCGGCTGGCCGTGCCGATGATGCTGACGCAGCTCGGGCAGATCGCGATGATGACGACCGATCTCGCGCTGATCGGTCGGCTCGGCGAGGACGCGGTCGCGGCCGCTGCACTGGCCCATACAGTCTATTTCGTCAGCTTCACGTTCGGGCTCGGCCTCGTGGTGGCGGTATCGCCGCTGGCGGCGCAGGCGTTTGGTGCCGGCGACGTCAGACGGCTCCGGCACGCCTTGCGGGCCGGCTTGTGGATCGCGCTGCTGATCTCGCTGCCGATGATGGCCTCGCCGCTCTATGGCGAACGGATCTTATTGGCGCTCGGACAGGCGCCGCATTCCGCAAGCCTTGCCCAGCACTATCTGAACGGGCTGGCCTGGGGCATCGCGCCGGCGCTCGCTTTCGTCGCGCTGCGCAGCATGATGAGCGCGGTGAACCGGCCGCTGGCGCCGCTGTGGATCACGCTCGCGGCGATCCCCGCCAATGCCGCGCTGGTTTATGTCCTGATCCACGGCCTGTTCGGCCTGCCGGAGCTCGGCCTGCTCGGCGCCGGCCTTGCGACCACGCTGGTCAATGCCGGCACCTTCGCTGCCGCAATCGCCATTGTGGGCTTGCGAAAGCCGTTCGCCGATTATCGTCCGCTTGCCCATCTCTGGCGGATCGACTGGCCTTTGATGCGCGAGCTCGTCATGATCGGCGCCCCGATCTCGCTGTCCCTGCTGATGGAGTATGGCCTGTTCTCGTCGGCCGCGCTGTTGATGGGGCTGATTTCGACCACCGCACTCGCCGCGCATCAGATCGCGCTCCAGGTCACGGCCGTACTGTTCATGGTCCCGCTCGGCATTGGCATGGCCGCGACCGTGCGGGTCGGCCACGCCTTCGGCAGCGGCGATCCGCTCGCGGTGAAGCGCGCGGGTCTGGTCGCCGCCGTGCTCGGGATCGCGCTGGTGTCCGCTCTCACGATCGCGATCGTGCTCGGCCGCTACGCGCTGGGCCGGCTGTTCTTCGGCAGCGGCGAATCCAACGCGGCTACCGTCGAGCTGACGGCAATGCTGCTCCTGGTCGGCGCGACCTTCTTCATCGCCGACGGCCTCCAGACCATCATGGGCGGCGCGCTGCGCGGCATCAATGACACCCGGATGACGCTCATGTTTGCTGCGATCGGCTATTGGTGCATCGCCTTCCCGATTGCCTGGATGCTGGCCTTTCACGCCGGACTTGGTGCCGTCGGCGTCTGGATCGGACTGTCGATCGGGACGTTTATCTATGCCGGGCTGCTGATCTTGCGGTTTCGGATGTTGGCGCGCAGATTGGGCGCATGACCTCGGTCCGCGAAGTTACCCCAAATGTCGACGCGAATGCTGTGCTCGCTGGCGCGCAGTTCATCGACGCCTTTCGCGTCGAGATCGGCACGGCCAACCTCGACGCGCGGCAGGCCTGCACCCGGATGGTGCTGCACGGACCGCGCTGGATCGATGCGCTGGTGCGCCTGCGCAATGTTCTGGTAACGCCGTTCGGGCTCAAGACCTCGGGCGAAGGCGCGCCGGCGCCGGGCGGCCTGATCGGCCTGTTTCCGGTGCTCAGCGAAACCCCGGAGCGACTGGTGGCGGGCTTCAACGATTATCACCTCGATTTCCGCCTGGTGGTCGATGTCAACGGCGAAACGACGCGCCGCCAGGTCACCTCGACCACGCTGGTGCGGACGCATAATCTGCTCGGCCGCACCTACCTCACGTTGATCATGCCGTTCCACAAGCTCGTGGTGCGCAGCATGTTGGGACGAATCGTGGAGCCGGCGCGATAGCTAATCGGCAACCCGCGGAGGCTTGTCCGACATAGCCTCCGACCACTCGCCGACGACACGATCGAGGTCACCGAGATTCTGGTGCATCTGCTCCAGCGAAAAGCCGATGGCGAAGAAGCGCTCCGCGGTATCGCTGGGCTGGCCGCGGATCAGGCCGTCCTGGCGCACGGCGGCGACTGCCTCGGCGTAGTGCTGGAGCGCGACATGCACGGGGTGGATCGGCGGCGCGCCGGCGCCGGCCCGCAGCGCCTCGGCCGCGGACTTCAGAAAGCGTGCTATCGCCGCGCTGACCTCCGAAAGCGGCGCGGCGAGCCTGATCTGCACGTCGGCCGGCAGCGGCACCACGGTGGCGCGGCCGATCATCACGACATCATGGCGCAGCCGCAAAATCGTGCGCAGCAGCGGGCCGGTGTCGGGGCCGCTCGACAGACGCGCAGCGCGCTCGCGTTCGGCCTCGGCACCGATGGCATTCATGCCCACCATCGCGGTGCCGATGCCGTCCTGGATCCGGTGCAGCGCGTCGTTGTCGCGGCCGCGGGTGAGCCCTGCGAGCAGTTCGGTAAAGGCCTCCGCGATTAGCTCAAGCAGTTTTGCCGCGCTGGCGCGGATCTGCCGCACCGCGCGCGAGGGCAGCACCACGAAGGAGACCAGCAATCCCGTGATGGCGCCGACCCCGACCTCGCTGACGCGGTCGATCGCCGAGGTCATGGGATCGGAATGGTGCATGGTCGGAACCAGCAGCACGATCACGGCGGTCACGGTGGCAGCGCTGAGGCTCGGATTGATCGCGGCGATGAAGGCGAGCGGGGCGACCGAGAGCACCAGCAGGCCCAGCAACCCGAACTCGCTTGAATACGGAATCAGGATCGCGATGGCTCCGCCATAGATGGCGCCGCCGATGGTGCCGAGCATGTAATCGCGCGTCGCCTTCAGCGAGCGCCCGACGCTCATCTGGGTCACGATCAGCGAGGTCAGCACCGCCCAGAGCGGCAGCAACAGATGCAGCGCCGTGGCAATTGCGTAAGCCGCGGTCGCCGCCACCGTGACCCGGATCGCCAGTCCCAGCTGCGTTCGCCGCGACCGGATCCGGTCGAACAGCTGTCTTGCGAGTGTCATCACCAAATGTCCCGGTCGCCGATCCCGTCCATGCCGGCAGCATGGCTGATGCCCGCAGCCGCCAGGCCGCTTGAAAGGCCAAATCAGCCCGCCTAACTTGCGCGCCAAAACGAGGAAACACGATGGCCCACGAAACCGCAACGCTCGCCGCCTACGTCGCCAGCCTGAAATATCAGGACATTCCGGCCGAAGTGCTGGATCGGGCCAAGGTGCTGACGCTGGATTTCCTCGGCAGCGCGATCCGGGCGAGGCGCGAGGCGGAATCCACCCCGTCGCTGCTCAAAATGCTGGAGGCGCTGGCGCTCGACACCAAGGGCGAGTCCACCGTGTTCGGCGATGCCAAGACCTGGACACCGGCGGTCGCGGCGCTGCTCAACGGCGCGCTCGGCCACTCCCTCGACTTCGACGATACCCACGCCGATTCCTCACTGCATCCGAGCGCGCCGGTCGTTCCCGCTGCCTTCGCCGTCGGCGAGATGGTCGGCGCCTCCGGCCGCGACGTGCTGACAGCGATCGTCGCAGGTTATGAAGTCTGCTGCCGGCTCGGCAACGCGCTCGATCCGACTTCGCATTATGCCCGCGGCTTCCATCCGACCGCGACCGCCGGCACCTATGGCGCGGCGGCAGCGGCGGCCAAGCTGTTCGGCCTCTCCGACAAGCAAATCATCGCCGCCTTCGGCGTCGCCGGCAGCCAGGCCGCCGGTTCGCTGCAATTTCTGGTCAACGGCGCCTGGAACAAGCGCTACCAGGTCGGCGCTGCCGCGATGAACGGCGTGATCGCCGCGACGTTGGCGCGCAGCGATTTCGTCGGCGCGACGGAATCGGTCGAAGGCAAGCACGGCCTGCTCGCCGGCTATACCGACGACGCGCATCCGGACAAAGCCGTCGCCGGGCTCGGCACGAGCTATGAGACGATGAAAATCGGCGTCAAGCCGTATCCGAGCTGCCGCTACACCCACGCGGCGATCGATGCGCTGATCGCGATGCGACGCGAGCACAATCTGACGCCCGACCAGGTCAAGCGCGTCGAGATCGGCCTGCATCGCAACGGCATCACGCTGACCGGCGATGCCGCGACCAAACGCCATCCCACCTCGATCGTCGGCGGCCAGTTCTCGATGTTCTTCACCGGCGCGCTCGCGCTCGACCAGGGCAGCTTCGGCTGGGACGACTATCGCCGCCTCGGCGATGCCGCGATCGACGCACTCGCCGACAAGTTCGACGTGGTGCAGGACGACCGGCTCGAGATCGGCCGCACCCACCCCTTTGGCGCCCGCGTCAGCATCACCACCGACGATGGCGTGCACGAACGAATCTACGCCGATCCATCCGGCGAGCCGACCTCCTTCCCGGATGCGCAAGCGATGCAGCAGAAGTTTCTGACTTTGGCACGGCCCGCGCTGAACGCGCGGGCGGAGAAGCTTGCGGATGCGATCATGTCGCTGGAGCGGTTCGACCGCGTGGCGAAGGCGACGGAGCTGGGGAGGCAGAGCTAGCGACGTACGGACGCTCCCCTTACCCTCCCCTGGAGGGGGAGGGTCGGCGCGCAGCGCGACAGCGATGCGAGACGGGGTGGGGTGATCTCTCAGCACGGAACAGCGTTCGACGCGGAGACACCGTCACCCCACCCCGTTTCGCATTTCGCTTCGCTGCATGCGAAACGACCCTCCCCCTCCAGGGGAGGGTAAGAAACAGCTCAATCCATCCCCGCCATCTTCCCTTTCTCGCGCGTTGCCGCCACCACATCCCGCACGAGCTGAAACACGCCATCGGCCTCCTGCGGCCAGTTGGGCGAGCGGCCCAGGCGGACGATGACCAGGCGCTCCGACGGAATCACGATCGCGTATTGCCCGATCGTACCCTTGGCGAAGAACGCATCGCGCGGCCAGCCGTGCTCGACGCGGTAGGTCGCGCCAAAACTGTCGCCTTGGTTGCTCCAGAAGCCGGCGCCGATGCCGACCCACGCGTTTGGCGTCGGCGAAGCCGAGTAGCTCACCCATCCCTCCGGCAGGATGCGCTTGCCGCCGGCCATGCCGTCATTGAGATAGAGCTGGCCGAAACGCGCCCAGTCGCGCGCGGATGCCAGCATCTCGCTCGATCCCTCCACTGTGCCGGCACCGTCAAGCTGGAGCGTGACGTGGCGCATGCCGAGCGGCGCGAAAAGTACGCGGCGCGCGAAGGCAAGCACGTCGGCCGGATTGCCACCGGTCGCGTTGCGGATCAGATGCGAGAGAATCAGGATGTTGCCGTCGTGATAGTTCCACGCGGCGCCCGGTGTGGTCTTGAGCGGCATGCTTTCGGCATAGGCGGCCATATCGCCTTCCATGAACTTCATGCGATTGACCGGCTCGAAGGCGGAGCCGAGCGAAGCCTGCAACGAGCTTCCGAGGGCAAGGCCAGCGGTGTGACGCAGCAGCTGATCGACGGTGATGGCATGCCGCGGGTCATCCGGGTCCTTCCAAGCGGCGACCGGCGCGGGCCCATCGAGCTTCAGCTTGCCTTGACGCACCAGCACGCCGATCAGCGCCGAGGTCACCGATTTCGTCATGGAGAAGCCGAGCAGCGGCGTCTCCGGTCCAATGCCGTCCGCATAGCGCTCCGCGATGACGCGGCCGGACTTCATGACGACGATGGCGCGGGTGTGCCGGTAGGGCGGCTGCGCGGGTTCAGTGAAGGCGCGGTCGAGTGCGGCGGTCAGTTGCGGAGTTTGCGGCGACACGATCGACGGGCCAGCGATCTCCGGCAGCAGCGCGGGGTGCCTGTCATCCGCGGGCGCCGTGACGTCGGCAAGCGCCGCGCCATGATCGAGCGTGCAGCCGAGCCCCTCGCGATAGACGGCATGGCTGCGGCCGATGCCGAACAACGTCACGGTGATGTCCTTGCGCGCGCGATCGACTTGGTAATCCATCGCCCAGGTGATCAGGCTGGTGCCGGGCATCGCATCGGTGGTCTCGCTGAAATTGCGCCGGGGATCGAGGTTTGAGACGAACGTCTCGGCGCAGAGGATGCCGGCGACGAAACCGGTAGCGACCTTCGGCACGTCGCGGGCGCGCGCCGCGCCGAGCGCGAGACCAGCACAGGCGATGGCGGTGGTGAGGAGGACGATCTTGCGGCGGCGGGTCACGGGCTTTCTCCGGCTTGGGCGAATTGCGCCGAAGAGGAAGCGGGATGTGCGAGAGCTCTGCTCGCCGGATTTGGAAAACGGCATCGCCGAAGCTTCGCAGAGGCTTGCCGATTCCAAAATTATCCAATTATTCCAGCGGATTAGAGATCAGATCGCATTCACCTTGAGCCGCCGATACTCCGTCGGCGTCACGCCTGTGACCGCCTTGAAGGCGCGGTTGAAAGGGCCGAGCGACTGGAAGCCGGCGTCCATGGCGATGGTGATGACGGGCACCGCGGCCTGCGCGGGGTCGGCGAGTGCGGCCTTGGCCTCCTCGATGCGGTGGTTGTTCAGGAAAACGTTGAAGTTGCGGTAGCCGAGCCGCTGGTTGATCAGCCGGCGCAGCCGGTACTCCGGAATCTTCAGCCGGCCGGCCAGCACGCCGATGGTGATGTTCTCGTGGCGATAGATCCGCTCGTCCGCCATCAAGCGCATCAAGGCATCGATCAGCTTTTGGTCGGCAGTGTCGTCTGCCGCAGGCTGGCTGAAAACGATCGCCGGCGCAGTCTCCGCGGTGGCCGGAAACAGGTCGGTGCCGTCGACACGCAGCATGGCGTAAGCGATCGCCGCGACGATGCAGGCAAGCACGCCGGCATTGATCGTGTTGGCGAAATCGCCGACATCGCTGCCGGCAACAAAGATCTGGAGGACCGCGTTCAACCCGCCATAGAGCGCAGCGGCGCAGACGATGAAGACGCGAACACGACGGCGGCGCTCGACCAGATCGGCCGGCCACGAGGCGATCGTCTGCACGACGGCGAGCGCGATGAAGCCGAGCACGATCAGATTGACCATCGTGACGGAGAAACGGGCGTTCCCGCCCGGTGCGATCCAGAGGCACCCGACGAAGCTGAAGGCCGTCACCAGCCCCCAGATCGATCCATGCCACCAGTGCAGGCGAAAATCGTCGTCAAACAGCGCGCGCGTGAACAGCCAGAACACCACGATGTTGCCGGTCGACAGCGCGATCAGCGGTGCATGCCAGGCCGGAACCAGAGACGACACGCCGACCGAATAGCTTGCCGCATGCGCGGCCGACCCCAGCGCGAACGCAGCGCCGAGCCGGGCCGCCAGCACGTTGCGAAAATCCGAGAGCAGTGACGCAGCCAGCACCACAAGCAGCGCGACGGCGGCAGAGCGGAAGGCAAGTTCAAGAGCGGCTGACGTCATCAGATGCTTTGGCCGATTGGTATGAGGGAGCCGAACATCGTCTGTCGGGCCAACTTTTTCAAGCACCATCCGGATGGCAGGCTTAGCGACGCTTCATCACACGCGTGCGATGTTAGGTCCCGGCATTGCCGCGACGTCGGCGCCAAATCCTGCTAGGATCGTGCCTAAGAAAGCCAAAAGGAGTCCACCATGAGCTGGCAGCCCTCCAACGATCCCGTGCTCGGCGATCCCATGTCCTGCGATGCGCTCGACCTCGTCATCGTGCCGCGCACCCGCGATCTCGGCGACGGATTTCAAGTGCGGCGTGCGCTGCCGCATGGCAAGCGGCAGATGGTCGGTCCCTTTATCTTCTTCGACCATTTCGGCCCGGTTCAGTTCATCTCCGGCAAGGGCATGGACGTGCGGCCGCATCCGCATATCGGACTTGCCACCGTCACCTATCTGTTTGACGGCGCGATCATGCATCGCGACAGCGAGGGCAACGTCCGGGAGATTCAGCCGGGCGCCATGAATCTGATGACGGCCGGCCGCGGCATCGCCCATTCCGAACGCACGCCGGATGCGCAGCGCGCCTCGGGCCAGAAGATGCTGGGGCTGCAAAGCTGGATCGCGCTGCCGGCCGGATCGGAAGAGATCGCGCCGTCGTTCCAGCATTACGGCGCGGGCGATTTGCCGATGATCTCGGAGCGCGATTTCACCGCGCGGGTGATCGCGGGCTCCGCGTTCGGCATCGCCTCGCCGGTCTCGATGGTGTCGCCCTGGTTCTACACCGAGGTGACGGCCGTTGCGGGCGCAAGCGTGCCGCTCGACCCCGATCATGAGGAGCGCGCCATCTACGTCGTCGACGGCGAGGTCGAGATCGCGGGCGAGCGCTACGAGGGGCCCCGGCTATTGATCTTCCGGCCCGGCGACCGCATCACGGTGAAGGCGCTGAAGGCCACGCGGATGATGTTTCTCGGCGGCGATGCGCTGGAAGGGCCGCGCCACATCTGGTGGAATTTCGTCTCCTCCAGCAAGGAGCGGATCGAGCAGGCCAAGCAGGACTGGAAAACCGGCCGCTTTGCGGCGGTTCCACAGGAACATGAGTTCATTCCGCTGCCGGAATAGGCTAATCCGGTTTCCGGTCGCGCTGTCCGGCGCGGCTGGATTTTCTGCGCGAAAGCCTGCCTGCGAAAGTATTTCCGATGACCACCATGCTCTCCAGCGACCTGCCCCTGCCCAAGATCGGGCGCGGCAAGGTCCGCGATATCTACGCCGTCGACGACGACCGCCTGCTGCTCGTCACCACCGACCGCATCAGCGCCTTCGACGTCGTGATGGGCGAGACCATCCCGATGAAGGGCGCGGTGCTGACGCAAGTGAGTGCGTTCTGGTTTGGTGAGCTCGAAGGCGTGGTGCCGCATCACATGATCAGCGCCGACACCGACGCGATCATCGCAGCCGTGCCGGCCTTGAAGCCGCATCGTTCCGAGATTCTCGGCCGCGCCATGCTCTGCCGCCGCACCACCGTGTTTCCGATCGAATGCGTGATCCGCGGCTATCTCTCCGGTTCGGCCTGGAAGGAATATGCGGCGAGCGGCACGCTTGCGGGCGAGAAGTTGAAAGCCGGACTGGTCGAGAGCGAGAAGCTCGATCCGGCGATCTTCAGTCCGGCGACCAAGGCCGAGACCGGCCATGACGAGAACATCACCATCGCGCGGATGCGCGAGGTCGTCGGCGACGAGACGGCCTATACGCTCGAAAGCATGACGCGCGCGATCTACACGCTGGGCGAGGAGCTGGCGCGCGAGCAGGGTATCATCATCGCGGACACCAAGTTCGAATTCGGCCGCGACAAGGACGGACGCATCATCCTGATCGACGAGGTGATGACGCCGGACTCCTCGCGGTTCTGGGCGGTCAGTGCCTACAAACCCGGCCAGCCACAGGCCAGCTTCGACAAGCAACCGCTGCGCGACTATCTCGACGTCGAGCGCCGCGCCGGCCGCTGGAACGGCGACGCCCCGCCGCCGCCATTGCCCGCGAGCGTGGTGGAGGCGACCAGCAAGAGGTATCTGGAAGCGTATCGCCGGGTGACCGGGAGCGAACTGAAGATTTAGCCCGGCTGTCGCTCCAAGCTCCGTCATTGCGAGGGAAGCGAAGCAATCCAGACTGTCTCCGCGGTGGGATTCTGGATTGCTTCGCTGCGCTCGCAATGACGTGGAGAGGCCGGGCCCCCTAAATCGCTGCCGAGGTCGCCCCGAAACTATCGGCAATTTCACACTTGAAAGAATCCTGTTGCACTAGGCTCGCAGTCGTCTACGTCTCGGACGGCAATCCTTATGAGCGAGTTTCAGCACGTGACAGATCCAGCAATTGGCTTCGGTCCGGTCACTGGGGTCAATCCGTCGCTCAAGCGTGCGCTGAATGATATTTTGGGCGGAGGGGCCGCCAGCGTCCTGACCGTCACCTTCGGGCTGTCCTACGCGCTGCTGATCTTCGCCGGTCCGCTGTCGCCTTATCTGTCCTACGGCATTGCCGCGACCTTCATCAGCTCCGCGGTGCTCGCGGCCGTCATCGGGCTGGGAAGCTCCCTGCCCTTCGCAATCGCCGGCCCCGACAGCTCGACCGCCGCGGTGACCGGCATTATGGCCGCCTCGCTGGTCGAACGCATCGAAGCGGCGCATTTACCCCTGCTCCCGCCCGTGCTGATCACGCTTGGCCTGTCGACCGTGCTGACCGGGGTCGTGCTGTGCGGATTGGGACTGACACGGATGGGCCGCGCCATCCGCTACGTGCCTTATCCGGTGGTCGGCGGCTTCCTCGGCGCCACCGGACTGCTGATCGTGATGGGTGCGATCCGGGTGATCACCGATCATCCCGTGCAGCTGGCCACGCTGCCGCACTTCACCAACGGCGTCACGCTTTCAGAACTGGGCGCCGCCTGCGCGATGGCGCTGGTGCTGTACCTGACCTGGCACCGCTCGCGCAGCGCGTTCGGATTGCCGATCATCCTGATCGGCGGCATGCTCACCGCACATCTGGTGTTCTGGATCGCGGGCATCTCACCGGAGGAGGCGCGTGCCCTGGGCTGGACCTTCCAGCCGCCGCCGCCGGCGACATTCATGCTGCCCTGGCACACCGACGATCTTGCCCGCTATCCCTGGTCCGCGGTGCCGGACCTGCTCGGTAACGTCGTCGCCGTCATCTTCGTCACGGCCTCAAGCACGCTGTTCAACACGACGGGAATCGAGGTTGCCGTGCATCGCGAGGCCAATCTGGAGCGCGAGCTGAACGTCACCGGCGCCGCCAACATCCTGACCGGCGCCCTCGCCGGCTATGCCGGCTGTGTCTCGGTCAGCCGCTCGATCCTCAATTTCTCCAGCGGTGGCCGCGGGCGCCTGTCCGGCCTCACGGTTGCAGCCATGTCGCTGCTGATGCTCGCCGTCGCACCGGAGCTGCTCGGCTTCATGCCGAAATTCGTGCTCGGCGGCCTGCTGCTCTATCTCGGCGCCGACCAGCTGCACAAATGGCTGATCGAGTCGCGCAAGCGTCTGTCCCGGCTCGAATATCTGTCGCTGGTCGCCATCATCGCGATCATCGTCGCCTGGGGCTTCGTGCCGGGCATCCTGATCGGCGTCGTCATCGGCTGCGCGACCTTCGCGTTCAGCGCGGCGCGGGTCGAATCGATCAAGTACAGCTTCGACGGTTCCGAATATCACTCTTCGCTCGACCGCTCGCGCGACGACCAGCAGGTGCTGCTGGCCCATGGCGGCAAGATCCAGGGCCTCAATCTGCAGAGCTATCTGTTCTTCGGCTCCGCCAACCGGCTCTACCAGCACGTCAAGCTGCTGCTCCAGCAGCGGCCGGAGTGCCGCTATCTGCTGGTCGACTTCAAGCTCGTCACCGGCGTCGATTCCTCGGCCGCCTACAGTTTCGCCCAGATCAAGCGCAGCGCAGGTGACCTCGGCGTCGAGCTGATCCTGGTGCACCTGTCGGCTGCCGCCGAGAAGGTGCTGCGCTCCAGCGATTTCATCGGCGCAGGCGTTACCGTCATTCCCGAGCTCGATCATGCGCTTGAGTGGTGCGAGAACGAGCTCATCGCGCAGCACCAGGAGCTGGCGCAGGAGGAGGCGAGCCTGCGCGATTGGTTCACGGGGATGCTCGACAGCGAGGACGACGCCGACGAGCTGATCCGCCGCTGCCAGCGCCTCGAGGTCGAGGCCGGCGAAATCATCGTGCAGGCCGGCGATCCCGCCGATTCCATGCACTTCATCCTCGACGGCCGCGTCGGCATCATGATCCCGGCCGACGACGACCGCACCACCCGCGTGCGCAGTCTCGGCCGCTACACCACGATCGGCGAGATGGGACTGGTGTCACAGACCCCGCGCAGCGCCACCATCCAGGCCGAGGTCGACAGCGTGCTCTATGTGCTGAACACGCACCAGTTCGACGCGATCAAGAGCGAGGATCCCGCGCTCAGCCACAAGCTGCTGACCTATTTCGTCTCGGTCATGGCCGAGCGGCTGACATTTGCAAATCGGACGATCTCGGTGCTGCGGCGGTGATCAGCCTATAGCTTCGTCATTGCGAGGAGCTCTTGCGACGAAGCAATCCAGACTGTCCCCGTGGAAAGATTCTGGATTGCTTCGCTTCGCTCGCAATGACGTGGAGGAATAACGGCGGCCTCACACCCCCGCCATCATCACGTATTTGATCTCGACATATTCTTCCATGCCGTGATGCGAGCCTTCGCGCCCCAAGCCGCTTTCCTTGACGCCCCCGAAGGGCGCGACTTCGGTGGTGATCAGGCCGGTGTTGACGCCGACCATGCCGGATTCCAGCGCTTCGGCGACGCGCCAGACGCGGCCGAGATCGCGGGCGTAGAAGTAGGAGGCGAGGCCGAACGGCGAGGCGTTGCACATGGCGATGACGTCGGCTTCGTCCTTGAAGCGGATCACCGGGGCGAGCGGACCGAACGTCTCCTCCTGCGCGACCAACGAATCCGGCTTGACGTCGGCGAGCACGGTCGGCTCGAAGAAGGAGCGCCCGAGCTCGCTGCGCTTGCCGCCGGTGACGATCTTGGCACCGCGCTTCATGGCATCGGCGATGTGGCGTTCGACCTTGTCGACCGCTTTCATGTTGATCAGCGGACCCTGGATGACGCCGCTCTCGGTGCCGTCGCCGATCTTCATCGTGGCAACTTTCTTCGACAGCTTCTGCACGAACTCGTCGTAGATCTTGTCCTGGGCGTAGAGGCGATTGGCGCAGACGCAGGTCTGGCCCATGTTGCGGTATTTCGAGACGATCGCGCCTTCGACTGCCGCATCGATGTCGGCGTCGTCGAACACCACGAACGGCGCGTTGCCGCCGAGCTCGAGGCCGAGCCGCTTCACGCCGACGGAGGCCTGCTGGTACAAAATCTTGCCGACGGCGGTCGAGCCGGTGAAGCCGACGAAGCGCACCGCCGGATGCTCGCACAGCACCTTGCCGATCGGCGGCGCATCGCCGGTGATGATGTTGAACACGCCCTTGGGCACGCCGGCCTTCTCCGCCAGCACCGCAAGCGCCAGCGCCGACAGCGGCGTTTCATTGGCGGGCTTGAGCACCACGGTGCAGCCGGCCGCGAGCGCCGGCGAGACTTTTCGCGTGATCATCGAGTTCGGGAAATTCCACGGCGTGATCGCGCCGCAGACGCCGATCGGCTGCTTGATCGCGAGCAGGCGCGCATCGGCGCGCTGGGTCGGGATGGTCTCGCCATAGACGCGGCGCGCTTCCTCCGCGAAGAATTCGACATAGGCGCCGCCGATGTCGACCTCACCGAGCGCCTCGCTGAGCGGCTTGCCCTGCTCTGAAGTGAGGATCAGCGCGAGGTCCTCGCGGTTAGCGATAATCAGCTCGAACCATTTACGCAGGATGTTGGAGCGCTGCTTGGCGGTGTGCTTGGCCCAGGCCGGGAACGCACGCTCGGCGGCTTCCACGGCCCTGGTGGCATCATCGGCCGAGAGCTGCGGCACCTTTGCGAGCTCGACGCCGGTCGCCGGATTGTTCACGGCAAGCTTCGGCGAACCGACCCAGGCGCCATCAATGTAGCAGGCCTCCTTCAGCAGCGAGGGGTCCTTCAACCGGTCGCGCAGGGCGGCGGTGGTGTGCTGAGCGCGTGCGGCGGAGGTCGGGGACATGGCGTTACTCCTTCGGACGATCGGATCGGCCGGAATATAGGGACAAGCGGCGCGCAATGCACCGTCCCGCAACGCGCATCTGCCTATGACGAAATTGGGAGCCGGAGCGTCAGGCCGCGCCGCTCATATAGGTCTCGCGCCGTCCGATCATGCGCTCTGCGGCCGCCTTGGCGCCGGCCTTCGAGGAGGTCGCACAGGTGCGGTATTCGAGATCGGGGGCGTCGGACGTGTCGCGGCGGCCGAACCAGGATTTTGAACCGACCGGAAGCAGCGCCAGGGCCTGCGCCAGATTATCGACGGCGCCGAAGGAATAGAGCGCGCCGGTACCGGCGATGCGGACTTCGTAGATGCCGGGCGAGATCGGCGCCTCGAGATTCTCGCCCCGTCCGGGACGGGGATAGCGTTTCCATTCGCTCCAGGTCGAAATCATCAAAGGTCCCCTCGCGGCCGATGACCGCCAAATTGACATCAAGTCTTAACGGCGGCCGCGCGATTGGGCCGGGTGCTGAGCGCCGCAACGCACAAAATGTTTCAAGTGCTCGAAAACTCTCGAAACATATCGCCTCGACCCATTCCGGGTCACCGCGAAGTGCGGCCATCCACCGCAGATTGTGAGGAGGAGGTGTTGCAGTTCAGCCGCCTTGTCGTCCTGCGTCAGGCGCGGACCGTCAAGTCACGACATCGCGACCGGCGCAGGCGGGTGGATGTGCTTGCCGCGCGGCGGATGCGGGAGGACAATCGATCACTTCAAACAATAATCAAACCGGAGGAAACGCGCATGCAAAGCCAAGCAGAGATCGACGAAGTCCTGCGCAAGAAGAGCGACGCAAAAGAGATTCCCGGCGTCGTGGCGATTGCCGCCAGCGGCAGCGAAGTGCTGTATCAGGGGGCATTCGGCAAACGCGATTTGTCCAAGCCCGATGCGATGACCACGGACAGCGTGTTCTGGATCGCATCGATGACGAAGGCGGTGACGACCGCAGGCGCGATGCAACTGGTCGAACAAGGCAAGCTGTCGCTGGATGCGCCGATCGGATCGGTGCTGCCCGATCTCGCCACGCCGCAAGTACTCGAAGGCTTCGACGCCAATGGCGAGCCGAAGCTACGGCCGGCCAAGGGGCCGATCACGCTGCGCCAGCTTATGACCCACACCGCCGGCTTCTGCTACAACATGTGGAACGGCGATCTCGCGATCTATCTGGAGAAGACCGGCACGCCGGCAATCACGACCTGCCAGAACGCCGCGCTGAAGACGCCGATCGCGACCGATCCGGGCACGCGCTGGGAATACGGCACCAATATCGATTTTGTCGGCAAAGCCGTGGAAGCCATCACCGGCATGCGGCTCGATGCCTATTTGCGAGATCATGTATTCGCTCCGCTCGGCATGAACGACACCGCATTCAAGATCACCGACAGCATGCGCAAGCGCCTCGTCGGCATGCACGCGCGCGGCGAGGATGGCCAGCTCGCCGCGATCCCGTTCGAGCTCGAGCAGGAGCCGGAATTCCATATGGGCGGCGGCGGCCTTTACGGCACTGCCGGCGACTACATCAAGTTCACCCAGATGATCCTGAACAAGGGCCGCGGCAACGGCAACCAGGTGCTGAAGCCCGAGACGGTCGCGACAATGGGGCAGAACCACATCGGTGACATCAACGTCACCAGGATGAATTCGGTGGCGCCGATGTACAGCAACGACGTCGATCTCTATCCGGACCAGGTGAAGAAGTGGGGCCTGAGCTTCATGATCAACACTGCCAAGACGGCGGAAGGCCGCAGTGCCGGCAGCCTTGCCTGGGCAGGCCTCGCCAACACCTATTACTGGATCGATCCTGTGCGCGACGTCACCGGCGTGATCCTGATGCAGGTGCTGCCGTTCGCGGACGCCAAGTGCCTGGAGGCGTTCGCTGAGTTCGAACGTGGGGTGTATGCCGGGCTCGATGCGGGAAGCGGGCAGAAGGCGGCTTAGTTGCGCGACTCGCACCACCCGTCATGGCCGGGCTTGTCCCGGCCATGACGCCTCGCGGCTCGAAGGACGTGGATGCCCGGGACAAGCCCGGGCATGACGACTGAGGGTCAGGCCGACATCTGCCTCCACATCGTCATTGCGAGCGAAGCGAAGCAATCCAGTCTGTCTCTGCGGAAAGACTCTGGATTGCTTCGCTTCGCTCGCAATGACGGAATGCGCGGAGGCTGCTCGCCTTACCCCGTCAGCCCGCGCTGCTTGGCGAGCTCCTTCAGCGACACTTGCGGGCGCGCGCCGATGTGCTGGATCACTTCGGCCGCCGCCAGCGCACCGAGCTCACCGCACTGCTTGTACGCAAGGTTACGCGCGAGGCCGAACAGGAAGCCGGCGGCGAAGAGGTCGCCGGCGCCAGTGGTGTCGACCAGCTGGGCAATGGGGAACGCGGGCGCGGCAACGGCGTCTTCCGGCGACACTACCATGCAGCCCTTCTCGCTGCGGGTGACCACGCCGAGATTGACATCGTTGCGCAGCTGCTTCAGCGCGGTGTCGAAGTCGGAGGTCGTGTAGAGCGAGTGCAGCTCGGACTCGTTGGCGAAGACGATGTCGACAGTGCCGTTGCGCATCAGCGCCAGAAACTCGTCGCGGTAGCGATCGACGCAGAACGAATCCGACAGCGTCAGCGCCACCTTGCGCTTGGCGTCATGGGCGATCTTGGCGGCCTTGACGAAAGCGTCCTTGGCGTTCTTGGGGTCCCAGAGATAGCCCTCGAGATAGACGATGCCGGCGCCGGCGATCTCGGCCGGATCGATGTCGGCGGGCGACAGATCCTGCGCGGCGCCGAGATAGGTGTTCATGGTCCGCTCGCCGTCCGCGGTGACCAGGATGTAGGAGCAGCCGGTGGCGGCGCCGTCCTTGGCGGCGGGCGTGTTGAAGGCGACGCCGGCAGCGCGGATGTCATGCATATAGAGCTTGCCGATCTGGTCGTCCTTGACCTTGCCGACATAGGCCGCACGGGCACCAAGGCTCCCAATGCCGACGATGGTATTGGCAGCCGAGCCGCCCGAGACTTCGGTGGCCGGGCCCATGTCCTGGTAGATGGCGGCGGCGCGGGCCTCGTCGATCAGGGACATGCTGCCCTTGGTCATGCCGTGCCGGGCGAGAAAGGCCTCGTCGGTCCGGACCAGCACGTCGAACAGCGCATTGCCGATGCCGAGAACGTCATATTTCACGTCAGCCATTCACTTTGATCCCGTTGCCCGATTGCGATCTCGCGGAAAATCCGCTTCCTGTCGGCCTGAAAATGTAGCTCGCGGCCTATCACGACCGGCCGTGCCCGAGCAAGCAACGGTATTATTACGCCAGATGATCCGCTCCTTCCTGACGGTATCTACGGGAACACTGGCCTCGCGGCTACTGGGTTTTGCGCGCGATTCCATGATTGCCGCATTGCTGGGCACCGGCGCTGTGGCGGATGCGTTTCTGGCGGCGTTTCAGCTCGTCAACGTGGTGCGGCGGCTGCTCAGCGAGGGCGCGCTGAACGCGGCGCTGATTCCGGCCTGGCTGCGCATCCGCGAGCGCAATGGCGACAAGGCCGCAGCGGCGTTCGCAGGACGCGTGCTCGGCACGGTCAGTGCGACCCTGATCGGAATCTCGATCGTCATTGCGCTCCTGATGCCGCTGATCATCACGGTCATTGCGCCCGGATTTCTTGGTAGCGGCACGCTCGATCTCGCCGTCCAGAACGCGCGGCTGATGCTGCCCTATCTCGCCTTTGCCGGCCCCGTCACCGTGCTGATGGGACTGCTCAACGCGCAGGGGCGGTTTGCGCTCACGGCGTTCTCGCCGCTGCTGTTCAACATCGCGCTGATCGTCGCGATCGCGGCGCTGTTGCTCGGCCACGCCGACGCTGTCTTGGCCGCGTGGATGCTGGCCGCCACCGTCGGCGTCGCCGGCCTGCTGCAGCTCCTGATGCTGCTGTCGCAGCGGAACGCACATCTTGCGACACCGCTGCGCGCAAATTTCGACAAGGAGATGCGCGGCTTCTTCGCCAAGGCTATCCCAGGCATGATCGCGAGCTCGGGCCCGCAATGGCTGATGGTCGCCGGCGCGATCATCGCCTCGGCCACGCCGTCCGCTGTCTCCTGGCTCTATTTCGCCAACCGCCTGATCGAGCTGCCGCTCGGCATCGTCGGTGTCGCCATGGGTACCGTGCTGGTGCCGGAGCTGACGCGCGCGGTGGCTAGCTGCGACCGCAACGCGGTGGCGCATGCGGAATCGCGCGCGCTGGAACTAGCAGCCGGGCTTACGCTGCCCGCAACGCTCGGCCTGATCGTGCTGGCCGAGCCGATCGTGCGGCTGTTGTTCGAGCATGGCGCGTTCGGCGCCGGTGACAGCGCAGCCACCGCGCATGCACTGATGTGGCTGGCGCTGGGCCTGCCGGCTCATGTGCTGATCAAGGCGCTGTCGCCGGCCTTCTATGCCCGCAGCGACACGATGGCGCCGCTGCTTGCAACCGCCAAGGGGTTTGTGGTCGCCGTCGCGCTCGCGGTCTTGCTCGGCCATTTTTTCGGCGCAACCGGGATCGCCGCGAGCATCGCGGCAGGCGCCTGGAGCAGCGCGCTCGCCCTGCTGCGAAAGGGCACGACCGAGTTCGGCTTCTCGGTCGACGCGGCCGCCCGCAAGCGGCTGCCGCGGATCGTACTCGCCGCGGCCGTCATGGGCGCCCTGCTCTGGCTGACCGCGGGCTTCGTGCCTGCCGACAGCCACGGCGTCATCCGTTTCATTGCGGTGGGAGTGCAGATTGCGGCGGGAATCGGCGTCTATGGGCTGCTGCTGCAAATCCTCGGCGTCGCCTCCTGGCGTGAGACGGTTGACGCCTTGAGGAAGCCTGCCCCGCAGGCTCCCGGCGCGTAAAGCTCGCGAATTACACTTGACGACGCTCCGCCGCTGTTGGAAACGACGGCCGATTACCTCCAGGAAAGCTTGCCAGGAAAGCTTAACATGCCATTCGTTGAACGGGTCTTTTCGGGCGTCCAGCCGACCGGCAATCTGCATCTCGGCAATTATCTCGGCGCGATCGTCAACTTCGTGAAGATGCAGGAAACCCACAACTGCATCTATTGCGTCGTCGACATGCATGCGATCACGCAAGGGCTGGACGTCTGGGGCGGACCGGCCGAGCTCGCGCGCAACACCCGCGAGGTGACCGCGGCTTTCATCGCAAGCGGCATCGATCCGAACAAGCACATCGTGTTCAACCAGAGCCAGGTTTCGGGCCATGCCGAGCTCGCCTGGATCTTCAACTGCGTCGCGCGCATGGGCTGGCTGAACCGCATGACGCAGTTCAAGGAGAAGGCTGGCAAGGATCGCGAGAACGCTTCGGTCGGGCTGTACGACTATCCGGTGCTGATGGCGGCCGACATCCTGCTCTATCGCGCGACCCACGTGCCGGTGGGCGAGGACCAGAAGCAGCATCTCGAGCTCTCGCGCGACATCGCGCAGAAGTTCAACAATGATTTCGGCGATTCGATTCGCAGCCACGGCGCCAATGACGGCCTGTTCTTCCCGCTGCCGGAGCCTTTGATCACCGGCCCGGCGACGCGCGTGATGAGCTTGCGCGACGGCACCAAGAAGATGTCGAAGTCGGACGCATCGGACAATTCGCGCATTAATTTGACCGACGACGCCGACACCATCGCGCAGAAGGTGCGCAAGGCGAAGACCGATCCGGAACCGCTGCCGACCGAAGAAAAGGGTCTGGAGGCGCGTCCCGAGGCCGACAATCTCGTCGGCATTTTCGCCGCGCTCTCCGGCCGCTCGAAAGCCGAGGTGCTGCGCGATTTCGGCGGCGGCCAGTTCTCCAGCTTCAAGAACGCGCTGGTGGAGCTGTGCGTCACCAAGCTTTCGCCGATCGCCGGCGAGATGAAGCGCCTCGTCGCCGACCCCGGCCATATCGACGGGATCCTGAACGACGGCGCCGATCGGGCCCGCACCATCGCCGACGAGACCATGAAGCTCTCCAAGGACATCGTCGGTTTCATCCGCCCGCGCTGATTGTTGCGTTCGCGAGCCCGGCGCCGGTCGACCTTCCCTCTCCCAAAGCACGAGGGAGTGTGGCAGCATGCCGGCCGTGCACACGCCGGGACATGCATGACCAGCAAGCGACAGTGCTTCGAGCCGGGTCACAAGCCCAAATGCCTTGTCATCGTTGACGACACTGCCGAATGGGATCGCGCGGTGTATTACGCCAGCCGCTGGGCGATCCGGGCCGGCGGCGGCGTGGTGATGCTGCGCATTATCGAGATCGAGGACCAGAACCAGCAATGGCTGGGGGTCGCCGACATCATGCGCGCCGAGGCACATGAAGAGGCCAATGCCGCGCTCGACCGTGCCACCGGCCGCGCCAATGCCATCGCCGCGATCACCCCGGAACGGGTCATCCGCGAAGGCGCGCCGATGGAACAGTTGCTCGCGGTGATCGACGAGGATCCCGACATCGCCATGCTGGTGCTGGCAGCCAATCCCGGCGCCGAAGGTCCGGGGCCGCTGGTCACACTGCTCGCACATGCGCTCGGCACGTTCCCCGTTCCCGTGACGATCATTTCCGGCGCCCTGAGCGACCAAAGCGTAGATTCGCTGTCGTAGGGCCGCCGCCTCTTACCCTCCCCTGGAGG
>NZ_VSTH01000001.1 GCF_008123965.1 Bradyrhizobium hipponense | reverse complement strand
ATCGACGACGTCAATCGGCATCCCGTCGTCCATACCTGGTCCTACAAACTCGCCGACGCCGCCTGATATGATTCGAACCAAGAAAACGCTGGTCTAGTCCAAGCGAAGGTTCTGAAAATTTACCCGCACTAATCGCCCGAGCTTTTCCGTTCCAGAACGAAAGAATCTTGCCGTGTGTGGCGCCTAAACGCAACCCAGAATATTCACTGGCGTCCGATCCGCTCAACAGCAACGCTTGCCAAGCCTGCGTTTGGGTCAAAAGCCGCAGATGGCCGCCGCTGTGATCTTCATGGGTTGGAACGCCCAGAGCGCGCAAGAGGTTAGATAGATTGCGCACCATCGCGGCAGCACCGGGCGCTGGGTTGGAGGCAGCACATGAAAATCATGGACGAAGACGGCGAAGTCATCGCCATAGCATCCGATGATCATACTCTAATCGGCGGCCATCACCGCCTCGCGGTGGCGGCCAGCCTCGGTAAAAAACTGTTCTGGCGAGATACCGGCGAACCAGTGAAGCTTGATCGCTTCTTCAACCATTATGGAAATTCTCTTCGACATACAGCCTGATCCGTCCGACGAGCGTTGTTCGGTACATCGCAACTACGCCAACTGAGGCGACTTGGCCGTCACCAGTGCAGCCCCACTGACCAATATCGAATTTGCTACTTGTTGTCATCGCTGAACCTTTGCGAGATTTTTGGGACCACCTGCCGTGGGGTTGGGAGCGGAGATTTCCCATGAAAAGGCATAGAGTGATTCCGCTATGCCCGGATACCAACCAAATACCGCAACGCAGCGAAATGACGCGAGTGCGCGGAGCGGACAAAGCACGTCAGGTCTGCACGTCCAAAGCCGGGCGGTCGGTTGATTCAAGTGGCCTTTCCATGAGCAGACGTCGATACTCTCAGATCATCGGCCCTGGGTCTAAGGGCGGCTAGGATTTCGACGAGCGCTATTTCGTGGTTGGGTGACGAGATGCTGCAACCCGCCAAGCCTGATGCTGCCCCGAGCGCGGTGTCACGCATCGGAAGGCGATTTGGGCGTTGGCCGGCAATCGTCTTTACCTTGTTCTCGCTTTTCTTCGGATCAGCCATCATCGTTGTCAATCCGCCACTACGCGGACCGGACGAGATATCGCATTTTCTGCGTATTTATTCGTACACACGAGGCGAGTTTTTGCCCGTCACCGAGATCAATGGCCGCAAGGGAATCTTCGTAGAGCGCGGGCTCTACGAACGGCTACATTTCTTCAAGGATCGGGGGGGACGGTTCGCCTCTCTTCAGCAGCACAAGGGAGATTGGTTCGCTAGGTATAGAGACAAGGGAGTCCGCTACGGCCAAGTCATGACCGAGTATCATGACATCATCGGCGCGAGAGATGATGAGGCTGAACAAGCGCCTGTGTTCGTGCCCTTTGCCGGCACAGAAGGCTACAATCCGGTCGCCTATGCTCCTTATATCCTCGCAGCAGCCGTTGGACGTCTGCTCAGCCTCGATTTGCCCGAACTGCTATTCCTGATGCGCTTTTTCGGCCTTGTCGTTTTCACTGCGGTGACAGCCTACGCCGTCGCGGTCACTCCGACCCTCCAATGGGCGTTCGTGCTGATCGCGATGCTGCCGGTATCGCTCTATAACCGCGTTGTTCTTAGTGCGGACGGTGCGGCGCTCAGCTATGCGCTGGTGATCACCGCACTCTGCTTCAGAGCCGCATGGAATCCCTCCGAGGGACGCATCTGGGAGCGCTCGCTATGGATGACGGTATGTGTCCTCGCCAAGCAGCCGCAGATTATTTTCGTGCTGCTGGAGTTGATGTCCGGCCGGCTCGGGGAGCTCCTTGGCCGGTGGAAGAGCATTGCGATGGTGGTACTGCCGGGCGTTATCCTGTCGCCGCTGTGGGTGGTCGGAGTCTCAGCGGATGTAGCGGCGTGGCGCGTCCGCGAGGGACACGACTATCCAGCAGAGCAGTTTGATCCGTTGTGGAAACTCGCTTACATGTGGGAGCATCCATTTCATTTCCCGCTGGCGACATGGACGGCGCTCCGCGAATGGGGCGCCCCGCTGTGGCCGGAATTCATTGGCATCCTGGGCTGGCAGGACATTGTGCTTCGGCCCTGGACTTATATCGTGCTCACGGCTCTCCTCCTGCTCGTCCCGCTACAACAGCTGCCGCTGGATGGAACGCGTGCGCGCGTGGCAATCGTGACAGGCTTTGCCGTCCTCAGCTATCTTGTGTTGGTCTATCTGATTTTTTTTCTCACCTATACGCCTATCACTTCGCCCCATGTCTTGGGCGTTCAAGGGCGTTACTTCGTCATCGCCCTGCCCATGGCTGCGATCTTCATGGCCTCGCTCATCAACCTCGAATTACCGCGCGGCGTGCCTGCGCTGGTCGCGATTACCGGCTCAATGATTGCGGGTGTCATGTCCGTGGATGGAGTGCTGAAAGCGCACTGGTGATGTGGGCCAGGGGGCGGACATGTGCAGCGTCTCTTGGGTCCGCTCGGGTGATTCGCGACCGAGCCCGTCGGGTCTGCCACTGATCCGGCCGTACAGCTTCTTCTCCAGCCAGACCAGGCATCGGGACTGGATGCGTCCTTTGGCATTGACCTGATAGGCCAGAGCCAGATCGCCAGCGCCATAGACCGAGGTCGGCCAGACCGGTGTATTGAAGTGATGGGTGCCGTCCATGCAGGACGACGGACCTTCCTTGTAGACCCGCTCGATCTCCTCGGGCGTCCAGGCGAACTGGAGTTCGCCGCTCGGATCGATCGCCGCGATCAGCTTGCGCCGCTGATCGTCCGCCATCTTCTCCTCGGTCTCGTAGAACCGGGTGATGTAGCGGCCGGGGGTCAGGGCGGTGACGCGGTCGATGATGCCGAGCTGGTCGTTCTCGGTGAAGCAGATCATCCCCGGATGCTGGTCCGGGTCGAGGTGAGCGAAATGATCCTTGATCGGGGCAGATTCGCACAAGTCCTGTTGAGGATGGACCGACGCCAAGCCCTCCCGGCGGCAACAAGGTAAACGCCACCATGGCAAGCATGTGCGATGCCAGCCATGCCCCAGACCCAAAGGCCGCGGCGCCCAGCAGCGACCGCTCGTCGGAGAACGGGCGAAGTGCCGGGTAGAGCACGAACAGGATCCCGGCGATCACAAGAGCGCCGGCGCCGAAGCGGGTACGGTTCGCAAACATCAGTTCCTCTAAGGCGATTACGTGAGCATGACTTCGCGGCCATCTGCCCCAAGCGTAGCGTTTGCACGGCGAATTCGGGATGGCTTCTTCGCAAATTCGGATGGTTCTTCATAGCGCCACCGCGAAACAGTAGTGCCCATCTTCATCGGCCGTGGCGCGCTATTTTGCGATATTCCGCGACGTTCTCACTCGCTAAATGACGAGCGAAGCCATGGCACGGTTTCCATCGCCAGGCTCATCGCCGGCGCGTCTCCTGGTCCTGGATGAGTGTTGGACTTCCGCGCGCCAGACGCTTGTCCCGTCTCACCTTGCTGACAATGGGACGGAGGGGGACCGGCTGAGGCACTCTGGAGGCAAGCCTTGCGTTACCTCGTGACAATAATTTGCGTTCCCAAGCGAGCGCATGGCGGACAATCAGGGATAGATCATCCCATTCGGGCCGCCAGCCAAGCAGATTGCGCATCCGGTCAGCCGACGCCACGATCTCCGCCGGATCGCCAGGCCGGCGGGCGACAAATTCGACGGGAAAGTCATTTCCGGATTCGTGCCGCATCGCGTTGATCACCTGCAAGACCGAAAAGCCGCGGCCATAGCCGCAATTTAGCGTCAGGGACTCCCCACCACCGCGCAGGTATGAAAGCGCGTGACAATGAGCGTTTACGAGATCGCCCACGTGGATATAGTCGCGAATGCAGGTGCCGTCAGGCGTAGAATAATCGGCGCCGAAAACCTGGATCTTCTCTCGCAGACCCACAGCAGCTTCCGCTGCAACCTTGATAAGATGCGTTGCCCCTCGCGTTGCCTGTCCGGTGCGCAGTGCAGGGTCGGCGCCTGCCACGTTGAAATATCTCAAGATGACGTAGCGTAGGCCATGAGCGCGCGCAGCATCACGCAGCATTGTTTCGGCCATGAATTTGGATGAGCCGTAAGGTGATAGAGGCGCAACGGGGGTCTCCTCCGTGACGGGATTTGCCGGCGGATCCCCGTAAACCGCAGCCGTCGACGAAAGGATGAAACGCCGCACACCACTTCTGATTGCGATCTCGAACAGGCTTCGGGAATTTGCAGTGTTGTTGCGATAATATCGAAGTGGTTCGGCAACCGACTCCGGGACAACGACCGAACCCGCAAAATGAATGATCTCCGAAATCCCATACTTCGCGATCAGCGGCGCAACTCGCTGCTGATCACCGACGTCCCCAACGAAGACCGGCACGTCGGATGGTATTGCCCATTCGAAGCCCGACGAAAAATCATCGATCACGACGGGCTGTTCGCCACGATCAGCGAGTTTGTACACCATGTGGCTCCCAATGTATCCGGCACCTCCGGTGATAAGGATCGCCATTGCTAATCCGCCCTGGGAGACCTGATTTGAAACTTCGGGAACAAAGTTCCCTTCAAGCGTATTATCGAAGCCCAGCTAAAGATAACACTTGAGGTGCGCTGAGGGTTCGTTCGCGATTGAGCGGGGTGTCGCCTGGCTGTGATGCAGGCGGCAGGGCGGGACCGTATGCGTCCTGATCCGCCGCCTGCAGTAACGCGATCGCAGGACACTGCATGGCGCTTGAACGGGTGGATGGTGACGTTTCCGGGTTTGCGAGGCCGAAAGTCGGCCTCGCATTTGCTGCTCGCCATGCCGAGATGTTGCTCGTGCTTCTTGTGTTCGGCGTGGCCTTGGTCATTGGGCTTGCGACCGCCGCGGATTACGGGCTGTCGACCGACGAGTTCAACACGGACGAGTACGGCCCCAAGGCGCTTGCCTGGTACACGAGCGCCTTTGCGGATCGATCTCAGTTCGAGACGGTCGAAGAGTATCTGTGGATGTATGGGCCGTGGTTTCAGGTGCTCGTTGCGGCCGTGCAGTCGCTTCAGCTCGCGAGCCCGATCACGGTCCGGCACGCTCTGACCTTCCTGTTTGGCCTCGCCGGGCTGGCCGCTGTCGTGCCGATGGCACGGCTCACGGTCGGGTACTGGGCCGGGTTGACGGCACTCGCCTTGTGCCTGCTCACCGGCTATCTGTACGGCAACCTGTTCTTCGCCCCGATCGACGTACCGTTCCTGTTCGCGATGAGCTGGTCGACGCTCTCAATCGTCCTGTTGGTGCGGCAGGAGGTGCCGAGCTGGCGTCTGACCCTTGCGACGGGCCTTACTACTGGTCTTGCCATAGCGACACGCACTGGCGGGGTGATTACGCACGTCTACCTCGTCGGCGGCATGAGCCTGTGCGCGCTCGAGGCGCTGCTGCGCCATGGCCGCGCGGGCTATGGCCAATTGCGCCAGATCGCCTCGCATACGCTGCTCGTCATCATCATCGCTTGGCTGACCGCGATTGCACTCTGGCCGTGGTTGCAGATCGGAAATCCGCTCAAACAATTCCTCGAGGCCTATCGGCACTTTGCTACGCTCGACACCTCGTTTGAATTCCAGAACTGGGGCCGGCTCACGTTCACCGATCAACTGCCCACCTGGTACATCCCCGGACAGCTCCTGGCGCGTCTGCCCGAAGGCTTTTTGGCGTTGCTGTTGCTCGGCATGGCGGTCTGGATCGGTGCTGCAGGGTCGTGGACCCGCGCCATCCTCGGCGCCCTGCGCCGGTCCGGCGTCGTGGGACTGCGACCAGTCGCGGCCGAGCTCGCAGGATCGCGCGCAGTGCTGGTCGTCGGTGTGGCGGCGTTCGGGCCTATCGGGGTGCTCATCCTGCAGGGCTCGACGCTCTATGACGGTGTCCGCCACGTATTGTTCGTGATCCCAATGCTCGCCATCGTGGCCGCGCGCGGGCTCGCGGGCCTCTTGCCCTTCTTGCGACGCCTCCCGATTGTGCCCGCGGCCCTCGGGGTCGCGCACACGGCGGTCCTCGTGCTGACGCTCGTCATCCTGCATCCGCTCGAATATATCGCGATGAACGGTCTGGCAGGCGGTGTCGCCGGCGCTTATGGCCGATTCGACCTCGATTATTGGAGCATGGCGGCTCCCGAGGCGCTGCGCCGCCTCGAGCATCGAATTGACGCCGAAGGCCGGTTCGCGAGCGATCCGCCGCGCGTTCTCCTCTGCCTGGCCTGGCGCGAGCAACTCGCAGGCGTGATGTTCCGTCGCAACTGGATCGCCGAAACACATGTGGAAGAGGCCGACTACCTGATCGCCACCGAGCGCTGGCCTTGTGCCGACGGCACGACGGCCGCACTGGTTGACGAGGTCACGCGATTTGGTCGCCCGTTCGCCAAGATCTACGCCAATCATCGCGGGCTCGGTGAGTGACCAAGTTCCGGCGCGACTTGGCAATGGCATCTACTTCTTCGCCTGTACTTGGATCGGGCCCACCTCGGCCTTTCGGCCCAACATGACCGGGCGACGTTTTCGTGGGGGGCTTGCGTCACGCCGGCTCTCCTTGGCGCGATCGATCGCCACTGCGCGCGCAAGCCGCGT
Source organism: Bradyrhizobium hipponense (assembly GCF_008123965.1). Taxonomy (GTDB): domain Bacteria; phylum Pseudomonadota; class Alphaproteobacteria; order Rhizobiales; family Xanthobacteraceae; genus Bradyrhizobium; species Bradyrhizobium hipponense. The sequence goes on along the minus strand of NZ_VSTH01000001.1, from coordinate 61,111 downwards.
GATCATGTCGAGCTGAAGCCGCAGCTTGAGATGCAAGTTGAGCATGATGAGCAGGCTGATCACGACCCAGATGTAGACTATGAGGTCGGAGCCGCGGCCGATTCCCGCGAAGGCCGCAAGCGCGGTGGCATGCTCCGGCACCCAGACGAAGTAGAGGCCGGCGAGCGCAGCGCCGCTCGCGAGCAGGCCGATGATCGGCACCGTCCGATGCGCAGACCAGGCGTAGACCAGAACGAATGCCAGAAAGGCGGTCAGCAATAGCTGCGCGATCATCGGTAGAGCCTCCGCGCAAACAGATCGATCAAGATCGTCAGCGCATCGGTGACGCGTTGACCCTTGCCCAGCGAATAGGCGCTGTACTCGATGTTCACCGGCACCTCGATAACGCGGAGGCGGCTCTGCGCGATCTGGTGCAGGATCTCGGACGCATGCGCCATTCGGTTCTGTCGCAAGGAGATCGCGCGGGCGCCGCGCTCAGTCATCGCCCGTAGGCCATTGTGGGTATCGGTGACCGGCAGTCCGGTGCTCGCGCGCGTGAACCAGATCGCGGCGCTGAGCAGGATGCGGCGCGACACCGGCAGATTTGCGGTGGCGCCGGTGAGAAAGCGACTGCCGAGGGCGAAATCGATGCCGGACTGATCGAGCGCCGCGAGCAGCGCCGCGATGGCCGCGGGGGAATGCTGGCCGTCAGCATCGAAGGTGACGATCGCATCCGCGCGCTGCTCGAGGGCGTAGTCGATGCCGGTCTGCAGCGCGGCGCCCTGTCCGAGGTTGATCGGATGCCGGACGACGACCGCGCCTGCGAGCAACGCGGCGTCGCCGGTGCGGTCGGTGGAGCCGTCATCGACCACGACGACCGCGTATCCGGCGCGGCGAATGCCGGACACGACGCCACCGACCACGGGCGCTTCATTGTACGCCGCGACAACGACCCAGGGATTGCGAATCCGGCCGGTCATGTGAGGCTCGTATCCGGGGCCGGCGGCGTCTTGCTCAAGACCACGCGCATTGCGTCGAACAGGTTCACTGGAATGGCGAACCGGTTGCCGGTCGGACTGGCTGCGATCTTGCGGCCGAGCATGCGACCGACCTGGAAGGCGATCAGCGAGAACGGCACGAATTTCCAGGGGTGGTCGGAACTCACGACGCGAAGGCCGACCGAATGGGCCAGAGACGCGAGGCTGTCGCGGTTGAAGAACCACAGGTGCTGTGGAGGGGTCATCAGGCGCCAGTGCGCGCCGGTCGACCGCGCCGCCAAGGAGCCGAAGTCTCCGGTCGTCAGCACGATGATTCCGTCCGGCCGGAGGTGGTCCGCGAATAGCGCGAGGGCTTCCTGCGGGGCGGGCAGATGCTCGATGACGTCGAGGAGGACGATGACATCCAGGGTGCCAAGTGAATTGAGAGTAGCTTCGCTCAGCAGGCCGCAGACGACGTTCAAGCCGAGATCGCCAGCATGGGCAGCAGCCGTGTCCGCTGGCTCGATGCCGCTCACCTCAAATCCGGCGCGGCGGGCTTCATCGAGAAAGAAGCCGTAGGCGCAACCGATCTCGAGCAGGTGGCCCTTTGGCTTGCGGCGCCTGATGAACTCGACGGTACGGGCGAACTCGCGCCGTAGCACGGGCTCGGCGCCGTGATAGTCGGCGTAGCCGTCGGACTGACGGCCGGAAAAGTAGCCATCGTCGTAATAAGCGAGGGGATCGAAGCTCGATGCCTCGGTGCGTCCCAGTCCGCAGTCACGACATTGAAAGATTTCGCAACCGTTCTTGACGTAAAGAAACCGATGCGGCGTCCCCCGGCTGCACGCGGGACACTTAAGCGTAACCGCAGGTCGGTCGTTGCGCATCAGCACATGCGTCCCGCCTAATGGCGTTCTCCGATGCGAGAAAAAACGCCTTCGATGCCGAACTGTTCCGCTCGGTGGACGGCCATGGGGTCGCAGGCCGCCTGGCTGGCCGCCGCAAAGGTTCGCGCTCTCGCCGATGCAGCACCGTGTGACAGCGACGCCGGAGCTATTGGGCGCTAGCGTCGTCACGCTGGCGCAACGTCAGCTGAGGTTGATCTCGTGCAGCCGTGTGTCGCCCAGGACGCTCGCGCGCTGCTCGGTCCATGAGCTCCGGCGTCTTCATGACGTGCCCGATTGGATAGAAAGGCGCGGCGCGCCGCCGGCCCCTTCGCCTTACTCAATCTGCACTTAATGCTTTGGTACGGTCATGAATTAGGTAGCAATCTCAATCATATAAGAGTTCGCAGTCTTATTCTGAATGGCGCGCCAAATGCACGAAATTCTTCGACATCATACGATGCGCCTCCGCTAGGCGGCGTGGGAACTCCATGGCAAAGCCCATCAACGAAGCGGCGCCGAGTCCCAAGAACATGAAGGTAAATATCAAGAGCGCGGTCAGGTAGATGATCGGCCAGAGGCGATTTACGGCGAAGCTGGTCATTGGATGATCTGAAGTGAGTTGTCTGGCGCTGCACGGCTTTGCTGGAGGGCACGGCTCATGCCAGAGCGCCAGTTCATCGGCAAGAAGTCCGGATCGCTCGCTACTGCCTTTTGGAGCAAGAAGTTACTGATCCGCTTGCCGCGTGCCTGCTTTACGCCATTGTCGAAGAACTTGAAGCGGATCTGCGAAGGGATCGCGAGATCGGCCAGAGCAGTGAATGTGGCTCGCGCTCATAAGCTCAACTGACGAGCTGCCAGGGCAACACCATCACGACGTTATCTCGAGCTCCACTATCCTGGAGGCGATGATCGAGATGTGCAGCGCGAACTCGTCCTCGACTTTCGCCGCGGTGTCTTCGTCCTTGGCGTGTCGCGATCGACCTCATCGAACCGCGCGCCAGCGAAGAGACGATAAAAGGTCATTGCTACGACGATGAGCGCCATCGGGCTTGACTGCGTGGTCGAGGATGTCGGTGAAGTACATCTAAGCAGACATTTCGGTGGTCAATTCGGATGCCGGCTCCCAAAAGGCAACGGTCAACCAATTTGTCGAACCCTCTGCGGGAGGCCAATACACGATCTGAAATAGCCCACCAGTGAGGTGATCTGCAAACAAAAAAGGTCGCGCCCACCGAGCGCGATCTTTCTCGAAGTTCGCCAGAATTCGATCAGGAATTCATTGCTTCTCTTTGATAACGGTCGTGCTGCTGGTGCTGCTACCAACGGTGCCTTCCTCGCAGACTTTGGTCTGCTTGATACGGTCTTCAGCTTCGACGCGGCTCTTGAAGGCCATCGGACCGATCTGCGTCACGACTTCCTTGTCCGCCGGGCGCGTGGTGGTAATCGTACAGTTGTGGCTAGGTCCTTGCACGACGTAGAACTCGTCAGCGACTGCTGGAGCGGCGCATCCGACGATGAGCGCGCCAGCAAGAAGAAGGGATGCTTTCATTGACACCTCTCTGTTCAGGTACTGCCCAATAGAGGACGAACAGATAAACAGAAATCGAGCGTGCTACTGCGCGCACGATTGGATTAGCGCTTACCCTCCAATCCTCTTCGGTTCTGTAACTCACCCGAGATTTCGAGGTTCCACGGGTTCTGGTGCAAAAACAGGCCAGCACCAGGTCGAATTGAGGTTGGAGCGCAACGGGTGTTTGATGCGAAATTCCAGGGTGACGGCCATGTCCGCTTTTTCCCAACGGCGCCGACATCGCACTTCGAGGACGACCTAAGCCGCCGCCCGATTTTCTTTATGCGCCCCGCAAATCACGGTCCGTAGCAGGTCATCAGGGAACGGCCGCTGCAATGTCTTGACGTCACGTTTGCTGAGCAAGTCCGCGTTGTCGACCTCCAAGCGCCGATCAATCGCTACCTCGCCGAGCACAATCCGCAAGCCAAGCCCTTCGCTCGGACCGCCGATCCCGAACACATTATCGCTGCTATCAGACGAGGGCACCAAGCGTTAGATTCCATCCACTAGTAAGAGCTGCACGGCCGAAAGCGTGCCTGCCGCCTTGTATCTGGCCGCGGCTCGGCTGTTCGCCCAACCAGACATTACGGTCGTGCCTTCGCTGGCGCACACCCGCCAGCTCCATCGTCGACCGCGGTGTCTTAAGCCGATATCAAAGCTTGCGAACCGATGTGGCATTGCACTGCAAAAGATCTGCGGGCCGAGAGTAGTCGAAACGCCTGAGCCAATCCATGAGATGCGCTGTCTGCCGCCGGGAATATACGCAGCGTTGAGGTGTCACCGAATTTATTTTCGGTCGCACGAAACTGTTTGAACACTAATGAGCCGCGGTATAGCATTGTTGTCGTTTAAGTTTTCTTGGTGCCACTTCATTGGCGGGTTCATATGCGCGGACCCGCAACGCGGCACTGTGCGGTTCAGAGATTATCATGGCAGTCTCCAACAGGATTGCGCTTTTCGTCGACGGAGCCAATCTGTACGCCACAGCGAAAACGCTTGGGTTCGATATCGATTACAAACGCCTGCTGACCGAATTTCAGACCCGTGGCACGCTTCTGCGCGCGTTCTACTACACCGCCACTATCGAGGACCAAGAGTACTCGTCGATCCGTCCGTTGATCGATTGGCTTGATTATAACGGCTACACGGTCGTCACCAAGCCGACCAAGGAGTTCATTGACGCTGGCGGCCGACGGAAGGTCAAGGGCAACATGGACATTGAGCTCGCTGTCAATGCCATGGAGCTCGCCGCGCATATCGACGAAATGGTGCTGTTCTCGGGTGACGGCGACTTCCGGCCCCTGGTCGAGGCGGTGCAGCGCCGCGGCGTACGAGTCACCGTTGTTTCGACGATCGCGACCCAGCCGCCGATGATCGCCGACGAGCTGCGCCGCCAGGCCGACGTGTTCACCGATCTTATCGAGCTCCAAGCTAAGATCGGCCGCAATCCGTCCGAGCGCCCGGTCCCCCGCGAGCGCGAGTCGCGCTATCGCCCGCAGCAGGTCCCAGAGCGTCAGACCATCGCGGGACCGAAGGGAAATGACAGCGTTCTCGAGGAGTAATTCCGAGCGCAGCCGCTGGTGCATCCAGCCTGGGTAGCGACCGCACTTGGTCGTTCGTTCAAGCTGTGTGCCGCGGAATGAGCTTGACGAATGAGCCCGGCATTTGCGCCGAGCTGATCGCCAGTAAGGTTCAGGTGCTGGGCAACGGACCAACTAGAGAAGACCCTGAGCGGTCGTTGGTTCGGTTTCTGACATTGCATGCCTACTCCGGCCGCTTCGAATGCACGTGAGCATGCTCCATCGCCTGCGCTCGATTGCGCGGAGCCGCGCAATCGCGCGCGACAATGCCCGCACCGAGCAGCATTCGAAACTGATGTGAAGCCTAAAACGAAAATAGTTCCGCTTTGACGCTCTGGCGGAACTTAACTGGCTGCCGCTAAACGACAAATTTAGTTATCTCCAGTAATGATGATGACTCCATCGCAATAATAAAAAATAAGGTTGGGGAAAACAGGAAGCAGGGAGTTTTGCGATGGAAGCTGTGCGCCGCTTTCGCGCGATGGCGTTGCTTTGCCGACAGGCCGCCGCGCGTGATTCTGAGAGAAGCTGGAAGCTGCTCGCAGAGGCCGAGTACTGGGAGCATCTGGCGGCTACACTAATAGCTCACTAGGCGCACGAAGTAGCGATCATCCAATTGTCCCGTTTTATCGGTGGCTGGTTAATTCAAGTTATATTCCGGGGCAGTAATGACCAATATTCGCCAGGTTTACAGCTGTGCTGTTCTGCACGCACGCCTCCAAGCGCTCATCGCCGAGCTTAGAGAGGTGGAGAAGCTTCGAAATCGGCTTCGAATCGTAGAGGCGAGAACAAGCGGAAGACGGCGGGCTAGAGCGGGCAGCAGAGCAAGAGCCGTTTGACCATGTTAGATGCACCCGAGCATTGATCCGCATCAGCTGATCCGCGGTCGACGCACGGATCACCGGCGCCTGGGTACCTGAGTTGACGCTGTTATCAATTCGAGAGGCGAGGCAAGCGCCTCCGTCCGCTAAAGGCAGTCGCACGCGCCGTCATTACTGCCATCCGGTCTCTTAGCGATCCTCTGTCCTCCTTGAGAAGGACGCCCGCCGTTTCAGATCTCGAGTGTCTCGCCGAGATGACAGAGCTCGAGGTCGTCACGGATGCGGGATTCGAGATAGGCCCGTTGCTTCATCAATCGCGCAAGGCTGATGCGGGCGTAACCATGCGCGGTAGGCCGCAAGCGCTGATCTGTCCAGTTAACGGTTAGGCCTCGCCGGACTCTTCGGTTTTCGGCTTCATCATCGTAGCGAGCGCTTGGCGGCGTTCTTCGATGATGCTGGGGTCGTCTTTGTGGATTGCGATCAGATTTTTGAGGTTCTCGATTCCATCAGCGGTGAACGCCATCACGCCGTCTTCACCGACGCCGACGACCCATAGCTGGCCGTCCTCGGGGTCCATTTCTTCGGCGACCTCGAACAGCCATTCCTCGTCTTCTCCAAGCATCTGGGCAACATGACCGAGGGTGAACACGTGGCTGACTTTGTTGACGTGCCCCATCAAGCCGCCTGCGCCGCAAGGCCTTGCTGTTGTGCAGTCTTCCAGTTCCAGGGCAGCAGCTCATCAAGCCTGTGGTCGGGGTGGGTGGCGATGCGAGCGAGCACATCGGCGAGCCAGGCTTGAGGGTCGACGTCGTTCATCTTCGCTGAGACGATGAGACTACACATGGCGGCGCTTCGGTGGCGCTGGATTCCAACTCTTCAAACGTAAGCATCAACTGGTCGATCAGCCGAGACGAGCGTTCCGATCTTTGCCCGTAGATCTGGCGTTGCAGCTTGGCGATCTGCAGCTTCTGCTGGGCAATCAACGCACTGTCTTCCGACGCCTTCGCAAGGGCGACCGCAAGTTCTGCTGCGATATCCAGAGCCTTCGCGCGTTCGCTCGCCAACGCCACTTTCAGAGCGGTTATGTCTTCGGCAAGAGCGTCGCGAGGCGTGTCCATGCAAACCAGAGAATCACAATTTCAGTGATTTGTGGCGTCCTAAAATGCGTGTCGTCCCTTATTTTATTTCGCTCAGCCGGCGCTCTGCGATCGCCATGTCAGTTGCGGATTTCTCCAGCCATCTGCGCCGCTGAGATCGATATCGCGCCGGATGACGCCGAGGGCCAGATGAACTTCCCGCGGTCAATGCGCTTGGCATATAACGACAGGCCGATGCCATCATGCCAAAGAATCTTGGCAAGATCGCCCCGACGCCCACGGAAGATATAGAGATCGCCGGCATGGGGATCGCGCTTCAAACTCTCCTGAACCGTCGAAGCCAGGCCCTGCATGCCGCGGCGCATGTCGGTGTGGCCGGTCGCGATCCAGACCCTCACGCCGCTCGGTATCGGGATCATCGCCGGCTCAGAACATCGAGGACCCGCCCCAACGCGTCAGCGTCGACATTTTCGTCAACGCTGGCACGCTTGCCATCACCGAGCTCGATCTCGATCACGCCGCGGTGTTTCCGGGCCGGTATCGCCGCCGGCGCTTGGATCGATCGGACGCTTTCGGCCGCGGCGACCTGCACCGGCACAAGGCGCGGTCCCGCCGAAGCGACAGTCGCTAGGCGGGCCCGCCGCCGCCATGTGAACACCAAACTCGTTGCAATGCCGTGCCGCCGCGCGATCTCCGTCACTACCGCGCCAGGCGCCAGCGTCTCCTCAATGATCCGCATCTTATCGTCGCGAGACCAGCGACGCCGACGCTCAACCCCGCCCAGAACTTCTACCCGCATCTACCGACCTCAAGGCTAGCCTTAAAGCTAGATCCTCGCCGGATACCTGTAATCGAACAAGGCGGCCCACCCCGGAGGAATACTTTCTTCAGAACAACGCGATTGTTTTAACTGTCTGAAAGAGCGCGCTGCGGGCGAGCGCTCTCGCAGGCTCACCGAATGCAGTTCGCCTCGCCGAGAATGGCGCTGTTGATCGCGTATCCCCCAAGAGTATTGTGACTAACAATCGGCATGACACCGTTGTCCTAGGCTCAGCTTGCTCAAGCAGATCAAATCCAAGGAGTTCCGCTGTGGCTGGAAGGCGAATCTAGCCAGTTATTGCGCCGCGGCAGCTGGTGATCCTTAGCCATACTCTAAGGTGCGCGGCGGATCTTATAGAGTACGAAGCGCCCGGACCTGTCCAATTCCTTCAGCATGTTTGGCAGCGGGTTCACCACGCCAGTGCCGAGCAGATAAAGATAGTCGTAGTCTCGGTACCAAGTGCGGATGAAGTCGGCGTCGTCGGACGCCGTCATCTGGCCTGCGGCGATTGCACTCAGTAGGCGTATCGGCACAGGCCCACCATAGGGAATGGCGAGACGGCGGACCTCGGTCCGCGCCTGAACCGGTTGCTTGCCAGCCTCGGTGAATACGTTCGGCACGAAAGCATTGGCGTAATGCACCGCGAGGGTCGGCGCATAATACATTGGATACTGAGTGAGGTCCTTGAACGGTGGATCATCGCCCTCTCCACTGGTCCCAATCAGTATCTTCGAACCACGATCAATCTTCTGAAAGGAATGAATGAAGGCTGAATAGTCTGCACGGTAGGACTGCCAGACCACGAGCACGACGGCCAGATTGGCCAGCGTGATGCTCCCGACAATGGCGAGCGCAGCCATCGTCCATCGTCGGTTCGGCAACGATAGCGAGCAGAAGGCGGGAAGGATCAATGCGGCCGCAGGAAGAACCCGAATATCCGCGAACGCCGTGCCAAATAGCCTTGGCGGAATCGTAAGATAAAGGAGCGCGAAGCCAGTTGCGACCCAGATCCCGGCAGGCTGCAGCTTTAGCATGCCGCACCTGGCAGCGACGTATAACGCGGCCATTAGCACGAGCGCGCTCGCGCCCGAGACAGCCATGCTGTAGCCGCTCATGATATAAAACGGCCAGAGCAGCTTGTAGTCAAAATACCAAAACGTGCCCTCCCTTCCGACAGAGCCCGCGGTCAATCGCATGACGACCAACAGCGCCAAGGCCGGTATTGCGAGCGTGACGAGCCGGAGCGCGGCGTCGCGGTAAGGCAGTTTCCGATTGAAGGTGCGCCACGACTCATAGAATCCGAGCGTCGCGCCATAAATCCCTAAGGAAAAGAAATGCGCCGTAAACAGCACCACCACGAAAGCTGTGTTGACGACGAAACGTACCGGAGTTGGTTGCTCGGCTGCGAACAGATAAGCGGCGATGCCCCAGAGCGCGATGCCGAGAGCGCATTCGAAGTTGACGAATCCCCACGTGAACGGCAGGCAGTACAGGAACAACAGCGCCGCGAAACCGGCGAGGTGAACGCGCCGCTTCACCACCCATTCGAGCGCAAGCGCGCCGCTGATGATCAACAACTGGCTGAAAAGAAAAAACAGCCGGGTCGCGCTCTCGGCGCCGATCAGTCGCGCCATTGGCGGGACCACCAAGTCCATCGCCAGATTGGGATAGAAGGCCCAGCCCGCCTCATAATATGGATTGGCATTGATGGTGTTCATTTGGCTCAGAAGATACATGCGGGCGAGGTGGTTGAGGTAATCAACCATCGCCGGAATGGGAGTGAGCAGCGTGGGGAGAAGCGAGGCGACGGCGAGCAGGGCGAACACAGCGGTCGCTACCAATCGATCGGAGCGAGCGTCGCGATCGATGAAATTTTCTGGGATCAGGAGAACAGGTACATTCACGCGATTTACTCCGGGTATTGGAACCCGGCAAGGTTGTTGTGTTCTTCTAGAACTAGTTGCGATAGAGGAGCCTAATAATTCGTTAAAAGGTTGAGTGAGGGAGAAATATCTACCATCGGAAGAGCTTCTGGCTTTGTTGGGTAAGTTCCGCTTTGGGGCGGAAGCGGGAATAGACCTTCGCGAATGTAGGCAGAGTGATCCTCAGTCGTTTCTGATCGCATCGATCAAAGCGACCTTGAGGTGGCGTGGCGAATAGAGTTGTGCCTCGAGTTGGCATGCACTCGCGCTGCTCTGATGCGGGAATGAACGCGAGGTTCCCTTGCAATCGAATGCTCCCAAAAAAGTCCCAGGGTCGGGGCCTGGTTCATACTGAGGTCCATCCATCGACAGTCTCTTGTCAGACGCAATAGTCATGACGGCCCTAGGTCGATCCGGCGGTCTCCATCCCGCGAACTTTCGCAGTGATAGACAAAAGCCGCGAGGTCGGGTGAGAACGATAACAATTTTATGAAATTTCCTTTCCACAACCTCCAAGAGATTTCATTTTGCCTCCTGCTGCTGCGATTTCATCACATATCGGTGGATTCACCGCAGATAGCGCATCAGTTCGCTGGCGCGGCCGTTGGCGTTCAGGAAATCCTCCGCTGCGCCAAGCAGCTCAAGCTGAAAGCTCGAGCAGTCCGCGAAAGCTGGCCTGGCCTTTCTAAGCTTTCATTGCCTGCAGTTATCGAACGGCATGACGTCACCTTCGCCATCCTTGGCAAAGCCGGAAACGATGACATCCTTGTTCACGACCCTGCCGTCAACCGCCCTCAGATCATCAAGCGCGCCGAATTCGAACAGGGCTGGACCGGCCGCATCGTCTTGATGACGCGCCGCGCCTCGCTTTCAGATCTCGCGCGCAAGTTCGACGTCACCTGGTTCCTTCAAGCGATGCACAAGTATCGCCGGCTACTTGGCGAGGTGCTGGTTGCATCGTTCTTCCTGCAGCTCTTTGCGCTGGTGACGCCCCTGTTCTTCCAGGTGGTGACCGACAAGGTGCTGGCGCATCGCGGCTACACCACGCTCGACGTGCTGGTGTTTGGCCTGATCGTGGTCTCGATCTTCGAGACTGTGCTGGGTGCTCTACGCACCCATGTCTTTTCCCATACGACCGACCGCATCGATGTCGAGCTCGGCGCGCGCCTCTTCCGGCACCTGATCGCGTTGCCGATCGCCTATTTCGAGGCGCGGCGGGCCGGTGACTCCGTGGCGCGGGTCCGCGAGCTCGAGAACATCCGGAATTTTCTCACCAGCTCGGCTCTGACGCTGGTGATCGATCTCGGCTTCGCCTTCGTCTTCCTGGCGGTGATGTTCTACTACTCGCCGTTCCTGACCTGGATCGTGGTCGGCTCGTTCCCGTTCTATATCGCGATCTCGGCCGGCGTCACCCCGATCTTCCGCGCGCGGCTGGACAAGAAGTTCGATCGCGGCGCGGAGAACCGAGCCGAGCGCCATCCGGGTTCACTCTTCTCGTTCGGCATGCCGGTCCAATCCAACGATGTCGCTTATCCAGGTGAGACATGAAGTCATTAGCTCAGGGGCCCAATCGACGCAATTGATCCACAACGGTCGTTGCCGTTGCGTCGCGTTGACGCTCGGAAATCCTTTGGTGCCCCTTAAGGAGCGAGACGTCTTATTATACCATATCCACTTCATCGAGCCGTTGCGGAGCCGGACTGCAGGCAAGCAAGGCGGGGCGAACATATCGGTCGATTGGTAGCCCACGATTTGCTCCATTCGTATCGCCTCATTTTGTGTTTCGCTTGCGCCGCGGACCGGCGCTACCCCGCGTTGGCCTTCAGCCCGGCGGCCTCGATGCCGGCGACTGCGCAGGCTTCGTCATTGTCGGAGGTGTCGCCGGAGACGCCGACGGCGCCGAGCAGCGTGAAGTCGTCCATGATCAGCACGCCGCCGGGGACCGGGACCAGCGCGCCCCTGGCCATCGTGTTCACGGCATCGATGAAAAAGGCCTGTTCCTGCGCCCGCTGGTACAGCGCCCGCGATCCCATGCCCAGCGCGAGCGCGCCATAGGCCTTGCCGTGCGCGATTTCCGCGCGCATCAGGCTGGTGCCGTCCTGTGCGGCGGCGAGCTTGATGACGCCGCGCGGGTCCAGGATGGTGACGACCAGCGGCTTCAGTTTCAGCTCGGTTGCCTTTGCGAAGGCGGCATCGAGGATCTTGCGGGCGGTGTCGAGGGTCAGTTCAGCCATGGATGGTTTCCTTTGCAACGGGAGAGGTCGTGGATCTGGGTGTCGCGCGATCGAGGCTCATCGCCAGCACGCGCGCCACGTGAAGGGCTTCGCGCTGCGTGCCGTCGTGGATCTGATGCCGGCAGGAGGTGCCGTCGGCGACGACAAGCGTCGCCTGGTCGGCGCGCCGCACGGCCGGCAGTAGAGATAGCTCGGCCATCTCGATCGAGGCGTCGTAAGTCTCAGTGCCATAGCCGAAGGCGCCCGCCATGCCGCAGCAGCTCGACTCGATGGTCTCGACCTTCAGGCCCGGGACAAGGCGCAGCACCTGCTCGACCGGCTTGAAGGCGCCGAAGGATTTTTGGTGGCAATGGCCGTGCACTATCGCCTTGTCGGCGACGGCACCGAGCGGCAGTTGCAGCCGTCCGGCCTCCGCCTCGCGCACCAGAAATTCCTCGAAGGTCAGCGCATGCGCGCCGACGGCTTTGGCGTCATTGTCCTTGCGGAGAGACGCGAGCTCGTCGCGCAGCGTCAAGAGGCAGCTCGGCTCCAGGCCGACGATCGGCACGCCGCGCGCAGCAAAGGGCGCGAAGGTGGACACCAACCGGTCGAGTTCGACTTTAGCCTCATCCACAAGACCGGCCGACAGGAAGGTGCGGCCGCAACACAGCGGCCGATTTCCGCTCGCCGGCTTCGGCAGATGCACACGATAGCCCCCGCCCGCGAGCACGCGCAGCGCGGCGTCGAGATTTTCGCGCTCATAGACGCGATTGAAGGTATCGGCGAACAGCACGACTTCGCGGCCGGTCTCAGGACCGACGCTGTCCGCAGGCGGCACGAAGACGTCGCGGCGGAAAGCCGGGAGCGCGCGGCGCGCGCTGATGCCGGCGAAGCGTTCGAACAGGTTTCGCAGCAGCGGGCTGCGATTGCGCCAGTTAGCGAGCGGCGCCAAGCGCGCGGCGACGCCGGCGTAGCGCGGGAGGTAGCCGACTAGGCGGTCGCGCAGCGTCAGGCCGTGGGAGGCTGCGCGCGCGGCCAGCACCTCGATCTTCATCTTGGCCATGTCGACACCGGTCGGGCATTCGTGGCGGCAGGCCTTGCAGGAGACACAAAGCTTTAGCGTCTCCATCATCTCGTCCGACGACAGCGCATCGGGACCGAGCTGACCGGAGATGGCGAGCCGCAGCGTATTGGCACGGCCGCGGGTGACATCCTTCTCGTTGCGCGTTGCGCGGTAGGATGGGCACATCACGCCGCCCTCGAGCTTGCGGCAGGCGCCGTTGTTGTTGCACATCTCGACCGCGCCCTGGAAGCCGCCGCCGGCACCGGGATAGGCGGACCAGTCGAGCTTGGTCTTGAGCTCGCCGACGCGATAATCCGGCGGGAAGCGGAACAGCGAGCGGTTGTCCATCCTGGGCGCATCGACGATCTTGCCGGGGTTGAGGACACCATCGGGATCGAAGCGCTGCTTCACTTGCCTGAAGTCGGCGACGAGACGTTCGCCGAACATGGTCTCGTGGAATTCGGAGCGCACCAGGCCGTCGCCGTGCTCGCCGGAATGGGAGCCCTTGTATTCGCGCACCAGCGCGAAGGCCTCTTCGGCAATGGCGCGCATGGCCTTGACGTCCTTCTCCAGCTTCAGGTTCAGTACCGGCCGCACATGCAGGCAGCCCTCGGAGGCATGTGCATACATCGTGCCGCTGGTGCCGTGCCTGGCGAAGACCTCGTTCAGCCGTGCCGTGTAGTCGGCCAGATGCGGCAGCGGCACGGCGCAGTCCTCGACGAAGGAGACCGGCTTGCCCTCCTGCTTCATCGACATCATGACGTTGAGGCCGGCGGCGCGGAAATCGGCGATGCCGCCCTGGAGCGCAGGCTCGGTGATCTCGACCACACCGCCCCATTTGCGCTTGTCGTTGTTCCAGCCAAAGCCGAGATCGCCCATCAGCTCGCCGAGCTGCCTGAGGCGCAAAAGATTGTCGGCCTGGTCTTCCTCGGCGAACTCGACCACCAGCACGGCATCCGGATCGCCCTTGATCGCGGCAGAGATGACGGGGGCAAACATCGCGATGTCGCGGCCGAGCGCGAGCATGGTGCGGTCGACCAGCTCGACCGCGATCGGCCTGAGCTTGACCAGATGCTGGGCCGCATCCATTGCCTCGTAAAAGCTGCCGAAATGGCAGACGCCGAGTGCCTTGTTGCGGATCACCGGCCACAGCTTCAGTTCGACCTTGGTCGTGAAGGCCAGCGTGCCTTCGGAGCCGACCAGAAGATGCGCCATGTTATTGGGTGCGTTGCGCGGCGTCAGCGCATCGAGATTGTAGCCGCCGACGCGGCGTTGCACTTTTGGAAAGCGCGCCGCGATCTCCTTGGCCTCGCGCGCGCCGAGATCGAGCATGTCGCAGAACAGGGCGCGCGTACTGTCGCTCGCATCGATCTCGGAGAGATCACGCGGCACCTCGCCGAAGCGGCTTAGCGTGCCGTCGGCGAGCGCGGCCTCCATCGACAGCGTGTTGTCGCGCATGGTGCCGTAGCGCAAGCTGCGGCCGCCGCAGGAATTGTTGCCGGCCATGCCCCCGATGGTGGCGCGCGACGCGGTGGAGACGTCGACCGGGAACCACAGGCCGTGCTTTTTGAGCTGCCGGTTGAGATCGTCGAGCACGATGCCGGGCTCGACCACGCAAGTCCGGTTCTCGACGTCCAGCGACAGGATGCGGTTCAGGTGTTTTGAGAGGTCGACCACGAGGCCGTCATTGACGGTCTGGCCGCATTGCGAGGTGCCGCCGCCGCGCGGGGTGACCTTGCGCCCGTCGTCGCGGGCAATAGCCAGCGCCCGCAAGGCCTCGTCCATGTTGCGCGGCACCACCACGCCATAGGGCATGATCTGGTAAAACGAGGCATCGGTGGCGTAGCGGCCGCGGCTGAAGCGGTCGAACAGGACGTCGCCGGTCAATTCCGACCGCAGGCGCCGTTCGAGCGAGGAGGCGTTTGTCATCCCTGATCCCGGACTGATCCAACGAGGCGACCGACCTCGTTGGAGTATTCATTCTTATTCCAGACCGATTATATTATGAATTCAAAATGAGCAAGACAGCGTCACTCAGGGCGATGCCGTGGCGTCCCCTTGGGGCTCGGTCAGGTGCTCGATCGCAGCCGTCCGCTTGTTGCGCAGGTGCTGGAACATGATGTCGCTCAATTCGCTGCCGGCGCGGCGGCGGAGTGCATCGAGGATGGCCTCATGCTCGCGCATGGCCTCGGCCCAGCGCTGTCGCTTGCGGGCGAAATTGGCGGAGTAGCGGACGCGGCGGATCCGTCCTGCGAAGTTGCCATAGGCCGTCTTCAGCGTCTCGTTGCGGGCGGCCGCGACAATGCTCTCGTGGATGCGCTGGTTGACCTGGAAATAGCCATGCATGTCGCGATGCAGGTAATGACCGTACATCTCGTAATGCAGCTGCTCGATCGCGGTGATTTCCTCGTCGGTGATGGCTTCGCAGGCGAGCCGTCCGGCAAGGCTTTCCAGTCCCGCCATCACGTCGAACAGCTCCTCGAGGTCGCGCTGGCTGAGCTGGCGCACCCGCGCGCCGCGGTTGGGCAGGAGCTCGATCAGGCCTTCCGCGGCGAGCACCTTCAGCGCCTCGCGCAACGGCGTGCGGGAGATGCCGAGCATCTCGCAAAGCTGACGCTCGGGAACGCGGGCGCCGTTCGGGATGTTGCCCTCGACCACGTAGTCGCGCAGCCGAAGCAGGATTTCGTCATGAAGCGAGGCTTCCTGGCGGTCGCCACCGTTGCCGGCCGGCGGGGCGATAGGAACCCCGGTATCGGGAATCGTGGATTTCATTTGCAGCACAGTAGTTTGCTCAGTTCGTTGCGTCGACGTCCACAATCGAATACCAAATTTCGATTGAAATGACAAAAAATGAATGCAAAATAGTCTAAATGAGCCGGCCAGAAATCCGTCGCCAGGGAGGTTTTCATGCATCAGGGACGCCATTTCCTCCAGATTCCGGGCCCGAGCCCGGTCCCCGACCGCGTTCTTCGCGCCATGGACATGCCGGTCATCGACCACCGGAGTGCGGAATTTGGGGAGCTCGGGCGGGCCGTGCTCGAAGGCAGCCAGAAAATCTTCCAGACCGCGTGTCCGGTTGTGATCTTCCCCTCCTCGGGGACCGGTGCCTGGGAAGCTGCGATCGTCAACACGCTGTCGCCGGGTGACAAGGTCCTGATGGTCGAGACCGGCCACTTCGCCACCCTCTGGCGCCAGATGGCGGCACGTTTCGGCATCGAGGTCGATTTCGTTCCCGGCGATTGGCGCCGTGGCGCCGATCCGGCCCTGATCGAGGCGAAGCTCACCGACGACACCGTGCGGGCGATCAAGGCGGTGATGGTCGTGCACAACGAGACCTCGACCGGCGCGACCAGTCGCATCGCCGATATCCGGGCCGCGATCGACCGCACCTCGCACCCGGCGCTGCTGATGGTCGACACCATCTCCTCGCTCGGTTCGGTCGACTATCGACATGACGAATGGAAGGTCGATGTCAGCGTCAGCTGCTCGCAGAAGGGTTTCATGCTGCCGCCCGGCCTCGGCTTCAACGCGATCTCGGAAAAGGCCCGCGCCGCGTCGAAGACCAACAGGATGCCGCGCTCCTATTTCGACTGGGAGGAGATGCTCAAGCCGAATGCAAAGGGCTTCTTCCCCTACACGCCGGCGACCAATTTGCTCTATGGCCTGCGCGAAGCGATCGCGATGCTGCTCGAAGAGGGGCTCGACAACGTCTTCGCGCGCCACGAGCGGTTAGCTGCCGCAACCCGCGCCGCAGTCAACCATTGGGGTCTCGAGGTGCTCTGCCAGGAGCCCGCCGAGTTCTCGCCGGTGCTCACCGCAGTGCTGATGCCGCCCGGTCATGACGCCGACCAGTTCCGCAAAGTCGTGCTCGACAATTACAACATGTCGCTCGGCTCCGGCCTGTCGAAGGTCGCCGGAAAGGTCTTCCGCATCGGCCATCTCGGCGAATGCAACGCGCTGACGCTGCTCGGTGCGCTCACCGGCGTGGAGATGGGAATGTCGGTCGCAGGCGTGCCGCACCGCTCCGGCGGCGTCGAGGCGGCGATGAAGCTGCTGGAGCAGCGCACGCAGGGCAATTCCTCGCCTCATCTGAAGGTGGTTGGCACTTAGAGCGCGAGGCGCGCACCGACAATCATAAAAACAGCAATAGGGAGGGGTGGAGATGGGAGTTCGGTTCAAGGCCACGCATGTCGTGCTGGCGATGCTCTGCGCGATGTATTTCATCACCTATGTCGACCGGGTGAACATCGGCACCGCGGCGAGCGAAATCCAGAAGGAGCTCGGCCTCTCGAACACCCAGCTTGGCCTCGTCTTCTCGGCCTTCGCCTATCCCTATCTGCTGTTCCAGGTGATCGGCGGCTGGGTCGGCGATCATTTCGGGCCGCGCAAGACGCTGTTCTGGTGCGGCATGATCTGGGCGGTGGCGACCATCATGACCGGCTTCGTGCATGGTCTTACCGCGTTGTTCATCGCGCGCTTTGCGCTCGGCTTCGGCGAGGGCGCGACCTTTCCGACCGCGACGCGTGCGATGCAATACTGGACGCCCGCGAACCGCCGCGGCTTCGCGCAGGGGCTGACCCATTCCTTCGCCCGGCTCGGCAATGCGGTGACGCCGCCGGCCGTCGCGCTGCTGATCCTCTGGCTGACGTGGCGCGGCGCGTTCGTCGTGCTCGGCTTCGTGAGCCTGGTCTGGGGCGTCATCTGGGTCTGGTACTTCCGCAACGAGCCGAAGGAGCATGCCTCGATCACCGAAGCCGAGCTCGCGGCGCTGCCGCCGCGCCCGACCGGCGAGCGGCCGCGCGTACCGTGGGGCCCGCTGCTCGGTCGCATGTGGCCGGTGACGCTGACCTATTTCTGCTACGGCTGGTGCCTGTGGCTCTACCTCAACTGGCTGCCGCTGTTCTTCAAGAACAACTACAGTCTCGACATCAAGAACTCGGCGCTGTTCGCCTCGGGCGTGTTCTTCGCCGGCGTGGTCGGCGACAGTGTCGGCGGCGTGCTGTCGGACAAGATCCTCGACCGCACCGGCAATGTCCGCCTGGCGCGGCTCAGCGTCACCGTTGCGGGATTTGCGGGGGCACTGCTGTCGCTGCTGCCGATCCTGTTCGTTCACGACATCACCGTCGTCGCGCTATGTCTGTCGGCAGGCTTCTTCTGCGCCGAGCTGGTGATCGGCCCGATGTGGTCGATCCCGATGGACATCGCCCCGAAATATTCCGGAACAGCATCGGGACTGATGAACACGGGGTCGGCCTTCGCCGCCATCGTCTCCCCTCTGGTCGCGGGCTTCGTGATCGATGCGACCGGCAATTGGTACCTGCCATTCCTGATGTCGATGGGGCTGTTGCTGCTCGGCGGCTTCTCCGCCTTCCTGATGCATCCGGAGCGCCCGTTCACGGAGGCCGAAGGGCGCCTGCCGTCCGGGAAGGTGGTGGCCGCGGAGTAGGGGGCGGCGGAGGTCCGCCGGTGATGCATGGGAGGCGCCTTAAGGAGAGGGGACAAGCCGGTCAAATGGTGCTATTCGGCGGCTCACCAAAATCAAGGCAAGACCGGGAAGGACGCCTATGACCGTGCATACTGGAAGGCATTTCTTACAGATTCCAGGACCGACCAACGTGCCCGACCGGGTGCTGCGGGCGATGGACATGCCGACGCTGGACCACCGCGGTCCGGAGTTCGCCGAGCTCGGTTTCGCTGTGCTGGCTTCGATGCAGCGCGTGTTCCGCACCAAGCAGCCCGTCATCATCTTTCCCTCGTCCGGTACCGGCGCCTGGGAAGCGGCCATGGTCAACGTGCTTGCGCCCGGCGACAAGGTCCTGATGTGCGAGACCGGTCAGTTCGCTATCCTCTGGCGCGGCATTGCCGACAAGTTCAAGCTCGACGTCGACTTCATCCCGAGCGATTGGCGCCATGGCGCCGATCTTGCCGAGATCGAACAGCGCCTCATTGCCGACAAGCAGCACAAGATCAAGGCGGTGTGCGTCGTACACAACGAGACCTCGACCGGTTGCGTGACGCCACCGCTCGAAGTGCGCAAGCTGCTCGACCGGGTCAAGCATCCGGCACTCCTGATGGTCGACACCATCTCCGGCCTCGGCTCGATGGAATATGAGCATGACGCCTGGGGCATCGACGTCTCGGTCGCCGGCTCGCAGAAGGGCCTGATGCTGCCGCCAGGCCTCGGCTTCAACGCCGTCTCGGACAAGGCGCTCGCCGCTGCGAAGGCCAATCCGGGCATGCGCTCGTACTGGGACTGGCAGGAAGTCATCACCTTCAACAAGCTCGGCACCTTCCCCTATACGCCGGCGACCAACCTGCTGTTCGGCCTGCGCGAAGCGGTGAAGATGCTTGAGGAGGAGGGGCTCGAGAACGTGTGGACCCGTCACAAGCGTCATAGCGCGGCAACGCGCGCGGCGGTGAAGGTCTGGGGTCTGGAGACGCAGTGCGCCGATCCTGCCGCGCACTCGCCGGCTCTCACCGGCGTGCGCGTGCCGGATGGACACGACGCCGACGCCTTCCGCAAGGTCGTGCTGGAGAATTTCGACATGTCGCTCGGCACCGGCCTGAACAAGGTCAAGGGCAAGGTGTTCCGCATCGGCCATATCGGCCATTTCAACGATCTGATGCTGATGGGTACGCTCGCCGGCGTCGAGATGGGTCTGGATCTTGCGAAGATCCCGCACCGGAGCGGCGGCGTGCTGGCGGCGATGGACGTCCTGAAGGGACGCGACGTGGTGCCGATGGCCAAGGCGCAGGTGGCTTGAAGGCTCAAAGCCTGAACCAACTGTAGAAAAGTCAAGAAGTGAGCGCGCGATGAACGCACCGACCACGACCAACGAGGACCTACTCTACTCCGTCCAGGACGGCATCGCGCGGATCACCTTCAACCGCCCGCAGGCGCGCAATGCGCTCACCTTCGCCATGTACGAGCGCATGGCGGAGATCTGCCAGGAGATCAACGCCGACCGTTCGATCAAGGCGCTGATCCTGATCGGCGCCGGCGACAAGGCGTTCGCCTCCGGCACCGACATTTCGCAGTTCCGCGCCTTCAAGACCGCGCAGGATGCGCTCGACTACGAGGCACGGATCGACCGCGTGCTCGGCACGCTGGAGCAGTGCCGCGTGCCCGTGATCGCGGCGATCGCTGGTGCCTGCACCGGCGGCGGCGCCGGGATTGCGGCCTGCTGCGACCTCCGCATCGGTACCGAGACCACCCGCATCGGCTTTCCGATCGCGCGCACGCTCGGCAACTGCCTGTCGATGTCGAACATCAGCCGCGTCGTCTCGCTGGTCGGTCCGGCCCGCACCAAGGACCTGATCTTCAAGGCACGACTGGTCGAGGCGCCGGAAGCCCTGGCGCTCGGCCTGCTCAACGAGGTCGTGCCCGACGTCGAGACGCTGCAGCGCCGCGCCGACGAGACCGCAAGGCTCGTCGCCAGCCACGCGCCGCTCACGCTCGAAGCGACCAAGGAGGCGGTGCGCCGCATCCGCCGCACGCTGTCGCGCGAAGAGGGCGAGGATCTGATCCTCAAGGCCTATATGAGCGAGGATTTCCGCGAGGGAATGGACGCCTTTCTCAACAAGCGCACGCCGAACTGGCAGGGCAAGTAGCGCGCTGCGGCGCGCTTTCCGTCAGCCGAAAGTATATGCGGTGGAATGACCGCCTGCTTGAACTCGTTAGGATTAGTCCGCACAATGCGCTTATGAATTTCCCGGCGTCACAAAGCCAATAAAAATCAGGGGACGAAACGCGTGCGAATTCCAGTGAAGGCCGTCGGCGCTGTGGCGGCAATGTTGTTGACGACTCCAGCCCTTGCCGGCTGGGAGCCGACAAAACCCGTCGAGATCGTGGTGGCGGCTGGCGCAGGTGGCGCCTCCGACCAGATGGCGCGGATGATGCAGGCCGCGATCCAGAAGAACAGCCTGATGAAGCAACCGATCGTGGTCTCGCTCAAGGGCGGCGCTTCAGGCGCGGAAGCGCTGATGTACATGAAATCCAGCGAGGGCGATCCGAACAAGGTGCTGATCGCCTATTCGCTGATCTACATGCTGCCGCTGTCCGCCAAGATCCCGTTCAACTGGCGTGAGCTGACCCCCGTCTCGGTGGTTGCGCTCGACCAGTTCGTGCTGTGGGACAACAGCGCGGGGCCAAAGACGGTGAAGGAATTCGTCGCGGCCGCGAAGGCCGCGAGCGCTCCGTTCAAGATGGGCGGTACCGGCTCCAAGCGCGAGGATCACGTCCTGACCGTGTTCCTTGAGCAGAAGACCGGCGCGAAATTCTCCTATCTGCCCTACAAGTCCGGCGGCGAGGCTGCGACCCAGCTCGTCGGCAACCACACCGAATCCAATGTCAACAACCCGAGCGAAAATCTCGAAGTCTGGCGCGCGGGCCAAGTGCGTCCGCTCTGCGTGTTCGACAAGGAGCGCATCTCCTACACCACCAAGGTGACGGACACGCAGTCCTGGGCCGACATCCCGACCTGCAAGGAGGAGGGGGTCGACGTCCAGTATCTGATGCTGCGCGCAATGTTCCTGCCCGGCAAGGTCACGGCTGAGCAGCAGGCGTTCTATGTCGAGCTGTTCCACAAGGTGACGCAGACCGCGGAATTCAAGGACTACATGGAAAAGCAGGCGTTGAAGCCGATCTTCCTCACCGGCAAGGATATGGTGCAATTCCTCGAGGAGGACGATGCAGTCAACAAATCGCTGATGACGGAAGCCGGATTCGTCGCGAAGTAGCTTTGTCTTCTCCCTCTCCCCGTTCTTACAGGGAGAGGGTCGGGGTTAGGGGCCTCTCCGCGAGTCCAATCCTCACCGTCGCCGCGGAGACTCCCCTCACCCTGATCCTCTCCCCGCAAGCGGGGGAGAGGGGAAATTGAACTTACTCCGTCCCTCACAGCTCATGTCCCAAACCGATCTTGAAATCGTTGTCGAGGATCCAACCGCGCCCGAACACGACTCGCCTTCTGTCGTCATCTCGGGCACGGTTGAAATTGTGGTCTGCCTGCTCCTTCTTGCGCTGGCTGCAACGCTTGGCTACGACAATTGGCGCACCGGCATCTCCTGGGATTCGACCGGGCCAGAGCCTGGCTATTTCCCGTTCTATCTTTCGACCATCCTCGGCGGCGGCAGCCTTTACGGCCTGATTGTCGCTCTGCTTGCCCGCCGCGCGGCGTCCGAAACCTTCGTCACGCGCGCGCAGGCCCGCCGCGTTCTGGCGGTGTTCGTGCCGACGCTGCTGTTCTGCCTCGTGACGCAGTTCCTCGGCCTCTATGTCGCGAGTTTGCTCTTGATCGCAAGTTTCATGCGACTGGTCGGCAAGATCGCGCTGTGGAAGTCGCTGCTCACCGCTTTCCTGTTCACGGCGATCATGTTCGTCACCTTCGACATCGCCTTCGACGTCATCATGCCGAAGGGACCGCTCGAAGCGGCCTTCGGCTACTAGGCGGGTAGCGATGGAAGCGTTCGGTCTTTTGGTCCACGGCTTCGCCGTCCTGCTCACGTGGAAGACGCTGGTGTTGATGATGGTCGGGCTGGTGCTCGGCATCTTCGTCGGCGTGCTCCCCGGCCTCGGCGGCCCCAACGGCGTGGCGATCCTCTTGCCGCTGACCTTCACGATGGATCCGACCTCGGCGATCGTGATGTTGTCCTGCATCTACTGGGGCGCGCTGTTCGGCGGCGCCATTACCTCGATCCTGTTCAACATTCCCGGCGAAGCCTGGTCGGTCGCGACCACCTTCGACGGCTATCCGATGGCGCAGCAGGGCAGGGCGGCGGAGGCGCTGACGGCGGCGTTCACGTCCTCGTTTATCGGCTCGCTTGTCGCGGTGCTGCTGATCACCTTCCTTGCGCCGATGATCTCGTCCTTTGCGCTGAAGTTCGGCCCGCCCGAATTCTTCGCGGTCTATCTGCTGACCTTCTGCTCCTTTGTCGGCCTCGGACGCGAGGCCAAGCACAAGACGGTGATCTCGATGTCGCTCGGCCTTCTGCTCGCCGGCGTCGGCATGGATACCGTGTCGGGCCAGCTGCGCATGACCTTCGGCACCGCGGAGTTGTTGCGGGGCATCAGCTTCCTCGTTGCCGTCATCGGCCTATTCGGCATCAGCGAGATCCTGCTGACCATGGAGGAGCGCCTGGCGCTGCGCGGCCACGCGGCCAGCATTTCGCTTCGCGTCGTGCTGGGCGTGTGGAAGGACCTGCCGAAATACTGGGTGACGCTGCTGCGCTCCTCCTTCATCGGCTGCTGGCTCGGCATTACCCCGGGTGGCGCGATCGCGGCGTCCTTCATGGGGTACAATCTCGCCAAGCGTTTCGCCAAGGATCCCGAGAGTTTTGGCAAAGGCCGCATCGAGGGCGTGTTCGCGCCGGAAACTGCGGCGCACGCCTCCGGCACCGCGGCGCTGTTGCCGATGCTGGCGCTCGGCATTCCCGGCTCCGGCACTGCCGCGATCCTGCTCGGCGGCTTGATGGTGTGGGGGCTCAATCCGGGGCCGCTGCTGTTCGTCGAGCACAAGGATTTCGTCTGGGGCCTGATCGCCTCGATGTATCTCGGCAACGTCGTCGGTCTCGTGCTCGTGCTGACGACGGTGCCGATTTTCGCCTCGATCCTGCGCGTGCCGTTCGCCGCGGTGGCGCCGATGATCGTGGTGTCCTGCGCGATCGGCGCCTATGCGATCCAGAACGCGATGTTCGACATCTGGCTGATGCTCGGCTTCGGCGTCGTCGGCTATGTCTTCAAGAAGATCGGCATTCCTCTGGCGCCGCTCACGCTGGCGCTCGTGCTCGGCAACCGCGCCGAGGATGCCTTCCGCCTGTCGATGATCGGCGCCGGCGGCGACCTCAAGGTGTTCTGGTCGAACGGCCTGGTCGGCTCGATCACGACCTTGGCGATCGTGCTGCTGTTTTGGCCGGTGCTCGACCGTCTCCTCGGACATCTAACATGGGCTAGGCGATAGAAAATCCGGAGTCACCGGCGCTGAAACGTCCGAAGAAGGCGTGCTTCCGCTGGGTTTTCCTTCTGCTCGCGGTTACTTTGCGATTAGCGCGGTTGCCGCAACGAGTGCGGCGAAAGCGGCTTGGGAGATGATACCAATCTGCCAATTCAGCCTACGTTTAGTATGCATCCAGATGTGGAAGCGTTGAAGGGTCACTAACGGTTCTCGCTTATAGAGGCTATGCACGAACTGGAGCGGGTCGGGCAGCATGCCGGCGCCGGCCCCCAGCGCGATCACCCAAATCGGCGCGCTTGGGGTAAATAGGAGGATCGCAATGGCTAATCCTGTCGATGCATCGATCGCGATCGTGAGCAAGTCCATCCACAACCGATGATCCGCCTTCAAAAGTCGGTTATCGGCATCTTTGCGAACTGAGATTGCTTGAAGGGGATAGTCCCAGTGTGGAATTGCATCGATCACGAAATGGCTCGCAAATCCCGCGAGAGCGACCACGATTGGATGGGAGGGCAACATATAAGCGATCGCGCCGCCAACAATCGCGTGTGTACTTAGAATCATACCGGACCGTACCGCTCGAGCATCCGCCCCACAAAAGCACGGGCTCACCCCGAAGCACAAGGCCGCAAATGTCCCCAGGGGCGTCCCCAGAGAGCACGGATCGCGCATGCCGCTAATTAAGCGTAACCCTGGTTCTGTTCATATTCGCCGGTCGCAACGGTGAACTCGTTGCGACCTTTGGCTAGGAGCCCGTCAACTAACGCAGGCTGACGAGCGTCTTCCGTTTAATGACCACCTTGTTCCAAGACGACTCGCGCCGGGTACCAGACTGTGCGTGAGCGCGTTCACTCCGCGAACTGAGACGAAACGTGCTCGCGCGTGCATTTTCATCTCGCTTTCTTCGCGCTCACTTCGAATTCACACGACCCTCGCGGTCCTGAGAGCTACAATTTCTTCTTGATCAAAACCGAATTCGGCGAGCACTTCGTCAGTCTGCTCGCCGAATTCCGGCGGCCGCGCCACCATCCTGCTCGGCGTGCGCGACAGCGTGACGGGCTGACCGACCAGGCGGATGTCTCGATCCTCGTCGTTCGGCATGTCCTGCGCGATGCCGAGATGCTTGACCTGCTCGTCCTCGAACATGTGGTCGATCGCGTAGATCGGCCCGCAGGGCACGCCGGCCTCGTTGAGCTCCCTGACCCACGTCTCCGTCGACTTCGTCGCGGTGGGCTTCTCTTCCAAGCGGAGCTGTCGACATGGGCTTTCTCGGCCCCCGCCTACAACCGGACCGCTCGTAAACATGGTTAAGGCCCAGCAACTGATGGCTACGAGCGTAGGCTGAGACGGTATCCGCTCGGGCTTCTCACGATCTGAATGATGCTTTTACATCGCCAAGGGAGTGACGACATGGCTCGTTCGGCTATCGCGGTGAACTACCTGGTTATTCGATGACAACTTCGCTCCTGGGTATATCCTCTGCGCGGCGGAGCTTGATTCGTCATGCTTGAAACCATTCTCTTGTTGCTGGCAGTCGGGGCTATCGGTCTCGTGCTGATCGCATTTTGGGGATTACACAGGCATATTTGATTGCGGTGCTGGTCGAGTCGAAGCGTGCGCAGCCGGTGTTGGGTTCGCGGGCTGCGTGGTCTTCTCTCGCGCTTCGCGGATGCGGCAGAGATATCGGGCCGCAAGATGATCCAGGCTGCAAGGGCCTTCCGCCCCCTCTGAGGTTTTTCATCCCGTCGGTAGGGCGCAACCGGTGCTCGGGCTCTCAGGGATTCCCGGGGACCGAGGAGGCACAAGGAAGCGCTAGAAACTGTGAACATTGGAGCAGTGCAGGGGATGGCAGGGTCCAGTGCCGCCACCGGCGGAAAACGCGCATGTCCTTGCACTGTGAAGCGGAAGGCGGCAAGCGGTGCCAAGCGCGCACCTGAACAGCGTCGCCGCACGCGCTCACATGAAAGCTGAGACTCAGAGCCTCAGACAAATCCCAGCTTCTCTTACTATTGCGATCTCGTCATCGATAAACCCGAACTCTTTCAGCACGTAGTCTGCTCCCGACTTCAGTAGCCGAGCCACCATTCTGCTCGGGGCCGCGTGACGCAACGCCGGGCCGACCATGGGATCTCGGGGCTGGAAGCAGGTTCGATCGGCTTGATGCGCTTCTCCCACTAGGTTCCGGGAGAAGCCGCTCGACGCCCTATGCACGCTCATGCTAATTTAAGTCGATCGAGTCACCTGGTGCTTGGGATGCAGGAACCTCCATTCCGATCGAGCCGCTTGCTGCTGACCTCTATGATGATAATGGGGGGCGCCGCTGCGGTTCGATAGGTTTTCTTATTTCGTCCTGTTCGAGCTCTGACGAAATCTCTTCGAAATCAAGACTTGCAACTGGTGCTCCTTGGGCCCGAGATTTGAACGAGCCGCCGCCTAGCCGACCGCCAGCACATAGACCTGACTAGGCCTTGCAGGCAACAGGCAGGGCATCACGTATTGCCGCGCTTATGCGGTAAGTTGGGGCGCCGTCCAGGTGAGACCAATCAGAGGTGGACTTCTGAGTCTCGCGGAGCCTGGCTCCGGAGCACGCAAAACGAGCGGAAAGCATTGGAGCGTTTGATGGTATGCTATTAAATGGACGTCCGACAAGTTTACAATCTCACAAGCAATCGCTTCGGTACTTTTCCGAGCCAATTGCCGACAATAGATCACGCGTAGAACCGAGCAAGCAATGAGAGTAGATCGTTTTCGCCTTTTAGCTTTCGGAGGTCTGTTTGGCCTCATAGACCATTGGAAAGCCAGGCATCTGCCGCTTGTGTGTCCAAGCTGTCTCGAGCCGGCCTCAGAAGCGACTTTAGCGCAGCGACAACGGCTGATCGGCGAAAAGAAGCTGCATTGCGAAGCGTGCGGTACAGCCCATGACATCGCGGGATGGCGACTAGCGGCGGACTATCGGAAGACGGGCGATAGCTTCCCGTTTCTGGCTAAGAATTGAAGCCTCGCTAGTGCATTTCCAGACGGTGCGAATTTCCGCGGCTATGTTCGCACAACCGAGGGTGCTGCCGAGCACTGGCCGTCCTCGTCTCCTAATAGACCCTTGCTGGCTAAACGACGTCGATTCCGCTACGTAATCGACGTGCTCACCAATAGGCTGAGTCTCAAGAACAGCGCTTACATCATTTCCTCATGCCAACTCACTAAAAAGGCTTCGTTCGTTGTTTTGCGAACAGCCTCTCGCGTTTGCAACTGCGCTTGGAAGCGTAGCTCCAAGCGAGCGCTCTCAGATGACTCGGGCTTCTCTCAGGTTTGCGATCTCGTTGGCGCCGAACCCGAATTCCTTCAGCACCTCATCCGTCTGCTCGCCGAATTCCGGCGGCCGCGCCACCATCTTACTTGGTGTGCGTGACAGCGTGACGGGCTGGCCGACCAGGCGGATGTCGCGGTTCTCCTCGTTCGGCACGTCCTGCGCGATGCCGAGATGCTTGACCTGCGCGTCCTCGAACATCTGATCGATGGCGTAGATCGGCCCGCAGGGCACGCCGGCGTCGTTGAGCTCCCTGACCCAGGTCTCGGTCGACTTCATCACCGTGCGCTGTTCGATTTCGGCATTGAGCGCGTCGCGATTCCTGGAGCGGGCCGGCGCGGTCGCATAGTCGGGATGGCCAAAGAGCTCCGGCGCGCCGAGCGCCTGCGCGCAGCGCTCCCAGATCCGCCCGCCCGTCGTTGCGATGTTGATGTAGCCGTCCGAGGTCTTGAACACCCCGGTCGGGATGCTGGTGGGGTGGTTGTTGCCGGCCTGCTTGGCGACCTCCTTTTCCATCAGCCAGCGCGCGGCCTGGAAGTCGAGCATGAAGATCTGCGCCTGCAACAGCGAGGTCTGCACCCACTGGCCCTTGCCCGAGACCTCGCGCTCCAGCAGCGCGGTGAGGATGCCCATGGCGCAGAACAGGCCGGCGGTGAGGTCGGCGACGGGAATGCCGACCCGCATCGGGCCTTGGCCCGGCGCGCCGGTGATCGACATCAGCCCGCCCATGCCCTGCGCGATCTGATCGAAGCCCGGCCGCTTGTGATAGGGGCCGTCCTGGCCGAAGCCGGAGATGCTGCCATAGACGATGCGCGGATTGATCTCGCGCAGGCTGTCATAGTCGACGCCAAGCTTCTTCTTCACGTCGGGCCGGAAATTCTCGACCACGACGTCGGCCTTGGCGGCCAGGCGCTTGAACACGGCGAGCCCGCGCTGGTCCTTCAAGTTCAGCGTCATCGCCCGTTTGTTGCGGTGCAAATTCTGAAAGTCGGAACCCTGTCGTGGCCCGCCCGGCTGCTCGCCGCCGGCGTCCTCGGTCAGCGCGTCGATCTTGACGACGTTGGCGCCCCAGTCCGCGAGCTGCCGCACGCAGGTGGGCCCGGAGCGGACGCGGGTCAGATCGAGCACGGTAAAGCGCGACAGGGCTTCCGAGGCATGCGGAAAGGGCATCTTGAACGGCTCCGGGACAGATTGCGGGCCCACCATAGTGCCGAAAGATCATGCGACAAGCCCGGCGCGGCGCCGATGCCGCCTGCCGAAACGCCATACCTAATGCGGTGAACGAGAGATCAGCGCGACAGACGCTTCAATTCCGCGCGCGCCTGCTCCGCCAGGGGGGCATCGCCGTGGCGCGCAATGAAGAGCTCAAAGGCCTCCCGCGTTCCCTTCCGGCGGGCGGCTTCGTATTCCTCTGCCACGGCAACCGCAGGATCGCGAGCCATCGGCATGGAGGGCGGGCGTGCTGCCTTGCCGTTGTCATCCGCATTGGCCTTCTGCACCATGACAGGCAGTCCTCCGAAGGGTTGATGATCCAGGCTGGCGAGCGCCATCAGGGCGCCAAACAGGCCGGCCGGGAGTGGACTTGGTTTCATGAGATCCTGCACATGACGGACGCGGGAACCGAGGCTCCTGTTTTTGGCCCGTATGAGTACCGAATATCATGGCTAACAGCGCGTTATGCAAGAAGTTGAGGTGCGCTTGCCCTATTTAAACCAAACCTTCAATTCTCAAGCTAGAATCATCTGTCCACGTCCCGAATCGCGCGACGGGTAGTTCCGGGAGAGTCCATTGGCCAACGCTGTCAACGTCAGTGCCACCAACAACGCCGAAATCGACGGCCTGCTGTCGGGCTACAAGTGGTCTGGCGCGATCACCTACAGTTTCCCGGATTCGCCCAGCGACTACGCCAATCCGTACACTGGCGGCAGCAGCGAGCCGACCACTTCGGGCTTCGCCTCGGCGCCGACCCAGATGCAGGCGGCAATCAACTACGCCATCGGATTGATCAACGGCTACACCAACGCCAACGTCCAGTACGCAGGCACGAACGGCGCCGATATCATGATCGCGCAGTCGCCGTCGGCCAACCCAACCTCCTACGCCTACTATCCCGGCAACTATGCCTCCGGCGGCGACGTCTGGTTCGGCAACCAATACAACTACTCGCTGGCCAAGCTCGGCAATTATTACTTCACCACCGCGCTGCACGAGCTTGGCCATGCCTTTGGCCTCAAGCACAGCCAGGAGGCCGGCGGTCCCGCCAACATCGCGGTGCCGAGCGCGCATGACGACAGCGAATACACCGTCATGAGCTATCGCAGCTATGTCGGCGCTTCGACCACGACCGGCTACACCAACGAAGCGTACGGATATCCGCAGACCTACATGGCCAACGATATCCTCGCGCTCCAGACGATGTACGGTGCGGATTACACGACCCAGAGCAGCAGCACCATCTACACCTGGAATCCGACCACGGGGCAGGAGTTCATCAACGGCGTCGGGCAGCTCGCGCCTGGCGGCGGCGTTGGCGGCTCGGCCAACCGCATCTACGAGACGGTCTGGGACGGCGGCGGCGTCGATACCTACGATCTGTCGAATTACACGACGAACCTGAGCATCAACCTCAATCCCGGTGCCTCGTCGATGTTCTCCTCGGTGCAGCTGGCCTATCTCGGCGATGGCCATTACGCCTCGGGCAACGTCTACAACGCCTATCTCTATAGCGGCGACGCCCGCTCCTACATCGACAACGCCACAGGCGGATCCGGCAACGACACCATCGTCGGCAACGCCATCGCCAACATGCTCAACGGGGGCTCGGGCAACGACACGATCACCGGCGGCGCGGGCAACGACACCATCGCGGGCGGCGCGGGGACCGATACGGCGGTCTATTCGGGCAACATGGCGAACTACGCGATTGCGTACAACGCGGCCACCCAGACCTTCATCGTCGTCGACCAGCGCGCCGGCGCGCCGGACGGCACCGACACCTTGACCGGGATCGAGAACTTCCAGTTTGCCGATACCACGGCCCCGAGCGCCGCGCTCGTGAGCCCGCCGGTCTCCATCGAAGCCGTGGGGGCGACGAGCCTCGTCCAGGTCGGCAGCAATTTCTACATGAACCCGGCGGCCGGCTTCGGACCTACGCTGAAATACGTCGGCTCGCCGGTGGTGGCCGGTCAGTTCGGCGCCTGGACGCCGATCGCCGCGGAGCAGACCTCGAGCGGTTACGAGGTGGCGTGGAAGTACTCGGGCAGCGATCAGTTCGCGATCTGGACGACCGACAGCAGCGGCAACTTCGCCACCAGCACCGGTCAGGTGTCAGACACCAGCGCCACGCTGGAGCAAGCCGAGAGCCGCTTCCACCAGGACCTCAACGGCGATGGCGTCATCGGCATGCCCACGACCAGCATCGAAGCGTTCGGCAGCACGAGCCTGGTGCAGAGCGGCAGCAATTTCTACATGAATCCTGTAGCCGACGGCTTCGGACCTGCGCTGAAATACGTCGGCTCGCCTGTGGTGGCCAGTCAGTTCGGCGCCTGGACGCCGATCGCCGCGGAGCAGACCTCGAGCGGTTACGAGGTGGCGTGGAAGTACTCGGGCAGCGATCAGTTCGCGATCTGGACGACCGACAGCAGCGGCAACTTCGCCACCAGCACCGGTCAGGTGTCAGACACCAGCGCCACGCTGCTGCTGGCGGAGGCCCGGTTTCATCAGGATCTCAATGCCGACGGGACGATCGGGCCGGTTGCGTCTCACGCAATCGACTGGCATCTCCATGTTTGAACACTGAGCCCCATCGCATGGGACAGCAGCGACTGCCGCGATACGGTGGAAGAGTGGCTGCGGCGGGTCATTCGGCCCTGAACCCTCTGTTTCCCAAAGGCGAGGGACGGCTAGCCAACCCGGTGATATTCAGCGCCTCGCAGTTCGCTTTCGTGTCGGCACGGTCGTCGACGTTCACATAAGCTGCGTGAAGCAACGATGCCCGGTCGCCAGGTGTTTGCGGAAACCGGGGCCGATCCCAGACCGCAGCAGGCACTCAATGAAAGTCGTCATTCTCGCGGGAGGTCTCGCACCCGAATCTCCGAAGAGACCGACGCGACGCAAGCCCAGGGTCGAGATCGGCGGCCGACCGATCCTCTGGCACATCATGCAGATCTACAGCCGTCACGGCTTCAATGATTTCGTGATCTGCCTTGGCTACAGGGGTTACATAGGGGTGTTTCGCGAACTACTTCCTGCACATGTCCGACGTGACCTTCCATTTTGCCGGGAACCGGATGGAGGTCAACCGCGAAACCACCGAGCCCTGGCGGGGTCACGCTGGTCGATACCGGCGACAACACCCAGACCGGCGGCAAGCCGAAGCGGCTATGTGGCGGATGTCCCGTTTTTTGCGTTGATCTATGGCGACGAGGTCGCCGACATCGATCTCGGCGCCGAGACCGCCTTTCACAAGGCGCACGGGCGCCGGGCACCGTCTCGGTGGTGCGGCCGGCCAAGCGGTTCGCGGCGATCGAGGGCGATCGTGTCGTCAATTTCGAGAGAAGCCAGGCGACGACGGCGGCTGGATCAACGGGGGATTCTTCTTGCTGTCGCCGTCGGTCGGCGACCAAATAGCGGGCGACAGCATGATCTGGGAACGCGACCCCACCTAAAACGCAATGAGATTCGATGAATCGTCATCGCGCTTTAGGTTATTGTTTGCAAGATCTTTTCGGAAAACCGCTGCGTACTTTTCCGGATCATGCTTTAATTCCGGCCAGCGCGCCGCCATAAGCCGCGCATGACGTATCCGATATCGCGGTGGGCAAGCATCAGGGCGAGGCGGCGCAATTGGGAGTAGGCGACGCTCAAGCCTGATGGTGCGCGTCCACCGCGAATTGCCATGTTCTCCTTCGCAAAACGTTCGGTGAGGACACTCGTTTTCGATTGACCATGATACCGGAGGCAGCCCCAATGCTCCCGAACGTGGACCGCGCGTCCAGACTTGAGGAGGCGCATGAACCAATCATAGTCGAACGAGCAATTGTACTGCTCATCGAGAAATCCAACGCGCTCATGCAGGGCGCGGCGCCAGAATGCCGCCTGGTTCGCGAGCACCATGCCCTCTGCGAATAGGCTTTCGTAGGTTGGCTTGACATATCTGACATCACGGATCGGCGTGCCAGCTTCATCGACGAGGACGATATCGGCCAGAACGATGTCGGCATCGGGAAAGCGTCGAGTGGCGACGGCAAAGGATTCGAAAGCTCCGGGCAAATAGAAATCGTCGGAATTTTGCCAGCCTACCCAGTCGCCGATAGCGCGCTCGAACCCCTTGTTGAGAGCGTGCACTTGGCCGCGATCTTTCTCGCTAACCCAAAATGTTAAGCGGTCACTGTAGCTTTCGAGGATCTCGCGGGATCCATCTGTGGAGCCGCCGTCGATGACGATGTATTCGAGCCCAGGATATTTCTGGTCAAGAACGCTGTCGAGCGTCTGCTGCAGGAAAGGTGCTTGATTGAAGGACGGCGTGACGATCGACAGGGTCGGGAAGGAGGCGGTCGTCCCGTGGAAAGCTTGGTCATTCCTCATAGTCATCTCACCGAGAGTTTTCAGAATTTGGAATAGGCCTGCCGCGCAGGTGCGGATGCTCGGATCGCGTGACCAGTGATGCTGAAAAGCCCAGCAAGAGACTAGCTGTCGACGACAAAAGAATCCGTCCATAGAATTGATCGAGAATTATGAAGAATGAGAGCAATGCGAGCACAACAATCACTGGGCGACTTGTGCAAGGGAGACGATTAATCGTCAAGCCGATTAACGAGAATATCGCAGTGGCGAGCAATAGTGCGTACGCGATGCCCCCAACAGCGCCCATCTCGACGAAGGCTTGTAAAATCGTGCTATGCGGAAAGCTGCCTGGGCAAGTGTGGGCGGCGAAGTTTTCGAGCCCGATTCCGAATACTGGCGTTTCTTGAAAAAGTAAGAAGCCTTGTTGAAGCAGCCAAATCCGAATCGGCGTCGAATCAACCATTTTATTGAGTTGATCACACTCCGCCCGCGAGTCTCGTCCCAAGCCCGGAACTCCCAAGCCCGGAACTCCGAAGTCCGGAAGGCCAGCGCCCGCCGGCGGTTCTAGCGGCAGATAGGTGCGCACCATGAAGTCGCGGGCAACGTGGTTCAATATCAGTGCGAGCGTGGCTCCGACAAATATGGCGGCGAAAACGACAATGCGCCCGCGGCGTCCATCGCGAGTGGGAGCCAGTACCATTAGCAAGGCAGTCGCGATGTCCGCGATAACGACGCCGCGCGCCCCGAGTACCACGAGATCAGCGGTGACCAGCGCGGCGATCATCGGCCTCGCATAGGTTGCGAGCGAATATTTTGCGGACGCGTCGCTGACTTGGATCACAACGGAGATGCCGAGCGCAACGGCCACGATTAGTACGCCATGGTTGAGGCCCAGCATGACCGGTCGTAAATTATCGCCCGCCGTCAACTGCAGTGAGAACTGCCACGTGAACACTGCTGCGCTTACTGTCAGCGCTATCGCTCCGAGGATCTTGAGAATGCGCGTTATGTCCTGCGCGGAAACGAGCCTTGCTGCAGCATAGGGGCCGACCCAGAACGTCACGAGGAGGGCCCAGTCGCGTAGGCCTGCATGGAGTGTGAAAACCTTGAGATGGACCGCAAGCAAGACGGAAACGAGGCAGAATGTAACGTCTATTGCTGTAATGCTCACCTGGCGACGGATGAGGTTCGGCAGAAGGAGAGCCAAAGGTATAAACCAAACAGCTACGGACCAGACAGCAAAATATGAGGATTCGTGGTTGATACCTAACAATTGTAATGAGAGAAAATACACTAGCGATGCGATCGGCAGGAGGCTCAACAAAGTGAGGCTGAGTGATCGAAGTAAAACGCCGCTCATCGTTCACAAGCTCTCTTCCGAAAGTTACCTTGGTCCACGCATTGAGGTTTGCATCATCAGATTGACGCGGAAAAGCAGACCGCGCAAAAGGTTTCTTGCTCTTCGATAGAATAGTGGATCTACGATGCTCGCGAGCTCGGCAAGCGATGCTTGATTGATTGCAACCTGGTCCGGCATCGGCGGCGACGATTCCGGTAACTCGTGATTTAGGCCTCGCCATAGCAATTTTGAACGTGACGTATGAGTTCCCGAGCTGTCGAGCCCATCATTCCGAACGAGGCTGACGGGAGGGTAGAGCACTAGCCCATCTCGGCGGAACACCGACCAGTACCATCGAATTGCCCAACTATCTATGCGGCCCGCTTCTTGCCTTTGTAGCATGTCGTAATAGCCGAATAGCCCACCAAGGTCGAAGCGCGATCTAAGTGCGTAGTTGGAGCGCAAGGCATCGGTATCTCGGGCATCGGGATCAAAATCGTGCCACGATCGTTCCCATGTAGCCCAGCCCCAAGACGTCGTGATTGGCAAAAACCGTGCTGTTGAGTTCGGTGATGCGTTGCTTCGCGCAAACGCAAATCCGGAGATCTGCATAACGCGTGGATCATCTGCAAAGGTATCAAGGCCGGTATTCATATAGTCAAGAAATGCAGGTGAGACGGTCAGGTCGTCTTCGACAACAATGACGCGGCCGTATTGTTCGCACAAGCGAGTGACACCGGCGATGATCGAGCGGGCGAGGCCCTGGTTCTCGGTCGAGATGACGAGGGTCTTTCGTGGATGGTCGAAGGCTTCGACGATGGCGCGCACATCCGCAACCGCCTGCTCGTCGCGCGTGTCGCGAGGGCCGTCGCAGAAAATATACAAATCAATGTTTTCTATTCCCCTGCAGCGAGCGAGCGATGCTAGCGTGGCTCTCGTCTTGTCAGGTCGGCGAAAAACGAAAAGTGCAATCGGAGTAGCCATTTTGGAGTTGTTCCGTTCTCCCGAATTCAGGACTTACTCATCCATACTTCGGCCGCTTGCGACCATGTGTCAAGAAGTGCAGGCTGTTGGAGAAGATTTAAATGAAGTTCGCAGCGATCTCTTGCTCGAAGTCGTGCTACTTTAAGTTGCATTATGTAGTCTTCAATTGATGCGCGCACTTCACGTTGATCCCCTGGCCGTCGCGCCGCATGATGATCATGGATCCGCCGGCAGCCTTGGTGTGCCGCGGTCTCTCGAATACGTCGGCGCAGCCGGGCCAGACCGTGGTACCGAAGGCCCGTGATGAGTGCCGCGACAAGCGGGAACCGCGGGACGGGCCGCTTCTGATCGAGACTGCGAAGCGCGCCCCAACTCCAGGGCGTGTGCGCGAGATCGGCTCCTCCTCATCCGAGGGTCCTGCCTCCGTGAGGCTGGTCCAAGAACTCGGGGGACCAGCGCATCCTAGATTGGCCCCGACCTCGGCGGGACCTCCAGCGATCTCGGCAAGGAAGGTCCCCAACGATCCCATGAGCCCATCGATCAGGCGGACCGTTAGCGGCAATTATTCGCGGTAGACGATCCAAGCGAACCTCGTTATGACCCACACATAGACCTTGAGGGGCAGGTGGTGACTAGGAGTTGGTCGTGTCGCGAAGCCTGAGCGGAGAACTTGCCGAAGCTTTTGAGGCTGCAGTCGCCCGGCGGAATGCGTCACGGATACAGCGACTGGTCGCCGACCCCCTGCGCGCTGTGACGCCTGCTTTTCTACGGTGGCTCGGGCGCGTCAAGGAAGTTCCTGCCCAAACGTTCTGGGGCGAGACGATGCGGGTTGTGGTTCCCGAGCCGGTTTCGGCAATGATCTATCGCTTCGGTTATTACGATGAGAACGTTTGCCGTTTCTTGCTTGCAGCTCTGCACGAGGGCAACACGTTTGTGGACATTGGCGCTCACTTTGGTTTCTTTTCGAAACTTGCCGTGCGGCTCATTGGAGGGAGCGGGCATGTGGTCGCGTTCGAGCCCATGCCGCGGACTCGCAGCCTGCTGAGCGCGAACCTTTCCGGCTCCATCGGAGCTGGTTGCGCAAGCGTCGTCGAGTACGCCGCTTTCGATGAGGAAAAAACGCTCGAGTTTCGCGACTACGGGGATGCGCATTCATCGTTCAACTCTGCATTCGTGGGACGCGGGCTCGAGCGAACCGGAATCCCTGTCGATGTTCGGGCGCGCCGCTTCGACGATATCTGGAACGAGCTGGGACATCAACGCATCGACGTCATGAAGATCGATGCGGAGAGCGCCGAGCTGAGGGTCTTGATCGGTGCCGAACAATCGCTTGCGAAATACAAGCCTGTCGTCATCGCAGAATTCGGCGATTTCGACCTTCCGAACGTTCCCGCTTCGCGATCCATCGTTGAATGGCTGCTTCCTCGCGGTTATGTCGCGTTTGAGGCATCAAAAAGTGGCCTCAGGCCACACCAGACCCAGGTCAGGTATGGTTATACCAATCTAATGTTTGTGCCGCGCGACAAGCTGGGCCTTATCGATGCGCGCGACAGTCACTAGGCAGGCGATAGCCTCCCTGGCCGATGTTGTTATCCAGGGCGTCGCACTCGCGTTTCTGTACGGGTACCTCCTGCGTGCTCTCGGCTCGGATCAGGTCGGTCTTTGGTCAGTCGTTTTCAGCATCGCCGCGATTGGACGCGGCGCCGATCTCGGGCTGTCGAGGGCATTGATACGTTACCTTCCATTGCAGACCGATGACCCTCGGCGATCGCCGGATCTGGTCGATTCCGCAGTCGTGGGGACTCTCGTTCTACTTGCGCCGTTGGGCCTCGTCTCGGCCGCAGCATTGTGGTTCTTGATTCCGTTATCCGTCCAAGGTTCCTTGCATGAAGCGCAGGCGCTGGTCCCATGGGCGCTGGTGCTGCTTGCGGTCATGACGATGGGGCAAGTTTATCTGAATGCGCTTACGGCGGTTTTTCGTACCGACCAGCGATCCTATGCAAACATCACCGCGACCCTGGTCATGCTCTCAGCAACCGTATCCCTTGTGCCGGTCTACGGACTTCTCGGTGTCGCATCGGCGCAGATCATCCAACACGTTGTTTCGATCGCAGTTTCTGCCTTGTATCTGAAGCGCAGCCTTCCGGGATTTCGCTTCGTGCCACGAAGAGCCGGGCGCAAGGACATGCGCCTGCTTTTCGCTTACGGATTGAAGTTGCATGTTGCAGGCCTTGCCATGCTGGTATTTGAGCCAGCTACCAGGATCATCTTGGCCAGGGTCGAAACGCTCGACGCCGTCGCCTACTACGATATGGCCTCTCGCTTGCTCCAGCAGGCGAGAAACCTGATCGTCATGGCAAATCAGGTCATGTCGCCCTACTTTGCCCGGCTTTCCGCGCTCTCTCGCGTAGAGCTTCTTGCTGCCTACCGCTCCGCCTTGTCCATGACGCTCTTCTTCTCGCTGCCGACGATGGCATTCCTTGTCGTGTCGGCTCCCCTGATCGCAATACTGTGGATAGGCAAGAGCAACGATTCTTTTGTCGTCTTCGTTGCGGTACTCAGCGTAGGTTGGACCATCAACATTTTGAGCGCGCCCTCCTACTTCCTGGCGACCGCCGCGGGATACCTGTCTCCCGTCATCGTTTCCCACCTGCTGATCTCCGTTGGCAGTTCCGTTCTTGCGTATGCATTCAGCCTGCTCGCGGGTGAGCGCGGAGTTGTTGTCGGCGTCACGTCCGGGCTCGTCGTCGGAAGCGTTTGGTGCATGCGAATGGTGCATGCCAAGAACCTTGGCGGGTCGGAACATCTGTGGCGGCCTTCGGATCTGCGCTTTGCAATTCTTTGCGTCGTTGCGCCGATAGCAAGCCTGACATTCTATTTCGCTATGCGCGCGTCGCTCGGCACATCGACAAGTGCGCTGGCGGGGTTGGCTGGCGGGACGCTCGTGATCGGATTGGCCGTCTTGACCAATCCCTCAACAAGGCTGATACGCGATAGTTTGCTGCCGTCGCTAAAGCGGCATGGCGGAACGAAGGCCGTTGACATATGAGCATGAAGCACCTCGCCACTGCATTTCTCGCCAAGTTTGATCTTCACATCGAACGCTTGTCCAAGCACCCGAAAGAAACGCTTCTCGGAATTTCGGGCGAAAACGTACGAAATGTGTTGGATATCGGAGCCAATACGGGACAGTTCGCGCGTGTGGCGCTCAACCGATTTCCCCGCGCGAAGATCTGGTGCTTCGAGCCTCTTCCCGCGGCATACAAGCTCTTGAAATGCATGGAACGGGACAGTGACGATCGCATGACCGCCCTGAACTTCGCGCTCGGGGCCAGGCCAGGTGTGGTGAACATGCACTTCCATAGCGAGCATTCGCCGTCGTCGTCGCTGATGCCGACGACTGGGATGTGTGAGGAGCTCTTTCCCCAAACTCGTGCTCAGACCAGCGTTCCCGTCGAAGTCCGGACGTTGGACGGCGTGTGCGCCGAATTCCCGACGCCACCGCTGGAAGATCTCGTGATCAAGATAGATGTTCAGGGTTATGAAGCCGAAGTCATTGCGGGAGGCAAGAAAACGATAGCGGCGGCGAAGGCGGTGATCGTCGAGATTTCCTTTGACGAGCTCTACAAGGGAGCTCCAACCTTTGAAGACCTGAGTAAACTTCTGGGAGAGACGGGACATCGTTTCGCCGGAGCCATAGAGCAATTCACTGCAGGGGACGGCCACGTCATCTTCATGGACGCACTGTTCAAGAAGCTCGGATAATCCTCGGCGACAGAAGGATGAGACACTGCCTTGGCGGCCAGCATTTCGTGATAGTCGTTGCCGTTTCGCGAAGCGGGCCGTATGACGCGACATGTCGGAACGATACGCGTGTGATTGCGAGCCGCCTTTTGTCAGCGAAGGTCTTCTAGCCATGTGTGGGATTGCGGGTATCGTTCATTTCCGAGGCAACGCGATTGAGCAGGAGGCGATATCGCGCTTGACGAATCTCCTGGCCCATCGCGGCCCGAACGGCGCGGGGACCTGGTTCAGTGCCGATCGCGATGTCGCCATGGGGCATCGCCGGCTGGCGGTTATCGATCCGGGAGAGGGCGGCTACCAGCCGATGTTGTCGGCTGATCGTCGCCATGTGATCGTCTTCAATGGCGAAATCTACAATTTCCTCGAGCTTCGGCGCGAACTCGAGGAGCGGGGCGCGATCTTCCGCACTCAATCGGATACCGAGGTCATTCTTGCTGCTTGGCGGGAATGGCGGGAAGGGATGTTGTCGCGCTTCAACGGTATGTGGGCGCTGGCAATCTACGACACCGAAACAAGGGAACTGTTCCTCGCGCGCGACCGCTTCGGCATCAAGCCGCTGCTCTATGCGATGTCGCCGGAGCGCTTTGTTTTCGCATCGGAGCAGCGCGCTCTGGTGCGAAGCGGTCTGATCGGGACGTCGCTTGATGTCGACGTAGCGCGGCGGCTGTTGCTGGATGCCTTCGGAGTCGAAGGTAGCGAACGGACCCTCTGCCAGGACGCGCGCCGCTTGCAGAGCGGCCATTGCTTGTGGCTGCGTCACGGGCAGCTGGAGATCCGACGCTGGTGGCGCACCATCGATCACTTGCCGGAGGTGCCGAAAACCGAAGCCGAGCGCGTCGAACGTTTTCGCGAATTGTTCCAGGATGCCGTCGCGCTGAGGATGCGCAGCGACGTGCCAATCGGGACATGCTTGTCGGGAGGGTTCGATTCGTCAGCGGTGATTTGCACCATGGCTTCGCACGAAAAGGCCGGGATGGGACCGCGCGATAGTACGTCATGGCGCCACGCCTTCGTCGCAACATTTCCGGGCGCATCGAATGATGAGCGGCCAATGGCCGAGGAGGCGGCCGCGTGGGCGGAAGTCAACCCGACCTATCTCGAGATCGGTCGGGCGGACGCACTGACGGAGCTGGACCAGATCCTCGACGACAATGATGACGTCTATATCGGGCTCCCGAGTGCGATCTGGTTGATCTATCGTGAACTCAGACGTCAGAACGTGCCGGTGTCGATCGATGGCCACGGGGCCGATGAGTTGATGGGGGGCTATTTCCAGGGAGGGCAATACGGCGCTTTCTGGATTAGAAATGCCCTTGCGGGAATTTCCTCGAATTCAGCGTTGACCAGGCGCGGCGTCGATCTGTTGAGGGCGCTGATGATCAAGCGTCAGGGGCAGTATTTCCTGCGCGGCGGACTGCGCCAGGTTCCCGGCCAGCTCAGTCTTGTGGGCGATGACGACGTGCTGCCGCGCGATTGGGGCTCGTTCAATCGCCGCCTCTATCGAATGTTTCACGGCACCGTATTGCCGACAATTCTGCGAAACTACGATCGCCTCTCTATGGCCCATGGCATCGAGGTCCGGATGCCGTTCATGGACTGGCGCCTGGTGACCTACACGATGGCGTTGCCGGAGAGCAGCAAATCCTCTAGTGGTCTCACGAAAGTCATTGCGCGGCGGGCAATGGAAAACCAGATGCCGGAGTCCATCCGCACGGGACGCCGGAAGGTGGGGTTTAACTCGCCGATGCCGGAGTGGTTGAACGGGCCTCTTGCCGGCTGGACGGCCAGCCTGCTCGATCAGAACGTTCCGGCATTCGCCGAGTTGGTGGACGAGCCTGCATTGCGCCGGGCGGTCGGCCGCTTGACAACATCGAAGGCCTGGGATTGGGAATCGGTCGGACGGGTTTGGCCGTATCTGAACATGAAATGGATGCTGGCGAGGCGCACTTGACGAGCTACGTGGGCCCTTGGAGGCCGATCGACGTCGTCATCGTCGGCGGCTACTCGCGACACCATTCTGCGCGCGCTAGGACGTTTGAGCAAGTCGCGGCACTTTCCAATGCCTATGAAGTGGCGTTTCACCTGGATTCGTCGCGTCTGACCCGGTTGGCCGAATCCACACTCGGCCGCTTGCTCCCTGGCCTCGGGAAGCACAGGCGACCGCGGGCAGTCGCCATGATCGCCCGCCCGCCGGTATTCGGACGGCGCTTCTACGAGCTTCTCGGAGCTTCCAAAATTGCGCTCAACGGCGCGATTGACATGGCTGGAGCCGACCGCGGAAACATGCGGTGTTTCGAGGCGATGGGCTGCGGCGCCCTTCTGGTTTCGGACAATGGGAATTATCCGCCTGGCATGACTCCGGGCGTGACTATCGAGACCTATGGGTCAGCCGAGGTTGCGGCATCAACAATTTCGCAGGCCCTGATGAACTGGCCTCGGTCGGCTGAGATCGCAGCGCGCGGCCGGAACGAATTGAACCGCTTCTACACAAAGACGCGCCAATGGCGTGACTTCGTCGACCTGGTGGAACGCATATAGCCAGATGTCGGTACAAACAAGGGGCGTGCGGACCCATGTCGCTGGTTCCGCTTGCATGATATTATATGATGCTGTTCAAGCAGGCGGGCGATAACTATAGGGAACGGGCACCTCATGCTCCTCTCGGCCATCGCCGCACAGGAGATCAACGGATGCACGTGGACGGTGCCTTATTCAAGGCGAAAGAGCTGCTGGACGCGACGCTGCTGCCGGTACATGCCTTGAGAGGCTGTCCGCCGTGGAGCCTTGGATACTACACCCGGAAAAAGCGCGCTATCGTGGATGCAATCGACCAGAACGTGGTTCGTCCGAATGCCCCCCTTC
Source organism: Bradyrhizobium hipponense (assembly GCF_008123965.1). Classification (GTDB taxonomy): domain Bacteria; phylum Pseudomonadota; class Alphaproteobacteria; order Rhizobiales; family Xanthobacteraceae; genus Bradyrhizobium; species Bradyrhizobium hipponense. The sequence goes on along the minus strand of NZ_VSTH01000001.1, from coordinate 19,375 downwards.
CAGCGGGCTTCGGCATCGGGCTAGATGAGCGCGTGGTGGAATACCCATGGCTTTTTTCGTGCCTCAGAGCATCCGGTCAGCTCGGAAAGGTATTGGACGCGGGCTCGACCCTCAATCACGAGTACATTTTGAGCCGTGATCCTCTCGACAAGGCGGATTTGACCTTGATGACCCTGGCGCCGGAAAAGCGGTGCTACTGGCACATGGGCTACTCCTACGTTTTCGGAGACTTCCGCAAAAGTCCGTTTCAGGACGCGTTGTTCGACACGCTGATTTCTATCTCAACGCTCGAGCACGTTGGACTGGACAACACGTTGTTGTACACCAATGATCGTAGCAAGGCCGAAAGCGACCAGTTCGGGTTTTCAGCTGCAATGTCCGAATTCAGGCGCATCGTCCGGCCGGGTGGCCGCTGCTTCGTCACTGTTCCTTACGGACAGTATGAGGATTTCGGCTGGTTTCAGCTGTTCGATGCCCAAATGCTGGAGCGGCTTATCAATTCGTTCGGACCGTCAACTCATCAGGTCGAGTTCTTCAGCTACCGCCGGCAGGGCTGGGAAAGGGCGACGCAGGCGACCGTCGAGAACGCGACCGCATTCGATCCTCACAGCGGGAGGGGGCGAACAGAAGATAAGGCCGGGTGTGCGCGTGCAATCGCCTGCATCCAAATGACCAGATGAACCTCGATCTCCTGCTGCAACGGCTATTAGGGCGACCCACTTGCGAGCTCGCCGCCGGCGCGCGCCTTCTGAGGACCGCGAGGATTCGGAACATCCGTCGCGATGCCAAATCTATCCGCATCGGCGAGCACAGCATCATCCGCGGCGAACTGCTGACGTTTGCTCACGGCGGACGAATCGAAATCGGCTCCTGGTGCTACGTCGGCGAAGGCGCGCGCATCTGGTCGGGCTGCTCGATATCGCTCGGTGATCGCGTGCTGATTGCACATGGAGCCAACCTGTTCGACAATCTTACGCATCCGATCAATCATCATGACAGGCATAAGCAGATCAGGGAGATCTTCACGAAAGGCCATCCTGCTGAAATCGATCTGGACGACCGGCCAATAGCGATCGGAGACGACACCTGGGTGGGGGCGGGCGCGTATATTCTTCGAGGCGTTCAGATCGGCGCGCGCGCTGTGATTGGTGCGGGCGCGGTCGTCACCAAGGATGTCGCGGCGGATACCATCGTCGCGGGCAATCCGGCTGTGATGGTAGGGCGGGTGGACGAGTCTTATGTGTAATCCGGCCGACCGCATCCATCTGACCTGCCACAAGGGTGCCCCATGAGCGTTTGGGTCACCGGCGGCAATGGCTTCATCGGGCGTCATCTCATCGCTCATCTCGCACGGGAGGGCGAAAGAGTGTATGGCATCGGTCACGGTGCTATCGACGAGACCGATCGACGGAAGCTTGGGCTGTCTGACTGGATTAATGGCGAGATCAGCGCGCCGAATCTGGACGGCCTTGTTGAGCGCGGGGGCGCTCCCGGCGCCATCTTCCATCTCGCCGGCGGTTCATCGGTCGCGCGTTCGATCGAGCAACCTTATGAAGACTTCTCTCGCACCGTCGGCGCGACGGCGAGCCTGCTGGAGTGGCTGCGCTATTCCGCGCGCGAGTGCCGGCTGGTCGTCGCCTCTAGCGCGGCGGTGTACGGTGCGCATCATGCTTGCGCGATTTCGGAGCAGGCCAGCACGCAGCCCATGTCGCCCTATGGTCATCACAAGCTGATTATGGAGCACCTTTGCCGCAGCTACGCAGATTCCTTCGGTATCCGTGTGACCATTGTCCGCTTATTCTCGGTCTATGGTCCCTCGCTGCGCAAGCAGCTGTTGTGGGACCTCTGTGTGCGGCTTGGACAAGGTCAACGCGAGCTCATGCTCGGGGGCACCGGCAACGAGTCGCGTGACTGGATCGATGTACGGGATGTCGTGCGGCTCCTTGCGAGGCTCCAGCACGGTGACAGTACGCCCCTGAAGGTGCTGAATGGCGGCAGCGGCATCCCGACCAGCGTCGCTGAGATCGCCCAAATCGTGACGAACGCCTGGGGTGGCAATATAGCGGTGCGGTTTTCGGGCATTGTCCGCGCTGGCGATCCCTTTAGCCTGGTCGCCGACGCCGGGCAACTTGCCGTCCTTCCGTTCAACTGGCGCATTCCGGTGCATGACGGCATCGCCCAATATGTAAGCTGGTTCAAGGGGCAGTCGCATTGAGCATCGCTCCCCCCATCCGGCTCGCCTTCACCTTGATTTCTTGCAACGCTTGGGCGGGCGGTTACAATTATCAGCTGAACCTGTTCCACGCCCTTGCAAAATACTGCCCGGGCGTGATTACGCCTGTGGTGTTCGCGGGCGAAGGTCACGATGCCAGCGAACTCGCGTCCATTCGACAGGTGCCGGCGACCGAGACCGTTTGCTCGGTGCGTTTCGATCGCTCTGCGATGATTTCGTTGCTGCCAACCATGTTCGCCCAGGATCGCGGTGCGATATCCAGCTTTCGCAGCCACAAAATCGATGCGATCTGGGAGAACGCCCGCTTCTTCGGATGGAAGTCTCCCTATCCGACCGTGGCCTGGATCCCGGACTTCCAGCATCGGCAGTTGCCACATTTGTTCTCAAACAAGGCGAGGCGCCGGCGTGAACTGGGTTTTCAGCTGCAGGTCCTCTCCGGCCGCACCATCATTCTGAGCAGCCGCAGCGCCGAGCGCGACTGCCTTTCCTACTATCCGAGCACCACGGGCCGAACCGCAGTCGTGAGGTTCGCCAGCGAGCCTTCGGCCGAACTGCTCAAGCTGGATCCGGTGCAGGTGCTCCAGAAGTATGATCTGCCGAGAACGTTTTTCTATGTCCCCAACCAGTTCTGGCGTCACAAGAATCATGGGATTGTCATAGACGCGCTTGCGCTGCTTGCGCAGCGAGGCGTCAATCCGGTTGTCGTTGTATCCGGCGGTGGTGATCCGAATGATCCGGGATATCTCGATCAAATAGTGCGTGAAGCGGCAGGCCGCGGCCTGGCGCAGCAGTTCCGCTACCTCGGCATGATTCCGCTCGCCGAAGTCTATGCCCTTCTGCGTGCCAGTGCCGCGCTGATCAATCCATCTCGCTTCGAGGGCTGGAGCACCACGGTCGAGGAAGCAAAGTCGTTCGGCGTGCCGATGATGCTGTCAGATATCGACGTGCACCGTGAGCAGGCTGGAGAGCGCGCACGATATTTTGGCACGGACGATGTTGCTGCGCTTGCCGCCCATTTGCAGGCTTTCGTGCGCCCCGCCTTTGTGGTGCGCGAGATGAACGAGCAGCTGAGCGAGCGGGTGCGGGAGTTCGCGGAGAGCTTCGCCTCGACGATCAAAAGGGTCGTTCGAACGCATCGATATTGAGCGGAATCTGCTGGAGCGCGCACCGCCATGAACCAACCGGTCGTCCTCGTCACCGGTGCAACCGGATTTATCGGACGCAATCTTGTCCCGTTGCTTGAGAGCCGCGGCTATCGCGTGCGCCGGGCGCTACGTGCCGGCCGGACCGGAGAGAACGATGTCGTGGTCGGTTCGATTGAGTCGCCCCTCAGTTGGGATGCAGCACTCGCGGGAGTAGACGCGGTGGTCCATCTGGCTGCCCGCGTACACCACCCGAACGACGAGCGTGCGGCTGAGCTGTACGACGCGGTGAATGCGCAGGGTACGATGCAACTGGCCCAAGCCGCCGCGCGGGCAGGGGTGTCCACGTTCGTGTTTCTGAGCACAATCCTGGTCAACGGAAGCTCGACCGATGGACGAGGGCCATTCACGCCGGACGACGCCGTGGTGCCGCGCGGCGTTTATGGACGGTCCAAGGCGGCGGCTGAGGCCGCCCTGCAGAGCCTGGCGTCTCAATCCGAGATGCGAGTAGCTGTTGTGCGCCCGCCACTGGTCTATGGACGCGAAGCGCTTGGTAATTTCCGTCACCTCGTTGGCGCAATCAGACGGCGGATCCCGCTTCCGCTTGGTCTGGTCGATAACAAGCGGGCGTTCATCAGCGTGCAAAATCTTGCGTCCTTTGTCGCACATTTGATCGCCCTTCCGGTGGCTCCTCCTTACCGCATTTTCCTCGTCGCGGACGACGAGCAGATTTCGACGACTGCTTTCGTTCGCCGGATCGGACAGGCGATGAACCGGACCGCTATCCTGTTGCCGGTGCCTTCGGGGGTCCTGACGTTCGCCCTCCAAGCTATAAGGCCGGAGCTGCGCCATAGCCTGGTAGGATCCATGGAGATTGACCCTTCCGCCGCGCTGTCGACCGGCTGGACGCCGCCGCTCAGCATGACGCAGGGATTGCGTCTGGCTGTGGGCACCTCTTCCTAAGCACCTCATCGGCGAGCTCGGCAACTACTCCATCGACACCGGCGTAATATGTCCGTGCGTTGCTCATCTTTGCTCTGCCAGAACAGGGTTCCGCAACAATTCGCCGATCAGGCCGGCATAGGCGTTCATCGCGGCGGTCCGGTCGAACTTTGCAGCCGCCTTCACCGCGCGCCCCGCCATGGCTCCCTCGTCGGAACGGGATGCCGCACGGATCGCGTCGGCCAGCTGATCGGCGCGGCCGGGCGTCACCACCCAGCCGAGCCCGTTCTCCACCACCGTCAACGCGGCCTCGGCCTCCGGCTCGGACACCAGCGCCACGGGACGGCCAACCGCCAGCAGATTATAGAACCGGCTCGGCACCGACACCCCCGCAACGTCCTTCCGGTATGGAATGATCCAGAGATTGGCCGCCGCCAGGAATGCCTCGAGCTCGGCATCCTCGACCCGCGCCACGAAGGTGACATTGGTGAGTTTCGCCTCAGCCTGCAACTGCTTCAACTGCTCGAAGCCGATGCCCCAGCCGGAAAGCAGAAAATGAATCTCCGACTGATCCTTCAAGAGGCGCGCCGCCTCGAACACGATCTCCGGATCATGGGTGAAGCCGAGATTGCCCGACAGGCCGACGACGAAGCGCGCCGACAGTGCCTTGCGGAACGGATTCTCCGGTGTGATCGGGCGGGCGCCGGGCACCAGCGTCGCCCAGTTCGGGATGAAGCGGATCTTGTTCCGCGTCATGCCGGAATAGCTCAGAAGCGGCCGCTCCGCGTCGCGGCCGATGGTGATGACCGCATTGAGCGCGCGGAACATCAGGCCGTTGGCGGCCCGCATCGTCCGCGTCACGAACGAGCCGGGCTTCAAGAGGCCCGCCATCACCAAGACGTCCGGAAAGAGGTCGTGCATGATCAGCGCCGAGCGCGCGCCCCTGAGCCTGGCTGCCGCGGCCACCGCGTAGGGCAGCATGAACGGCGCGGTGACCGTGAGCACGACGTCCCCTCGCCTCAGCTGCCGTATCAATGCGAAGAACGTGCGCGCCGCGAACATGAGCTCCGACACCGCACGCCGCAGCAGCGCCGCCTTGCCTGCCATGTGGTTCTTGATTGCGACGACGCGCGGCCTGCCGGGACTGGTCTGCGAAGCCGACAATGCGCCCGGCCAGCCCGAGAGCACGACGACCTCGTGCTCGGCGGCGAGACGGCAGGCTATCTCAGCCATGATTACGGCCGTCGTGCTGGTATCCGGCGGATAATGCTGGCTCGCTACGACGATCTTGCCTCGAGGCTGCATGGTCAGGCCGCGGTCGACCCGAATTCCGGCACCGCATCCTTCAGGATGGCCCTGATGGTCGCGCGATCCTCGCGCGCGACGGCCTGCTCGAGCGCCGCGATCCATTTGCGCACCGTCAGCATCGGCGGCTCCTTCGGCTGCGCGGCCATAATGCCCGCCACGCCGATCTCGCGGGTCGGCTCCTCGGAGGCGAACAGGATTTCATGCAGCCGCTCGCCCGGCCGCATGCCGGTGAACACGATCTCGATGTCGTAGCCGGGTTGCAGGCCGGAGAGGCGGATCATACGCTCGGCGAGATCGACGATCTTGACCGGCTGGCCCATGTTGAGCACGTAGACCGAGACGTCGGGACGCGGCGTTCCGAGCGCGTGCGTGGCCGCGGTGATGACGAGATCACAGGCTTCGCGGATGGTCATGAAGTAACGGACCATATCGGGATGCGTCACCGTCACCGGGCCGCCGGCCTCGATCTGCGCCTTGAATTTCGGCACCACCGAGCCGTTCGAGGCCAGCACGTTACCAAACCGGACCGAGATCAGCCGCATCGGCGACTTGGCGCCGCGCGCCGCCGCCGCGAGGTCGTGATCCAGCGCCTGGCAGTACATCTCGGCAAACCGTTTGGTCAGGCCGAGCATCGACACCGGCTCGATCGCCTTGTCGGTCGAGATCATCACCATGGTTTCCGCGCCGGCGGCAACGGCGGCATCCGCCACATTGATGGAGCCGAAAATGTTGGTCTTGACGCCCTCGCTCCAGTCGCGCTCGAGGATCGGCACGTGCTTGAGCGCAGCGGCGTGGAACACGATGTCCGGCCTGAACTCGGTCATCAGGCGCATGATGCGCTCGCAGTCGCGAATGTCGGCAATCCGCCCTTCAACCTCGGCTGCCTTGCAGGTGAGAGCTTCGGTGATCGCGTAGAGCGCCGGTTCGGAATTTTCCACGATCAGCAGACGCGCGGCGCCGAAGGCGACGACGCGCTCGCAGATCTCCGAACCGATCGAGCCGCCGCCGCCGGTGACGATCACCGCCTTGCCCCTGATCAGGGCTTCGAGCCGCGCATAGTCGATGTTCTCGCTCGGCCGCAGCAGGAGGTCCTCGACCGCGACGGCCGTGAGTCGCGGCGTATCGCCGCTCTCGAGCGAAGGCATCCGGTTGACGATCACGCCGAGCTTGCGCGCCCGCAGCAGGATCGATTCCGGATGCGCCTCCGGCTCGAACGCCGACGGTGTCATGATGATGCGGATGATCGGCTTGTTGCGCTTGGCGAAGTCCGCGATGACGTCCTCGACATCGTCGAGGCCGCCCAGCACCGGCACGTTGCGGATGAACTGGCCCCGGTCCGCAAGCGACGGCGACAATACGCCGACCGGCCAGATGCGCTTGATCGCCCCGCTTTCGATGCCGCGCAACAGCACCTCCGCATCCGCGGCCCGGCCGATCAGCAGCGTCGGGGCGGCTTCATCGGTCCTCGCATGCCGCCGCACCCGCGTATAACGGAAGTAACGATAGGTCATGCGCAGCGCGCTGAGGAAGGAGACCTCGAGGAACCAGTAGAGGACGATCGTCATCTTGCCGAGGAAAAAGGCGCCGCGGACGTTGGGGGCGACGAAGATGTAGTCGAGCACGAGCAGGGCAACCGTCAGCACGGTCGCGACCCGGGTGATGTTCAGCGCGTCAGGCAGCGAGATGAAGCGCCATTTCGTCGTGGTCAGGTTGAAGATGAAGAACACGACCACGCTGAAGGCGAGGAAGTAGGGCAGGATCTGGAACAGCAGCGGCAGGCGGTCGAAGAAGCCGTCGCCACCCTCGAACCGCAGATAGAAGGCGGCAAAAAGCGCCGCCGTGGTCGCCAGCAGGTCGTGGAGCGCGATCAGGAAATTGCGCAAGTTGAGATGCGAAAGACGCGTCATTAGCTCACTGGTCTCGGACTTCGGATCTACCGGTGCTACGGCTCCTGCCTACAGAGAATGACGTCCATCTGAAATCCCACGTTCCATCAGCGGTCGCAAGGTTCTAAAGGGCAAAATCGTATCTTGACGATCGCCCAAGATCGGTTGCCAGTGAAGCTGCCTCCGTAATTGACCAATCTGAGCAGGTTCCTTGAGGACAATTTATTGAACGCCATGACTCCTTGTGCTACCTTGCGTCAATGTCTTCTCGGGATGGGCCAGCCCTTGGCCAAAGCGGCAGCAATCGCACCGATACGCTCACTGGACTGATGCATGAGCGACCTCCATCGGCAGGGTTTCAAAGCTGATAACGCCTGCCTTTGGGCAACTATGGTTTTGCGGTGGCGGCTCGCTCTACTGTAGCTTTCAACGCGTCCACGTCGGCCCGAATTGCTCTTGTTTCCGCGACGTTGGCCGGGATTTCTTCCGTGGCTTTTTCTACCTTGGTCATGCGAAGATTCAATTCGGCCAATGCCCTGTAGATCAGGTCCAGATACATTGTTTCGGTCTTCTTGGCCTCAGCTAATTCCTTGGCCAAGATGTCAAATCGTTCGGTTGATGGTTGCTGGATCTGCTTAAAATATGCTTCTTCGGTCCGCCATATCGCAAGCCTCTGCATTTCTAGGAGGCCCATGAAGACGAGGTTTGCCGCAAGCAACGTCACCAAAATTACCCGCCAGTTTTCCTTGAACATACGATTTCCTTCGATACATGAGCACTTATCACCAAGGGCTGGCTGACGGATTCGCAGACGTTTGATTACCCACAAAATCAAAGGCCGCCGATTCACGCTGGCGGGGCTCTTTCCGCAATCGCCCACGTTCTAACCACGGTCTGAGGATCGATTCGAGGCTCCCTTGATGGGCATGGAGATCTAGGCGATGGCACGGTTATAGCGGCTCGAAGTGGTTGGGTTCTACCCTTCTCGACAGATTACGGGTCTTCCGGTCTGTTTCCATACCAACTCGTTTATTCTCGTACCAACCCTCCAATCACGGTGATCGCATCGTGTATTCCGATTTGCGGGAGCGGCGCTCCCGGCATCCGTCCCGATCCCGCACCTGCTCTCGCTAGCGGTACATTTGCCGCTATGCTAAGGGCTGCAGCTTCAGGGCGAAAGCGATCGATTGAAATGTGCGGAATTGCCGGTATCGTAAATTTCGATGGTGAACCCATCGCCCGTCAGTCCATCGTTCAAATGACTGAAACCCTGGCACACAGGGGCCCGGATAGCTCCGGGATCTGGGTCGAGGACCATGTCGGTCTTGGACATCGCAGGCTCGCGATCCGGGATCTGTCGCCCGCCGGCGCCCAACCAATGATCGATCCCCATGCGAAGATCGCGGTCTCCTACAATGGCGAGCTCTACAACGACGTTGAACTTCGGCGAGCGCTCGGCCACACGGCGGGTGCCAGGTTCCACACCAGCTGCGATACCGAAGTCATCGCTCCCAGTTATCGTCTCTGGGGCAAAAACGCGTTCCTGAAATTCGAGGGCATGTACGCGATTGCGCTTTGGGATCAGGTGAACGAGCGCCTCATTCTGGCGAGAGATCCGATCGGGATCAAACCCCTTTATTTTTCCTTCGTTGGGCGGTCGTTGCGGTTTGCAAGCGAGATCAAAGCTCTGCTTGCGCTGAAAGATCAGCCGCGGCAACTTTCACCGCAAAGCCTGCATCGGTTCTTTGCGCAGGGCTATCCCGGACCGGCGCGCAGCCTGATCGACGGGATCGAGCCGCTGCCGCCCGGCAGCACGCTCGTCGCGGACCGGAACGGTTGGCGCGTCGAACATTTCTGGCAACCCAAGCGGCACACCAAGATCGTGAGCTTCGAAGAAGCCCTTTCCCGTTTCGACCAGCTCTGGCCCGAGGTGGTCGATGATCAGCTCATCAGCGACGTGCCGGTCGCTCTGTTGTTGAGCGGCGGAATCGACAGCGCGCTGATCGCCACCGCGCTGCCTGGTCGCTCGGACCTGTCGGCCTATACCGCCAGTTTCGGCGAAGCCGCCTTCGACGAAAGTGGACTCGCCGCGGTCACCGCCAGACACACCAATCTACGCCAACGTTTTGTTTCGATCGATACCGGGGAAGATATCGAGATTCGCTTTCTGGACGTTGTCGCCAAGGTCGATGGCCAGCTGGCCGATTCGAGCGCTTTGGCATTTTATTCGCTTTGCCAGAAGGCCGGCCGGGAAGTCCGCGTCCTGCTGACCGGGGATGGCGCCGACGAGTTCTTCGCCGGCTACGAAACCTATCGCGCTACCCGGCTTGCAACGGCCGTGGGGCCTTTGTTTCCGAATTTCGCGATGCGACATCTTTCAGACGCGCTGTTTGCGAAAGCGGCGGCGAGCCAGGCCAAGGTGGGAGCCGCGGAAAAATTCGCGCGATTGCTCGCCGGCATGGCGAACGGCGGCGCGCGGCCACACCCGCAGTGGCGGCGATATCTATTTCCCGAACAGATCCACACCCTCTATGGCACCGGAATGAAGGACATTGATCGCGAGGCTGACGCCCTCGACGAATATGCCGCGGCACTCGGCACCGAAGGCTCCGCGGCGGACCGGGCGCTAGAGGCGGATCAGCGTTACTATCTTCCTGGCGACATGCTAATGAAGACCGATTCGATGAGCATGGCGCACGGCGTTGAGGTGCGGGTGCCGTTCCTCGACCGGCGCATCATGGAATTCGCCAATGGCCTCGACGTGGCGGTGATCAGCCCGCTTCGCGGTCCGGACAAGCGCATTCTGCGCGCCTATCTCGAGAGACACGGTCTGCCAAAGGACCTGACACAGGGGACTAAAAAGGGCTTCAATATTCCGGTGGCAAGCTATCTGCGCCATGGCCTGAGGTCGCTTGGAGAAAGGCTGTTGGACAGGGAGGCTGATTGTCTGGCGCCCTTCCTGCAGCCGGATGCCGTGCGGCGGCTCTGGCGAGAGCACGTTGACGGAAATTCCCGTTATAGTTACACCCTCTGGACCTTGCTGACCTTGGCGACGTGGCGAACAACGGCCAATGTCTAGCTGTGCTTTCCGAGCCTTAGGAAACAATTTTGCGACCGTTCGAAGACGTTTCAGTCATCATTCCGGCGTTCAATGAAGCGGGCGGGATTGGTCCGACTCTGGAGCAGCTTTCGCTTGCAGTGCCGGGCGCCGAAATCATCGTCGTCGATGATGGCTCGACCGACGGCACCGCCGAGGTTGTCGGAAAATATCCGAACGTGACCCTGATGCGGCATGGCTTCAACCGGGGATACGGAGCCGCGCTGAAAACCGGCATGGCCCACGCCAGCCGTCCGCTGGTCGCCTGGTTCGACGCCGATAACGAGCATCGCGTCAGCGATCTGGTTTCGATGATAGGTGCCATTCGCCAGGGCGGTCTGGCGGCGGTGATCGGCCAGCGAATATCAGGCGGCGTCTCCGCGGTCCGCGGCGTCGGCAAGGCGGTGATCCTGATGCTCGCCCGGTCGCTCGGGTTCCGCGGCGGTCGCGACATGAACTGCGGGCTTCGCGTGTTCCGCACTGAGGTGATCTGTCGATATTTGCCGTTGCTTCCGAATGGTTACAGCGCGTCGATGACGAGCCTGCTGGTGATGCTCGAGCGCGGTTATCCCATCGGATACCATCCGGTGGAGCTCGCCGCCCGCATCGGAACTAGCAAGGTCACCCTCCGCGCGGGCTTTGCCAGTCTGCTGCTGGTGATGCGGGTGATCATGATGTTCGCCCCGATGCGGATTTTCCTGCCCTTCGCATTGGCGATGTTCAGCATCGGCGCCCTCTACGGCGCGACCCTGGCAATCCTGCACGGCGAAGGGTTTCCCACGTTCGGCATCTTCCTGATGCTCGCCGGCCTTCTCATCGGCATGCTGGGGCTGATCGCCGACCAGCTCAGCCAGATGCGCCTCGTCCAATACGAAACCATCACACCCTATCGCGCGCTACCGCTTGCAAAGGACCGCGAAGCGAAATTACCGCCGGGACTGTTTTGAGAAGCCATGTCTTGAAGGTCGGCCGATCCGCCGCGCCGCTGATATCGACCTCGTTGCTGCTCTGGCTGGTGTCATACGCGGTCGATTTGAGCCAGGTGTTGCGGCAATTGTTGGCGATGCGGCCGGGCTTCTTCGTCGCCGCCATGATGCTGATGTTGCTGAGCATCGCAGTCGCAACCCTGCGCTATCAGTCGGTACTCCAAACCCTTTGTCCTGAGGGTCCGGTGCATTACTTCCCGTTGCTCAAGCTCAACCTCCTGACGCTCTTCAGCGCGCATTTTGTCCCCTTCGGCGCGCTGGCGGATGCCATGCGCGCGCTGGTTTCGCGCAAGCTCCTGAAAATGCCGGTCGGCAAGGCGGTGGAGGGCGTGATTGCAGATCGCGCGCTGGCGGTGGCCGGATTTGCGCTTTTTGGACTGCTGTTGCTTCCGCTGCAGATCTCGATGGGCTGGCCTTGGCGGATCGTCATGGCTCAGGTCGCGACCTTTGGCGGGCTGCTCGTGCTCCTCGGAGCCGCTGCCTTCGGCTTGACCTTGCACGTGCGGTTCCTCAAATCCGCAGCAGAAGCCGCGCGACGGTTTTTGGGACATATCGCGACGTGCCATCGCTTCGGCTGGCAGCTTGGCCTCGCGGCCGTCAGCACCGGCCTGTTCGCAGCGATGCTGCTGCTGCTCGGGCTCGGGCTCGGCTTGCGCATTCCGCTCTGGGTCGCGTTCACGACGACGCCGGCCATCTATCTTTCGCAGGTCGTTCCGATCTTCTATGCTGGATTTGGCTCGCGCGAGATTGCGTTCGCCGCTTTGCTCGTACCTAGTGGCGTTCTGGTCGACTCGGATGCGGTCGCCCTCAGCTTGAGCATAGGTCTTTGCAATCTGGCGGCCAGTGTCCCAGGATTAATTTTCGCCTGGCCGCTGCTGCAGGCATTGCGAGGGAAGGCGATCGCGCCGGCGGTGAAATGATCGCTTGGTTGCCTCCCCTGATAGCGAAAGGGACACGGGTTCAGCCATGAATCCCAATGCAACGACACATGATGGAACTCTCCCGCCCAACTGGGCGCTCGCCCCGCGCAAGAGCCTGCTGCAGTCGGCCTGGGACCTAGCCGGTGCCCCCCTGCGGATGGTTCTGCTGCCGGATTCACAGAACGAACGGCTGCACCTGACATCGCTACGGGCCGAGCGCTATGCCGCCGTGTTGCCGCAGCTCAGGGGACGGGTTCTCGACATCGGCGCCGGCGACAATGCGCTGATACGTCTCTATCGACAAAGGCTGCTCCGCTCAGGCAAGGATGACGCCAGCGCGGACGACAGCGTCGGCGTCGATGTCGTCGACTGGGGCGGGGATACACTAAAGATCGCATCCTCGGACAACCTTCCGTTCGAAGCGGAAAGCTTCGATACGGTCGCCTTTGTCGCATGCCTCAATCATATCCCTGAGCGGATCGGTGCTCTGAAGGAAGCGCATCGTGTGCTCAAGCCCGGCGGTTTGCTGGTAGCGACGATGATCGGGCGGCTGATCGGCGATGTTGGCCATGCCATCTGGTGGTACAGCGAAGACAAGCACCGCGACGTTGCCGAAGGCGAGGTCATGGGAATAGACAAGACTGAGATGCTACCGCTTCTTGAGCAAGCCGGCTTCAAGCAGGTTTCCGTAAAGCGGTTCGTTTATGGAATGAACTATCTCTATCTGGCTACGCGCACCTGATCCAGAAAGCGCGGCGCGCGCCGGAAGCGGGAAACGGACAATGACATCCTCGCATTCAGCAAAATCCAAGCCGGACCTCGGTCAGCGGACGATTGCCGATTTCGGCGATCAATGGACCCGTTACACCGACAATTCCGGCTATTATGGCTCGCTCGCACTCTTTGCCGATATCTGCGAGCCGCTACTGAGCCTCGACAATGTGCGCGGACGCACTGTTGCGGATATCGGATCTGGTACTGGCCGAATAGTAAATATGCTGCTGGATGCCGGCGCCGCGCACGTGACCGCACTTGAGCCCTCGGAATCCTTCGCTGTTGTCGCTGCCAACACCGCGGATCGCGCCAGCCGGGTCGAGGTGATACGCTGCGACGGGACGGCCATTCCGCAGGATCGTGATTTCGACCTCGTGGTATCGATCGGCGTGCTGCATCACGTCGAGAATCCCGCACCGATCGTCAAGGCGGCGAGATGCGCGCTAAGACCGGGAGGCGTGATTTTCATTTGGCTCTACGGTCGGGAAGGCAATGGCATATACCTGGCGCTGTTCGAGCCCTTGCGAGCCGTCACCAAGCGAATGCCGCATCGCCTGCTAGCCATTCTGTGCCACGTCTTGGACTTCATTGCGATGTTGTACACCGCGGCTTCGCGAATCCTGCCGCTTCCAATGCGCCAATATATGCAAACGGTCTATCGCCGGCTGCCCCCGGATAAGCGACGCCTGGTGATCTATGACCAGCTCAATCCAGCATACGCCAAGTATTATAGCGAAGACGAGGCGCGGAGCCTGTTGGAGAACAACGGCTTCACGAACGTTCGTACCCACCACCGGCACGGCTACAGCTGGAGTGTGACCGGGGCACGATGAAAACTCCTGGCGGCCCCTCGCAACGTGGTTAGGCGGACTGGTCGGGCTTGTAGTAGCTTAAATACCAATCGACGAACTTCCCGACTCCCTCTTCAATCGAGGTCTTCGGTTGAAATCCAACAGCTTCAACGAGACTATCAACGTCGGCATATGTGCTGGCTACGTCGCCCGGCTGCATCGGAAGAAATCGTCTAATGGCCTTCCTGCCGATTTTCGCCTCGATACACTCAATAAATGAAGTCAGCTTAATCGGATTTCTGTTTCCAATATTGTAAATTCGGTAGGGCGCCGATGAAGTTGCCGGATCGGGCGCCTCGTAATTTCGGTCCGCGCTGGGCGTTGCAATCTTGTCTGCAACCCGAACGACGCCTTCGACAATATCATCAATATAGGTGAAGTCTCGGTCATGCTGCCCGTTGTTGAATACGTCGATGGGCGTTCCGGAAATAATGCTGCGCGTAAAGAGAAACAGCGCCATATCCGGCCGACCCCAAGGACCGTACACGGTGAAGAATCGCAATCCGCTTACAGGCAGATTGTATAAATGGGCATACGAGTGCGCCATTAGCTCATTGGATTTTTTGGTCGCCGCGTAGAGGCTGAGAGGATGATCAACGTTATGACTGACGGAAAACGGCATCTTGGTATTTGCGCCGTATACGGACGAAGACGACGCAAAGACGAGATGCTTGACGCCGTTGTGGCGACAGCCCTCCAATATGTTCAAGAAGCCTATGATATTTGAGTTGGTGTAAGCATGTGGCGCTTCCAGGGAATAGCGCACGCCAGCCTGGGCCGCCAAATGAATGACCTTCTCCGGCTTAAACTTTGAAAATAAGCCTGAAACGGCGGCGCAATCTTCGAGATTCGCTTCGATAAAGTGAAAATTCCGAAAGGCAGAAAGCCGGCTTAGTCTGGCTCTTTTCAAATTCACATCATAGTAATCGCAAATATTATCGATCGTAACGACGTCGTGACCTGCCTCCAACAGACGGTAGGCGGTGTGATATCCAATGAAACCAGCTGCGCCGGTTATCAGCGTCGGCATCTTTGACTTCACGAACTCAGGGTTCGTGCCCTCGATATTGTCTTGGCTTCCAAAGCCAGCCCCGAGCGTAACTTTGCTTTGGGGCACCCTGAACGTTCATCCAGAGCTAGTTAGCGTCCTTCAGTGTTGTACGCCAATGGCGCGGGTGGAGCAACGGACGATCGGCGGCCTGTACGCGGTGTTCGAGTCATGCTCGAAGGCTCCAGCGAGCGAGCGCCTTCAGTCGGAATTGGACTTCCGCAACTCCACCCCCTTCTTGGCGAATGAAAAGTTCCTCTTAACGATCGCGGAGATCTGAAGAAGAACCGGCGTTGGATGCAGAGGCAAAAGGACAACGCAAGTTGCTATGGAAAAAAGGAACGTCCCGAGCAAAGCGTAACTATAGCGGACGTCCGCGAACAACGAGCTTCCCGTGATGTAGATATTGATCAGGGGTATCCCGAGAAATATCGAGCCAAGCAAAACGTCCTTTCTCAGGAGAACCGCAGATGCCGCTAATGAAAGAAGAAAGAAGAGGTCAAGCGGAATATAGGCGACCAACCCCATGATAAAATGAAGGTAAGTCGGCTGGCTTCTGAAGTATGGTTTCATCGATGCAGCAAACAGCCGATGAAATTCGGACTTGCCATCCTTCTCAAAGAACTCGGCGATTTGACTGTCGAAGGCGCCAACGTTTGGCCGAACCCAGGACAGGTAAAGATAGTGATTGCGTTCATGCGCAAAGAGCTTCCTGCCATTGAAGCCGCGGAAAATCTCATAGTCGGCTGGAAGAGCTAAAAGATAAAAATTGAAACCGCTCGAAGAAAGACCGTAGCCGATCGAGTTCAGTCGAGGTCGATAGCCGTCGGCAATCAGCGCCCGGCCCATGTCCTCGATTTTGCCGATGGCTTCTGTGTTGGAGGCGCCGGCATCAATCCAGAAGCGCATGACGGTCGTAACGTCGCCAAACGAAGCTCCCTGCTTGAGCAGCCTTTCCGCACTGATCGAGGGGGGCAACTGGTAGCTTCTAAATGTCTCGGTCAATTCCGGGCTCGGATTGGGATTTGCATACAGCCCCGCCCACAACTTGCTCGGACCCAGTCGGGGCCAAATGAACTCGCCTCCATCAAGTGCTCTGATGGACGGGAAAAGCAAAATGCCGAAGATGAAAACCAAGCTGAATGCCGCAAGATTCCCGGAGAGCAGCCGGCCTTGCCGAATAAGCGTCGCGCAAGCGATGCCAAGACAGAATACTGCTACCGTGCTTCTCAATTGAGTTGCGAAGAATATGCAAATGCAAAAGAGAACCGAAGCTCGAGCGCTCATGTTTCGGCTATTGATTGCAGCGACCGATGTTCCCAAGGATATCAGCAAAAACGACGAAGATAGCGACTCCGTCAAAAGCGCATTATGCATCGATTGATAGAATGGAATGAGACAAAGCGCCACCGCCGCAACCGCAAACCATCTTGACGGCCAAGTAGAGTAAAAGCATCGGGTGCAATAGACCAGTGCAGAAGCGGCAATTGCATGTTGTCCGACCGCAAGGCAAGGCCAGATCAGCTTGATAGGCAACAACGTCAAGGCGTTCCAAAGCAACGGCAAGCCCAATGGGACGTAATTGTGCCACCAAAGGGGCTCCCCCGTGATGATGCCGACGCCACGCTGTGAGGTTAAGAGCGCATCAGATATATTGATGTAGCTTGACGCATCCGCCCATATGACCGCACCCTGCAACCAGAAGAAGAAGAGGTGGAGAAGCATTATCAAAAAAATGAAAGATCGCTTCTCCGGGCTCAAACAATTCAGGCTCTGCTCTCCCGGAGAGAAAGAAACAGGCACGTAGTTTTTTCCAAGTCGCCCCAACTGCATTAGACGTCCAATATCCATCTCAGACTGCACAGACAGTCAACCAGTTCATCCGTCAAAGGCGGGAGAGATGGACTCCGCTAGGCACATCACTCCGCGGCAACATGCCCTTTAAATCGAAAACAATGCCTTGATCGGCCAGCTTGAGCAAGCCGGAGACGCGACGCCATCCATACTCACTGAAGATCTTGTGCGGGACAGCAATGATCACCGCATCGGCCCGGGCAAGATCATCAAACTCAAAAAGACTCAAGCCGTATTCCTTCATTGCCTCGAGCCGATCTACAACGGGGTCATGCACCTGAACGTTGATCCCGTATTTTTCAAGCTCTTTCACCGTATCTCCAACGCGACTGTTTCGTATGTCAGGCACGTTCTCTTTGAATGCCAATCCCAAGATCGTCACTGTCAGCGGCTGCCCAAGTTTCTTCATCATCATCACACGAGCGCATTCGTCAGCTACGGACTTACTCATGGAATCGTTTACGCGGCGCCCTGCAAGTATGACTTCCGGGTGGTATCCGATCTGCTCTGCCATATGGGTCAAATAGTACGGATCGACGCCGATGCAGTGCCCGCCGACCAGGCCTGGCGAGAAGGGCAGGAAATTCCATTTTGTTTTTGCGGCCGCCAGCACGTCGCCCGTGTCGATACCAAGGCGTTTAAAGATCAGCGACAGTTCGTTGATCAACGCGATGTTCAAGTCGCGTTGTGTGTTCTCAATGACCTTTGCCGCTTCGGCGGTCATGATGTTTGGTGCTTCATGGATAGGTGCGTTAATGACCGCGCCATAGACCCGCGTCATCGTTTCCAGCGTCTTTTTATTCTGACCGGCAACTATCTTGGCGATGTTTTCGAAGCGATGCTCTTTATCGCCAGGATTTATCCGCTCAGGCGAGTAGCCAAGAAAGAAATCTCTGCCTGCTACCAACCCGGATGCTTTCTCCAGATAGGGCGCACATTCATTCTCCGTGACACCAGGATACACAGTTGACTCGTAAACAACGATATCGCCCCGGGAAAGCACCGAGCCGACCAACTCCGAAGCGCTAAACAACATACTAAGATCAGGCCGCTTGGCGTGATCCAAGGGAGTTGGAACAGTCACGATGAAAAAGTTTATCGCCGCTAGACTCCGAACGTTGTTCGAATAGACCACATCGGCTTCTTTGAGATCGCCTGACTCAACTTCCCTGGTCCGGTCGTAACCTCTGACGAGCTCATCTATGCGTTGCGGGTTTATATCGAAGCCTACAGTTTGAAATCCCGCGCGTGCGAACGCAACAGCAATCGGTAGCCCGACGTAGCCGAGTCCAACGACGCCAATCCTAATTTCATCACGCACTTCTGGTTCCTTCTATAGCTGTCGTGCACCTTAGAAAGGTTGCCAACTCGACCGAGGTGGGACCGGGCAACGCAATTGCTTTTCCTTCGACTTACAGGAAACTCTTGGGGCTGCTCAACTCGGATTGCTAAGTCATTGTGGTTTCGACTTGTGTGGCGCCTCCGTGGTTTATTGCCCGTAGTTTGGACATACGCAAGAGGAGGGCACCATGTCGGGGAGCGATGGCGCTTGAAATGCTTGAGCGATTGATGTCTTGCCAAACCTTATAGCGTTGGCAATGTTCACTCCTTCCGGCACGCCGGGGCTTTGCAGGGCCTCACAGGACGCGGGGGTCTTCCGGAACGCTTTTTCCGCAAACTCAGCGGCAAGCTCGACAACTGGTCCGGAAACCGCATCCGCGATTCGCACCGCGATCCCAGGATCAACAGACGAGCCGCGGCTCGACCTCGGACAGCCGGACAGCGGTCGGCGGCCGGAGCAACGGTCATGGCCACAATGGCAGTAGACCAGGACGCCGCGCACGCCCATCTCGCGGATCAGGCCGAAGGTAAAAGTACCCAATCGCTCTGCACGCTGGCATGTTCCATCCCGCGGCTTTCCGCGGAGAATCCAGCTGGGAATACTGGCCGGCATTCGTGATGAGCGCGCGACAAGCGGCCGCGCCGCTACTTCCGTTTCCGCGCGGCGCGCTGGATTATCTTCAGTTCGAATGGGTGAGCCGGGCGATTTACAGCCCCCTGCCCGCGGCTTACGGCCGATATTACGGCGGCGAAGAGTCGTTCCGAGCTACGATCAACGCACGGCAGGGGAGCGCAATTGATCCAAATACTGGATTGAACACCGACAGTGTCGATGCCGTAGGGGCTGTTCCAACGCCGCCCTCTGGCACGGCATTCGATTTGAGCATCAATCAGGCCTACCGAGACGCCCTCAAGGTACTGGGTGAGCGGCTCATGAATACGGCTCAACGGAGTCTAGCTCGCGAAGTCGAAAGTACGCATACGACGAAGACC